>JAVJUS010000025.1:0-38755 GCA_040220455.1 Azospirillaceae bacterium
GCGGCGGAGCGACGAGCACCCGGACGACGCGCGCCCGGACCGCGCGCGCCGGGGCGGCCCGGCGCCGGCAGGCGACCGCGCCCCGGCGGCGCTGGGGTCGCTGGCTCGCCAAGTGGACGGCCGTGCTGGCGATCTGGGGCGGTCTGGCGCTCGCCGGCACGCTCGCCTTCTTCGCCTACGACATGCCGCGCATCGACGCCGTGGAGGCGCCGGAGCGCCGCCCGGCGGTCACCGTGCTCGACGCCGAGGGGGCGGGCCTCGCCCGCTTCGGGGAGCTGACCGGGGCGTCGGTCCAGGCCTCCGAACTGCCGCAGCACCTGATCGACGCGGTGCTGGCGATCGAGGACCGGCGCTTTTACTGGCATCCGGGGGTCGATCCGATCGGCATCGCGCGGGCCGCCACCGCCAACCTGCGCGCCGGCCGTACGGTCCAGGGCGGCTCGACGATCACCCAGCAGCTCGCCAAGATCCTGTTCCTGACGCCTGAGCGCACGCTCCGCCGCAAGGTGCAGGAGGCGCTGCTGGCCCTGTGGCTGGAGGCGACCTACACCAAGGACGAGATCCTCACCGCCTATCTGAACCGGGTCTACCTGGGCGCCGGGACCTACGGCGTGGACGCGGCGGCGCGGACCTATTTCGGCGTGCCGGCGACCCGGGTCACCCTGCGCCAGGCGGCGATCCTGGCCGGGCTGCTCAAGGCGCCGTCGCGCTACGCCCCGTCGAGCGATCCGCGCGCGGCGGGCGAGCGCGCGGACGTGGTGCTCGCGGCCATGGTCGATGCCGGTTCCATCACGCCGGGCGACGCGGCGGCGGCCGACAGCCTGCCCCCTGTGCCGCGCGACCGGGCGGGCGCGGCAGGCAGCCGCTACTTCGCCGACTGGGTGGCCGACCGGGTGCCCGACCGGATCGGCGGCCTGCCCTCCGACGTGACGGTGACGACGACGCTCGAGCCCCGGCTCCAGCGCCTGGCCCAGGCCACCGTGGCGCGCCACCTGGCCGACGCGGGCGCGGCCGGCGGGGCGAGCCAGGCGGCCCTGGTCGCGCTCGACGGCCGGGGCGCGGTCGTCGCCATGGTCGGCGGCCGGTCCTATGGCGAGAGCCAGTTCAACCGGGCGACCCAGGCGATGCGCCAGCCGGGCTCGGCGTTCAAGCCCTTCGTCTACCTGGCCGCGCTGGAGAACGGGCTGCGCCCGCATGACCGGGTGCTCGACGCGCCGCTGACCGTCGACGGCTGGTCGCCGGACAACTATGCCGGGGAGTACCGTGGCGAGGTCACGCTGGCCGAGGCGCTGGCCCACAGCCTCAACACCGCGACGGTGCGCGTGCTCGACCGGATCGGCGTCGATCAGGCCGTCGGCGTGGCGCGCCGCCTGGGTGTGACGGCCGATCTCTCCCGCGACCTGTCGCTGGCGCTGGGCACCAGCGAGATGACGCTGATGGAGCTCACCGCCGCCTATGCCGCCCTGCCGCGCAACGGCCGCGCCGTCTGGCCCTGGGCCGTGGCGGCGGTGCGCGGCCCGGAGGGCGAGTCGCTCTACGACCACGACCCCGCCGACCCCGGGGAGGTCGTGCGCCCCTGGCATGTCTGGGAGCTCAACGCCATGCTGCGCGGCGTGGTGACCGAGGGCACGGGCCGCGCCGCCCGGCTCGCCGACCGGGTCGCGGCGGGCAAGACCGGGACGTCGCAGAACTACCGCGACGCCTGGTTCGTCGGCTTCACCGCCGACTACACGGTCGGCGTGTGGGTCGGCAACGACGACGGCGCGCCCATGGACGGGGTGACCGGCGGCGGCCTGCCGGCGCGCATCTGGCACGATTTCGTCGCCGGCGCCTCCGAGGGCCTGCCGGCCCGCCCCCTGCCGGGCCTCGAGACCCTGCCCGAGCGCGACGGCCCGGCCGGCGACGGCGCCAGCGTCATGCTGTCGGCCCCCGATCCCGCCCCGGCCGAGCCGCTCCCCGCCGCCGACCCGACCCCGGACAACCCGGTCGACGCCTTCGGCCGACTTCTGGAGAGCATCCTGGGCGGGTGAGCCTTGCCGGCAGCGATGACACTCGCGTCGCGCGTATAATTGAGTTATATTTTCGTGTCGCGAATCCTGGACAATCGAATAGGATCAAGACCTTACGGCCCAGGGGTTCCCCCGCCCGCGCGGGGATGGGCCCCGGCCAGGTTCCAGGCCTGCGGCGTCTCGTCAGGTTCCCCCGCCCGCGCGGGGATGGGCCCCGTTCGCGCTCCTCCGCGGTCATCGACGCCGGGGTTCCCCCGCCCGCGCGGGGATGGGCCGCCGCCGCCGTCGCTCGCCTTCGTGCCGAGGGTTCCCCGCCCGCGCGGGGATGGGCCCACCCCGCGGGCGGTGGAACTCCAGCTCTGTCAGGGTCCCCCGCCCGCGCGGGGATGGGCCGGTCTGGTGAGTGAC
Source organism: Azospirillaceae bacterium (assembly GCA_040220455.1). GTDB lineage: Bacteria > Pseudomonadota > Alphaproteobacteria > DSM-16000 > Inquilinaceae > JAVJUS01. Next base: position 2,418 of record JAVJUS010000025.1, read on the forward strand.
GCCGGCGCCGGGGGCGGCGGTTCCCCCGCCCGCGCGGGGATGGGCCTCATGAAATACACCACGACCGTCCCGGTGCCGAGGTTCCTTCGCCCGCGCGGGGATGGGCCGCGCACGCTCACGCAGATGACCGAGGGCGAGCTGGTTCCCCCGCCCGCGCGGGGATGGGCCCGCGATTGCCGCCTTTCGAGGTACGACGAGCCGCCCGGACCCGATCGTTGATCCTGGGCGCCCTGACGCGTCCAGCTCGACCGACCTTGATCCGGGCGGCCGCGACGCGCATCTTTTCCCCAGGCGGCCGAAAAGCGCTGAATCTGTCTGAGCGCAGCGCCTTGCGTGTGGAGGTGCCCGGTATCCAGTCCGGGAGGACAGCCCTCCCGGCTGCCACCCCTACAGCTCCTCGCGAAGCATCGGTCCCTTGCGCCGCAATGCTCGTCGGTTGTGGTCCTGGGAGCGATGCAGCGTGAGCAGGTAGATTTCGCGGTCGAGCACCTTGATCGCCGCGCGCCAGAGTGCGTTGTCGGTTCCCCCGCCCGCGCGGGGATGGGCAGAATGCCGCCTCGGGCGGTAGCCGTGCGCCAATGGGCTCGTCGCTACGGTCGCGGGTTTCTTGACGAGACTCCGGATCGGTCTTGATAGGGGAAGTTGCAGGCCGCATTCTCCTCCCAGGCGGTCGAAACACGGTGAACCTGCATGCCGTGGCTCGGGCCCGGCCCGAAGCGCGTGGCGGTGATCCGGTAGCCAGTCCGGTGTTCCTGCAGCCCGCCCGGCCGCCGCCCCTCGTTCCCGCTCGCCCCGCATCACTCTGCCCCGTTCCGGACCCGTCGGGTTCGCCTGCGACCGGCCGACCTACAGCCCCAGCCGGCTCAAGGTCCGTTCGATGGGGCGGGCGTACGATTCGTCCCAGTACCGTACGTGTACGAGAAGCGGGTAGATGTTGTAGAGGTCCCGGCGCAGCTCGAAGAAGTCCGGCGCGAACGGTGCGCGTTCGGCGTAGCGCTCGAAGAACGGGCGATCGAAGGTGCCGAACAGGGTGGTGAAGGCGAGCTCGATTTCCGGATGGCCGATATAGATCGCCGGGTCGATCAGCCCGGCGACGCGCCCTCCCTGGCACAGCACGTTGCCGGTCCACAGGTCGCCGTGCAGCAGGGCGGGATGCGTCGGCTCGTCGATGTAGCGCTCGATCCGGCCGGCGAGCGCCTCCAGCCGATCGCGCAGCCGGTCGCTCACCGTGCCCTCGCGATGGCCCTCCAGGGTCATGTGCAGCAGCCGGTGGTCGCGGAAGAAGTCGACCCAGCGGCCCGTACGGGGATTGGGCTGATGGAGCTGGCCGATCACCGTGTCCCGGGAATAGCCGTACGTGTCGTACGCCCTGCCGTGCAGGGCGGCGAGCAGGTCGGCGGCGTGGCGCTGCGCCTCGGCGTTCGGCCCGCGCCCGTCATTGTCGATATGGGTGAGGACGAGCAGGTCGTCGGCCGAATGCAGCACCTCCGGCACCGGCAGGGCGCTCTCCCGCGTCAGCTCGCTCAGCATGAAGGCCTCGAGCGGCAGGTCGGCGCGGCCCCGGCCGTCGGCGAACTTGGCCACCACACGGCGGCCGTCGGCCAGGTCGACCCGCTCGACCCGCACCGTGGAGGCGCCGGCGAGCGGTCGGCTCGCCCGAGCCTCGACCCCCAGCGCCGCGCTCACGCGGGCGAGCAGCGGATCGCCGCCGGCCGGCCGTGCCGTCATCCCCGGCCGCGTCGTCATGCCCGGCCCTCGCGTCCGGTGGAGAGGGCGCCGGTCGCGATCGCCTTCAGCAGCCCGTCCACCCCGGCCTCGATCAGGTCGAAGGCGTGCACGAAGGCGTCGCGGCCGCCGTACCACGGGTCGGGCACGTCGCGCAGACCGAGCGCCGGCGCGTAGTCGAGCAGCAGGCCGGTGCGGGCCGTCGCGTCCGCCGGCGCGGCGGCCTCCATGCGGGAGAGATGCACGGTCGTCATGCCCAGCACCAGGTCGAAGGCTTGGAAGTCCGCCCGCGTGATCCGCCGGGCGCGCCGGTCGGGCAGGGTGACGCCGCGGCGCGCGGCCTCCGCCACCGCGCGGCGGTCGATGGGGTTGCCCTGCTCCTCGTCGCTCACGCCCGCGCTGTCGGCGGCCACGCGGCCGTCCAGCCCCAGTTCGGCGGCGCGATGGAGGAACAGCCTCTCGGCGGTGGGCGAGCGGCAGATGTTGCCGGTGCACACGAACAGGACCTTCACGCGGGCTCTCCCTCTCGGCGGGTTCCCTGGGCGGCGGTGGCGGGCGCCGGGCGGACGACGGTCGCGGCGCGGGCGGGGGTTGGCCCGGGCCCGCGTTTCTGGTGAAACGGGTGGGCACGATGCCGGCCGGCGGTGCCGTCGGCCGACCGTCCCGCATCCCCGAGCGTCGGAGATAACGCCCGCGATGGACAGCCTCAAGCCCACCGACCCGATCGTCGTGCTGACCGGGGCCGGAATCTCCAAGGAATCGGGCCTCGACACCTTCCGCGACGCCGACGGCATCTGGGCCCGCGTGCGCCTGGAGGACGTGGCGACGCCGGAGGCCTTCGCCCGCGACCCGGACCGGGTCCAGTCCTTCTACAACGACCGCCGGCGCGCCCTGCTGACCGCCGACGTGGCGCCCAACGCGGCCCATGCGGCGCTGGCCCGGCTGGAGCGGGCGTGGCCGGGCGGCGTGCTGCTGGTCACCCAGAACATCGACGACCTGCACGAGCGCGCGGGTAGCGAGACCCTCATCCACATGCACGGCGAGATCCTGAAGGCCCGCTGCGCGGCCTGCGAGACGGTCGTGCCCTGGCGCGAGGACCTGACCACGACGCTCGCCTGCGGCGCCTGCGGGCGGACCGGCGGGATGCGCCCGCATGTCGTCTGGTTCGGCGAGATGCCGCTGGAGATGGACCGCATCGCCGAGGCGCTGGCCGCCTGCGGCCTGTTCGTCTCGATCGGCACGTCCGGCACGGTCTACCCGGCCGCCGGCTTCGTCCAGGAGGCCCGCGTCCACGGCCGCGCCCGGTGCGTGGAGCTGAACCTGGAGGCGTCCGAGGGCGCGTCCTTCTTCCACGAATCGCGCGAAGGCCCGGCGAGCGAGCTGGTGCCGGCGTTCGTGGAGGAGGTGCTGGCCCGCGCGGGCGGTCAGGAGCGCTGATCGGCTCTCAGCCGGCGGCCGAGCTCGGCGTGCAGCGCGCGCAGCTCGGCCACCTCCTCCGGCGCATCGGCCGCCTTCAGGCGGTCGTCCACGCGGGCGCGCAGGCGGGCGTATTCCTCTCCCGGCTCGGCCAGGCGCATGAAGAAGGCGCTCATCCGGCCCACATACCAGAGCATCAGGAACATGAACGCGCAGAACAGGGCGGCCATGGTGCCGCTATAGAGCCCTGACGGCCACGGATAGACGACCATCGTCAGGGCCACGATCGAAGACGGCACGAGCTCGATGGCGATCGAGATCGCGAAGCTCCACATCCGTACCGGCGACGCCGTGAAGGCGTCCATGCGGTCGAGCCGCCGTCGCGCGAATCCGGCGATGTCCTCCTTCGGTGCCTCCGCGAAGCGCCGGGCCGTGCGGTGCAGGCGCCTCAGCAGCCACGCGCCGGCTCCAATCAGCGGCATGGCCAACGTCACCGTCTCGGCCCAAGCGGTGCGGTCCAATGCGGTGAGTGCCGCAATGCCGTCGGTGATGAAGGAGAGGGATTGCACGGGTGCCCGGCCTTTCTACGGGAATTCTCGACGGAGTTTCGCCCCAAGATCGTGGGAGGTCATAGCAGTGAACGACGCCACGCGCGAGCCCGAGCGATCCCCGCAGCGCGTTCCGGCCGGGCGGGCACCGGGCGAACAGGACCCGGCCGGAGCCGACGCGGGCGGGGCGCCCGATCCCGACCTGGCCTCCGCGCTGGCCGCCGCGCGGGCCTGCCGGCTGTGCGCGGCGCATCTGCCGGCCGGGCCGCAGCCGGTGGTCCAGGCCGACGCGGCGGCGCGGATCATGATCATCGGCCAGGCGCCGGGCACCCGCGTGCACGCCAGCGGCCGGCCCTTCGACGACCCCTCGGGCGACCGGCTGCGGGCCTGGCTGGGGGTCGACCGGGACGCGTTCTACGATCCCGCGCGCTTCGCCATCGTGCCGATGGGCCTGTGCTACCCCGGCACCGACGCGCGCGGCGCGGACAGGCCGCCGCGCCCGGAATGCGCGCCGATCTGGCAGCCGCGCATCGGTGCGCATCTGCCGAATGTGGCGCTGACCCTGCTGATCGGCGCCTACGCCCAGCGCTTCCACCTGGGCGGGGCTGCACGCCGCACCCTGACCGAGACGGTCCGCGACTGGCGCGCCCACACCCCCAAGTGCCTGCCCCTGCCCCATCCGAGCTGGCGCAACACCGCCTGGCTGAAGAAGAACCCCTGGTTCGAGGCCGAGGTCGTGCCCTGGCTGCGGGAGAGGGTGGCGGCCCTGGCGCGGTGACGCCCGACCCGCCGGGGCGGGGTGTGGGGTGCCCTTGGCGACCGTCCTTGCTGCCCGGATCATTTGATCGTATATTGTGTATCATCTGAGAGAACTGGCCCGGGAGCCCTCTCGATGCTCGACATGCGTTCGCCCGGCGGCGCGCCGGACGGCATCCCCGATCTCACCGATGCGCGGGAGCGGGATGCGCTGGCGCCGGCGGCGCTGGAGGCGTATCGCCGGATCGTCGAGCTCTGGGGGCTCGGCAACGACGACGCGGCCGCGCTGCTCGACGTCTCGCCCGCGACCTGGGGGCGGGTGAAGGCGGGCGGCGGCACGCGGCTGGGCCAGGACCAGATGCTGCGGCTGTCCTGCCTGCTCGGCATCTTCAAGGCGCTCGAACTCCTGTTCGACGGCCCGCTGAGGCGCGGCTGGCCGATGCGGCCGAACGCGGACCCGGCCTTCGGCGGGTCGAGCCCCGTCGCCTTCATGCGCCGGGAGGGGCTGCCCGGCTTCGGCATCGTGCGGGGCTATCTGGATGCGCTGCGGGGCGGGGCTTGACCGGGCTTCCCGTTGCCGACCTGGCGCGGCCGGACACGATCCGCCTGATCAACGCGTCCCACCACAAGGAGCCGGCGCTGGCCCCCCTCGCCGACGACCCGGGGGCGGCGGCGGCCCTCGCCCGCCTCGAATCCGCGACCAACGGCCGGCTCGCCGCCCAGAGGCGCGGGCTGCCCGCGCTGTCGCCGGACGAGTTCGTCTACCATGTGCCCGGCTGGAACTTGATCAACGCCGCCTTCGCCTATGCCCGCCCCGGCGGCAACCGGTTCAACGGTCCGGACCGCGGCGCCTGGTACGCCGCCTTCGCGATCGAGACGGCGACGGCCGAGGTCGGATTCCACCTGACCCGGGCCTTGGCGGACGCCGGCGAGGTTCGAGAGTCCGTCGCCTATGTCGCGCTCCATGCCGATTTCATCGGCCGGTTCGCGGATCTGCGCGGGGTGGCGGACAGCCCGGCCCTCGATCCGGACCCGGCCATCGGCTACCCTGCCGGCCAGGATGTCGCCCGAGAGGCCCGCTCGGCGGGGCTGCCGGGCATCGTCTACCCCTCCGTGCGCCACCCGGGCGGCACCTGCCTCGCCGCGCTCACCCCGCACGCCGTCCAGAACGTCCGCCAGGGCGAGACCCGTAGGCTGGTCTGGGACGGCACGCCCGAATGGCGGGTCGAGGCGGTGTAGGCGGAGCCGGGCGCACGCAGCCGCCGCCGGCGCCGTGTCGGGATCGCTTCGCTCTCTCGACCTACGGGAGACATAGGTCGGGTGAACGAAGAGAAACCGACGCCCGGGATTTCCGCCCCTACTCCACGAACTCGAGCGTATACGCCTCTTCCACCGGCAGGTCGGCGGCGTAGACGCCGGCCTCGACCATGGTGTCGAAGAAGGATTGCCAGCGCTCGGCGGTCATGGTGCCGATGCCGGCCTCCGCGGCCGTGCCGCCGGCGACCAGGCCGCGCTCGCGCATGACGTCGAGCTTGTAGTGCCAGAGCTCTTCGCTGTGATCGGGATTGCGCTCCATGACCATCGCCATGGCCTCGGGCGCGCCGGTCTCCAGGCAGGTCTCGTAGCCGGCGATCGTCGCGTCGACGAAGGCCCGCAGATCGTCCGGCCGCGCCTCGATCGTGGCATCGGTGGCGAAGATCGTCGTGGCGTAGTTCTCGTAGCCGTAATCGGCCAGCAGTAGTATTACCGGCGGCTCCTCCAGCTCCGCGCCCAGGAACAGCCCGTCCTCGGTGACATAGCCCTGCTGGACCGCCGTCGGATCCGACAGGAAGACCGCGGCATTGTAGGAATACGGCCGGAGCTGGTCGTCGGTGAAGCCGTGCTCGGCCTTCAGGAACTGCCAGAACTCCCCGCGCGAGAAATTGGCCACCATGATCGGCCGGTCGGACAGGTCGGCCAGCGTCTCCACACCCTGGCCGGCATGGGCGACCAGGGTCTGCGGGTCCTTCTGGAACAGCGCGGCGACCGTCTTCGCCTCGACGCCCTGGTCGACCAGGTTGAGCGTGGTGAAGGACGATCCCATGCCGGCGTCGAGCTCCCCGGCGCCGACCAGCAGGGCCACGTTCACGTCCGGCCCGCCGGAGACGATCTCCACGTCCAGCCCGGCCTCGGCGTAGGCGCCGCTGGCGAGGGCCTGGAAGAAGCCGCAATGCTCCGCCTGTGGCAACCAGTTCAGGCCGTAGGTGAAGGGCGCGAGCTCGCCGTCCTGAGCCCGGGCCGGGGCGGCCAGCGCCAGGGCGAGCGCGCTCGCCGCGGCGAGGGCGGCGGCCGCGCGGGCGGGCGCGACGGTGCGTCTGTCGGCGTGGGTCGGCAGCGGGTCGGTCATGGCGGTCCCCCTCGGACGGCGACGAATGGCTGGGAAGACCGGCTGCAAGCCCCGGGCCACAGGCCCCGGGCGCGGCAGGCCGGTGGAATACGGCGCCGCGCCCGCCCCACGGGCGGGGCCGCCTGCCCATCGCTTGGGCAGGGCGACCGCGAGAACCGGCTGCCGGGTTGAGGGAAATCAAACCCCGCCGCCGCCGCCTCGCCCATGCTGGCGCGCGAGCGGGGCGCCGGATGGCCGGCGGCCCCTGCCTCTGTTCGCCCGTCAGGACGCACACCCATGCCCGACACGGCCCCGCCGTCGCCCCCCGCCACAGCGGACCGGGAGACCTGGCACGCCCTCGACCCCGACGCGGCCCTCGGCGCGCTGGAGAGCACGCGTGACGGGCTGGCCGAGGCCGAGGCGGCCGCCCGGCTCCAGCGCCACGGCCCGAACCGCCTGCCGGCGGGCCAAAGGCGCGGCCCCCTCGAGCGCTTCGCCCGGCAGTTCCACAACCTGCTGATCTACGTCCTGCTCGGCTCGGCGATCCTGTCCGCGGCGCTGGGCCACGGCATCGATGCGGCGGTGATCCTCGCCGTCGTCGTGATCAACGCCGTCATCGGCTACGTCCAGGAGGGTCGGGCGGAGCAGGCGCTCCAGGCGATCATGGGCATGATCGACCCCAAGGCCATGGTGCTGCGCGACGGCCGGCGGGAGACGGTGGCCGCGGACCGGATCGTGCCCGGCGACGTGGTGGCGATCGAGGCGGGCGACCGGGTCCCCGCCGATCTGCGCCTGATCCGGGCGCGGGGGCTCAAAGTCGACGAGGCGGCGCTGACCGGCGAGTCCGTGCCGGTGGAAAAGGCGCAAGACGCCGTGGACGCCGCCGCGCCACTGGCCGACCGGACCTCCATGGCGTTCTCCGGCACCTTCGTCGCCGCCGGCCAGGGGCTGGGCGTGGCCGTCGCGACGGGGCCCGGAACCGAGCTCGGCCGCGTCAGCGCGCTGATCAGCGCCGTCGATGTCCTGAAGACCCCGCTGATCCGGCAGATGGACGGCTTCGCGCGCCAACTCACGATCGCGATCCTCGCCATCGCGGCGCTCACCTTCCTCTTCGCGCTGTTCGTGCGGGCCTATCCGGCGGGCGAGGCATTCATGAGCGTTGTCGGCCTGGCGGTCGCGGCGATCCCGGAGGGCCTGCCGGCGATCATGACGATCACGCTGGCCATCGGCGTGCGCCGGATGGCCGGGCGCAACGCGCTGATCCGCCGGCTGCCGGCGGTGGAGACCCTGGGCTCGGTCTCGGTCATCTGCTCGGACAAGACCGGCACGCTCACCCGCAACGAGATGACGGCGCGCAGCGTCGTCACGGCCGAGGGTGCCCTCGCGGTCTCCGGCGCGGGCTATGCCCCCCATGGCGGCTTCACGCCGGCGGGCGCGGAGGCGGAGATCGACCCGGCCGGCGACCCGCTGACGGTCGGGCTGGTGCGGGCCGGCCTGCTGTGCAACGACGCCGAGCTGCGCCAGGCGGAGGAGGCCCAGGCAGACGAGACATGGCGCGTCGTCGGCGATCCGATGGAGGGCGCGCTGATGACGCTGGCGCTCAAGGCCGGGCTCGACCCCGAGCTCGAGCGCAAGCGCTTCGCGCGCAACGACGAAATCCCGTTCGACACCCGCCACCGCTTCATGGCGACCCTGCATCACGGTCATGAGGACGGCTCCTTCGTGCTCATCAAGGGCGCGCCGGAGCGGGTGCTCGCCATGTGCGCGGCCGAGCGCGGGGCCGACGGCGACCGGCCGATCGACGCCGAGGCGTGGCACCGGCGGGCCGAGGCACTGGCCGCCGACGGCCAGCGGGTTCTCGCCTTCGCCGCCAAGCCGGCGCGCGCCGGCCAGCAGGACCTGCATTTCGAGGAGGTGGAGCAGGGCGCGGTGCTGCTGGGCTTCGTCGGCTTCATCGATCCGCCGCGCGAGGCGGCGATCGCCGCCGTCGCCGATTGCCGGCGGGCGGGCATCCGCGTCGTCATGATCACCGGCGACCATGCCGAGACCGCCCGCGCCATCGCCCGCCAGCTCGGCCTCGCCGAGGACCCGGCCGTGCTGACCGGGCGGGACCTGGAGGCGCTCGACCCCGAGGTCCTGCGCCGGGCGGCGCGCGAGACCTCGGTCTTCGCCCGGACCACGCCGGAGGACAAGCTGCGCCTGGTCGAGGCGCTGCAGGCCGATGGCTCGACCGTGGCGATGACCGGCGACGGGGTGAACGACGCCCCGGCGCTCAAGCGCGCGGATGTCGGCGTCGCCATGGGCGTCAAGGGCACCGAGGCGGCCAAGGAGGCCGCGGAGATGGTGCTGGCCGACGACGACTTCGCCTCGATCGTCGCGGCGGTGCGCGAGGGGCGCACCGTCTACGACAACCTGATGAAGGTGATCGCCTGGACCCTGCCGACCAATGGTGGCGAGGCGCTGACCATCATCGCGGCGATCGCCTTCGGCCTGGCCCTGCCGGTGACGCCGGTCCAGATCCTGTGGATCAACATGATCACGGCGGTCGCGCTGGGCGTCACGCTCGGCTTCGAGCCGACGGAGCCCGGCGCCATGCGCCGCCCGCCCCGGCCGTCGGGCCGGCCGATCCTGACCGGCACGTTGCTGTGGCGGATCGTCTTCGTCTCCGGCCTGTTCGTCGCCGGGGCTTTCGGCATGTTCGCCTTCGCCGAGGCGCGCGGCCTGCCGGTGGAGACGGCGCGCACGCTCGTCGTCAACACGCTGGTGGTGATGGAGATCTTCTATCTCTTCAGCGTGCGCTACGTGCACGGCGGCTCGATCACCCGGGCCGGCATCCTGGGCACGCCGGCGGTCCTGGCCGGCGTCGGCACCGTCGTCGCGGCCCAGCTCGCCTTCACCTACCTGCCCTGGCTCCAGGTGATCTTCGACACCCGCCCGGTCGGCGCGGTCGAGGGCGCGGCGGTGCTCGTCGTCGGGGTCGTCCTGCTCCTCGTCGTGGAGGCGGAGAAGGCGGCCATGCGCGCCTTCCGACAAGGCTGACGCGAATGGCCCGTCGCTTGCTGGCCCTCACGCGTGGGGACTGCATCGATACCCGGGAGACCGCCGGGACCAGGAGGGGCGATGAGCGCGACGAGCCGGGCGGAGAGCGCCACCGAGAGCCACCGGGTGCCCGTCATCGACGTGGGGCCGTTCCTGCGCGGCGAGGGGCCGGGCCGCGACGCCGTGATCAGGCAATGGGCAGATGCCTTCGAGACGATCGGCTTCGCGACCATCACCGGCCACGGCATCGACGAGAGCCTGCTCGACGCCATCCATGACGCGGCCTTGCGCTTCTTCGATCTCGACGTCGAAACCAAGCGCCAGTGCAGTTTTCCGGGGGAGCAGCGCAGCCAGGGCTACGTCCCGATGGGCGTGGAATCGGTGGCGAAGTCGTTCGGCGCCGAGGCGGTGCCTGCGGATCTATGCGAGTCGCTCACCTTCTCCGCCATCGACCGGGAGAAGACGCCGCCGACCCATCCGGCCGACATCGCCCGGTTCCGCCCCAATCTCTGGCCCGCGGAACCGCCGGAGCTGCGCGGCCTGATCGAGGACTACCATGCCCGGGTCCACGCCCTGGCCCACGCGCTGATGCGGCTGAGCGCGCTGGCGCTGGATTTGCCCGAGGACTTCTTCGCGGCGACGCATGACCGCATGTCGACCAACATGCGCATCGTCCACTACCCGAACCAGGAGGCCGACCCGCTGCCGGGCCAGCTGCGCTACGGCGCGCACACCGACTACACGGGCCTGACCATCGTGCGCCAGGACGACGCGCCCGGCGGGCTGCAGGTCCGGGCGCCGGACGGGAGCTGGATCGACGTCGAGCCGGTGCGCGGCGCCTTCGTGGTCAACGCGGGCGACCTGCTGATGCGCTGGACCAACCATCGCTGGCAATCCAACGTCCATCGGGTCAAGAACCCGCCGCGCGATGCCTCGGGCTCGACCCGCCGGCTGTCGATCGTGCTGTTCACCGGGCCCAACAGCGACGCCGTGGTCGAGTGCCTGCCGACCTGCCACGGCCCCGACAACCCGCCCCGATACGGCCCCATCAAGGCCCACGACCACCTGATGGCCCGCATCCGGGCGAGCATGCCCGAGGGGCTGGGGTAGGGGCGGCTGTCAGTTGGGGTCGTTCAGGCGTCCGAGGATCCGCAGCGCGTTCACTTCGATCATCCCGGCGACCCGTTCCACGATCTCGGCCTTCGCCCCCTCCTGTCCCGCCACGCGCGCCACGGCCGACGGACGGGCGGCGACCATCGCGTCCACGAGCGCGGCGACGCGCGATCGGGTCTGGCCCGCGCTGAAACCCGACTCCGCGGCAAGCCGTGTCCAGTGCCGCCTGGCGATATCGCCGGGTTTGCGTTTCTTGCCCGCGATATTCTGCGCGAAGTACTGGTTGACGTGACTCCACGGCAAGACGGTGGAAACGTCATAGAGCGGCGCGAGTGTCGGCCGACCGGTGAGGATCAGGGAATAATTCTTGGCGTGCGCATCGCTGTTCGCGACAAGGATATTGAAGATCACCTGATCGAGCAGGGCGAGCCTGTCGGTGGGTGGCACGAGGCGTCCCGTCGCCAGGATTGTCGCGAGCGACGGGCCCGGTACGCTGCCGCGTTCGTACTTGTAGGCCGGATAGACGCCGTTGGCCTGGGCGAAGTCCTCCTGGTGAATCCGCATGGGCCGGCCACCGCGGCCGATCCTGCGGTCATAGCGCAGGACGACCAGCACATTGCCGTCACCGGCGCGACAGATCGCCGTCTCTGCGGCCGGTAGGCCGATCGCCGCCGCCAGGGTCAGGCAGTACGCCTCGTTCTCGACAATCCCCGGCAGGTTCGGGTTGCTCGGTTTGACGATCACCGTCGACGGCGCCCCGGCAAGCGGCAGTGCCAGCGTGTCGTCCGGCCGAGGCGTTCGCAGGACCGGCTGGCCGTCGGGGTCGAGGATGGCCAACGCCGACTTCGACTGGCCGCCCGCCAGGGATTGGCGAACCCCGTCCTCTCCCGCCAGGAAGGGGCGTCGGGTGAGATCGCGGACATGCGCGGCGAGCGCGGCCTCCTCCTCGCTCCGCGATCCGTCGTCGTCGGATCCGCTGCTCGCATAGACGTCGACGAGCCCCTTGTAGCGCCAATCCGCAGGGTCCGCGGCCTCCCCGAAGGACAGGGCACCGGCCGTGTCGCCACCGATCCCTGCAAGTATGGCGACGCTGTCCGACGGATCGTGGCCCAGCGCGCGCGCGACTCCCGCGAGCGCCTGTTCCTCGGGCAGCAGATTGGCGAGCCAGGGCCGCACGATCGGGTCGGCATGGGGCCGATCGCCGAGTGGCATCGTGACCGAGATCGGAAAGGCGTTCCGGCTCGCCAACCATCGGCGATCATAGCCGAACGTGGCAGCGCCCGTGGCCCGGTCGACATCGAGCGCTCCGACCTGGAATGCGTCGTACCAGACCGGCAGAGCGCTGATCACGACAGGTCCTCGAGGTCGTAGCCGCCCTCCTCGGCGGCCTCGTCCTCGGCCCGGTCGGTATCGCGCCGGCCGACGTCGCGCGTCGAGAGGTCGGCAAGGCCGATATCGAGAGCGCGCAGGATGCGGGCCAGCGTCGACAGACGGATGTCCCGGCTTCCGTTCTCCAAGTGAGACAGTGTCGCTATCCCGACGCCGCTCAGCCGGGACAGCTCTTCGAGACTCAGCCGCTCGCGCTTGCGAAGGGCCCGAAGGCGGGCGCCGATTGCCGCGAGGAAGGACTCCGGGTCCGCTTCCACGATGGCGACCTCCGATTTTATCGATTGCGATAAAATGCCATCATGCGCAGCGCAGCTCAATAAAGATTTATCAATTCCGATAAAATTTGCCGTGAACCGGGTTGGGACGCACGAATTTATCGACTTCGATAAATACGAGCGCCACCCTCACCCCCCGCTCAACGTCCGCGCCACGGCCCGCTGCCAGCCGGCATACATGCGCTCGCGGGTCTCCGCGGCCATCCTGGGCTCGAACAGGCGCTCGCGCTGCCAGGCGCCGGCGATCGTGTCCAGGTCCTTGTAGACCCCGACCGCCATGCCGGCGAGGAAGGCGGAGCCGAGCGCCGTGGTCTCGATCACCTGCGGGCGCTCGACCGGCAGGTCGAGCATGTCGGCCAGGAACTGGCATAGCCAGTCGTTGTTGACCATGCCGCCGTCGACGCGCAGCGCCGAGGGCCGGGCGCCGCCGTCGGCGATCATCGCGGCGATGATGTCGCGGGTCTGGAAGCCGACGGATTCCAGTGCCGCGCGGGCGATATGGGCGGGCTGGCTGTCGAGCGTCAGGCCGAAGATCGCCGCGCGCGCGTCCGGGTCCCAGTGCGGCGCACCCAGCCCGACGAAGGCCGGCACCAGGTAGACGCCGTGGCTGTCCGGGATGCGCGTCGCCATGTCGTTGGTCTGGCTGGCATGGGTGATGATGCCCAGCTTGTCGCGCAGCCACTTGATCGCCGCGCCGGCGACGAACATCGCCCCCTCGATCGCGTAGGTCGGCTTGCCGTTCAGGCGATAGGCGGTCGTCGTGAGCATCTTGTGCTCGGAGATGATCGGCGTCTCGCCCACGTTGAGCAGCGCGAAGCAGCCGGTGCCGTAGGTCGACTTCATCATGCCCGGCGTGAAGCAGGCCTGGCCCACCGTCGCCGCCTGCTGGTCGCCCGCCATGCCGGCGACCGGGATCGAGGCGCCCAGGAGCTCGGCCTCCGTCTCGCCGAAGACGCCCGAATTGTCGCGCACCTCCGGCAGCACCGCCCGCGGCACCCGGAACAGGCGCAGCAGCTCGTCGTCCCAGTCCTGCCGGACGATGTCGAAGAGCAGCGTGCGCGAGGCGTTGGTCGCGTCGGTCGCGTGTACCCGCCCGCCGGTCAGCCGCCAGAGCAGGAAGCTGTCGATCGTGCCGAAGGCGATCTCTCCCTTCTCCGCCCGGGCGCGCAGGCCGTCGATCTCGTCGAGCAGCCAGGCGATCTTGGTGGCCGAGAAATAGGCGTCGATGACGAGGCCGGTTTTGCCCCGAACCATGTCTTCCGCCCCGTCGGCGACGAGCTGGCGGCAGACCGGCGCGGTGCGGCGGTCCTGCCAGACGATGGCGTTGGCCACCGGCTTGCCGGTCGCCCGCTCCCACAGCACCACCGTCTCGCGCTGGTTGGTGATGCCGATCGCCGCCATCTCGGAGGCCTGGCGGCCGGCCCGGGCGATGGCGTTGTGGCAGACCGCCACCGTGTCGCGCCAAATGTCCTCCGGGTCGTGCTCGACCCAGCCGTCGGCGGGGTAGTGCTGCGGGAATTCCCGCTGGTCGACCGAGACCGGCTTGCCCTCGGCGTCGAAGACGATGGCGCGGGTCGAGGTCGTGCCCTGGTCGATGGCAAGAACGTGGGACTTCTCGGCGGACATGATCGGTTCGGCCTCCCTGAAGGCTCGGTTCTTGGCCGGCGCGCGCGGGAGGAACCGCGGCGCCCGGCGGTGGGGGACCGCGATCATGCGAACCCCCGCGCACCCCCGTCAACCGCCGCGCCGGCTGTCGGGGAATTGCACCACCAAGTCCACCAAGATCACCAAGCCGCGTCGGCGGCAGGGGCCGAGGGGGTGTTTTCAACCACGAAGGGAACGAAGGCACGAAGGGGGCTCGCCAAGGGGTGCGGGGCGCGCCATCGGCCTCACGGCCGGGCGCCGATAGGCGCCTGTAATCAATATGGTTACGGCCCCGGGCGGCCCGTTCGGGACACCGCGCCAGGCCCCTTCGTGCCTTCGTGCCCTTCGTGGTGAATACCCTATCGAGGCCCCGCCGCACACCGAACTTGGTGATCGTGGTGGACTTGGTGGTGAAATCGCGTCACCGCCTCACAGCGGCGCGGTGGCGGCCTCCAGCCAGGCGCGGTCTTCGTCGTCGAGCCGGTCGGCCAGCGCGGCGCGGACCCGGGCGTGGTAGGCGTCGAGCCAGGCGCTCTCGTCGGCGGTCAGCAGGTCGCGGTCGACCAGCCGGCGGTCGATCGGCGCCAGGGTCAGTGCCTCGAAGCCCAGCATCGCGCGCTCGGCCCCGTCCATGCCCGGCGCGTCCTCCGGCACCGCGGCGACGACGGCCAGATTCTCGATCCGGATGCCCCAATGGCCGGTGCGGTAGTAGCCGGGCTCGATCGAGACGATCATACCGGGCTCCAGCGCCGGCGTGCCGGTCGAGGCGATGCGCTGCGGGCCCTCGTGGACGCCCAGATAGCTGCCGACGCCGTGGCCCGTGCCGTGGTCGTAGTCGAGCCCGTGAGCCCACAGTGCCCGGCGCGCCAGGACATCGAGCTGGGCCCCCGTGGTTCCCGGCGGGAAGCGCGCGTCGGCGAGCGCGATGTGGCCCCGCAGCACGAGGGTGAAGGCGCGCCGCATCTCCGCGTCCGGCTCGCCGATCGCCACGGTCCGGGTGACGTCGGTCGTGCCGTCGAGGTACTGCCCGCCGCTGTCGACCAGATAGAGCATGCCCGCCGTGATCGGCCGGTCGGTTTCCGGCGTGACGCGGTAGTGCACGATGGCGCCGTCCGGCCCGGCGCCGGAGATGGCGTCGAAGCTCGGCCCCCGGTAGAAGTCGCCGGCCGCGCGGAGCGATTCGAGCCGCTCCACGGCCGAGAGCTCGGTCACGCCGCCGGCGGGCGCCGTCTCGTCGATCCAGCGCAGGAAACGGGTCAGCGCCGCGCCGTCGCGGCCGTGAGCGGCGCGCGCGCCCTCGATCTCGACCGCGTTCTTGCGCGCCCGGGGCAGGACGCAGGGATCCGCGCCCTCCATGGGCACGGCGCCGGCGCGCTCCAGCCGGGCGCGCACCCATTCCGTCGCCGCGGCCGGGTCGATCCGCACGCGCTTCGCGCCGGCGCCCAGATCGTCGAGCCCCTGCTCGAACCGTTCGGGCGGATGGACCGAAACGCGATTGCCCAGATGGGCCCGGGCCTCGCCCGTCAGCTTCTCCGGATCGATGTAGAGGTCGACCGAGCCGTCGGCGGACAGGATCGCGTCGGCGATGGCGAGCGGAGTATTCGGCACGTCGCCGCCGCGCAGGTTCAACAGCCACGCCACCGATTCCGGCGAGGTCAGCACCGCGGCATCCACGCCCTCGGCCGCCAGCGTCTCGGCCAGGCGGGCGCGCTTGGAATCCGCGGCCTCGCCGGCGCGTTCCACCGGATGGGGCACGGCGGGCGACAGCGGCATGGCCGGCCGGTCGAGCCAAAGGTCGTCGATCGGGTTCGGCTCCACCGGCACCGCCTCGGCGCCCGCCTTCTCGACCGCCGCGCGCAGCCTGCGGACCGCGGCGACCGAATGCAGCCGCGGGTCGTAGCCGATGCGCCGGCCGGCGCTCAGCGCCTCGGCCAGCCAGGCCGGCGGGGGCGTGCGGATCAGGTGGGCGATCTCCCACCGCTCGGCATCGACCTGCTCGCCGGCCTGCAGGGTGTAGCGGCCGTCGACGAACAGCGCGGCCCGGTCGGCAAGCACGACGGCCGTGCCGGCCGAGCCGGTGAAGCCGGTCAGCCAGGCCAGACGCTCGGCCGCGGCGGGCATGAACTCGCCCTGGTGCTCGTCGGCGCGCGGCACGATGAAGCCGTCGAGCCCGCGCGTACCCAGCACGGCGCGCAGCGCGTCGAGCCGGGTCGGGTCGGGCGCCGGCGGCGCGGGCGCCAGCCGATCGCGCAGCCGGGTCAGCGTCGCCGCCGTGTCGGCCGGGCAGCCGGGCGCCAGTATTTCCAGCCAGGCCCCGTCCGGCCGGCCGCGCGGCGCGGCGGCGTGGCGGGCGAGCCGGGCGCGGAACGCCTCCGGCGGGCCCTCGAGCCCGGCCGCGTCCAGGAAGCGGGCGAGCGCCGCGTCGTCCCGGGGGTCGAAATCCTCCCCGAGCGACGGGTCGGTCAGGTCGGGCTCGGGCGCATCGGGCTCGGGCGCATCGGGCCCGGACGGGGCGGCACTCACGGCGGGCGACTCCCGGTCAGGCGGCGGCGGGGCGGGGTGAGGGCCGAGACGAAGGGCGAGGCAGCCGGCGCCGGCTCACGAGCCGGAGGCGGCGACCTTGACCTTCGGCGGCTCGACCACGCGCAGGTGCAGCTCCTTGAGGTGCTTGTCGGAGATCGGCGTCGGCGCGCCCATCAACAGGTCCTCGACCTGCTGGCTCATGGGGAAGCAGATGCCCTCGCGGATGTTCGGCAGGCCCGCCAGCAGCATGACGATGCGGTCGATGCCGGGCGCCATGCCGCCGTGCGGGGGGGCGCCGTAGCGGAAGGCGCGCAGCAGCGCGCCGAAGGTCTCCTCGGTCTGCTCGCGCGTGTAGCCGGCGATCTCGAAGGCCTTGTACATGACCTCGGGTCTGTGGTTCCGGATCGCGCCGGAGCCCAGCTCCATGCCGTTGCACACGACGTCGTACTGCCAGGCGAGCACTTCGAGCGGGTTCTTGGTCTCGAGATCCTCGAGCCCGCCCTGGGGCATGGAGAACGGGTTGTGCGAGAAGACGACCTGGCCCGTGTCCTCGTCGAGCTCGTACATCGGGAAGTCGACGATGTGGCAGAAGCGGAAGGCGTCGGTCTCGCTCAGCCCCAGATCGGTGCCGAGCTTGAGCCGCGCCGCGCCGGCGAGCTTGGCCGCCGCCGGCGAATGGTCGCAGGCGAAGAACACCGCGTCGCCGTCTGCGAGGCCGGCCTCGCGCTTGATCGCGTCGAGCCGGTCGGCGTCCAGGCGCTTGGCGATCGGGCCCTTCGGCCCCTCCGCGTCGTAGACGATGTAGCCGAGGCCGGCGGCCTCCTGCTCCTCGCGCGCCCAGTCGTTCATCTTGTCGAAGAACGACCGGGGCTGGGCCGCCGCGCCCGGCGCCGGGATGGCGCGCACCACCGCGCCGCCCTCGATCGCCTTGGCGAAGATGCCGAAGTCCGAGCCGCGGAAGGCCTCCGTCACGTCGGCGATGACCAGCGGGTTGCGCAGGTCCGGCTTGTCCGAGCCGTATTTCAGCAGCGCCTCGGCATAGGGAATCCGCCGGAACGGCAGGTCGTCGACCGGATGCTCCGCATGGGCGGCGAAGATCTCGTGGATCACGCCCTCCATCGTCGTCAGCACGTCCTCCTGGGTGACGAACGCCATCTCGATGTCGAGCTGGTAGAACTCGCCCGGCGAGCGGTCGGCGCGCGCGGCCTCGTCGCGGAAGCAGGGCGCGATCTGGAAGTACCGGTCGAAGCCCGAGGTCATCAGCAGCTGCTTGAACATCTGCGGCGCCTGGGGCAGGGCGTAGAACTTGCCCGGATGCAGGCGGGCCGGCACGACATAGTCGCGCGCGCCCTCCGGCGAGGTCGCGGTCAGGATCGGCGTCGTGATCTCCAGGAAGCCGCGCCGGACCATGGCGTCGCGCACGCTGGCGATGATCGCTGCGCGCTTGGTGACGATGGCGTGGTTGCGCTCCCGCCGCAGGTCCAGATAGCGGTGGTGCAGGCGCATATCCTCGGGATAGGGCTGCTCGGAGTTGACCGGGAAGGGCAGCGGCTCCGCCCGGCTGAGGATCTCCAGCGCCTTGACCGGCACCTCGATCTCGCCCGTGGCGATGTTCGGATTGACCGTCTCCGCGCTGCGCGCGACGACCTCGCCCTCCACCGACAGCACGCTCTCCAGCGAGATCTGCTCCAGCGTCGCGAAATGCGGCGAGGAGGTATCGACGACGATCTGCGTGACGCCGAAATGGTCGCGCAGGTCGACGAACAGCAGGTTGCCGTGGTCGCGCTTGCGGTGGACCCAGCCGGCCAGGCGGACGGTCGAGCCGACATCCGCGCGCCGGAGGGCGTTGCAGTCGTGCGAGCGATAGCGGTGCATGGGGCGGTACCTTTGCGAGAAACCGGCCCCCGTCTAATGCTTTTTCGAGGACCCGACAAGGTCGCGTCGGCGTGCCAGCGCGGCGCCGATCGCGGGCACGGCGTAGATCGGGATCTGGACGAGCCCGAAGAACAGGAAAACATCGTCGGAAACGCTGGCCCCGGCGGCCGCCACGGTCAGCCCCATGTTGCGCAGGCCCGAGCACAGGGCCGCCGCGCCCGCCGCGCCGGCGCCCAGCACCGGCCGCATCGCGAGCCCCCCGGCCGCGAGCAGCGCGGCGAGGCCGAGCGCGACGACGAGATAGACCGCCGTCTCGCCCGGCCGGGCGATCAGGCGCGGGCCGACGCCGTCCATCGCCGCGAGGCCGAAGATCACCATCAGGATGACGAACACGCCGTCGAAGACCGGCCCCGCCGCCTCGACCCGCCCGGCGCCGAAGACCCGGCGCACGGCGGCGGCCATGAGGGCCGCGCCGCCGACGAGCGCCGCCAGGCGCAGGCCCAGCGCCGCCGCGCCCAGATCCGCCGCGCCGGGCGCCAGCCGGTCGACCGCGCCGGGCAGGATCATGACGCTCGTCGCCCCGCCGGCGATCAGCAGCGCCGTGGCCGTCGGCGCGTCGAGGCGGAGCAGCAGCGCCAGCCCGATGGTCGAGAGCACCGGCGCGCTGAAGGCGAAGACGGTCGCGCCGTCGAGCACGCCGCGGGGCAGCCCGGGTACGGCGGCCTGCAGCGCGGCCAGCACCGCGACCGCCGCCAGCGGCAGGGCGAGCTGCTGCCACGCCACGGCGACCAGGGTGCGCGCCCGGGTGATCGCGGCGACCGCCCGGGCCGGCGCCACGCGCATCAGCGCGAAGCCCAGGATCAGGAAGATCACCGGCGGCAGGGCCGGCCGCGCGAGGTCGGCGAGCGACGGCACCGCCGCGCCGAGCGCCAGGGAAGCGGGCAGGACCCAGGGCGCCTGGCGGCCGAGCAGCGCCAGCGCGCGGGCGAGCGGGTCGAGGATCGGGAGACTCGGGGCGATCATGGCGCCGCCATCAAGACCGCTCGGCGCGCCCGGCACAAGCCCGCCCGCCGCCCCCGTCATCGACAGGGCGGGCCGTCGCGCCTACACTCTCCGGGTGTGATGCACGGCAGGGAGCACATCTCATGACGGCCTATCTGGTCGCCATCGTCCGGGTCGACGACGCCGAGGCCTACCGCAACTACACCGATCGCGCGCCGGCGGTGCTCGCCAGATACGGCGGGCGCTACATCGTGCGCGGCGGCAAGCCGGAACTCCTGGAAGGCACCCTGCCCGGCCAGCGCGTCGTCGTGGTCGAGTTCCCCGACATCGAGAGCGCGCGCGCCTTCTACGCCTCCGACGAATACAAGGAGGTCAAGCGACTCCGCACCGGCGCCGGCGAGGCCGTCTTCGCCCTGGTCGAAGGGGTCGAACAGGGCGAGGACGGCCCACCGCCGGACGGGCTGTAGGTCGGCGGAGCGCGAGCGCCGCTGCCGGCGGCTGCGACCGCAGCATAGAGATATCAAGCCCCATTGATGATGTTTCAGATATCAATTATCATGGCTTTTGCTGTTCTTTCGACAGGCCTTCCGCCCACGGCCCGGACACGCGTCCCGTCATGATCACCGCCGGCCAGATGCGCGCCGGGCGCGCCCTGCTGGGAATCGACCAGAAGACCCTGGCCGCCATGGCGGGCGTCTCCCTGCCGACCGTCCAGCGCATGGAGGCGAGCCCGGGCGTCGTCCGCGGCGTGGTGGAGACCCTGGTCAAGGTCGTCGGGGCGCTAGAGGCGGCGGGCGTGGAGCTCATCGCCGAGGGTGCGGAGAGCACCGGCGGCGGGCGCGGCGTGCGCCTGAAGCGACCGCCATCGCCGGGTACCGGCTGAGGCCGCCGCCTGCCCCGCCCACCGCGGCACGGCGGGCCGCCGCGGTTCTCTCGCCGCTTCCAACCGCCTTGCCGCGCCGGTCGTTCCGACGCGTTACGGACCGACCGATGACCACAGAGCCCGCCTCCCTTCATCCCTCCGCCGAGCGACGCGGCAGCGAGCCGACTGCCGACCTCGCGGCCCTGTTCACGCCGAAGCTCGTCACCGTGCTGCGCGAGGGCTATTCGCCGCGCCATCTGGGCGCCGACGTGATCGCCGGGCTGACCGTCGCGATCGTCGCGCTGCCCCTGTCGATGGCGATCGCCGTGGCCTCCGGCGTGACGCCGGAGCGCGGGCTCTACGCCGCGGTCTTCGGCGGTTTTCTCGTATCGGCCCTGGGCGGCAGCCGATTCCAGATCGGCGGGCCGGCCGGCGCCTTCATCGTTCTGGTCGCCGCGACCGTCCAGCGCCACGGCGTCGACGGACTGCTCCTGGCGACGCTGATCTCGGGCGTCCTGCTGGCCGGGCTCGGCTGGCTCCGGCTCGGCACCTACATCAAGTTCGTGCCCTATCCGGTGACGGTCGGCTTCACCGCGGGCATCGCGGTCATCATCCTGGCCAGCCAGGTCCGCGACCTTCTCGGCCTCCGTCTGGGCGGGCCGGAGCCGGGGCCGATCCTGGAGAAGCTGCCCGTGCTCTGGGCGGGGTTGCCGACGGCGATCCCCGCCGCGGTCGCCGTCGCGGGCGCGACGATCGGGCTCGTCCTGCTGGTGCGCCGCTTGCGGCCGCGCTGGCCGGCCATGCTGATCGCGATGGCGGCGACAGCCGTCGGCAGCGCGCTGCTCTCCCTGCCGGTCGAGACGATCGGCAGCCGCTTCGGCGGGCTGCCCGCCGGCCTGCCGATGCCGGCCCTGCCGCCGATCTCCCCGGGCGCGATCGTCGCGGTGCTGCCCGACGCGATCGCCTTCGCGCTCCTGGGCGGAATCGAATCCCTGCTCTCCGCGGTCGTCGCCGACGGCATGACCGGCCGGCGCCACCGCTCCAACTGCGAACTCGTCGGCCAGGGCGTGGCCAACATCGCCTCCGCCCTGTTCGGCGGGCTGTGCGTGACCGGAACGATCGCGCGCACGGCCACTAACGTTCGCGCCGGCGCCCATGGTCCGGTCGCGGGGATGGCCCATTCCCTGTTCGTGCTCGGTTTCCTGCTGGTGGCGGCGCCGCTCGCCCGGTACGTGCCGCTCGCGACGCTCGCCGGGATTCTCGCGGTCGTCGCCTGGACGATGGCCGAGAAGCACGCCGCCGCCGCCCTGCTGCGATCCGGGCGGGGCGAGGCGGCGGTGCTGGTCGTCACCTTCGCGCTGACCGTGCTGCGCGACCTGACCGAAGCGATCGTGGTCGGCGTGGCGCTCGGCGCGCTCCTGATCATCCATCGGCTGTCGGCGGCGACGGCCGTCGAGTCGACGGTCCCGCCGGTCGAGGAGGACCGGGCCGACACCGAGGGCGCGGCGCGCACGCCCTACGAGCCCGGGCCGGGCGCGGCGGGGGAGATCGCGATCCATCGCATCCGCGGCGCCTTCTTCTTCGGCGCGGCGGCCGCGGTCGGCACGCTGCTGGAGCGGCTGCCGGGCAGGCCGAAGGCGCTGATCGTCGATTTCGCCGACGTGCCCTTCATCGACGCGACAGCCGCCAAGACGATCGACGGCCTGCTCGACAAGGCCGCCCGGCGCGGCGTCGCCGTCACCCTGACGGGCACCACGCCGGCGATGCGGCGCCTGCTGGTCGGCCAGGGGCTCAAGCCGCCGCGGGTCGTCTACAAGCGCACCGTCGAGGATGCCGTGGCCGCCGCCCAGGCTCGCCTCACCGACGGCTGACCGGCCGCCAGCCGTCGGAACACGCCCTCACCGCTCGTTCACCCCGCCCGTTCGGCGACCAGGTCGACGACGACGCGGACTTCCAGGCCGACCGTGTCGCCGGAGGCCCAGTCGCCGGTGCCGACATTCCAGTTCGTGCGCAGGATCGTGGCCGAGCCGTCCATGCGGGCGGTATCGCCGTCGATCTGCAACGTGAAGGGCAGCACGAGCTCCCGCGACACGCCCTTGATCGTCAGGTCGGCGACGGCCTCGTAGCTGTCGCCGTCGAGGTGGCGGAACGCGCGGGTCTCGAAGACGGCCGTGGGGTGCTCCTCGGCGTCGAACCACTGGTCGTTCATCGCCGTGGAATTCCGGTCGCGCGAATTGGCGTCGAAGCTGTCGATCGCCACCTCGACGGTCACCGCGCTGGCCGCCAGGTCGTCGGGCGAGAAGGCGATGTCGGCGCGCCAGTCGGCGAAGCGGCCCTCGAAGGTGTCGCCGCCCTGGGTCGCCTCGAACCCCAGGCGGCTGTCCTCGTGGATCACGGTCCACTCGGCCGGTGCGGCGGCGGCCGGGCCGCCCGGCGCGGTGGCCAGAGCCAGGGCCAGGACGGCGGCGGGCAGGATGCGGTCGAGCATGGGTCTTCCTCGGTCTTCGATAGGGGGATGGGCGCGGCGGGCCTAACCTCGGCGTGGCGGCACCCGGGTGCCGGGCAGCATGCGGCGCAGCACGTCGTCCCGGAGCACGAAGTGATGCTTGAGCGCCGCGGCCACGTGCAGCGCGACCAGGGCGACGAAGGCCCAGCCGATCGCGCCGTGCAGGGCGCTCAGGCGCTCGTAGAGGGCCTCGTCCGGGCTCACCGCGTCGGGCAGGGGCAGGACGCCGAAGACGACGGTCTGGATCCCCAGCGTCGAGGCCGAGGAGGCGAGCCAGCCGACCACCGGCTGCGCGATCAGCAGGACATAGAGTCCGTAATGGGTCAGGTGCGCGGCGCCGCGCTCCCAGGTCTTCAGCCCGTCGGGCAGGGGCGGCACCGGATTGGCCAGCCGCCAGGCGAGCCGGCCGAGCGCCAGCACGAAGACGACGAAGCCGATCGACTTGTGGAGCTGGAAGATCTCGAAGGTGCGCTGCGACGGGGGCAGGTCGGTCATGATCATGCCGACGACGATCAGCCCGACCACGGCGATCGCCAGCACCCAGTGAAAGGCCATGGCGACGGCGCCGTAGCGGTGGGGCGTGTTGCGCATCGGGAACCGGTCGGCCGTCACTCTCGCCTCCTCCTCGGCGGGGATCCCCGAGGCGGGGATCGTCGGCGGTCGCCGCGCGCGAGACGCCGCGACCGCCGATAACATGGTCACTCCTCGGCCAGCGGCGAGGCCTCGATCTCGATCCGGATCTCGACCGTGTCGCCGATCGCGGGCAGGCCGAAATCCATGCCGAAGTCGCTGCGCGCGATCTCCGTCGTGGCGCTGAAGCCCGCGATCGTCTGGTCGGGCGCGAACGGGTTCGGGCCGAGGCCGTTCAGCCGCGTGTCGAGCACCACCGGCCGGGTGACGCCCTTGATCGTGAGGTCGCCATGGACCAGCGCGGTGTCCTCGCCGGTCGGCTCGACGCGGGTGCTGGCGAAGGTCATCTCCGGATAGGCCTCGGCGTCGAAGAAGTCCGCGTCGAGCAGGTGCTCGTCGCGCGGCGGGTGGCCCGAATCCAGGCTCGCAACGTCGATCGTCACGGCGACGGACGAATTGGCCGGGTCCTCGGTGTCGAGCGTCAACTCACCCTCGTAGTCCAGGAACTCGCCCTGCACGGCCGAGAAGCCCAGGTGGTCGACGAAGAAGAGGATATGGGTGTGCGACTTGTCGAAGGCGAAGGCCTGCGACTCCGCGACCGCCGTGGCGGGGGCGAGGGCGGTCGCCGAGGCGGCCAGGGCGAGGGCGCCGGCGGTGGCCGGGACGAGGCGGGGGAAGGCACGGCTCATCGGTCGGTCGTCTCCTGTTCGGGCCGGGCGCGGTTCCGGCCGGGTCGAGAATGTCCGGGCGGCGCCGGAGCCGCCGGACACCGGGGAGGTGGCGAGCCGGTCCCGCCCCCGGTAGCCCGCCGGTCTCCAACAGACTGTTGTTCGCCGGGCGACAATCGGATGCCGATGGCCGGCCTCAGGACCGATAGGGCGACGCCGTGCCGGCGGGAGGGGCGCGGGGGCGTGGCGGTTGCGCCCTGCATCGGGCTGTGTTAGATGCTCCCGCACCGCGCGCCCGGGGGCAGCGCACGGGCCGGTTTGTGCCGGTTTCCGCCCCGATCGACACCGCCCGGTCGGGCCGGCCGGACGGGAAGGCGGGGTCCCCCGGGGCCCGTACGCCCGACCGTCGAAAAAGGGGCAACCGGCGTCAGCCGGCCGCTTTGCCCCGAGGCCCGGTCGCTTCCGGGCGCACCGTCTTCTAGGACGCCCCGTCTTCGAGAGGGTCACGTGGCATCGGACACGCAAGGGTCATCCGGTCTCGCTTCGCGCTACGCGACCGCCCTCATCGGTCTGGCCGAGGAGGCCGGGACGCTGGAGCCCGTGGCTGAGGACATGCGTGCGCTGCGCGGTCTCCTCGCCGAATCCGAGGATCTGCGCCGTGTCGTGCGCAGCCCGGTGATCGGCTGGAAGGACCAGCACGCGGCGCTCGATGGCGTCCTGGAGAAGGCGGGTGCTCAGGATCTGACGCGCCGCTTCGTCGGCGTGGTGGCCCAGGCCCGGCGGCTGTTCGCGCTCGACCGGATGGCCGGGGCCTATCTCGATGAAATGGCGCGCCGCCGCGGCGAGGTGACGGCCACCGTCGCCACCGCGCAGGCGCTGACCGACGAACAGAAGCGCGCGATCGCCGAGAAGCTGGAGACGGCCGTGGGCGACCAGGTCCGCATCGAGACGACGGTCGACCCGTCGCTGCTCGGCGGCATGGTCGTGCGCGTCGGCTCGCGCATGATCGACAGCTCGCTGCGCAGCAAGCTCACGAGGCTCGAAGTCGCCATGAAAGGGGTTGGCTGATGGACATCCGCGCCGCCGAAATTTCCGCGATCATCAAGGACCGCATCGCCAACTTCGGCACCGAGGCGGATGTCGCCGAGGTCGGCCAGGTGCTCACCGTCGGCGACGGCGTGGCTCGCGTCTACGGCCTGGACAACGTGCAGGCCGGCGAGATGGTGGAGTTCCCCAACGGCGTCCAGGGCATGGCGCTCAACCTCGAGCAGGACGAGGTCGGCGTCGTGATCTTCGGCGAGGACCGGCAGATCCGCGAGGGCGACACCGTCAAGCGCACGGGCGCCATCGTGTCCGTGCCGGTCGGCAAGGGCCTGCTCGGCCGCGTCGTCGATTCGCTGGGCAATCCGCTCGACGGCAAGGGTCCGATCGAGAGCGCGGAAACCCGCAGCGTCGAGGTCAAGGCGCCGGGCATCCTGCCGCGCAAGTCGGTGCATGAGCCGATGCAGACCGGCATCAAGTCGATCGACGCGCTGACGCCGGTCGGCCGCGGCCAGCGCGAGCTGATCATCGGCGACCGCCAGACCGGCAAGACGGCCGTCGCCATCGACACGATCCTCAACCAGCGCAACGTCAACGCCACCGACGACGAGTCGAAGAAGCTCTACTGCATCTACGTCGCCGTCGGTCAGAAGCGCTCGACCGTCGCCCAGCTCGTCAAGACGCTGGAGGAGAACGGCGCGATGGAATACTCCATCGTCGTCGCGGCGACGGCGTCGGATCCGGCCCCGCTGCAGTATTTGGCGCCCTATGCGGGCTGCACGATGGGCGAGTATTTCCGCGACAACGGCATGCACTCGCTGATCATATACGATGATCTGTCCAAGCAGGCCGTGGCCTACCGCCAGATGTCGCTGCTGCTGCGCCGCCCGCCGGGGCGCGAGGCCTATCCGGGCGACGTGTTCTACCTGCACTCCCGCCTGCTGGAGCGCGCGGCGAAGCTGAACGACGATCACGGCGCGGGATCGATGACGGCGCTGCCGATCATCGAGACGCAGGCCGGCGACGTCTCGGCCTTCATCCCGACCAACGTGATCTCGATCACCGACGGCCAGATCTTCCTGGAGACGGGGCTGTTCTATCGAGGCATCCGCCCGGCCATCAATGTCGGCCTGTCGGTCAGCCGCGTTGGCTCCGCGGCCCAGATCAAGGCGATGAAGCAGGTCGCCGGCACGATCAAGCTCGAGCTCGCCCAGTACCGCGAGATGGAGGCCTTCGCCCAGTTCGCCTCCGACCTGGACGCGGCGACCCAGCGCCTGCTGGCCCGCGGCCGTCGGCTGACCGAACTGCTCAAGCAGGACCAGTACAAGCCGCTGCCGGTCGAGGAGCAGGTCGCCTCGATCTTCTCGGGCGTGCGCGGCTATCTCGACAAGATCGCCGCCGAGGACGTGGTGCGCTTCGAGCAGTCCATGCTCGACGAGCTGCGCGGCAAGCACAGCGACATCCTCGAGGCGATCCGGGAGCAGAAGCAGCTCACGCCGGAGATCGAGGAGAAGCTCAAGGGCTTCCTCGACGAGTACGTCAAGGTCTTCGTCTGACCGAGGCGGTTTCGGGGCGGCCCGACGCGACGGGCCCGCCCCGCCCGACCGGGATATGCGGCGCCTTTCGGGGTGCCGGGGTCCCGGGCCCAGTTCCGACCTGACAGCGACGGGCCTGCATGTCTAGCCTCAAGGACCTCCGGAACCGGATCTCCAGCGTCAAGTCGACGCAGAAGATCACGTCGGCGATGAAGATGGTCGCCGCGTCCAAGCTGCGCCGCGCGCAGGAGCAGGCGGAGGCCGGCCGCCCCTATGCCGAGCGCATGGAGCGCATGCTGGCGAGCCTGGCGCGCAACGTGAACACCGGCGGCCAGGGCCCGAAGCTGATGACCGGCACGGGCAAGGACGATGTCCATCTGCTGCTGGTCATGACCTCGGATCGCGGCCTGTGCGGCGGCTTCAACGGCTCGATCACGCGCGAGGTGCGCCGGCGCATCCGCGCGCTGCGCGAGGAGGGCAAGGAGGTCAAGCTCTTCTGCGTCGGTCGCAAGGGCTACGACGCCCTCAAGCGCGAATTCGGCCCGATGATCATCGAGACGGTGTTCGATGTCGGCCGGCCGCGCCTGACCTTCGCGGACGCGGACGGCATCGCGGAGTCGCTGCTGCGCCGCTACGAAGAGGGCGAATTCGACGTCTGCACCGTCGTCTACAACCACTTCAAGTCGGCGATCGCCCAGATCGTGACGCCGCAGCAACTCGTCCCGGTCGCGCTGCCGGAGGTCGACGAGGGCGAGGCGGAGGCCGATACCGGCCCGGCGTCGCGCGCCGTCTACGACTTCGAGCCGGACGAGGAGCGGATCATCGCCGAACTGCTGCCGCGCAACCTGGCCGTCCAGATCTACAAGGCGCTGCTGGAATCCGCCGCCTCGGAGCAGGGCGCGCGGATGACCGCCATGGACAATGCCACGCGCAATGCCGGCGAAATGATCGACGACCTGACCCTGCAGTACAACCGGACCCGCCAGGCGGTGGTCACGAGCGAGCTGATCGAGATCATCTCCGGCGCCGAGGCGCTCTGACGCGCGCCGCCGCGCCCCCCGACCCGCGCCCCCCGACCCGCGCCGGATCCGGAACCCCGAGGACGCCCCATGGCCGAGAAAGTCGCCTTCGAACTGGTCTCTCCGGAAAAGCTCCTGCTCAGCAAGGAGGTCGACCTGGTCGTCGTGCCGGGCGCGGAAGGCAATTTCGGCGTCCTGCCGCGCCACGCGCCGATGATCTCGACGGTGCGGCCCGGGGTGATCGAGGTCTACGAGACCCGCGGCCAGGCCTCCGACCGGATCTTCATCGCCGGCGGCTTCGCCGAGGTTACGCCCGACCGCTGCACCGTCCTGGCCGAGGAGGCGCTGTCGGTCGGCGACATCGACGTGGCCGAGACCGAGCAGCGCATCCGCGACCTGACCGAGGATGTCGCCGACGCCAAGACCGAGACCGAACGGACCAGCGCCGCCAAGGCGCTCGAGGCCGCCAAGGCCAAGCGCGAGGCCGCTGCGCGGGCCTGACATCCGGCCGACCGCCCCTGCCGGGCGTTGCCAAGGTCGCCGAGGGCCGGAAGAGCCTGTTTGCCTCGATGGCCCGACCGGCCGCGGCTCGCGGGGGAGCCGGCCCGACCGGCGACCGCGCCTACTGCCCTTCAGCCTACCCTTTCACCGGGACGTAGCGCGCCAGGCTTTCCACCAGAGCCTCCGGGTGGCGCGTGAGCTTCCGGGTCTCCGCGTCGACGGCGACGATCTCGATGCGGATGGTGGCGATCGGCGTCTCGCCGCGCATCACCTCGGTGACCCAGAGCGTACGCGCGGCGCGGCAGCGGCCGATATGCGGCACCAGGCGCAGGCGATCCTCCAGCCAGGCGGGGGCGTGGTAGTCGGCCTCGACCCGGTGGATCACCATCAGGATGCCGTGCTCGGCCAGCAGGCCCTTGTAGGTGAAGCCCGCGTCATGGAGCAGGGCATTGCGCGCCCGCTCGGCCAGCTCGACATACTTGCCGTGATAGACGATGCCGCCCGCGTCGGTATCGACATAGCCGACGTCATGCTCGACGCCGGGAGGCACCCGCGCCGTGCCGCCGTCCGGGGCCGGACCGGCCGCCGCCTCGCCCGCCGCCCCCTGCTTCGTCGCGGTTCCCGTCGTCACCGGTTGAATCCTCCGTCCAGGCGCAGCGTCGTCGATTGCATGTAGCCGGGCGCCAGCAGCCAGGCGACCGCCTCGGCCACCTCCTCCGGCCGGCCGGCCCGGCTCAGGGCCGAGCCGTCGATGATCGGCGCGGTCATCGAGTCGGCCAGGACGGCCATCATGTCCGTCTCCACGAACGCCGGCGCGATCGCGTTGACCGCCAGCCCGGCGGCGGCGAATTCCCGTCCCAGCCACTGGGTGTAGCCGATCAGCGCGCCCTTGCTCGTAGCGTAGGCGGCCTGGCCCTCCTTGCCGACGACGCCGCCCAGCGAGCTCATGATCACCACCGCCGCGCGGTCGGCGCGCAGCAGATGGGGCAGCGCCGCCGCCGTCACCCGCATCGTCCCCGCCAGATTGGTGCGCAGCACCGCGGCATAGCGCGCCCGGTCGAGGGTCAGGAAGGCGCCGTCGTCGGTGACGCCGGCGTTGTCGATCAGCGCGTCGAGGCCGCCGAAGCGATCCGCGACCGCGTCGGGCAGGGCCCGCGCTGCCACCGGATCCGACAGGTCGGCCCGGAAATGGGCGGCCTCCGCGCCCTCCGCCTCGAGCGTGTCGCGGGCGCGCTCGGCCGCCTCCGCCCCCGAGCGGAAGGAGATCGCGACGCGATGGCCGTCGCGCGCCAGCCGCCGGGCGACCGCCAGGCCGATTCCCCGGGTGCCGCCGGTCACCAGGATCGTGCGGGTCATGGGCCGCTCCCGGCGGGGGCTTCGGCGAAAGACGGCTCGCACGTCACCTCGGCGATCAGGGAATTCGCGATGAAGCACCGCCGGCCGGCCCGGTCGTGCAGCGCGCGCAGCGCTTCGGCGTCGGGCGGGGCGCACCCGGCGAACGCCGTCCGGGGGTGAAGCGCGATACGCGTGAACGCCAGGCGGCGCCCGCCGATCGGACCCATCTCGCCCCACGGCTCGTCGCGGTAGGAGTCGACCACGAACCCGTCGGCCGCCGCCAGGGTCAGGAACCACAGCATGTGGCAGCTGGCCGCTGCGGCGACCAGCGCCTCTTCCGGATCGACGCCGGACGGGTCGGCCATGGGCTCCGGCAGCATCGCCGGCGAGAGCGACGCGACGATCCGGGCGCCCCCGTCGAAGCGCCAATAGTGGCGCCGCGAGAAGCGACTGTCGGTGAAGGGCGCACCGTCCCGGCGCCAATCGATGGCGGCGGTGTGGCGCGTCGTCCCGGTCATGCAGCCTCCGCTCCGTGGGTGTCGCGACATGCCGGCGGCCCGCCCGGGACACCCCGAAGCGGGCCGCTCTGTCGTCGATTGTCCGGCCCGGCGACTTCTGGGCCCGTCAGCGGGTCAGTTCAGCAGGCCGAGGGTCGAGGCTCGCGCCACGGTCGCCGTCTTGTTGGCCGTCTGAAGCTTGGACATCGCGTTCTTGATGTGAAAATTCACCGTGTTGGTGGAGATGCACAGGATCTCCGAGACCTCCCGCGACGTCTTGCCGTAAGACGACCACTTGAGAATCTCGATCTCCCGATTGGTCAGTTTCGTTTCCATGCCGCTGAATCCTCCCGTGGCATAAGGAAATCCGAAGCGTCGGCGAGAACCGGATGGGCACGGTCCCCGAACGTCCTGGCATGCCGGCGCCAGAGTTGCGGTCGCACGCAGTGGAGGCGCGACGACTTCCGCTCCGGCAAGGCATTGTCCGTCGGTTGCCTAGACCGGGCGAGATATCTCGAGACGAACCCGGCCATCCCTTCGTGACGTCATTTTTTATCCTCTTATAATACGACACTTGCCCGTGGGCTTGCATCAGAAAAACGATGTGAATGCGGTAATTTACTTTCATTTTCATTTGATATACGCCAGCATTCAGACGAAAGATGCCTCCCGTTTCTTGACGAGCTGCAGGATTACAGGAGCGGCGCTCGAACCGAGCCGCGACTCATCGGCACAGGCTGATCAGCAGGTCGGCGGACATCGCGATCGCCGGATCGCCATAGGCCTTCAGGCTCGCGATCGTCAGGGCCGCCAGCCCGATCGCGACGACGGCGCTGAGTGCGATCGCGCGCAGCCGCCCGCCGCCGGGGCTTGCCGGCCGCCCGCTCATGCCGGCACGCCGGCCGCGCTCGGCCGCTCGATCCGGGCGTCGTCGATCGGCAGGTGAACGACGGCCGCGATCAGGCCCAGCGCCACCGCGCCGAACCAGACCGGGTCGTAGGACCCGGTGGCGTCGAACACCGCGCCCCCAAGCCACACGCCGAAGAACGAGCCGAGCTGGTGGCCGAAGAAGACGATGCCGAACAGCGTCGTGATGTAGCGCACGCCGAAGATCTGCGAGACCAGCCCGTTGGTCAGCGGCACCGTGCCCAGCCACAGGAAGCCCATGACGAAGGAGAAGGCGTAGACGCTGATCGGCGTCAGGGGCAGCGCGACGAAGACGACCATCGAGGCCGCGCGCACGAAATGGAGCCCGGAGAGCAGGTATTTCCGCCGCATGACGCCGCCCAGATGACCGGCCAGATACGTGCCCGCCACGTTGGACAGGGAGATGATCGCCAGCGCCGCGCTCGCCTCCTCCAACCCCAGGCCGCCGTCGATCAGATAGGCCGGCATGTGTCCGGCGATGAAGGCGAGCTGGAAGCCGCAGGCCAGGAAGCCGAGATTGAGCAGCCAGAAGCCGCGATGCCGGCAGGCCTCCTTGATCGCCGCCATCATGCTCTGCTGGTCGGCGCCCGAGGTATCGGCCGCGCGCGGGTCGTCGCGCAACAGGGCGACCATCGGCGCCAGCAGGACCATCGTGACCGCCAGGACGATCAGCGCCGTGATCCAGCCGGTGTTGTCGATCAGCCCCTGCGCGAAGGGCACCATGCAGAACTGGCCGAGTCCGCCGATCGCGCCGGCGACGCCCAGCGCCCAGCTGCGATGCTCGGCCGGGAAGATCCGGCTCAGCGCGCCATAGACCGCGCCGAACGCCGTGCCCGACAGCGCGATGCCGACCAGCAGGCCGTTGCCGAACAGGAACGTCCCGGTCGACGCCGCCTCCGCCGTGACCCACAGCCCGGCGGCGTAGAGCAGCAGCCCAGGCAGCAGCACCTTGGTCGAGCCGAAGCGGTCGGCGATCATGCCCGTGAAGGGCTGGGCCAGGCCCCAGATCAGGTTCTGCATGGCGAGCGTGAAGCCGAAGGCCTCGCGCGACCAGCCCTGGTCCAGCGTGATCGGCTGCAGGAACAGGCCCTGGACGTGGCGAACGCCCAGCGCCGCGCCCATGATCGCGCCGCCGGCCAGCACGATGGCCCAGCGCCGCGCCATGACCTTGTCTTGAGTCATCGTCATGAGGGCTCCTTCCCACGGCCCGCCGCGCCGCCCGTCGCGACCGCGCGGGGATGCCGGAAATCGGCTCTCCGCTCCGATCCTGACGCCGCCCGGTCGGCGCGTGAATCGATCATTGCCCGCCTTTCGCATGCGCGATCGGCATGGGAGAGGTCGTCGCCCCGGCCGCCGCCCCGGGATCCTCCCGGCGGCGGAGCCCGTCGGCGACGATCGTGCCCGGCACCCGCTCGGGCAGGGCGCCGGTCCTGAGCCAGGTGAGCGGCAGCGCCCACAGCGCCGGGGCCAGGCGCTTGTGGAAGAAGGCGAAGTGGCCTATCGACGGCTCCCCGACATCGTCGGGCGTCAGGCGCAGATGCGTCGCCGGCGCGGCCTCGAAATAGGCGAGCAGCCGCTCGACCGCCGGAACGGTCCCGAACGGGTCGTCGCTCACCCCGACCGCCAGGATCGGCGCCGTGACGTGGCGGAACTGGTCGATCAGGATGCGCCGGTCGGGCAGGTCGACCGCCAGATAGCCCCGCCGGCAGGTATCCTCGAGGCGGGGCCTGCTCCAGCCCCAGTCGCGCACGACCCCACGCGGCGTGTCCTCCATCCAGCCCAGCCGGCCGCCGGGGAAATAGCCGAACAGCTCGGTGAGCAGCGGCATCGCCACGTGCCACTTGGCGACCATCCCGAGCCGGGCCCGGGGCGCGTAGTCGCGCCAGTGGGCGATCTGGGCGCCCATGGTGAAGATTCGCGAGATCAGGTGGTTCGACGGGGCCAGTCCGATGACGAAGCCGCCGACGCTGTGGGCGACCACATGGATCGGCCGCGCCGGGAACTGCCGCGCGGTCCAGACCAGCGCCGCGTCGAAGTCGAGGCGGCCCCAGTCGAGCCAGGAGCCGCGGAACCCGGCGAGCCGTGGCGGGCGCGACTCCCCGATGCCGCGATAGTCGTAGACCACCGCGTCGAAGCCCTGGTGATACAGGAAGCCGGCGAAACGGAAGTAGTAGCGGCAGCGAACCGACGTCGCCGCCGTGATGATGACCACGGGGCGGTCCCGGTCCGGTGTCTCGTGACGCCAGCAGAAGCCGCGAATCGGAAACCCGTCGGCGGCCTCCACGGTGAACGGCCGAGGCTCCGGCGCCGGTCCCGGCTCGGGCACGCAGGCGAGGCCGGGCCGGGGCGTGTCGTCCGTCATGGCGGCTCCCTTCGCCCGAAGGGCCGGTCGGTGCGGGCCGGCCGGCATTTCTACGGAGTCGAGCGCGACGGACCGCCCGATTCAAACGACGCTTTTCGACGCTTCGCATGAAGAGCGGTAATGCGAGATCGGCGCCCGGCGCGCCCGGCGCGCCTGGCGGTCGCGGCCCGGGGGCACGGCACGCGGGCACATTGACCGAGGGCGGGCCTTCGATCACAGTGCGAGACGTTCGAAAGCATGAGGAATGCGCATGCGTGGTCCGATCAGCCGGATCGCCTCGCTCGACCATCTGCGCTGTTTCGTGGCCGTCGGCCGGCGGATGAGCATCACGCTGGCCGCGGAGGACCTGTGCCTCACGCAATCGGCCGTCAGCCGGCAGGTCCAGGGGCTGGAGGACGCGCTGGGGGTCGCGCTGCTGACCCGCGGCTACCGCTCCATCGCCTTCACGCCGGAGGGCGAGCGGCTGTTCGCCATCGCCGATCCGGCGGTCCAGCAGCTCCAGGACGGCATGGTGGCGATCACCGCGGCGCGGGAGCGCCGGCCGGTCACCATCACGGCCAGCATCGGCGTGACGGCCCTGTGGCTGCTGCCGCGGCTGGGCAGCTTCCAGCGCCGCCATCCGGACATCGACATCCGCCTGGCGGCCAACAACAAGCTCCTGGACCTGCGGACCGACGCGGCCGACCTGGCGATCCGCTACTGCGCCGAGCGCAACGCACCGCCGGGCGCGCGCCATCTCTTCGGCGAGGTGGTCATGCCGGTCGCCCATCCCTCGCTGGCGACGCGCCGGATCGACCGTGCCGACGCGCTGGCGGAGACCATCCTGCTCGAATACGACGACCCGCGCCGGCCCTGGCTGCAATGGTCGGGCCGGCTGGAGGCGATGGGCCTCGCCGAGGCGAAGCCGCGTGGAATCCTGCATTTCAATCAGTACGACCAAGTCATCCAGGCCGCCCTGATCGGCCAGGGGGTCGCGCTCGGCCGGCTGGCCCTGGTCGAGCCGATGCTGGCCGACGGCCGGCTGGTCCCCGTGGAGGGCGATCGGCTCGACCGGCCGGAGGGCTACGGCTACTGGCTGATCGCCGGGGAGGACACGAGCCGCCCGGAAGTGCGCACCGTGGTCGACTGGATCACCGACGAGGCCCGCACCGTCGAAGCCCGCCTCGCCGCGTGAGCCGGGCCGGCCGTCACGGCCGCGTCGGCTTTCGGCCTCCGGCCTCTATCCGACCGACCTCCGGCCCCGCCGGGGCGCGGTAGGTCGGGAAGAGCCAAGCGAAACCCGACACGGTGAAGCCGATTCCCGGCGTTCGGGCTCGTCGGCTTTCGGCTCCGCCTCTAGCCGACCTACCGAGGAGCCCACGGCTCCGCCATAGGTCGCGTAGAGCGAAGCGAAACCCGACGCGGCCGCGGCCGTCGCCCGCCGGCCCATCGCGCCGCCCATGAAAAAAGCCGGCCCCCGAGGGGCCGGCAATCTTCGCACCGTCCGGAACGACGAGGGCTCAGGCGGCGTCCGCCATGTCCTCGGCGCCCTCGGTGAACAGCTTGACCAGCGCGTCCTTGATGGCCGGCAGATCGGCCTCGCGATTGGCGGTCATCAGGGCGCGGTCGACATGGACCGGCGTCTCGGCCGGCTTGGCGCCGGCCTTGACCAAGTCCTCGCGGACCCCGTCGTCCATCGCCAGGGTGCGGTTCTCCGCCCGCTCGGCGGCGACCAGCAGGCCCGTCGCCTCACCGATCAGGGCGACCGGCTTGTTGCCGTCGACGAAGCCCTTGAGGAAGCGCTTGGTGTGCGGGTTGCCGGCCAGCTTCTCGACGCCGCGCGTGCCGCCCGGGACGAGCAGCGCGTCGTAGTCGGCGGCCAGCGCCTCGGACAGCGCGCCGTCGACGGGGAAGTAGTGACCCCAGGCCGCCTCGTGCCAGCCGTTCACCAGCGCCTGCTCGGGCGAGATCGTGCGGAGCTGGGCCCCGGCCGCGAGCAGCGCGCGCTGCGGCTCGGTCATGTCGGTCTCCTCGAAGCCGTTGGCGACGAGGATGGCCACGGTCTTGCCGGCGAGGGTCTTGTCGGACAATGCATCTCTCCTTTGCTGTTGGTCCGCCGCGGCCGCCGTGGAGGCGGCGCCGGCGGAAGCGCCCGAACGCACCCCGCCCGTCGGCCGCGAGGCCGACGACCGGCGCGACCCGGGCTCACGGCGCCTTCGAAGGAAGGGGCCGGGCGGGGTCGCGATGCGCGTAGAACGCGGGACGGCCGGCCGGTCGCGGTGCGAGGCGGTGGCCGAGTCGGAGGGCTGCGCGCGAGAGCGCGTAGGACTCCCGAAACCGAGTTAGAGGTGGCGCCAACGCCTCAAGAAGTCAACGAGAATCTGCCTTCCATACGGGTGGCTGATCGCCCCCGAAGGAACTGCAAACGGGCTGCACCGAACGCGAAGCAAACCACTCAGCGTACGCCGTCGATCGGACACTTCGTGATACGAGAGCGGTCAGCGCGCAGGCGAGGCCGCGTCAGGCTTCGCCCGCGCGGTCGAGGGTGGCGCAGAGGGCCGCCTCGGTCTCCGACAGGATCCATCCGGCGGCGGTGACGACCCGGCCGGCGGCGTGGTCGGCGCGCACCAGGGCGGCCAGGCGGGCGCGCATCTCCGCGGCCTCGCGAGGCCCGCCCGTCCCGGTCGGGGCGAGCACGTCGATCAGCGCGGCCAGGGCCGGACCCGGGGCGGGCGCGACGCCGAGCGCCCGGCAGGCGCGGCCGATTCGCGCGGCGGCGGCCGGATCGCCGAAGCCGGCCGTGGCG
>JAVJUS010000026.1:0-3139 GCA_040220455.1 Azospirillaceae bacterium
GCCCGCTTCCGCGGCAGGACGGGCGCCGGGCGGCGCGGCTCCGCGCGGCCCGTGCGCCGGCGCTCCCGGCCCCCGCGGTCAGGCGGGGACCGGGCCGGTAATTCGACGCGCGTTCCGAGGGCGGAGACGCGGCGACAGGGCGGCGCGGCGCGGAGTCATGGCGGGCCGGATGGTATCCGAACCGACGCGTCGGTCAAGCGGCGCGCGCACCGCCGGCTTGCGTCGGCGCGCCGGCTTGTCGATGATCGGGGCGGGCGCTGCGCGTCCGCTTCCCTCCCACGACGCCGGCATGTCCCCCTTGGCCACGCGCGACATCGATCCGTCGGAGCTGACCGCCGAGCCGGTGCGCGCCGCGCTCGACCACTGGCGCGCGCTCGCCGCGGACGGCCGCCTGCCGTCGCGCCGCGATCTCGACCCGGCGAGCCTGGGACCCGCGCTGCTGCCGCATGTCATGCTGGTCGACGTGATCGGCCGGCCGCCGGCCTTCGCGCACCGGCTGATCGGCTCCCACGTAACCGAGCGGCTGGGCCGCGACTACACCGGCCGGCGGTTCGAGGACTGCGGCTACGGCGACAGCCTGCCGGCGATCCGGCAAGCCTATGAACGCTGTGTCGAGACGGGACGGCCGAACGCCGGGCGCGGGCTGGGCCGCTGGGCCGACCGCGACTGGCTCGCCTACGAGATCGCGCGCATGCCGCTCGCGCGCGACGGCGCCACCGTCGACATGATCTTCGCCGCGATCGCCTTCATGCCGGCGGAGCCGGGCGAGGCGGCGCTGATGCCGGGCTGAGCCTCGATCGCGCCGACCGCGCCCGGCCGCCGCTTCAGTGCTGGCCGGCGATCGGGACGTAGACGGCCAGCCGGCCGCGCCGGCTGGTGCCGGGCTCGATCGCGATCGCCCCACGCCAGCGCGCGACCAGGGCGCTGATGTCGGTCAGGGTGGTCCGGTCGACCGTCGGGCCGACCCCGTCGGCGAAGTTCAGCACCGCATAGGGGCCGGGCGGCACGCCCAGGCGCAGGGCCGTCGGATCGTCGAGCACCGCGTCGGACAGGGCGACGGTCACGACGCCGGTGCCGTCCATCGCCTCGGCCGAGCGCATCAGCAGCGTGACGATCAGCCGGCGCAGCTCGATCGGATGGACGGCGATGCGCCGGGGCGGCCCGTCGAGCCCCCGGCTCGACACGCGCACGGCCGGCGGCAGGACGCCGGCGGCGTAGGCGAAGGCCTGATTGGCCGTCTCGGCGAGGTCGACCGGCACGGGACGGCCGGCGCGAGCGGCGGGGTCGGCGGGGACGACGCTCAGGTGCGGCGGCACGGGTCTCGATCCTCCGGGAATCCGCGGACGGGAGCGCCATGCCCGGGGGAGGCAGGCGGCGCTTACGGGTAGGCCTCCGCAGGGTCGCCCCGACGCCGCGCCGAGGAAAGCCGCGCAAGCGGAGACGCGGCCACGCCTCCGGCATAGGGCAGGCCCGTGCCTTGTGATCGCGGCCCGTCCGGAAGATCGCGCGGCCTACCGCCGGCGGGAACGGCCGCTGGAACGGCCGGATTCCACCGATCGGAGATCCGCTGTCTCACTCCGGCAATCCCGCCCCGGCTATCCTGACGCGCCGTCAGCCGACACGGGCGGCAAGGAACGCCAGCGTCCGTTCCCGCGCCGTCGCCGCGGCGTTGGGCGCGAAATCCGCCCGTGCCTCGCAGTTGAAGCCGTGCCCGGCCTCGGCATAGCTGTGGATCTCGACCCCGGGCTGGGCATCGCGGACGCGCGAGACCGCGTCGGCCGGGATCATCGGGTCGGCCTCGCCGAAATGCATCTGCACCGGGCAGAGCGGCGCCTCCTCGCAGAAATCGGCGATCTGGCCGCCGTAGTAGCAGACCGCCGCGGCGGGCTCGAGCCGAGTGGCCGCCAGCCAGGCGAGCGAGCCCCCCCAGCAGTAGCCGACCACGCCGACCTTGCCCCAGCCCGCGACGCCGTGGATCGCCGCGCCGACATCGGCGACCGCCTGGTCCCAGCCGACCTGGCCGCGCAGCTCGCGCCCGCGCGCCACGTCCTCGCTCGTGTAGCCGAGCGCGATGCCGGGCGCGATCCGGTCGAACAGGGCCGGGGCGAGCACGGCGTAGCCGTCGAGCGCGAAGCCTTCGGCGACCGAGCGGATATGGTCGTTCAGGCCGAAGATCTCCTGGACGACGACAAGGCCGCCGCGCGCCGGCCCGTCGGGCAGGGACTGGAAGGCGCTCAGCGTGTGGCCGTCGGCGGCGGTCAGGGTCTGGGTGCTGTTGAGCGGCATCGGCGGGGCCCCCTCTCGCGGATCGGGCGGCGGCGCGGGCATGCGCCGGCCGCGCGGGAGAGGCGTTATCGCACGGCGCCGACCCGGCGGGAAAGGCGCGCGGCCCGGGGCCGGCCGGCCTGGCGGAAGGCGGCCCGCGTCTCCGCCAGCGCGCGCTCCAGCGGCGTCGGCGCGAGGCCGGCCGCCTCCTCGAGCGCCGTGGTGTCGAGCACGAAGGGCCGGTCGAACTGGTAGGTGATCTCCCGGATCGCGCGCAGCCGGGCATCGGCGAGGCCGAGCGCCAGCAGCAGCCCGCGCGAGGCCCGGCGCAGCCGCACCGGCCGCCCGCCCGCCGTCTCCAGCGCCGTGCGCAGGCTGACCGCCGGCGCGCACGGGGTGTGCCAGATCCGGCCGTGCAGGTCGGGCCGCTCGGCCAGCGCGACCATGGCCGCGGCATGGTCGCGGATGAAGCACAGGCTGTGCGGCTGGTCCGGATCGCCGATCACCGGCACCGGCAGGCCCTTCATCGCCGCCTCGATCATCGGCCGGCCGAGCGCGGAGCGCACGACGCCGGGCCCGAATAGGTCCGGCGCCCGGGCGATGGCGGCGGAGACGGCACCCTGCCGATGGGCGGACAGCAGCAGGCCTGCCAGACCGGCGCGCACTCGCGCGCGGGCGCCCACCGGCCGGTCCGGCAGCGATTCCGAGATCGGCCCCTCGACCGGCCCGTAGACCGACGGGTCGTCGGCATAGATCACCGAGGCCCCGGACCGGGCGGCGGCCTGGATCAAGCCGATCATGACAGGCGGCAGCTCGCGCGGCCAGCGGTCGAAGGGCGGGTCGGCGCAATGGTGGATGACGCGGGCGTCGGCCA
>JAVJUS010000027.1:0-16999 GCA_040220455.1 Azospirillaceae bacterium
CCGCGGCCCTGCGGTGCCTGGCGCTCGCTGCGACGCTCGCGGCGGTCCTGGTGGCGCTGGCGGCGCCGGCGGCCGTCACGCGCGCCGCCGACGCGCGGCGCCAGGAACCCTCCACCGGGGCGGCGCGTTGATGGGCCACACTCCGAAAGCAAAGAGGGGGCAGACCATGGCCGATACCCATGGCGCGGCCAGGACCGAGGCCAAGGGCGGAGGCGACGACTCCGCCAGCGCGCTGCGAGACGACATCGACCGGCTGCGCGAGGACATGGCGGCGTTGACCCGCGATCTGGGCAGTGCGGGGTCCGACCGGGCGCGTCATGTCCGCGACCGGACCCGCGATACGGTCAATGACGGCTACCAGCGCAGCCGCGGTTTCGTCGAGACCGAGATGAGCGAGCGGCCGCTCGCCGTGCTCGGCATCTCCTTCGCCGCCGGCCTGCTGGTCGGGCGCCTGCTGGGGCGCTGACCGCCATGCCCGACGACGCCAGGCGCCCCGAGGCGCCCCGATCCGACGATCCGGGCGCGGGGGGAAGCGTCACCGGCCTGCCGGGCGGGGCGACGCTGCTGGCCGATCTGGAGCGGGTCGTCTCGGCGGAGACCGAGCGGGCGCGCATCGCGGCGCGGGGTGCGGCGGTCCGCGCCGTCGCCCTCGCCGTGGCGACCGGGCTCGGCGTGGTCGGCGTCTCCCTGGTGGCGGTCGGGGTCTATCTCGACCGGCTCGCCGAGCAGGGCCCGCTGGCCGCCGGAATCGTCGTCGGCGGCGGGCTGGTGGCGTTGGCCGTCCTCGCGCTCGTGCCGGTCTGGGCGCTGGCCTACCGCCGGGCCCGGCTGCGCGCGCGAACCGAGGCGGCCATCGCCCGGACCGTGGCGTCGAGCGACCTGCGCCTGCTGGCCTCGCGCCTGGTGCCGTCCGGCGGGCGGTCCTCGATCCTGCTGATCGGGGCGGCCGTCGCCGCCGGCGTCGTCGCCGGGATGAGCGGCACCAAGCGCTGAACCCGGCCGGCGTTCCTCCCGACACGGATGCCGCCGGCCGATTCCTCCGAAATATTCCGACGCCCGGCGCCCGCCGACGACGGGGCGGGTGCGGGCGCCGGCAGGGAGAGATCCGATGCTCGGATGGTCCTTGATCTTCCTCGTCCTCGCCCTCGTCGCCGCCTTCTTCGGCTTCGGCGGGGTGGCGACGGCGGCGGCCGGGATCGCCAAGATCCTGTTCGTCGTCTTCCTGGTGCTGCTGGCGATCTCGCTGATCGCCCGCGCGGTCAGGGGACGCGGCCCGCCGGCCTGAGTCCGATCGGAAGTCCGGACGGACCAGGCTCACGCGAAGCCGATGGGAAGCCACGAAGAAGAAGCCACGAAAAAGGGCGGTCCGCCGGAGCGGGCCGCCCTTCTTCATATCCGGAAGGCGCCGGGGCGAGGGCGCGGGATCGCCGCGCCGCCCCGGACGCCTCACCGACTCACTGCATGGTGTCGGTCGAGGTCGGGTCCAGCAGCGGGTCGCCCGGATCGCGCCCCGCCGGGCCGGCGGCGGGCGTCACCGCCCGGTCGGCGAGGGCCTGCTGGGTGGTGTCGGCCTGGATCATCAGCGTGCCGTCGTTGGTGCGCACGGGGCGCATCTCCGAGGCGTCGAGGTCGACCACCTCGCCGCCATAGCCGAGCAGCGGGTCGGCGTCCATGACGATCCGGCGAAGCTCGCCGTTCGACGCCGCGACGACGACCATCGCCCGGCCGACCAGCGCGCCGGACCGGTCGATCACCGGGGCGTGCTGGTAGTCCTCGGGCAGCACGGTGCCGGGCGCGACCGGCTCGAAGGTCGCGCCGACCAGATTCGTCAGCGGCTGGCGGGCCAGATCGCTGGGCGCCACCTTGACCGTCTGCCCGTCCATGTCGATGAAGCTGGTATTGGTGGGCTGCGCCGCGGCGCCGATCGACCCGAGCATCATGGTCGAGGCGAGCAGCGCGGCTGTCATGCGTTTCATCGTCCGTTCTCCTCTTCTCTCGGTTCCTCCCTCGAAGGCCGATGAAGGCCGATCGCGAGGGATCACCCTCGCCACACCAATGCGATGCCCCACCCGGCCGTTCCGAGGCGATGGCGGTGGGGCTCGGGCGGGGCGAGGGCGGTTGCGAGGTGTGAGGAAACGAGATCGCGACGGCGATACGATGGCGTCCCGCGGGCGGTACGAAGGAGCCGCGGCGCCGCGCCGGCCCGCATTGCGGACGCTCGATTTCGCGGTAGACTGCGTTCCGACAAGGGGGCGGAACGCCCCCGGAGCCTCCCTGCGGTGCCGCGTCTGTGTGGATCGGGTTCCCACGGGATGCGTTCGGGCCCTTGCCGGCGCTCGCCCGAACCTGACGATCGGGCGAGCGCCGGACGGTCTTGCGGCGCCGGGAAGGGACGGGCGGCGACAGGGACCACGGAGCTCGGGATTCCAGCGCATGCACGTCACCAGGGCGCAGATCGACAACATCAGGATCATCCGGAACTTCGTTATCGACCTGTCCAGGGACGAGACGGCTGGCTGGCACGTCATCCTAGGGGACAATGGTTCCGGGAAGTCGACCGTCATCCGCGCGCTCGCCATCGCGCTGATCGGCCGGGAGAACGCCACCGCCCTGCGCCAGGACTGGTCGTCGTGGCTGGACGCGAAGGCGGACAGCGGCAGCATCTCGCTCGCCATCCGGGCCGATAACTCCGGCCTGGATCGATGGACCGAAAAGGGCCGTCAATCCGACAAGCCGATCCGGCCGAAGGTCTCGTTCTCCCGTTCGTCGGATGGCAATGTCACTCCCGAGTTCAGCGGCGATCTCACTCGCCGGACGATCTGGGGTGGCGGGAGCGGGTGGTTCTCTTCCTCCTTCGGTCCGTTTCGCCGGTTTCGCGGCGGCGATCGGGATTTCGACAAGCTCTATTACAGCCATCCCAGGCTGGCGGCGCATCTCTCGGCTTTCGGGGAAGATGTCGCGCTATCCGAAGCTCTTGAATGGATAAAGAATGCCCAATTCCGCGCTCTGGAAAAGGATGCGACGTCGCGGGCGCTCACCGACAAGCTCGTCGCCTTCGTCAACTCCTCCGGACTCCTCCCGCATTCCGCGACGATCGCGGAGATCACCTCTTCGGGCGTGATGGTCGACAATGGCGCCGGTACGCGGGTGCCTGTGGAGGAGATGTCCGACGGCTATCGCTCCGTGCTTTCCATGACGTTCGAGATAATCCGGGCCATGGAGGCGGCGTTCGGCACCGACGCGCTGCTCGTTGCGCTCGACGGAGAGGCCGGGCAGGTGGCCCTTCCCGGCGTAATCCTCATCGACGAGATCGACGCGCATTTGCACCCGGCCTGGCAGAAACGGATAGGCGCGTGGTTCACGCAATGCTTTCCTCACGTGCAGTTCTTCGTGACGACCCATAGCCCGATCATATGCCAGGCCGCGGAGCGTGGCTCGATCTGGCGGTTGGCCGCTCCCGGCTCGAATGAGGAGTCGGGCCGCGTCACGGGACTGGAACTCGAGCGTCTGATCTATGGCAACGTGCTGGAGGCGTACTCGACGGAGTATTTCGGTA
Source organism: Azospirillaceae bacterium (assembly GCA_040220455.1). GTDB lineage: Bacteria > Pseudomonadota > Alphaproteobacteria > DSM-16000 > Inquilinaceae > JAVJUS01. Next base: position 3,557 of record JAVJUS010000027.1, read on the forward strand.
CGGATGTCACCCGGTCGCGGTCGTCGAGGGACATGCTGCGCCAGCTCGCGGAGCTCAATCGGAAAAGTCTCAAGGGTTCGCTCAGCGCGAATGAAGAGAAGCAGCGCTCGGCCCTGCAGCGCCGCCTACCGAGTACGGCCAGCGACCTGATCGAGTGATCGGCGGATGCTGCCTCTCGCCGATCCGGGACTGCCCGCCGTCGCATCCGTCAAGCTCGCCGAATACCAGGCCGAGATCGACGCGATCGCCGATTACGCGGTGCGGGTTGCGGAAGCAAAGACCAAGTTCAGTTCCCGTAACCGACGGTCCGACGCGACCTTTCGTGCCGTACGCGATAGCCTCTCCATCATGTGCGCCGGAGCCCAGCGCTGCGTCTATTGCGAGGATTCTGTTGGCGACGAGGTCGAGCATATAAAGCCCAAGGACCTTTATCCCGAGGATGTCTTCCGCTGGCCCAACTATGTCTATGCCTGCGGTCGATGCAATGGCGGCAAGAACAACAAGTTCGCCGTCATCACGCCGACCGGCCGCCGTCTCGTCGTGACCCGGCCCCGAGGCGCTCCCGTCACGCCTCCCGCGGCAGGCAGGCCCGCCTTCATCGATCCCCGGGCCGAAGACCCGATGGACTTCTTGTCGATTGATCTCCTGGGCACGTTCCTCGTGCTGCCACGAGAGGATCTGCCGGCCGAAGCGGTGGACCGAGCCGAGTTCACGATCGACACGTTGAACCTCAACCGCGATCTCCTGCTCGAGGCCCGTCGCAACGCCTTCGGCGGATATCGGGCGCGTTTGGTCGAATACCGTGCTCGACGAGACGCGGGCGCGGACGCCGCCGAGCTGGATGCGCTGCGGGATGGCCTTCTCGACACGCCCCATCCGACGATTTGGGAGGAGCTGAAGCGCCAGGCCTCCGACATCCCTGTCATCGACGCTCTCTTCGCCGCTGCTCCCGAAGCGCGTACCTGGAGCATCGTCGCCTGATCCGGACGTGCCAGGCCGGCCATCGGCGCGGCAACCTCAGCTCGCTTCGGGAAGCCACTCCCGCAACGGTGGCTGCAACGCCACGGCGGCGGTACGGTGCCAGTTGGCAGGCTTCGTCGGCGTTGTCTCGATCCCGGGCTGCTGAGCCGAGACCCTTTGTCTCCTGGCCGCCACAACCATCTCCCGCCACCCCCGCCCCGTTCACGAAGGCTAGAGGGCCGGCGTGAGGCCATTGCCGGGGTGCTGATGTAACGGTAACGTCGCCGTTACATACACTCGGGAGCCGACCATGGCCGATCGATCGCCGCGTTCGAGGCCCCTGCGCCTCGCGCTCGCCGCCAATGCCGCCTTTTCCGCAGGCTGCGGCCTCTTCCTCTTCGTCGACGGGGCCGGCTTGCTGGCGACGTCGGGGCCGGCGGCTTCGGCGGTCATGCGCGGGCTCGGCGTGATGCTGATCGGCTTCGCGGCCCTGGTCGCGGCGACGGCCCTTCGGCCCCGCCCGGGGGTCGCCGCTGCGATCGCGTTACTGGATGTCGGCTGGGTCGCCGCGACCCTCCCGCTCGCGGCGGTTCCGGGCCTCTTGACGGGCGAGGGGCGGCAGGCCGTGGTTGCTGTCGCCATGGCGGTCGGGGCGTTCGCGGTCGCCCAACTCGCCGGCCTGCGCCTCATGATGCGCGACGGGAGCGCGGGCGGGCATGCCTATCGACACTGCCTGCGCATCCGGGCCGACGCGCCGGCCGGGGCGGTCTGGGCGGTGGTCGCCGATCTCGGCCGCATCGAGCGGTTCAGCCCGGCCTTGGCGCGGTCCGGCCTGCGCGGGGGCGAGGCCGCCGGCCTCGGCGCCGTGCGCGACTGCGCCGACCGCCGCGGTTCGCAGTGGTCGGAGGAGGTCGTCGCCTTCGATCCCGCCGGCCGCCGCCTGGTCCTGCGCTTCCTGGCCGATGCGCCGGGGTTCCCCTTCCCGGTCGCGGCCATGACGGGCGGCTGGCGCGTCGAGCCCGACGGCGCCGGGTCGTGGGTCGAGGTCTGGTGGTCCTTCGCGCCGCGCGGGCGATTCGGCTGGATCCTCCTGGCCCTGATGACGCTGGCGCTCGACCACTCGGCACGTGGGATCGTCGGCCGGATGGCGATGGCGGCGCGCGGCGGCCCGGTCGGGCGCCCCCGGCGCGGGCCGGCCTGGAGCTATTGCTGATGGACGCGCGCGCCCGGATCCTCGACGCCGCGGCCTCGGAATTCGCCGAGCGCGGCGTGCACGGCGTGCGCATGGAGCACGTGGCGCGCCGCGCCGATCTCAACAAGTCGCTTGTCTATCGCCATTTCGGGGCGAAGGACCGGCTGTTCGACGAGACCCTGCGGCGGGAGATCACGCGGCGCACGGCGATGGTCGAGGCCCTGCCGGCCGACTTGGCCGCCATGCTCCGGTTCTGGAGCGCGCAGCAGCACGCCGACGCCTCCTTCATCCGCCTGATCGCCCAGGAGGGCCTGGCCGCCGCCGATGCGGAGCCCGACGTCGAACCCGCCGCGGCGGAGGAGCGGCGCGCCTACTACCGGCGCCAGGTCGACGACCTGCGCGCGCTCCAGGCGGCCGGGCGCCTGCCGGCCGGCACCGACCCGGAGGCGCTGTTCCTGGGCCTGCTGCTGCTGACGGTCGGCCCGGTGATCCTTCCCCAGATCGCCCGCCTGGTCCTCGGCGACAGGGCAGAGGGGCGCTGGGACGGCTTCCTGGAAGACCTGGCGGCGGTGCTGGAGCGCGCGGCGGCGGCGCCGGAGGGGGATGGCGACTGATCGGGCGGCGGGGCGCGCCGCCTCGCGGTCTTCAGGGCGGCATCGCGCGGCGGACGGTTCGGACATCGCGGCGATGGGGAGGCTGGCGCCGATCCGGCCGGTCCCGGCCCGTGGGCGACGGCTCGGCGCTCGTGCTAAGACAGCGCGAGACCGACCGCTCCGACGTTTCGCGATGGGCCCCCGCCATGCAGTTCCTCGTCTTCCTCGGTTCCGTGCGCGAAACGGCGCCGCCGCGGCCCGCGCGGCTGGGCGCCCGGGTCGCCGAGGCCTGCCGCCGGCTGCTCGTCGACCGCGGGCATGACGCCACCCTGGTGGATCCGCTCGAGGTCGAGCTGGGCGGGCCTTTCAAGCCGCATTTCGCCTATGCCCGGGCCCGCGCGCCCGCGCCGCTCGACCGTCTCGCCGATGCCATCTCGGCGGCCGACGGCTATGTCATGGCGAGCCCGGAGTACAACCACTCCATGTCGCCCGCGCTGGCGCATCTGCTCAACCATTTCGGCGCGTCGCTGTTCGCGTGGAAGCCGTCGGCCATCGTCACCTATTCGGCGGGGCAGTGGGGCGGCGCGCGGGCGGCGATGGGCATGCGCGGCTTCCTGTCGGAGCTCGGCTGTCTGCCGGTCTCCGCCATGGTCCACATTCCCCGCGCCCAGGATGTCCTCGACGAGGCGGGCGCGTGGACGCAGGAGGCGTCGCGGTGGGACGGCTATGTCGGGCGCACCCTGACGCAGCTCGAATGGTGGGCGGAGGCCGCGCGCCGCCAGCGCGCCGACGGCGCGGCCGCGCCGACGGAGGCGTTCGCGAAGGACCCGTCGCAGCGCAACGCGCCGTGAGTGGCATGGCGGGCCAGGGCGCCATCGCTCGGCGTTCGCCGAAATCCGGGGCCTTCGAGTGTAGGCTAAGGATAGATGGCGGGCCAAGCGCGATGACAACGCGAACCATATTTTCGTTGTAGCACGACGGCAAGATCTCGCCGAGGCGTCATGAATCGGAGGATCTTCCCCCTCTGCATGCCTTTGCACGACGACCGCGATGGGCTCCGTTTCGAAGATTGTATCAATCGGATCGAGCGCCTGAACTCGGTTCCGAAATGGCTCTCGAGCGCAGTCAGGAGTGAGGTATCGCCGAACGGACGCAGGTTTTCCGTCCGACGGCGCCACAAGACAAGGACTGGGAGCGGAATGGTGATTCGCAGAAAAGTCATCCCGCTCCAGTGACGCTCCAATTTCACATGAGAAAGAAGCGTCGTCTCTTCGGCAATCAGGTTCCCGGAATTGTTCCCGGGCGGACATATGCGAAGGCATGCTGGACATAGTCAGCCTTGCCCAGGTCAACTCCTTGATTGCGAAGGATGGCGTAAGCCGTAACCAGATGAAAATTGAATTGCGGCAACGCCCAGTCTCTCGCGTACTGATCGCCGGTCATGTCGAAGATCATCCCGTTAGGGAGTTCGATGCTGATAGAATTATGGCCACCTGCGTCGAGCGCATCTGAAGCGAGGTTGTTCAGAAACGATCGGGTTTCGGTGATGCGAGCCTGCGCATCTGCGATCGTCCCGGGTCGATCGCCAGCGTTCTGACCTTCCTGGGCAAGGTCGTTCCATATGTCCGGAAGGGCTTCGCCCCGAATGCGGAAAACCGCTTCGTAGGCCTGCAAGCACGAAAAGCGGATCTGGGATGAGAGCGGAAACATGTCGGATGCAAGCCTCGCAACAAGCAGTCGTGCGGCGTCTTCCGACTGCCCCTCCGCTTTGCTGAGCCAGCCCGACAGCGCGTGCAGCATCTGGGAGTAGGTCGGTACAAGAAGATTGGTCAGAGACATGGCGCCCCGCAAATCGAACGGCTGTAATCGCTGCAGACCTGGACGCTAAGCAGGCCTCGAGCAACTACAGCTTTGGGTAGAAACCGTCTGCCTTTGAAAGTTGTGGGAAATGGCATCACGCTCTCGAGTATGGCGAGGGGGGGCGGGACCGGAATCAAACCTTCTCACCTTAAATATATCATATAGCGTCATTTTTCGCTGGCGCTTTGGTGGCTTCGCCGGCCGAACACCAGGCGTCAGGTCCCGAGCCCACCATACGTGATCCGTCGCAGGACCCATTCGAACGGTCCGAGCTTGAGATAGCGCTGCCAGAGCAGCAGCGCCCCAATAAGACCCGCCGTCACCGCAAGCGCGATGAAGACGGCGGTCACCCGGTCCACCGCGCTCCACAGCCCTAGCCCGTAGCCCGAGAAGATCGTCGACAGGATGATCGACTGGCCGAGGTATATGCTCAGGCTTGACCCACCCGCTTTCAGCGCCTGCGCCATGATCGGCCCCGGCGGGCGTGAGACTGCCGCGATCAGCCCGAGATAACCGAGCGTCGCAACCGGCGCAGAGACGACGGTCAGGACGACCCCGGGCACCGGCGGCCCCCATTGCCAGATCGCGGCCCCCAGGAGTCCAAGCGCGACCCCCGGCCCGAGACACCAGCGCCGCGCGCGCCGCCAGAGCGCGTGCAGCGCGTCGTCGATCATGCCGGACTTCACCGCCGCAAGGCCGAGGCAGAACCAGCCGAGCGCCGAGATGCCCTGGATCACGAGAAAGGACGGCATGATGAAGGCGAAGCCGATGCTGCGGAACAGGACGGCTTCGAGGAAGCCACCCTCGATCAGGATCGCGCGCTCCATCGCGACGATGTCGGGCGGCGTATCCGGCGCGGCCAGAAGCAGCGGTGGCGCGATGAGGGCCTGAACCACGAGCAGCGCCGCGCCGACCCGCACCAGACGCCGCACCGGCCAGTCGCGAAACAGGTAGAGGATCGATCCTGTGACGGCGTAGATCGTCAGGATATCGCCGGGGAAGAACAGGCAGCCATGGGCGATACCGAGGATCAGAAGCCCGATCATCCGGTTGCGGTAGACGCGCCCGAACGGCAGCCTGCGCCGCGCCGCCGAGCGCATCAGGAACCCCAGCCCGACGCCGAACATGAAGGAAAACAGCCCGTAGGTCTTGAGCAGCGCCAGCCCGTTCGCAAGCCAGAGGGTGATGGCGTCCAAGGCCGTCTCGCCACTTGGGTCGGCGAAGCTTCCGAGCGCTGAGAACGCGATGTACTGAACATTGACCACGACGATACCGAACAACGCCACGAGGCGCAGGTAATCCGGCATCAAGGCACGCGGCGACGCGGTCATGGTCGCGTGAACACCGACAGCGCCAGCGTCAGCATTTCGCGGATGCGCTCGGGGTCTTCGCCCGAGGCGCGCTGAGTGATGGCCAGCGCGACCTGTTCGCCGAGGTACTTCGCCCCGGCCTCGACCGACAGCCCGTCGGGCCACTCCCCGGCATCGAGCGCAGCTTGAAGGAACGCCACATATGCCGCCTGCGCGGCTGCGTCGATCTCCTCCACCCGCGCCCGCGTTTCCGGCCCCAGCCGGTGCTTGCCCGCGCGCATCTTGTAGAACAGGCAGCCGGTTTCCATCCGCGGGTCCGCGCTCGCAAAGTCGATCAAGTCTGTGAGCGTCCGGCGCAGCCCCTGCCCGCCGTGCAGCACCACGAATATCTCCGACAGTACCAGTTCGGCATAGCGGTCGAGCACCGCGCGCGACAACCCGTCCTCACTTCCGAACTCCCGGTAGAGCGAGGGCTTGGAGATGCCCGCCATCTGACAGATCGCGTTGACCGACACATCGGCGGGGTCGCTCTGCCAATAGGCGGTCATGGCGACGTCGAGCACCTTTTCAGCGTTCATCGTGCGCGGTCTGCCGCGCGCGGGTTTCGGTTCGTCATCGCTCATTTGTTACCGGTCGGTATTTTATGTCTTGACGACGCGCTCCGGATATTCGTACCAGTCGGTAACGCACCACGCAAGCAGGAGAGCGAAACATGGCGGAGACGGGAAGAACGATCGTCATCACGGGGGCAAGCAGCGGCTTCGGCGCGGCGGCGGTGCGCGCCTTCGCCGACCGGGGGGACCGGGTCTGGGGCACGATGCGCAATGCCGAGGGGCGCAACGCGGCGAAGAAGGCGACGCTGGAGGCACACTCCCCACGCATCGCAATCGTCGAGATGGACGTCACCAGCGACACCTCGGTAGCCGAGGGCTTTGCCCGGATCCTCGCCAAGGGCCCCGTCGATGTCCTGATCAACAACGCGGGCATCATGTATATCGGAATGACGGAGGCCTACAGCGTCGCGCAGGCCCATGAGCAGATGGACACCAACTATTTCGGGGCCATCCGCGCGATGCAGGCGGTGCTGCCGTCGATGCGCGCCGCCGGCTCGGGCCTGATCGTCAACACCAGCTCGATTGCCGGGCGGGTGTCGGTGCCCTTCTTCGGCACCTACTGCGCCACGAAACACGCGCTCGAGGCCTACAGCCAGAGCCTGCGCTACGAGGTGGCGCCGTTCGGCATCGACGTGGCGCTGGTCGAGCCGGGTCCGTTCCCGTCCAACCTGCTCGCCGCCGGCAAGCCGCCCGCGCGCGCGGATGTCCTGTCGTCCTATGGCGACCTCGGCGACGTGCCTGCCAACATGATCGCGGGCTTCGCCGACATGCTGGCAAGCGATGCCGCCCCCGATCCGCAACTGGTGGTCGACGCCTATCTCGCGCTTGCGGACGCGGCGCCGGGCAAGCGCCCCACGCGCAAGGTCGTCGGCATCACCTGGGGCGTGGACGAGGTGAACGCCTTCGCCCAGCCGCGGCAGGACGCGATCCTGAAGGAGATGCAGCTCGACGGCGTGCTGGGCGGTGCCGACGCCTGACTGTTCTCTACGCCACAAGCACTCCCATCAAAGCAACCTGCAACCGCAAGGAATAACACGATGATGAAAGCCCTGATCGTCGCAGCAGCGGCAACGCTCGTGACGACAACCGCTTTTGCCGAGAGCCATGGCCACAGCGAAAACCACAGCGAAAACCATGTCGCTCTCGAGAACGTAGAATGGTTCGATGCGCCCATCCCAGGTGTGCAACTGGCGCTGGCCTGGGGCGACGATGCGACCGGCGCCGCCTGGCTGTTCAAGATGGACCCGGGCGTCGCGCTGCCGATGCACACACATACCCATGACTACTGGGGTCTCAGCATTGTCGGCGAATGGGTGCATATCGAGGCTGACGGCACTGACGTCCCGACCGTGCCAGGCGACTATTCTCTGGTCGAAGGCGGCGTCACGCATGCCGACCGCTGCGACAGCGATATCCCGTGCATCGGCCTGCTCGCCTTCACAGGCCCCCGCGACGTCGCGCTGGCCGAGTGACTGCAAGACATCGCCAAGCATGTTGAGCGGCCTTACTGCAATGTTCGGTTCGAGGGGCTGTCGCGCTTTCAGCGACAGCCCGAAAAACTCTGAAGCTCTGAAGACTGCTTGATCTGCTCAGAATTTCCTGAGTAACGGGCCTGCTTGTCCGGTGAAATCAGAGCCCGGTCGCGTTGGCGGAGAGGGTGTCCGCCTGCTTGACGTCCAGCCGGATCCCTAATGATCCGAAATCACCACCCGTTCCATGTGATTGTCCGGGATCGAGTGCCAGCGACGTCCGTTGAAGTCCAACACCATCCCACATAGAATAGGGGTCTGAATGTGGGGTGTCAGTGATGAAACCACGCCGGCCGCATCCCGATCGCGCCCTGTCGGCCGTCAAGGTCCGGGCGCTCACCGAGCCGGGCCGCTATGCCGACGGCAACGGGCTTTATTTGGTCGTCGATCCGTCGGGGGCCAAGCGCTGGATGCTGCGCACGGTCGTCCACGGACGGCGCCGCGACATCGGTCTCGGCAGCGCGCGCCTCGTTACCCTGGCCGAGGCGCGGGAGAAGGCCCGCGACTATCGCAAGGTCGCGCGCGAGGGCGGCGACCCCCTGACCGAGATCCGGGCCGCCCGGCGCGTGGTGCCGACCTTCGCCGAGGCCGCGGTCCGGGTGCACGGTGACCGGACCCGGGCTTGGCGCAATGCCAAGCATGCGCGGCAGTGGCTCTCGAGCCTGGAGACCCATGTCTTCCCGGTGATCGGTGGCTACCGGGTCGACCGGATCGAGACCGCCGACGTGCTCCGGGTCCTCGCGCCGCTCTGGCTCGCCAAGCCGGAGACCGCGCGCCGCTTGCGCCAGCGCATCGCCACCGTGCTCGACTGGGCGAAGGCGGCCGGGTTCCGCACGGGTGACAACCCGGTTGAGGGCGTCGCCGGGGGCCTGCCGCGCCAGCCCGATCGCCAGGCCCATCATGCGGCGCTGCCCTACACCGAGGTCCCCGCCTTCGTCCGGCGGCTGCGCACGAGCGATGCCTCGGAGCCGGTCCGGCTCGCCTTCGAGTTCCTGATCGTGACGGCGGCGCGAACCGGCGAGGTCCGGGAGGCACGCTGGGGCGAGATCGATCTCGCGGGCGGTTTCTGGACCGTGCCGGGCAACCGGATGAAGGCGGGACGGCCCCACCGCGTGCCGCTGGCACCCCGGGTGGTCGCGATCCTGGAACGCGCCCGCGCGCTCGCTGGCGACAGCGACCTCGTGTTCCCGGGCCGCTCGCCGGTGCAACCGCTGTCGGGTATGACCTTCCTGATGACGCTGCGCCGGATGGGGATGACGGCCACGGTCCACGGCTTCCGGTCGGCCTTCCGGGACTGGGCCGCCGAGCGCACGGCCTTTTCGCAAGAGGTCTGCGAGATGGCGCTCGCCCATACGATCCGCAACAAGGCCGAGGCCGCCTACCGCCGGGGCGACCTGCTGGAGAAGCGTCGCGCCCTGATGACCGCCTGGGCCTACTACGTCGCCGGCGAGGCGGCCGACGTGGTTCCGCTGAGGACCGGCTGATGGACCCTGATCCCGGGCAAGTGGCAAAGAAACGGGAGGCGGCCATCAGCACTCTGATGGCTCGCAAGTTCCCGATGCTCGCACGCATCGGCGCTCTCCGTCCCGACGGTCAGTGGGGTCCCGGCGTCCACCAGAGAGGTGTCTCCCCGGAACAGCGGACCGAGGTCGATCGCTACCGCGACCGTCTGGAAGCGATGCCGCTGGACGAACTGTTCGAGTGGGCCGAGCGCGAGCGCGAGGCCGAGCGGCGCGAGGAGGCGGTGCGCCTCGAGGCGATCGAGCGGAGCGCCTCCTACAACCAGCCGGACGCCGAGGCGGATGTCGGGCTGTGGAGCCGCAAGGCCTTCTGGGAGCCGGAGGAAGCGGTCGCCCTGCTGCTCGGAAAGGATCCGCGGGTCGTGTCGGGCGCAGCGGTCCGTCGGTTCGGAAGCAGCCCGTTCACGGTCCGGTACGCCGAGTTGCAGGACCTGATCCGTCGCGCCGGTCAGAGCGGGCAGATCGTCGACACCTCACCGGGCGCCTACCTGGACTGGGCCCGACGGATCAATCTCGACATCCCGTCGAACCTCGAGGCGGCCGTGACCGCCAACGGCGGCACGATCGCGGACTGGCGGAAGCGGGTCGCCGAGCTCGAGGCGGCGCTCTCGGCGGTCGCCGAGGAGCGCGATGCCCTGCACGGCCGTGTCCAGTCGCTGGAGGCCCGGTCGCCCACGGAGAAAAGCGTCTCAACCCGCGAGCGCGCTTCGCTGCTCAAGCTCGTGATCGGCATTGCGGCCGTAGGCTATGGATACGACCCGTCGGCAAGCCGCAGTGAGAAGATCAAGGAGATCGCCGAGGACCTCGCGAGCCTCGGCGTGCCCCTCGACGAGGACACGGTCCGCAAGTGGTTGAGGGAGGCCGCCGAGCATCTGCCGTCCGAGACCGGCGACGGCCCGGAGGGCTGACCGAATTCGGTCTCGCGCTGACCGAATTCGGTCACGGCCGGCATCCGATCTCCTAGCACGACGCCGTTCCCCCTCGAACGGAGTCGTTGTCGATGGACAAGCCCGATCCCCTCCCGCCGACCGGATTCCTTCGGCTGGCCTCGATCCTCGCCCCCGGCGGCCCGATCCCGGTCTCCCGGTCGACCTGGTGGGCCGGCGTCAAATCCGGCCGCTATCCCCGACCGGTCAAGCTCGGCCCGCGCATCACCGCCTGGCGCGTGGAGGACATCCGCGCGCTGATCGAGCGGGGCGTCGACTGACCGATGCCCCGCCCGAACCCCCGTCGGGTCAAGATCCACCGCAGCTACACGGTCGAGGAGATCGCGGACCTGTTCGGGGTCCATCCGAACACGGTCCGGAACTGGCTCCGGCGCGGCCTGTCGGCGATCGACGATCATCACCCCATCCTGGTCCACGGCACCGAGTTGCGTCGCTTCCTGGAGCAGAGGCGGCTGGCGGCCAGGCGGCCCTGCGCGCCCGGCGAGATCTTCTGCCTCGCGTGCCGGGCGCCGAAGCGCCCCGATGGCGGGATCGCCGACCTGATCCCCAGGACCCCCGCCAAGGGGCTGCTGCGCGGGCTGTGCCCGGACTGCGGCACCCTCATGAACCGCTGGGTCGCGCTCGATCGGCTCGACGCCGTGCGCGGCGATCTCGACGTCGCGATTCCGGAGGCCGAACGACGCATGGGCGATTGCTCGATGCCCATCGTGAAGTGTGACTTTGCCAAGGACTCACCGACATGACCCGGTACAACCCCGACAACGAGCGCCTCAAGCGCCGCTACTTTGAGTATCTGCGCGAGGCCCGGCGTCGCAACGAGGCCTCGGTCGACCAGGCCGCGGCGGCGCTCGCCCGGTTCGAGGCGTTCACCGGCTACAAGCCGTTCAAGGCATTTCACATTGAGCAGGCGGTCGCCTTCAAGCGGCACCTCGCTGCCCAGCGCAGCCAGCGCTCGCGGGGGACCCTGAGCAAGGCGACGCTCCACGCCACCCTCGCGGCCCTGCGCGCCTTCTTCGTTTGGCTCGCCGGCCAGCCGGGCTTCCGCCGCCGGATCTGCTACTCGGATGCCGACTACTTCCAGCTCTCCGAGCGCGAGACCCGGATCGCCCGGACCCGGCGCGAGCGGCCGGCACCGAGCCTCGAACAGGTCCTCCATGTGCTCAACACCCTGCCAGCCGGGACCGAGATCGAGCGCCGCGACCGGGCGGTGATCGCCTTCGCGCTGCTGACCGGCGCGCGCGACGGCGCGCTCGCCAGCCTCCGGCTCAAGCATGTCGACCTGGCCGAGGGCAAGGTCGTCCAGGACGGCCGCGAGGTGAACACCAAGTTCGGCAAGACGATCGTCACCTGGTTCTTCCCGGTCGGCGACCCCGTGCGCCGGATCGTCGAGGACTGGGTGACCTTCCTGCGCGACGACAGGCTGTCGGGACCCGACGACCCGCTGTTCCCGGCGACCAAGGTCGTGGTCGGAGCCGACGGCCACTTCGCTGCCGCCGGGCTCGACCGGCGGGTCTGGTCGACCGCGGCGCCGATCCGCAGAATCTTCAAGCAGGCGTTCGAGCAGGCCGGGCTGCCTGGGTTCCACCCGCACAGCATCCGTACCACCCTCACCCGGCTCGGCGAACAGCGCTGCCGGACACCCGAGCAGTTCAAGGCCTGGTCGCAGAATCTCGGCCACGAGAAGGTCATGACGACGTTCACGAGCTACGGCAGCGTCCCGTCCCATCGGCAGGCGGCGATCCTGCACGATCTCGGACAGCCCACCGATCAGGACGAGGAGACGGCCCGGCGAGTCCTGGCCGCCCTGCGGAGCGCCAACTGACCGAGAAGGCTGGTCCGGCGGCTCGGCCTATCCCTCAGGCTCGATGGTGATGAAGCGGCGGATCTCGTCGGTCTTGAAGCCGAGCGCCATCGGCCGGGTGACGCCCGGTAGGACCGCGACGTCGTAGAGTTCCTCGCCCACTCCCTCGAAGGGCAGACAGTGGACCTTGTCGCCGGTCCACGGGCCGATCGCGACCAAACCTTACTGGGGTTAACGTAAGCACGCGCTCGCTGGCTGGCACGGTAACGGCGACCTCCTCGGTCATTCGATCATCGCCCTGCTTTCGGGGCGACCAGTCTCGACTTCCCGACCGGCCCGGTGTCTCCGTTTCGATCCGCGCCCCCGCGTGGGGGGCGACATTACCGTATCCTCATGCCGCGACATCGTGACGGAGTTTCGATCCGCGCGCCCGCGTGGGGGGCGACGAAGAGCGAGCCGCGATCCGGCGCGAGGCGCTGGTTTCGATCCGCGCCCCCGCGTGGGGGGCGACTGGGCCTCTCCATCCTGTCCATTCCACGAATTCAGTTTCGATCCGCGCCCCCGCGTGGGGGGCGACAGGCATGGTTCTAGTTCCCGATCGCGATGTAGCGGTTTCGATCCGCGCCCCCGCGTGGGGGGCGACACACCACCTCTCTCAGAGCCCAGGGCGGCAGGCCGTTTCGATCCGCGCCCCCGCGTGGGGGGCGACCGCAGCGAGCCGTTTGATATCGGCTGGGTCAACGGGTTTCGATCCGCGCCCCCGCGTGGGGGGCGACCGCTCGTCCAAGTCGCACCGTCATGCGTGACCCGGTTTCGAACCGCGCCCCCGCGTGGGGGGCGCCCCTACTACCGCGAGGGTCCGCGCGGCGCCCCGGGTTTCGATCCGCGCCCCCGCGTGGGGGGCGACCGCCGAAGCGAAGTACGGTTACTCGGATGAATGGTTTCGATCCGCGCCCCCGCGTGGGGGGCGACTCCGCGAGTACGAGATACTTCAAAAGCGGGGCTACGTTTCGATCCGCGCCCCCGCGTGGGGGGCGACTCCCCGTCGGACTCAAGATCGGCGAGCATGGCGGGTTTCGATCCGCGCCCCCGCGTGGGGGGCGACCTGAGAACCGTT
>JAVJUS010000028.1:0-17996 GCA_040220455.1 Azospirillaceae bacterium
TCGAGAAAGTCCTTCGAAACGTCCACTCCACAGATGCGATCGGTCACGGTAACCTGCCTTGTGCGTGCGATGGGCAATCTGGCGACTGTTCGGTCGTACGTGACACCGGCGGCGGTCCCTGGACTCACCCACGGTTGTGGCCAGAGGGGGTGCGGGCGCCGACCGCCGTGCGCGGGGACCGGTGCGCACCGGTCCCCGCGCAATCTCGCTTGCACCACAACTCGATGCCTTTCGCTAGATACAAGGGGTTATGGACCGATAAGAGACGCACATCTGTCTGCAACCCCTCACCCTCCCACGGCCTGACGGCCGCGGGTCCCTCCCTCTCCCTCGGGGAAAGGGAATGCCCCGAGAGGATTGCCTGCATCCCCGTCGCCGAACTGTCATACGGGAGTCGTCGGGGTTTCGCGGAGCGTGCGGATACTGCCCCTCCACCGTCATCGATCGGATCGGAGGGGGATTTCCGTCATGTCGCAACGCCGCTCGCCACTGCCCGTCCTGGCCGCCGCCCTTGGCGCGGCAGCCGCCCTGCCCGTTCTCGCCGCCTTCGCCTCGTCGACCGCCATGGCCCAGGAAGACCCGGCCCAGGAAGACCCGACCGTGCGCTTCGGCATCGTCGCCGACCCGCAATACGCGCCGGTGCCGCCGCGCGGCAGCCGCTACTACGCCAACAGCCTGTGGAAGCTGAGCGAGGCGGTGGAGGCCTTCAACGGCCAGGAGCTGGACTTCGTCGTCACCGTCGGCGACATCATCGACCGGCACGTGGAGAGCTTCCAGCACATCCTGCCGATCTACCAGCGCCTGGAGCACCCGAACTGGTACGTGCTCGGCAACCACGACTACGACGTGGCGTCGGACTACGTGGCCACCGTGCCCGCCTTCCTCGGCATGCCGGAGCGCTACTACGACCGGGTGGTCAACGGCGTGCGCTTCATCGTGCTCGACGGCAACGACCTGAGCACCTTCGCCAATCCGGAAGGCACGCCGCGCCACGAGGCGTCGATGGCGATGTACGAGTCCCTGGTCGCCGCCGCCGCGGTCAACGCGCGGACCTGGAACGGCGGCGTCTCCGAAGACCAGCTCGCCTGGCTGCGCGGCCGGCTCGACGCGGCGGCGGCGGCCGGCGAGCCGGTGGTGGTCCTGGGCCACTACCCGCTCTGGCCGGAGGACATGCACAATCTTTGGAACTACGAAGAGGTCGTGGCGCTGCTCGGTGGCTACGACAATGTCGTCGCCTACTTCAACGGCCACAACCACGCCGGCCACTACGGCACCGCCGACGGCATCCACTACGTGACGCTGGAGGGCATGGTCGAGACGCCGGCGGAGACGGCCTACGCCGTCGTCGAGATCCATGCCGACCGCCTGGTGATCGACGGCGCCGGCCGCGCCAGCGACCGGGAGCTGCCGATCCCCGCCGTCATGGAGTGAGCCGGGCGGCGCCCCGAGAGGCCACGCGGCCGACGGTCCTCCCGATCCCGCGACAAGACGCCCCGGCCGGCCCGTTGGCAGGCGCCCGGCCGGGGCCATCTATCGGGGAGGAGGACCCGGAAATGCGCCACACCCGCCGCGACGATCGACCGCTTCCGCGATACCGGACAGCAGCGCCCCTCGCCGCTGCCCTGCTCGCCTCGGCGGCGCTCGCCGCCTGCGCCATCGAGCCCGCGCCCCAGGGTACGGGCGGCACCCCGCAGGAGGTGGCGCGCACCGCCGCGGTCGAGGCGGGCCTGACGCCCACCCGCGTCGTCGTCAACAAGGACGAGGTCGAGACCGCCAACGGCCGCGAGCGCCTGCAGGGCTATGTCGCCTGGCTCGACGTGGCGGAATGCACCGAAGGCAAAGTCATCATCCGCCTCGCCCCGACGCTGTATGTCCGCAATATCACCGGGGTGTACGGGTGCACCGTGCCGGGGAGCGGGTGACCGCCGCCGGCGCAGCCTACCGGATGCCCAGCCCCTCGACCACGATCCTGCCGCTCAGGAACGCGTCCAGATAGTCGGTGGGGAGCTGGTCCGGATAGAACTCCATCCGGATCTTGCCTTCGTAGCCACCCCCCGGCATGCCGGCGTGGTCGTCCTTCTCCGTGCACCAGAACCGGTACTTGCGCACCTTCTCGGGCGGGATCAGCCCGTTTCTCCCGGCTCGTCCATAGGCGCGAACGCGCCGGACATGGCCCTTGCATCGCTTGCCGTTGGCGTAGACGAAGGGGCACGGAAGCGGTTCAGCTCGCTCATCGCCCATCCTCCCGTTCGATCGGCGAAGGGCGAAGGATAGCGCGAAATGGCGACAATGGCGCGCCCTGCTGGATTCGAACCAGCGACCGTCCGCTTAGAAGGCGGGTGCTCTATCCTCTGAGCTAAGGGCGCGACGCGCCGGGCCCTTCGGATCCCGATCGGCAAGGGCCGGTCAGTTGGGGCGCGGCTTGAAGTTGTCGGCGTAGTTGCGTGGCTTGATGCGGCGCCGGTGTTCGCTCTGCACCGAGTAGTCCAAACCCTTGCGCTCGGCGAAGGCGATGGCGTCCTCCTTCGAGTCGAAGCTCAGGCGCACCTGGTTCAGCGTGTCGCCGGAGGATACCCAGCCCATCAGCGGCTCCGGCCGGCGTGGGGTCTCCGGCTCATAGTCCAGCACCCAGTCCTTGACGTTGCCGCGGCCGGACTGCATCGCGGTCTTGGCGGGCCGATAGATCCGTGCGCGCATGGTTCCGACTGCTATCCGTTCGACAGGGGGCAGTTCAACAGGGGCCGTATGGTCGTCCGTCCGTATTGCTGCACGTCCGTTCGGGACATCGTGCTCGACGCCGCGGCGGCGTGGTCGGGGCGAGAGGATTCGAACCTCCGACATCCTGCTCCCAAAGCAGGCGCGCTACCAGGCTGCGCTACGCCCCGCTCGCCGAACGCGACTGGCGCCCCGATCTACACCAAGGTAGGAAGCGGGGCAAGCGAGCGCCACGCCGCCGCTCCCTCTGGCCCATTGCGACAAGGCCCGACGCCGATGACAACCCGGTCGATGTTCCTGCCCGATCCGATCCACGCCTACCTGCTGGAGGCGGGGCTGCGCGAGGCCCCGGCGCTGGCCGCCCTGCGCGCGGAGACCGCCGCGCTGCCCCAGGCGCACTACCAGATCGCGCCGGAGGAAGGACAGCTCCTGGGCTTCCTGATCGAGACGACCGGCGCGCGCGCCTGCCTGGACGTGGGCACCTTCACCGGCTACAGCGCGCTCGCCATGGCGCTGGCCGTTGGGCCGGACGCGCGGATCGCCACCTTCGACGTGTCGGAGGACTTCACCGCCATCGCCCGGCGCCACTGGGCGGCGGCCGGCGTCGAGGGACGCATCGCGCTGGAGCTCGGCCCCGCGCTCGACTCGCTGCGGCGCCACATCGACGGGGGCGAGGCCGGCACCTGGGACCTCGCCTTCATCGACGCCGACAAGGAGGCCTACGGCGCCTATTTCGAGGCCTGCCTGGCGCTGCTGCGACCCGGCGGGCTGATCGTGGTCGACAACACCCTGTGGCGCGGCCGGGTCGCCGATCCCGAGGACCGGCGCGCGAAGACCGAGGCCATGCGCCGCTTCAACGCCGACCGCCACGGCGACGACCGGGTCGGCCTCCTGATGATCCCCATCGGCGACGGCGTGACGGTCCTGCGCAAGCGGCGGGCGAGCTGAGCCGCCAGCCCTCCCTTTCTCCCGGCTGAAACCGGCCGCGGCGGGTGCTAGGCTCGCATTGCCGCTCCACCGGCCATCGGCCCTGCCACAGGAAAGCCCGCACCCATGTCCCGCCGCACGATCGAGGTCGACGACCGCCTCCACGCCTATCTGCTGGAGGTCTCCTTGCGCGACACGCCGCTCAAGGCGCGGCTGCGCGAGGAGACCGACACGCTCGGCAAGGCGGCGGGCATGCAGATCTCGCCCGAGCAGGGCCAGTTCATGGCGCTGATGGTCAAGCTGACCGGCGCGCGCCGGATCGTCGAGGTCGGCACCTTCACCGGCTACAGCGCCCTGTGCATGGCCGAGGCGATGCCCGAGGACGGCCGCCTGGTGGCCTGCGACGTGAGCGAGGACTGGACCGCCGTCGGCCGGCGCTACTGGGCGGAGGCGGGCGTCGCCGACCGGATCGATCTGCGCATCGCCCCGGCGGTCGACACGCTGGCCGCGCTCGCCGGGGAAGGCTGGGCCGGGAGCGTCGACCTCGCCTTCATCGACGCCGACAAGACGAACTACGAGCGCTATTACGAGGCGCTGCTGGGCCTGTTGCGCCCCGGCGGGCTGATCATGGTCGACAACGTGCTGTGGAACGGCGCGGTCGCCGATCCGGAGAAGGACTCCGAGGACACGGTGGCGCTGCGGGCCTTCAACGCCGCCCGCGCGACCGACGACCGGATCGACCTCTCCCTGCTGCCGATCGGCGACGGGCTGACGCTGGCGCGCAAGCGGTAGGCGCCGGCACCGGTCCCTTCGGCCGGGAGCACTTATGCTCCCCTAAGAAAGCATCGCGCGAGACGACACGGGCTTGCGTCGACTCGCACGACCGATCACGTTTAACCAATATTTCAGCGGTGGAAGACGACCATCGTTTCGACACAGGATCGATCCAGTGTCGCGCTGGTCCTTGTCGGGGGTTCCATGATCCGCGTCGCGACGGCGACAGCCCTTCTGTGCACCGCGGCCCTGCCGGCCCCGGCGGCCGAGCCCGACTGCGCCGCGCGCGACGACGTGATGGACTACCTCTCGAAGGAGTTCGCGGAAGAGCCGATCGCCATGGGCCTCGCCAACAATGGCGGGATGATCGAGGTTCTCACCGGCAAGGACGGCCGGACCTTCACGATCCTGATCACCATGCCGGGCGGCGAGACCTGCCTGATCGCCGCCGGCCACGGGTGGGAGCCCCTGCCCGTCTCGCCCCCCGCCGACCCGCCGGCCGAGAGCGAGCCCGCGGCGTAGGCCTTCGTCACGGCGCGAACGCCCGAGCCGTCGCGCAGCGCTTCACTCCTCGGGTGGAACCTCGGCGCCGAAAGCCGGGTGAAGCACGCGGTCGCCGGCGCGGATTCCCAGCAATTCCGTCAACCCGCCGCGCAGCTCCAGCACGCCCCGGGCGATGCCGTCCGACGGCCGCGACTCCTCGCTCAGCGGCTCCGTCCGCCGGGCGATGTTGAGGATCCGGCCGTCCGGCGCGATGAACAGCATGTCGAGCGAAATCAGCGTGTTGCGCATCCAGAACGACGCGCGGCGCGGCGGGTCGAAGACGAAGAGCATGCCCCGGTCGGCGCCCAGGCTTTCCCGGAACATCAGGCCCATGGCCTGCTGCTGCCGGGTCAGCGCCATTTCCACCGTGAAATGATAGACCCCGCCGCGCTGGGTCTCGATCGCCAGCGGCTCGGTCGGCAGCTCGCGCTGCGGCTCGCCCTCGGGCTGCTGCGCGGCCGCGTGAGGCGGCATCGCGAGGACGAAGGCGAATAGCGCGAGCGCGAGAAGGGGTCTGCGTCGGTGCATGGGCCGGAAACTCCGGGTCGGTCGGGCATCTGGAGGCTGCCGGAGTATAGCCCGCGACTCAGGGCCGCAATACGGCCGTGACCGCGTCCGCCACCTCGACCCGGACGGGGCCGGGGCGCGGGACGTCGGCGATGGTCTCCAGCCAGGCCGCCGGCGGGTTGCGTCCGGCCGCGCGGTGCCATGTCAGCCCGCCCAGCACGGCCAGCGCCTCCGCCGTCGGCGGGGCCGCGACGTCGGCGCCGGCCAGCGTCGCCCAGACGCCGGCCCAGGCGCGCCCGACCGTCCACGGATTGTAGCCGCCGCCGCCGGTGACGAAGAGCCGCGGCGCGAGCGGCATCAGGGCCGCGACCACGGACCACAGCGCCCGGTTCGACAGGCCGAGCCGGCTCAGCGGGTCGTCCGCCACGGCGTCGGCCCCGCCCTGGATCACGACCACGTCCGGGTCGAAGGCCGCGCCCAGGGGCAGGATCGCCCGCTCCAGCACATGGGCCATCTCGGCATCGTTGAAATCCGCCGGCATCGGCAGGTTGCGCGCCAGCCCGCCCGCCCGGTCGTCGACCGCGCCGGTGAAGGGCCAGCGCGCGCCCTCGTGGACCGAGACGGTGAACACCCGGTCGTCGTCGTGGAAGGCGTCCTGCACGCCGTCGCCGTGATGGGCGTCGATATCGACATAGAAGACCCGGCGCGCGCCCCGGTCGAGCAGCGTCAGAATGCCCAGCACCACGTCGTTGAAATAGCAGAAGCCGCTCGCCCGGTCGGGCCGGCCGTGATGGGTGCCACTGGCCGGGGAGTAGACGATGCGTGGGCCGCCCTGCCCGCCCTCGGGCGTCAGCAGCCGGCCGGCCAGGATCGCCGCGCCCGAGGCGGTGGCGGGGCGCGAGAAGATCTCGGCGAAGATCGGGTTCTCCATCTTCCCGATGTTGTAGCGCGCCTGCCGCTCCTCCGAGAGGCGACCGTCGCGCTCGGCATCCATCACGGCGCGGATGTAGTCAGGCGCATGGAAACGGGCGAGCTGGTCCGGCGTCGCGCGCGGGCTGTCGACGTAGCGGGCGTCGTCGAGCCAGCCCATGGCGCGGGCCAGGTCGGTCGTCGTCGACACCCGCGGAATCGCCAGCGGATGCTTCGGGCCGTAGCTCGAGTGCCGGTAGATCTCGCTGGCGATGAAGCGCGGCCGGTCGTCGAGCGGATCCGCCACCGGCGGGACCGGCGCGGCCGTCTGGCTCGGAACGCGGGGATCGGCGTCGGGCATGACCCTCGAAGTAGGCCGCCGCCGGGCCCCGGTCAATCGCGCGCCGAAGCCGCCCGTCTCGGCGGCGCCCGGCCGCCCTGATTGACAGGGCGTGGCCGGCCTTCTATGTGGCGAGGGTCTCACTGGGGTGCCCTCCGTTCGTCACGAGGGCTGAGAGGCCGCCGGCCGCGGCCAACCCAAGGAACCTGAACCGGGTCGTGCCGGCGTAGGGAGATGAGGCACGGGCCGAGATCCCCGACACCCCCGTGACCCGCTTCTCCCCGCCGCCGGCAGAGGCCCCGACATCCGGAGGAAGCGTTGTTCATCCGTCGTCCTGCCCCCCGCCTCGCGCGGGCCGGCGTCCTCGCGCCCCTCGCCGTCGCCGCTCCGCTCGCCGCCGCCTCGGCGCAGGAGGATACGCTGACGGTCTACACCTACGGCTCCTTCACCGCAGACTGGGGGCCCGGCCCGGCCATCGAGGAGGCCTTCGAGGCGCGCTGCGGCTGCGATCTCGAATGGGTCGCGGTCGACGACGCGGTGGCCCTGCTCGGCCGCCTGAAGCTGGAGGGCGAGAGCACCGACGCCGACGTGGTGCTGGGGCTCGACACCAACCTGATCGTCGATGCCCGGCAGACCGGCCTCTTCGCGCCCCACGGCCAGGACCTGAGCGGGCTGGACTTGCCGATCGACTGGACCGACGACACCTTCGTGCCGTTCGACTGGGGCTACTTCGCCTTCGTCTACGACACCGAGGCGATGGCCGAGCCGCCGGAGAGCCTGCGCGCCCTGGTCGAGGACAGCGAGGCGGAGATCCTGATCCAGGACCCGCGGACGAGCTCGCCGGGCCTGGGCCTGCTGCTCTGGATGAAGCAGGTGTTCGGCGACGAGGCCGCGGCCGCCTGGGAGTCCCTGGCGCCGCGCATCGTCACCGTGTCGAGCGGCTGGAGCGAGGCCTACGGCCTGTTCCTCGAGGGCGAGGCGCCGATGGTGCTGAGCTACACCACCTCGCCCGCCTATCACCGCATCGCCGAGGGGGTGGAGCGCTACGCCGCGGCCCCCTTCGCGGAGGGCCACTACATGCAGGTCGAGGTCGGCGCCAAGACCGCCGGCACCGACGCCCCGGAGCTCGCCGACCGCTTCCTCGCCTTCATGACCGACCCGGGATTCCAGTCGACGATCCCGACAGGCAACTGGATGTACCCGGTGATCGATCTGCCCGACGGCCTGCCCGAGGGCTTCGAGACCGTGGTCGAGCCGGGCTCGGCGCTGCTCTACGACCCGGCGGTGGTGGCGGAGAACCGCGCGGCCTGGGTCGACGAGTGGCTGCAGGCGATGAGCCGGTAGGCCGCCGGCCCGGATCGCGTTCGTGAGCCCTGCCGCCCCGCCGGGGTCGAGCGCGCTGCGCGTGTGGGCGCCGGCGTTCGGCGCCGGGGCCGTGCTGGCGGCCGTCATCGGCGCGGCGGCGGTGGGGCTCGCCTTGGCGGTGGGCCGGGCCGACCTGGCCGGCCTCGTCGGGGACGCCTATGTCTTGGGTGTCCTGCGCTTCACGGTCTGGCAGGCCCTGCTTTCCGCGGCGCTCGCCCTCGTCCTGGCCATCCCCGTCGCCCGCGCGCTGGCCCGCCGGCCCGCCTTTCCGGGCCGCGCCGTGCTGGTCCGCCTGCTGGGCCTGCCGATGGTCATCCCGGTCATCGTCGGCGTCCTGGGCATCGTCGCGGTCTATGGCCGATCCGGGGCGATCAACGACGCGCTGGAGGCGGCCGGCCTGCCCCGGCTGCTCGACATCTACGGCCTGTCCGGCATCCTGATCGCCCATGTCTTCTTCAACATGCCCTTCGCCACGCGGCTGCTGCTCCAGGCCTGGGCCGGCGTGCCGGCGGAGACCTGGCGTCAGGCCGCCCAGCTCGGCATGAGCGGGCCGCAGATCTTCCGCATCATCGAATGGCCGCTGATCCGGGCGGCGGCGCCGGGGATCGCCGCGCTGATCTTCCTGCTCTGCTTCACCAGCTTCGCCGTGGTCCTGGTGCTCGGCGGCGGGCCGCCGAACGCGACGCTCGAGGTCGCGATCTACCAGGCCCTGAGGTTCGAGTTCGACCTGCCTCGGGTGATCGCCTTCGCGATCCTGCAGGTCGCCGTCTGCGCCGCGCTGGTCGCCTTCATCCAGCGCCTCGCCCGGCCCATGGCGATGGAGGCGGGGCTGGCCGCGCCGGCGCCGCGCCCGGACGGCCACGACGCGCTCGCCCGGATCGGCGACGGCGTGGCGATCGCCTTCGGCGCGGCGGTGCTCGGCCTGCCGCTGATCGCGATCGTGACGGCCGGGCTGACCGGGCCGATCGGCGCCGTCGTCAGCGACCCCGTCTTCCTGGAGGCCACGCGCAACAGCATCCTCGTCGGGCTGTCGGCCGGCGCGCTGTCGCTGCTGCTGGGCGCCGGCATCCTGGCGACCAGCCGGCGGCTGCGCGTCGGCCTGTGGCGCCCCGGCCAGGCCGAGACGCTGGAGATCGCCGCCTCCCTCGTCCTCGTCGTGCCGCCCTTCGTGATCGGTGCCGGGCTGTTCGTGCTGCTGCGCTCGATCGGCGACGCCTTCGCCTTCGGACTGGTGGTAACGGCGATCGTCAACGCGTTGATGGGCCTGCCTTTCGTCCTGCGCATCCTGGGCCCGCCGGCGACGCGCAGCCTGGCCGATACCGGGCGGCTGGCGGACAGCCTGGGCATGACCGGCCTCATGCGCCTGCGCCTGATCGAGATCCCGCGCCTGCGCCGGCCGGCGGCGCTCGCCTTCGCCGTGGCGACCGCGCTGTCGCTCGGCGACCTGGGCGTGATCGCCCTGTTCGGATCGGCGGGGAACCGGACCCTGCCGCTGCATGTCTACCAGCTCATGGGCACCTACCGGACCGGCGAGGCGGCGGTCGGCGCGCTGGCCCTGGTCGTCCTGTGCGTGGTGCTGTTCGTCGTCATCGAACGGGGGATCGGCGGACGTGGCGATGATTGAGCTCGATGGCGTGGTTTTCCGCTACGAAGCCATGCGCATGGCGTTCGACCTGCGCGCCGAGGCCGGGACCTTCGCCGTCGTCATCGGGCCGAGCGGGGCCGGCAAGTCGACGCTGCTGAATCTCATCGCCGGGTTCGACGCGCCGGAATCGGGCGCCGTTCGCCTCGCCGGGCGCGACGTCACCCGCCTGGCGCCGGCCGAAAGGCCCGTCACGATGCTGTTCCAGGCGCACAACGTCTTCGCCCATCTGAGCGTCGCGGACAATGTCGGCCTGGGCATTCATCCGGGCCTGCGCCTGTCGGCCGAGGATCGCCGCCGGGTGTCCGGGGCGCTCGACCGTCTGGGCCTGTCCGGGTTCGAGCGGCGACGGCCGGGCGAGCTCTCCGGCGGCG
Source organism: Azospirillaceae bacterium (assembly GCA_040220455.1). Lineage (GTDB taxonomy): Bacteria > Pseudomonadota > Alphaproteobacteria > DSM-16000 > Inquilinaceae > JAVJUS01. Next base: position 10,097 of record JAVJUS010000028.1, read on the forward strand.
AGCGCCAGCGCGTCGCGCTCGCCCGCAGCCTGGTGCGCGACCGCCCGATCCTGCTGCTCGACGAGCCGTTCGCCGCCCTCGATCCGGCCCGGCGCCGGGAGATGACGTCGCTCGTCGACTCGCTGCGCCGGGAGCGTGGGCTGACCGTCCTGCTGGTCAGCCACCAGATCGAGGATGTCCGCGCCGTCGCCGATCGCGCCCTCTTCGTCCACGGCGGCCGGATCGTCGCGGACGCCGCACCGGAGAGCCTGATCGCCGCCCCGCCGACGGCCGAGGTCGCCGCCTATTTCGGGTGAACCCACCGCGTGGCCGGGCGGCTACCGGCGAAGCACGGCAAGCCCCACCCCGCCGGCCGCGAGGAAGGACGCCAGCACGCGATTGCGGACCCGAGCGAGGCCCGGCCGGCCGGCGAAACGGCCGAGACGCGCCGCAGCGATGGCGTAGGTCGTCACGCCCGCGGTGAAGACCGCCTGGAAGGTCACCGTCAGGATCAGGAGCTGAAGCCAGACCGGCCGCGCCGGATCGATGAACTGCGGAAAGAAAGCCGCGAAGAAGACGAGGCTCTTCGGGTTGGTCGACGACACCAGGAAGCCCTGCACGAAGCCGGCCCGATCGGAAACGGGGCGCGCGGTGGCGTCCGCGGAGTCCGTCTCCACCGGCGCGCGCCACAGCCTGACGGCCATGTAGACGAGGTACGCCGCACAGACCCAGCGCAGCACCTCGAAGGCATGGCCTGCCAGCGCCAGGATCGAGGCCAGGCCGAGCGCCGCGGCCGAAAGCTGGAGCGCGATCGAGACGCTGGCCCCGGCGGTCATCGCCAGGGCCGGCCGGCGGCCGGCCGCGCCCGCGATGGCGACAACGACGCCGACGACCGGTCCCGGGACCATTACGAGCAGGCATACGGTCACCGCATAGGCGAGCCAGAGTTCGACCGGCATGGCAGTCCTTTCCACTGACCGGCGCCGACCATGACGCCTTCCGGTCCATGATTGTTGCCCGATGCGGGCTTGCAGGTCGAGACGATCCGGCCGGCGTCGGTTGCCACGGATCGACGGGCACGGCTACGCTCCTCCGCCACGGGGCGGCGTGTCGCGACCGCCGAACCGATCCAAGAGAGGCGGGACGCGCAATCGATGCCGGTCAGGACCATCCTCTTGCACATGGCCCCGACGGAAAGCCGGCACGAGCGGTTCCGGGTCGCCCTCGACATGGCCAAGCGCTACGGCGCCCATCTGGAAATCGCCTATATGGTGACGCCGGTCTCCATGCCGACCCAGGTCCGCGGGCGCGGCGCCTCGTCCGCCTATATCGCGGAAGCCCAGCAGATCGCGCGCGAAAAGGCCGTCGCCATCGAGACCGAGATCACCGAGGCGTGCAAGCAGGCCGGGGTCTCCTGGAGCTGGGAGATCCTGGAAGGCAACCACAACGAGCTCCTCGCCGGGCGCAGCCACTACGCCGACCTCGTCATCGTGCACGCGGACCACGGCGTTTCGCTCGAGGACTATATCGGCCTGCACACGCCCGACGACCTGCTGATGATGGCCGTGTGCCCGGTCCTCGTGCTGCCCGGACGCAAGAAAATCAAGACCCTGGGCCATCGGGTGATGCTGGCGTGGAAGGACTGTCGCGAGGCCGCGAACGTGGTCCACAAGGGCCTTTCATTCCTGCAGGAGGCCCGGAAGGTCTACGTGCTCACCTGCGACCGGCCCCACCACCGATTCGAGGCCGGGCGCGACATCAACACCTATCTCGAGCGCCACGGCGTGGCCGTCGAGCCGGTGAGCGACGTGGCCGGCGGCGATGTCGGCGACGTGATCCTGTCCTACGCCCACGATCTGGAAATCGACCTCCTGATGATGGGCGCCTACGGGCACAGCCGCTGGCGTGAGATCGTGCTCGGCGGCACGACCCATCACATCCTCGAGAACATCCCCGTACCGCTCCTCATGTCCCATTGAGGGGCAGGTTCGCCGGAACGTGGTCGCCCCCACGGCCGTGAGGCCGTGCGCGACGGCACCGGCCGGGCCGCCGCCCCGGCGGCCGGCGCCCGGCGGCTACGGGATCGGGGCCGGGCCGGTGAAGAAGATCCAGGTGATCACCGCGAAGAGCGGGACCAGGAAGACGATCGACCAGCCCATATAGGCGAAGAAGCCGGGCATCGGGACGCCGCGCTCCTGAGCGATCGAGCGGACCATGAAGTTCGGTGCGTTGCCGATATAGGTCACCGCCCCGAAGAACACCGCGCCGGCGGAGATCGCCAGCAGCGTGCGCTGGAGCGATCCCATCAGCTCCACCGGGTCGCCGCCGGCCGTGTTGAAGAACACGAGGTAAGTCAGTGCGTTGTCGAGGAAACTCGACAGGAACCCGGTCAGCCAGAAATACATCGGCTCGACCGGTCGGCCGTTCTGGCCGACCAGCGAGACGACCACGCCCAACGCCCCGTCCGTGCCGGCGCGCAGGATCGCGATGGCGGGGATGAGGGTCACGAAGATCGCCGCGAACAGCTTCGCGACCTCGACGATCGGGAACCACGAGAAGCCGTTGCGCCGCCGGCTCTCCGTCCGCGTCAGCCTGAGCGACAGCAGCGCCATGCCGATCAGGATCAGGTCGCGCGCCACGTTCTGGATCTCGACCGGCACGTGATAGATGACGACCGAGATGCCCGGCCGCCAGATGCCGCTGAGCAGCACGCCGCCGACGATCCCGCCCAGGAGCAGGACGTTGATCGTGCCCTCGACGCCGAACTTCTCGGTCGCCGCCGTCGAGGAATCGCTGCGCCCGAGGCCGCCTTCCCGCGTGTAGAGGACCGTATCCAGCACGAAGTAGATCGCCAGAAGCGCGAGCGACAGCAGCAGCATCGGCCCGAACATGTGAACCGTGGGCCAGAAGAAGTTCACACCCTTCAGGAAGCCCAGGAACAGCGGCGGGTCGCCCAGCGGCGTCAGCGAGCCGCCGATGTTCGCCACCAGGAAGATGAAGAACACGACGCTGTGGACCTTGAAGCGCCGGTTCTCGTTGGCCGCCAGCAGAGGACGAATCAGCAGCATCGCCGCGCCCGTCGTGCCCATCCAGCTGGCGATCATCGTGCCGATCAGCAGGATGCCCGTGTTGACCAGCGGCGTGCCCTCGGGCGCGCCGGTCACGCGCACGCCGCCGGCGACGATGAACAGCGACCCGAGCAGGATGATGAAGGGGATGTATTCGAGCAGGCCGACATGCAGCAGCTCGTAGAGCGCCAGGTTCCAGCCGTGCAGAACCGCGAACGGCGCGAGGAAGGCGACCGCCCAGAACGCCACCACCTTGCCGAAGTGGTGGTGCCAGAAATTCGGCAGCACGAGCGGCATCACCGCGATCGACAGCAGGACACCGACGAATGGGACGATCCAGACGAGCCCGAGCTCGGCGCCGTCGAGATGGGGCGCGCCGCCATGCCCGCCCTCGCCATGCCCGTCCCCGCCATGCCCGTCCCCGCCTTCCGCGCCGTGATCGCCGTCCGCGCTCTCGGCGGCGGGAATCGGCGTGTCCGGGGCGTCGGCGGCGGCCGGCGGGGCGAGCCCGGCCGGACTGCCGGCGACAGGCGCGGCGTCGGCCGACAGGGCCGAGGTCGCCCCGACGAGCACGGTGGCGACGAGCAGGGCGGCGACGACCAGGGCGACGGGGACGGGAACGAGACGCGGGAGGGCCGCCAGGCGGAGAAGGGCCACCGTTGCATCCCCGGTCGCGGCGGAAGGGATCGGGCGGGCTGAGCGGCGGTGCCGGAGTATGGCCGAACCGCTACGGGCCGCCAAGGCCGATTCTTGCGGCGGCGGTACGTCGGATCGCGCCGGCCGGGGTGGCCTCCGGCGCCACCATCGGTCATAGTGCGTTCGCGCCGGGCGTGTCCGCTCGCCGACGCCGTCGCCGGACGGATGCGTACCGGGCGCCCAGAAACAGGGAGGACAACCGACTCATGAGCATCATCCCCCGTGCCATCGCCGGCGGCGCCGCCGCGGCGGCTCTTCTCGTCTCGCTCGCCGCCGGTGGCCCCGCCGCCGCCCAGGACGAGCGATCCTATCTGCTGACCACCGCCGGCACCGGCGGAACCTACTATCCCGTCGGCGTCGCGCTGGCGACACTGGTCAAGGTCAAGCTGCAGCCCGACCACGGCATCGCGATGTCGGCGATCACCTCCGCCGGCTCGGGCGAGAACGTGAAGCTGCTGCGCGAGGACCAGGCGCAGTTCGCGATTCTCCAGGGCCTCTACGGCGCCTACGCCGCCAACGGCACCGGCCCGATCGCCGAGGACGGCCCGCAGGAAAACCTGCGCTCGGTCTCCATGCTCTGGCAGAACGTCGAGCACTTCACCCTGCGCGCGGACATGGTCGATACCGGCACGATCGACGACCTGATCGCCCAGGAGGGCGTCGGCTTCGCGATCGGCGCGCGCAACTCCGGCACCGAGGGCTCGAATCGGGCGATTCTCGGCGGACTCGGCGTCGAGAACCCGGACGAGTACTTCGATCTCGCGTTCCTGGGCTACACGCCCAGCGCCGAGGCCTTCCAGAACGGCACGATCGATTCCCTCAACCCGGCAGCCGGCCCGCCGGTCGGCGCGATGACCCAGCTCAAGGCCGCGGTCGGCGAGGAGGCCGTGATCCTGGAGTTCACCGAGGAGCAGGCGGCCCGCGCCAACGGCGACTTCGACGGGCTCTGGACGCTCTTCGAGATCCCGGCCGAGACCTATCCGGGCCAGGCGGAGCCGATCACCACGATCGCCCAGCCGAACTTCCTGGCCGTCAACGCCGATGTCGACGAGGACGCGGTCTACCGGATCACCAAGGCGGTCTACGAGAACCTGGGCTTCCTCAACAACATCCACCCGGCGACCGAGGCCATGTCGCTGGAGGCCGCGACGGCCGGCCTGCCGCTGAAGCTGCACCCGGGCGCGCTGCGCTACTACGAGGAGGCGGGCATCGACGTGCCGGACCGGCTGCGCTGAGGCGCCGCCCCGGCCGACCGCCACGGTGACGCACCCCCGCTCCGACCGCTCGGTCGGGGCGGGGGTGCCCCTCGGCGCGGCCCGTGACCCGCCGCCTCGTGCCGCCCCTCCCCCTGGAGCGCGGATGACCGCTTCCGATCCGCCCGAATCCGGCGCCCCGCCCGGCTCGGACCCGACCAGCATGCCGGCGGCCGGCGCGTCGACGCGTCCGCTCGACGGCACCGTGGGCCGCGCCGTCTTCTGGATCGGCGTGGCCCTGTCGCTCGGGCATGTCTGGTACAACACCTTCGGGCTGATGTCCGAAGTGTGGCGCAACGCCCTGCATTTCGCCGGCTTCGGCGCGATGTGCGCGCTCGTCTTCCCGCTCGTCCCGGCCGAGGACCGCGGCCGCCGGCGGCTCTGGCTGGCGGTCGACATCGCGCTCGGCCTCGTCCTGCTGGCGGCGATCGTCTACATCCTCGCCAGCGAGCGCCAGCTCTCCAATCGCAGCTTCACCGATCCGGTTCTCGACACGGTGATGCTGTCGATCCCGATCCTGCTGGCGATCGAGTTCACCCGCCGGACCACCGGCTGGATCATCCCGGTCCTGATCGTCCTGGCGATCAGCTATATCGCCTGGTGGGGAAAGTACCTGGGCGGCGCTCTGCACTTCCCCGGGCTGTCGACGGAGATCGTGCTGCTGCGCTCGATCTACGGCGAGGACGGGATGTTCGGCTCGATCGCCCGTATCTCCTCGTCCTTCGTCTTCATGTTCATCCTGTTCGGCGCCTTCCTGCTGCGCTCGGGCGCCGGGGACTTCATCATCGACCTGGCCCGGGCGCTGGCCGGGCGGATGGCGGGCGGGCCGGGCTTCGTCGCCGTGATCGGCTCGGCGCTGACCGGCACGATCTCGGGCTCCGCGGTGGCCAACACCGTCTCGACGGGCGTGATCACGATCCCGCTCATGAAGCGCTCGGGCTTCCCGGCCCGATTCGCGGCCGGGGTCGAGTCGGCGTCGTCGACCGGCGGCCAGCTCATGCCGCCGATCATGGGCGCCGGCGCCTTCGTCATGGCCGAATACACGGGCGTTCCCTATCTCGAAATCGTTGCCGTCGCCTTCCTGCCGGCGCTCATGTACTTCCTGGGCGTTGCCTTCAATGTCCGCATCGTTGCCAAGCGCGAGGGCCTGCGGCCGACCGGGGAGAGCGGGCCCGCGCTGGGCATGGTGATGAAGCGCGGCGGCGTGGCCTTCCTGGTACCGATCGCGGTGCTGATCGGCCTGCTGATCATGGACTACACGCCGACCTATGCCGCCGGCATCGCGATCGTCGCGGTCGTGGTGTCGAGCTGGGTGACGCCCAACCGCATGGGACCGCGCGCCATTCTGGAAGCGCTGTCGCTGGGCGCGCGCAACATGGTGCTGACCGCCGTCCTGCTGGTCGCCGTGGGTCTGATCGTCAACGTCATCGCGACGAGCGGACTCGGCAACACCTTTTCGCTCATGGTCTCCGACTGGGCGGGCGGCAACCTGCTGATCGCCATGGTGCTGGTGGCGCTTGCATCGCTGGTGCTGGGCATGGGGCTGCCGGTGACGGCGGCCTATATCGTCCTGGCCGCGCTGTCGGCGCCGGCGCTGTTCGACATGATCGCCCAGACCGCCATGGCGACGCGAATCGCCGCCGGCGAGGCGCCGCAGATGCTCCAGGCGGTCATGATGCTGGCCGCGCCGGACGCCGCGGCCCGGCTCGGCGAGCCGATGAGCCTGGAGGCGGCGCGCGCGCTGCTCGCCCAGGTGCCGCCGGAGATGGCGGGCCAGGTGCGCGACGCGCTGCTCAGCGAGCCGGCGCGGATCACGGCGCTGATCTCCGCCCACATGATCATCTTCTGGCTCAGCCAGGACAGCAACGTGACGCCGCCGGTCTGCCTGACCGCCTTCGCCGCCGCCGCGATCGCCGGCACCAAGCCGATGGCGACCGGCTTCGCCGCCTGGAAGATCGCCAAGACGCTCTACATCGTGCCGCTGCTCTTCGCCTACACGCCCTTCCTGTCGGGCGACCCGCTGACGGCGCTGGCCATCTTCGCCTTCGGCACGGCCGGGGTGTACGCGCTGATCGCCGCGCTGGAGGGGCATGCCGAGGCGCCGGTCCCGCACCTCCTGCGCCCGGTCCTCGTGGTCATCGGCGCGGCCCTGCTGTGGCCGGGCCAGCCCTGGCTCCACCTCGCCGGCGCGCTCGCGCTGGCGGTATTCCTGGTCGTCAACGTGCGCGCCGGCCGGCGGCTCGCCGCCGCCTGACCGGCCGGGCGCGGTACACCCCCGTACGTGCGCACGGCTTGTGCCGCGGGGCCGTGGCCTCTAGCTTGACCGTCCGATCTCGGGCGGACTGCCCCAACGGGAGGCCAGACCATGGAAATGAGCGGCGAATACCGGATCGGCGCCCCGCGCGAAAAGGTGTGGGAGGCGCTGAACGACCCGGAGGTCCTCAAGCAGTCGATTCCCGGCTGCGAGGAGGTCGAGAAGGTGTCCGACACCGAACTTGCCGCCAAGGTCACGGCCAAGGTCGGCCCGGTAAAGGCGAAGTTCCAGGGCCAGGTGACGCTCGGGAACCTGAATCCGCCGGAGAGCTACACGATCAGCGGCGAGGGCAAGGGCGGCGCGGCCGGCTTCGCCAAGGGCAGTGCCGACGTCAAGCTGGAGGCCGACGGCGACGAGACGATCATGCGCTACGACGTCAAGGCCAGCGTGGGCGGCAAGCTCGCCCAGCTCGGCGGGCGCCTGATCGACGGTACGGCCAAGAAGATGGCCGACGAGTTCTTCTCGAACTTCCGCGACATCGTCGGCCAGCCCAGCGCCCCCGCCCCGCACGAGGGCACCGTGACGGGCGCCGCCGAGGCGCCGGCACCCTCGCCCGCACCGGCCCCGGCCGCCGCGGCACCGTCGCCGGC
>JAVJUS010000029.1:0-15763 GCA_040220455.1 Azospirillaceae bacterium
GGGGCCTCGCCAAGGCCCCGCCGCCGCCGGCGCGCCCGTCCAACGCCGGCGCGCCGGCCGTCCTTCCCGTCCTTCCCGTCCGTCCTCTCCGGTATCGACGCCCGTGCCCTTCGATCCGCCCACCGGTGATGCCTTCCTGCGCGTCGAGCACGTCTCCAAGAGCTTCGGGGGCGTGCGCGCGCTCGACGATGTCGGCTTCGAGGTCGCCGCCGGCACCGTCCACGCCGTCATGGGCGAGAACGGCGCCGGCAAGTCGACGCTGATGAAGATCCTGGCCGCCGTGCACCCGCATGGCAGCTACGAGGGGCGCTTCCTGCTCGACGGTCGGGAATGCCGCTTCGCCCGCGTGCTCGACGCCGAGGCCGCCGGGATCGTCATGATCCCGCAGGAGCTGGCGGTGGTCTCCGAGCTCAGCGTCGCGGAGAACATGTTCCTCAACGCCTGGCCCGGCCGGCGCGGCCTGATCGACTGGGAGGGGCTGCACGACGCCACGCGCCGGGCGCTCGACGACCTGGGCCTGGACGTCGCCTTCGACGCGAAGATGAAGACGCTCAGCGCCGCCCAGCAGCAGATGGTGCTGATCGCCAAGGCGCTGGCCAAGAACGTCCGCCTGCTCGTGCTCGACGAGCCGACCTCGTCACTCTCCGTCACCGAGTCCGACCGGCTGTTCGACCGGCTCGACCGCCTGCGCGCGCGGGGCATCACGGCGCTCTACATTTCCCACAAGATCGACGAGGTGATGGCCGTCGCCGACGCGGCGACGGTGCTGCGCGACGGGTGCTTCGTCGCCACGCGGCAGCGCGAAGACCTGACCGCCGGCGACCTCGTCTCGCTGATGGTCGGCCGGTCGATCGAGCAGATGTATCCCCGGGTCGAGCGCACGCCCGGCGCGGTGGCGCTCAGCGTCGAGGGGCTGACGACCCATCCGCCGCACGTGCCCGAGACGCCGGACACCGCCGTCCTGCGAGACATCGACCTGGCGATCCGCCACGGCGAGATCCTGGGCCTTTACGGCCTCGTCGGCGCCGGGCGGACCGAACTGCTGACGACGCTGTTCGGCGCTTGGCCGGGGCCGGTGCGCTTCCGGTCCTACGCGGTCGACGGCCGGCCGGTGGTGCCGACCTCGCCTGCGGTGATGATGGGCCACGGCCTGGGACTGCTGACCGAGGACCGCAAGCGCAGCGGCATCCTGCCGGGCAAGGACATCCGCTCGAACCTGACGCTGGCCAGCCTCGACAAGGTCTCGCACGGCCTGCTGACCAGCGAGGCGCTGGAGTGGCGCCGGACCGAGGGCTATGTCCGCGACCTGGCGATCAAGACGCCGTCGGTGGCCACGGCCATCGACGACCTCAGCGGCGGCAACCAGCAGAAGGTGCTGATCGGGCGCTGGCTGTCGGCGGAGAGCCGCATCCTGCTGCTCGACGACCCGACGCGCGGCGTCGATGTCGGCGCCAAGGTCGAGATCTTCCACCTGCTCAACCGGCTGGCCGGCGAGGGGGCGGCGGTGTGCTTCGTGACCTCCGAGCTGCCGGAGGTGCTGGGCATCGCCGATCGCATCCTGGTCATGCACGAGGGCCGCATCGTCGCCGAGCTCGACTGGCGCGAGGCCACCGAGGAGAGCGTCATGCGCCACGCCGCCGGGCAGGGCGCCCATCGAGCCGAGGGAGTCGCACCTTGAGCGAGGGTTCCGTCCCCGACCGTTCCCCCAGCAACCGTTCCGCGAGCGAAGGGCCAGCCGGCGGCCGGGGTGGCCTGCTAGGCCTCCTGGCGCGGTTCGACTGGCGATCCTACGGCATGATCATCGCGCTGGTGGTGATCGCGCTGGTGTTCACCTGGCTGACCGACGGCATCTTCCTGTCGGCGCGTAACGTCGCCCAGCTGATGCGCCAGACCGCGCTGCTGGTTGTCGTCGCGTCGGGCGTCGCCATCCTGATCATCCAGCGCGAAATCGATCTCTCGATCGGCAGCGCGGTCTATCTGGCCGGCCTCGCCGCGGCGACGGCGCAGACCCAGTGGGGCTGGTCGACGGTGCCGGCGCTCGGCGCGGCGCTGGCCGCCGGCGTCGCCATGGGCGCCTGGCAGGGCTTCTGGGTCAGCCGCTTCGCCATCCCGTCCTTCGTGGTGACGCTGTCGGGCCTGCTCGCCTTCCGCGGCATCGGCTTCGTCTGGTCGAACGCCGCGACCTACGCGCCGATGAACGACAGCTTCGGGGCGCTCAGCGAATCCTTCATCCCGCCGGCCTGGTCGGCGGTGGTGATCCTGGTCGCGCTCGCCGCCTTCGCGGCCTACATGACCTTGCGCTGGCGCCATCAGCGCGGGCGCTTCGGGCCGGGCGCGGTTCCGCTCGGCAAGCTGGTCCGGCCGCTCGCCTGGGCGACGATCGGGGCGGGCGTGCTGGCCTACGCGGCGCTGGGCTATCGCGGCCTGCCCATGGCCGTCGTGATCGCGCTGACCGTCGCCGGCCTGCTGACCTTCCTGAGCCAGGGCACCGTCTTCGGCCGCCAGATGTACGCCATCGGCGGCAACCGGGAGGCGGCGCACCTCTCCGGCATCGACATCCGCCGGAACCTTTTCATCAGTTTCGTCATCATGGGCGTGATCTACGCCGTCGGCGGCGTGCTGGTGACCGCCCGGCTCAACGCCATCGCCCCGGCGGTGGGCGAGTTCCTGGAGCTGGAGGCGATCGCCGCCGCGGTGATCGGCGGCATCAGCCTGGGCGGCGGCATCGGCACGGTCTTCGGCGCGCTGGTCGGCGCGCTGCTGCTTGTCGCCGTCGACAACGGGATGAGCCTGATGAACGTCTCGTCCTTCATCCAGCTCGTGGTCAAGGGCCTGCTGCTGGGATTCGCCGTCGTCTTCGACGTGCTGACACGCCCGGGCGCGCGCCGCCTGCACTGACGCGCGGCGCCCTGGAGGACGCCCTTGACGGCGCGGTCGGTCCCGGGGAATACCCCGGGATGCCCGCCGGCCGTGCGCGACGGGCCACCGAACGACCGTAAATTGAGGAGACGTCATGCGTTTCGCCACATATCCCAGCCTTGCCGACGCCGTGGTCTTCGTCACCGGCGGCGCGTCGGGCATCGGGGAGCAGATCGTCCGGGGCTTCGCCGGCCAGGGCGCCCGGGTCGGCTTCGTCGACCTGGACGCGGCGCGCGGCGAGGCCCTGGCGCGGGAGCTCGGCGAGGGCGGGGCGACCGTGCGCTGCGAGGTCGCCGACCTGCGCGACATAGACGCGCTCGACCGCGCCTTCGACGCGCTGGAATCGGCGCTGGGCCCGGCGGGCGTGCTGGTCAACAACGCCGCGCGCGACGACCGCCACGCCTGGCAGGACGTCACGCCCGAGTACTATGACGAGCGCCTCTCCACCAATCTCCGCCACATGTTCTTCGCCACCAAGAAAGTGGCGCCCGGCATGATCGCCGCCGGCAAGGGCGCGATCGTCAACATGGGCTCGAACTCCTGGTGGGAGGCGGCGGGGGGCATGCCCGTCTACACCACGGCGAAGGCCGGCGTGCACGGCATGACCCGCGCCTTCGCGCGCGATCTCGGCCCGCACCGCATCCGCGTCAACACGGTCGTGCCCGGCTGGATCATGACCGAGCGTCAGAAGGAGCTGTGGGCGACGCCGGAGGATCTGGAACGCCATCGCGCGCGCCAGTGCCTGCCCGACCTGATCGACCCGGTGCATGTGGCGCGGATGGTGCTCTTCCTCGCCTCCGACGACGCGATGATGTGCACCGCCAACAACTACATGGTCGAGGCCGGCTCGATCTGAGGCGCGGCCGGTCCCGTCCCGCGAACCGCGGCCCGGCCTCAATCCGGCCGGGCGGCCGCCGCGCCGGGCTCGGTCAGCACGCCGCCGCCCGACTCGCCCGCCGCCAAGGCGACTTGCGCGTCGGCGGCGGCCAGGGTCACGACGAAGGTGGCGCCGCCGCCCTCGGTCTCGGCGAGATGGAGCTCGCCGCCGAGCTGCTGGACGATCTGGCGGGAGATCGCGAGGCCGAGCCCCGCGCCGGGGGCCCGGCCCGGGCTCTCCGCCCAGCCGCGGGCGAATTTCGAGAAGATGTGGTCGCGCTCGGCCGCCGGGATGCCGGGGCCGTTGTCGCGCACCCGGAACTCGACGCGGCCGGGATCGTCGGTGGCGCGGCCGCATTCGACCCAGGCTCGCGGCGCCTCGGAATCGTTGTACTTGATGGCGTTGGACAGCAGGTTGACGAAGACCTGCTTGAGCCGGTCGGCGTCGGTGACGACCGGGACCGGCGTGTCGTCGATCTCCACGTCGATCGCCACGCCGCGCCGCCGGGCCAGCCCGCGCATGGTCTCCGCCGCCTCGCGCACCACGCGCCCGGCGTCGACGCGGGCGAGGCTCCATTCGACAGCGCCGCCCTCGAGCCGGCTCAGATCCAGGATCTCGTCGAGCAGCCGGGTCAGCCGCTCGCTCTCCTGGCGGATGATCTCCAGGAAGCGCCGCGTCTCGGCCGTGTCGGCCGCGCCTTCCTCGACCAGGATCTCGGAGAACGAGCGGATGGAGGTCATCGGCGTGCGCAGCTCGTGGCTGACCCGGCTCAGGAAATCGTCCTTGAGCCGGTCGAGCCGGGTGAGCTGCTCGTTGGCGGCGCGGAGCTGGGCGGCGGTCTCCTCGAGCTCGCGGGACTTGCGCTCCAGCGCCTGGCTGGTGCGGATGGCGCGGCGCGTCTCGTCGAGGATGTCGATCACCGCGTCGAGGCTGATCGTCTCGCCCTTGACGATGCGCGAGACGAGCGAGCGGGCCGACGCCGCGCCGACGCTGGCGGCCAGCTCGCGCTCGACATGGTCGATCAGGGCGGCGTCGGGCAGGGGCAGGTCGGCCGGCCGGATCGGGCCCTTGGGCCGCGCCATGCCGCGCCGCTCGGCATAGTCCTGGAACAGCCGGTAGGCGCGCTCGGCGCCCAGGATGCGCTGGGTCAGCCGGTAGAGGTCGCGGCTCGTCGCCGAGCGGATCAGCGCGCCTTCGACGCGCTGCTCGTCCGGCTCGAAGGCGTTGATGAAAACCGCGCTCTGCAGGCTTTCCAGCGGCGAGGCCTCGGTGGCGAGCGAGACGACGATATAGGCCAGGACATTGGCCGTCAGGCTCCACACCAAGCCGTGGACGAGCGTGTCCCATTGGTCGAGCCCGAACAGGGCGTCGGGGCGTAGGGCGGCGACGCCGAACGGACCCTCGGCGACCAGCCCGCCGAAGGCCCAGCCGGCCTCGGCGAAGCTCGGCACCAGCAGGGTGTAGACCCACAGCGCGAAGCCGATCACCAGCCCCGCGGTCGCGCCGTGGCTCGTGCCCCGCGGCCAGGTCACCGCGCCGACCAGGGCGGGCAGGAACTGGGCGACGCCGGCGAAGCTGATCAGCCCGATCGAGGCCAGCGGATCGCCCGAGGCGGTCAGGCGGTAGTAGAGGAATCCCAGCGTCAGGATGGCGACGATGCTGAACCGACGCACGGTCAGCAGGATCGAGGCGAAGTCGCCGCGCGACGGGTCGTCGAAGAACGGCAGGCGCAGCAGAACCGGCGTGACCAGGTGGTTCGAGATCATGATCGACAGGGCGATCGAGGCGACGATGACCATGGACGTCGCCGCCGACAGCCCGCCGATGAAGGCCGCCAGCGCCAGCCCGTTCTGCCCGGCCGCGAGCGGCACCGTCAGGACATAGAGATCCGGGTTCGACCCCGGCGCCAGCCCGGTCAGCCCGGCCATGGCGATCGGCACGACGAAAAGGCTGATCAGCATGAGATAGAGCGGGAAGAGCCAGGACGCGGTCGCCAGATGGCGCGGGTCGACATTCTCGACCACCGCCACCTGGAACTGGCGGGGCAGGCAGACCATCGCCGCGCCGGCCAGGAACAGGGTCGCCACCCAGCGCCCCTCGAAGCCCTCCGGGAAGGTGAAGAGATGGGCCGTGCGCGGATCGGCCATGGCGCCGTCGAAGAGGTCGCGCACGCCGTCGTTGAGGCCGTAGAGGGTGAAGACGCCGATGGCGGCGAGGCTCAGCAGCTTGATGATCGATTCGAAGGCGATCGCGGCGACGACGCCCGGGTGGCGTTCGTCGGCGCCGGTGTTGCGCGTGCCGAACAGGATGACGAAGGTCGCCATCGAGACCGCGACCCACAGGCCGGTGTCGGCCAGCAGCCCGGCCGCCGCATGGCCCGCCTCGCCCGACCCGTCCGCCGGCGCGGCGACCAGGGCGTCGAAGCTGGCCGCCACCGCCTTGAGCTGGAGCGCGATATAGGGCGTGATCCCGACCACCGCGATCAGCGTGACCAGCGCGGAGATCGAGGCGCTCTTGCCGTAGCGCGCCGACAGGAAGTCGGCGATCGAGGTGATGCGCTGGGCCTTGGCGATGCGCACCAGCTTGCGCAGCAGGAACCACCAGCCCATCAGGGCGATCGTCGGGCCCAGATAGATCGTCAGGTATTCCAGCCCGTTGCGCGCGGCCGAGCCGACGGCGCCGTAGAACGTCCAGGACGTGCAGTAGACCGCCAGCGACAGGGTGTAGACGACGGGCGAGCTGATGAACCGCGCCGCGCCGCGCTCGGCCCGCCGGTCGGTCCAGAAGGCGAGCAGGAACAGCCCGCCCAGATAGAGCGTCGCGACCAGGATGACGAAGCCCGAGGCGAGCAAGGCTCAGCCTCCGTCGTGTTCGCCCGGCGGGGGCGAGCCGCGAATCTCCGGCGTCTCCTCGGGCGCCGGCGGGTCGAGCCCGCCGCGCAGCACCGCCCGGCTGACCGCGGCCGTCATGGCGATGCCGGCGAACCACAGGGCGAAGATCGCCAGCGGCAGCAGCGGCACGCCGAAGACGCGCACCGGTTGGTCGAACAGGCGGATATAGGGCGGCAGGAAGACGATCAGCGCGCCCACCGGCAGCAGCAGCACCAGATCGCGCAGGCGCCCGCGGCCCCGCCCCGTCACGGTCCCGGCCCCGTCACGGTCCCTGCCCCTCGCGGGCCGCCGGCGGCGGATCGCCGCTGTCCGGGTCTTCGCCGGCCGTCGAGAGCAGCGCGTCGATGCGCGCGACGAGCTCCCGGTTCGAGAACGGCTTGGTCACGAACTCGTCCGCGCCCAGGTCGAGCATCCGCCGCCGGTCCGCGTCCTGGCCCTTGGCCGTCAAGGCCAGCACTGGCAGCCGGCCCAGCCCGGGCGTCGCCCGGATCCGCCGCAGGACCTCGAAGCCGTCCAGGCTCGGCATCATCACGTCGAGGATGACCAGGTCCGGCCGGCCGGCGACCACCGCCTCGACCGCCGCGGCCCCGTCGCGCACCGACTCGACCGCGTAGCCCGCCCGTTTCAGCAAGAAGGTCAGCGATTCCAGGATATGCGGCTCGTCCTCGGCGACGAGCACCGTTTTCGACATCCCGTTTCCTTCCCGTGCCTGCCCGGCTTCTTTTCGGCCGGGTGCATGCTGTCGAGGGACATCATCCTACAGTTTGCCGGTCGGGAGCAAATCGGTCAGGAGTCGAAGGAATACCGGTGGCTGCCCGTGTCACGCCTCGGCGCCGATCATGCCGGCGGCGGGGGTGAGCACCGGGGCGTGGGCGCGCTGAGCGCAATCGGCGCGCCGGCAGGTCCGGCAGTTGACGCCGACCGGGGTCGCCAGCGTGTCGCGCCGACCCGCGAAGGCGTCGCCATAGACCAGCCGGTCGGCATAGACCGCGTCGCAGCCGAGCATGACGGCGAAGACGACGGGCGCGCTGCCGAACCCGCCGGTGCGCTTGGACACGCGCCGGGCCACGAACAGATGACGTTCGCCGCCGGGCATCACCGCGAGCTGGGCGACCGGCCGGTCGGGCTCGCCGAAGGCCGCGTGCAGCGCCCAGCGCGGGCAGGAGCCGCCGAAGCGCGGCATGCGCAGGCCCGGAATGCTGAACGGCTTGGAGAGATTGCCGGCCGGATCGGCGCGCAGGAAGGCGAAGGGCACGCCCTCGGCGCCGGGCCGGCGCAGGGTCACCAGGCGGTGGGCGATCTGTTCGAAGCTGCCGGCGAAGCGCGCGGCCAGCCGGTCGATGTCGTAGCGCATCGCCTCCGCCGTCTCCAGGAACGGCTCATAGGGAAAGAGGATCGCGCCGGCGATGTAGGAGGCGAGCGCCCCGCGCGCCCGGACGCGCGCCTCGTCGGAGGCCAGGCGCGGGTCGTCGACGGTCGCGTCGAGCAGGTCCGCCGCGCGCGTCTCCGCCAGCCGTCGCGCGCGGCGGAAGCGCAGGCTCGCCTCCGGCAGGTCGATCGTCGGCAGCCCCGTCGCCCCGGGCGCGTCGGGCTCGGAGGGGGCCAGCGCGTCGAGCACGCCGGCGAGCCCGCCCGCCGCGGCCGCGGCCTCGGCGCGCAGGGAATCGGCCGCCTCCTCGAGCGCGGGGAAGTGGTTGCCGTTGCGGATGATGAAGTCGTCGACCTCCTCCTCCGGCGAGCTCGGCCGCGCCTCCCCGGCGGCGCCGCCCAGCAGCGTGAGCATCTCGCGCGCGTTGGTGGCGAGCTGGTCGCTCTCCGCCGCGACGATATGGGCGAAGCGGCGCTGCTCCTGCGGCGCCAGGTCGCCGTACTGCTCCAGGATCTCGGCGAAGGAGCGGATCGCCGTGACGCGGTTGAGCACGGCATGGCCCAGCTCCATCAACGCCGGATCCTGGCTCAGCCGGTCGGACAGGGCGCCGGCGGTCTCCACCGAGTCGCGATAGGCCCGGTGCAGCGTCACGAAGGCTCGGGCCCAGTCGGGGGCACGGGCGACGAAGTCGGTCGCCGTGCCCTCCTCCAGCCCGTGCAGGCCGAGCGAGCGGCCGATCTCCAGCACGTCCTGGGCCAGCCGCGCGTCCTCGACCCCGCTCAGCGCGCCGACCTCGAGTTCCAGCGCGCCGGCGATGCGGCGCAGCAGCGTGCCGCCGATCTGGCGTTTGTCGTGCTCGATAAGGTTGAGATACGAGGCCGAGATGCCCACGGCCTCGGCCAGCGCCGCCTGAGTCATCCGGCGGTCGCGGCGACGCTCGCGTATGCGTCTTCCAATCGGGGCCCGGGCCATGGCGGCGCCTCCTTCGCGACCTGCGGAAACTGGTAGGTCTGTAAAGTTCTTTTCTGTCCTGACGCGCTGCGAAGCCGGATATTTACAAAACTTTGCAGCCACGGCAATGCCGCGTTGGAACCCCGGAAGGCACCGACTACCGTAGCGGTCCGCGGTCGACGACGAGTGTCTCCGTGCGACAACGACCCGCCGCAGACGGGTCACCAAGACTGGGGGAAACGCGATGCGTCTTTTCGACAGGAAAGCGACCCGCCGTACCGCGCTGAAGGGCGCGGCCGCCGCCGGTGCCGTCATCGCGGCGCCGACGATCATGGTCCGCGGCGCCTGGGCCCAGGCCTTCCGCAACGATCCCGCCGACTCGGCGACCGTCACCTTCGGCTTCAACGTGCCGCAGACCGGCGCCTACGCCGACGAGGGCGCGGACGAGCTGCGCGCCTACCAGCTCGCCGTCAAGCACATCAACGGCGAGGGCGACGGCGGCATGATGAACACCATCCAGCCGCTGTCGCTGACCGGCAACGGCGTGCTGGGCAAGAAGGTCGACTTCGTCACCGGCGACACCCAGACCAAGGCCGACGCGGCCCGCGCCTCGGCGCGGCGCATGATCGAGCGCGACGGCGTGATCATGTTCTCCGGCGGCTCGTCCTCCTCGGTGGCGATCGCGCAGCAGTCGCTCGCCCAGGAGATGGGCGTGATCTTCATGTGCGGCCTGACCCACTCCAACGACACCACGGGCAAGGATCGCCGCCGCTACGGCTTCCGCCACTTCTTCAACGCCAAGATGTCGGGCGCCGCGCTCGGCCCGGTGCTCCAGTCGGAGATGGGCAACGAGCGCCGCGCCTATCACCTGACCGCCGACTACACCTGGGGCTGGACCCAGGAGGAGTCGATCAAGGAGACGACCGAGGGGCTCGGCTGGGAGACCGTCGAGGCGGTCCGCACGCCGCTGGGCGCCGGCGACTTCTCGCAGTACCTGACGCCGGTGCTCAACTCCGGCGCCGACGTGCTGATCCTGAACCACTACGGCAAGGACATGGTCAACTCGCTGACCCAGGCCGTCCAGTTCGGGATGCGCGACCGGGAGGTCAACGGCAAGAACTTCGAGATCGTCGTCCCGCTCTACAGCCGCCTGATGGCCCAGGGCGCCGGCGAGGCGGTCAAGGGCATCCTCGGCTCGACCGCGTGGAACTGGTCGCTGACCGACGAGGGCTCGCAGGCCTTCGTCAACTCCTTCGGCGCGGAGTACGGCTTCCCGCCGTCCCAGGCCGCCCATACCTGCTACGTCCAGACCCTGCTCTACGCCAACGCCTGCGAGATGGCCGGCACCTTCTATCCGCCGGAGGTCATCCGGGCGCTGGAGGGCTTCGAGTTCGACGGCGCGGGCAATGGCCCGACCCTCTACCGGGCCGAGGATCACCAGTGCTTCAAGGACGTGCTGGTGGTGCGCGGCAACGAGAACCCGTCGAGCCAGTTCGACCTGCTGGAGGTCGTCCAGATCGTCGACCGCGAGCAGGTCACCTATCCGCCCGACTTCTTCGAGGGCGATCTCGGCCCCTACGAGGTCTGACGCGGATCCGGTCCCCGGTCCGGCCCGGTGCCGGTCGCGCATGCTCGCGGCCGGCACCGGGCCCGTTCCGGGCGGCCGACGCCTCTCGATTACGGCCCCGGCGCCCCGTCCCGCCGCGGCACTGCCATCGGATGACCGGCCATGGACGCGCTGCTACTCCAGGTTCTCAACGGCCTCGACAAGGGGGGAGCCTATGCGCTGATCGCGCTCGGCCTGACCCTGGTCTTCGGCACCCTCGGCGTCGTGAACTTCGCTCACGGCGCCCTGTTCATGCTCGGCGCCTTCTGCGCGGTGACGCTGCAGAAGCTGCTCACGCTCTCCAAGCAGGTGCGCGACGAGTCGATCACGGCGTTCACCGCCTATACCGAAGAGCCGTATCTCGAGATCTGGTTCGGCGAGACCGGCTCCATGATCATCGACTTCGCGGTGCCGCTGGCCATCCTGCTGGCCATCCCGATCATGCTGGTGATCGGGCTGATCATGGAGCGCGGGCTCGTCCAGTTCTTCTACAAGCGCCCCCATGCCGAGCAGATCCTGGTGACCTTCGGGCTGGCCATCGTCATCCAGGAGATCATCAAGTCCTTCTTCGGCGCCAATCCGATCCCGACGGCCGCGCCGGACGCGGTCTCCGGCTCGGCGCCGATCGGGGCGATCCTGGGGCTGGGCGACGGTCTCTATTATCCATGGTGGCGTCTTATCTATCTGCTCTTTTCGGTCGTGGTGATCGGCGCGGTCTTCTCCTTCCTCCAGTTCACGACCTGGGGAATGGTGGTGCGTGCCGGCATGGCCGACCGGGAGACGGTGGGCCTGCTCGGCATCAACATCCAGCGCCGCTTCACGATCGTCTTCGGCCTGGCGGCGGTGGTCGCGGGCTTGGCCGGCGTCATGTACACGCCGATCCTGCCGCCCGACTACCACATGGGCATGGACTTCCTGGTCCTGTCCTTCGTCGTCGTGGTGGTCGGCGGCATGGGGTCGCTGGGCGGCGCGGTGGCCGCCGGCTTCCTGCTCGGCATCCTGCAGTCCTTCGCCTCGATGACCGAGGTGAAGTCGCTGATCCCTGGCATCGACCAGATCATCATCTACCTGGTCGCCGTGGCGATCCTGCTGATCCGTCCGCGGGGCCTGATGGGCCGCAAGGGCGTGATGGAGACATGAGATGATCGCTCTGCCGCCACGCCAAGACGCGATCATGATGGCGGTCTTCACCGTCGTCGTGCTCGCCATGCCGCTCTGGCTCGCCCCGTTCGGCGCGTCCTATCCCGACCTGCTGCAGAAGTTCGCGATCTACGGGATCTTCGCGGTCGGCTTCAACCTGCTCTTCGGCCTGACCGGATACCTGTCCTTCGGCCACGCCGCGTTCCTCGGCGTCGGCTCCTACGCCGCAGTCTGGTCGTTCAAGCTGCTCAGCATGGACGTCATCCCGGCGCTGATCTTCGGCACGGCGATGGCGGCCGTCTTCGCGGTGGTCATCGGCTTCGTCTGCCTGCGGCGATCGGGCATCTACTTCGCCATCCTGACGCTGGCGCTGGCCCAGATGTCCTACAATCTCGCCTATTCGGTGCTGACGCCGATCACCAACGGCGAGACCGGGCTCCAGCTCGCGCTCGACGACCCGCGGGTGCTCGACGGCGTCTTCGGCGCAGCGGAGACCGCCGGGCGGCCCTCGCCCTCGCTCTTCGGGTTCGAGCTCGCGGGCTTCGGCGGCTTCTACCTCTGCGCGGTCCTGCTGATCCTGGCCTTCTACGTCTCGCTCCGGATCTTCCGCTCGCCCTTCGGGCTGAAGCTGCGCGCGATCAAGTCGAACCAGACGCGCATGATGTACACCGGCTTCAACACCCGGCCCTACCTGCTCGTCGTCTTCACGATCTCCGGGCTCTACGCCGGGCTCGCCGGCTCCCTGCTGGCGGTCACCGATCCGCTGGCGGGCGCGGAGCGGATGCAGTGGACGGCCTCGGGCGAGGTCGTGCTGATGACCATCCTGGGCGGCGCCGGCACGCTGTTCGGCCCGCTGCTGGGTGCGGCGATCATCAAGTACTTCGAGAACATCTTCTCCGCCGTCGGCGAGTCCACCCTGCACGGCGTCTTCGCCTTCCTGCCGGACGGGCTGGAGAGCGTGGTGGTCGGCGTCGTCGGCCTGTTCGTCGGCGAGGGCTGGCAGCTGACCCTGGGCGTCCTGTTCATGGTCATCGTCATCTTCCTGCCCGGCGGGCTGGTCGAGGGCTTCCGGCGTCTCTACGCCGGCATCCGACGCCGGCGGTCCGGCGGCTCTCCGCGCCGCGCCGCCCACGCGCAGCCGTCCGAATAGGGAGGAAGCCCGGTGGACAACATCGTCCTCAACGTCACGGACGTGAACAAGACCTTCGGCGGTCTGCGCGCGCTGACCAACATCAACCTCCAGATCGAGGAGGGTCGGACCCATGCGATCATCGGGCCGAACGGGGCGGGCAAGTCGACGCTGCTCAATGTCTGCGTCGGCCGCATCGCGCCGGACACCGGCTCGGTGGTCTTTTCCGGCCAGGTGCTGACCGGCAAGAAGCCCCACCAGATCAACCAGATCGGCGTCGCGCGCGTGTTCCAGACGCCGGAGATCTTCAGCGACCTGACGCTGCACCAGAACGTCGTCATCGCCGCCCTGGCCAAGCGCGACGGCGCCTTCACCTTCAACGCGGTGCGCGACCTGATGGACGAGACGGCGCTGCGCCAGGAGGCCGAGGACATCCTCGACGACCTGGGCCTGGCCGGGTTCAAGGATCTCGTCGCCTCCAGCCTGTCGCGCGGCGACAAGCGGCGGCTGGAGCTCGCCATGTGCCTGATCCAGCACCCGCGGCTGCTGCTGCTCGACGAGCCGACGGCCGGCATGTCGCGCCACGACACCAACCGGACGATCGACATCCTCAAGCGGATCAAGGAGCGGGGGATGACCAAGGTCATCATCGAGCACGACATGCATGTCGTGTTCAGCCTCGCCGACTGGATCTCGGTCCTCGCCCAGGGCGAGATCATCTGCGAGGGCCCGCCCGACGAGGTGCGCGGCGACCCGCGGGTCCAGGAAGCCTATCTCGGGGGAGCCCATATATGAGCACGGCGAGCGCCAAGCGAACGGACACGGGAACCGCCGGGCGCCCGGCCGCCGGGGCCGCCGCGCAGCCCTTCTTCACCTGCCACGACCTGCACGCCTATTACGGCGAGAGCTACATCGTCCAGGGCGTCGGCTTCGACGTGAAGGAGGGCGAGATCGTCGCCCTGCTGGGCCGCAACGGCGCCGGCAAGACCTCGACCCTGCGCACCATCGCCCGGGCCGGCTCGCCCGAGCTGAAGCAGGGGGAGATCTGGCTCGACGGCGATCCGGTGCACAAGATGGCCGCCCACCAGGCCGCCCGGCGCGGCATCGTGCTGGTGCCCGAGGATCGGCGGATCATCCAGGGGCTGACGGTCGAGGAGAACCTGCAGCTCGCCCAGATCGCCGAGCCGCGGGGCTGGCCGCTGGAGCGCATCTTCGAATCCTTCCCCCGGCTCGCCGAGCGGCGCCGCCAGGAGGGCACGACCCTGTCGGGCGGCGAGCAGCAGATGCTGGCGATCGCCCGGGCGCTGGCCCGTGACGTTCGCTTGCTGCTGCTCGACGAGCCCTATGAGGGCCTCGCGCCGGTGATCGTCCAGGAGATCGAGCGGATCCTCCACGGCGTGCGCGAGCTCGGCATCACCACGGTGATCGTCGAGCAGAACGTCATCGCCGCGCTCAACCTCTCCGACCGGGCGATCATCCTCGACATGGGCGAGGTCGCCTTCCGCGGCAGCGCCCGGGAAGTCCTCGACAACCAGGAGATCCGCCAGGAATACCTGGCGATCTGAGGCAGAGGGCTGCGCCGTCGCGCACGGCCCGCGGCCGCGGGCGACCGACGCGCCGGCGGCAGTTTGCCCGCCGCGACGCCGCGCGCACCGTCCCCGACCTCGGCGGCATGAAAATGGGGGCGCCCCGATGGAGCGCCCCCGAAGTCTCGCGAGCCGTCCGCCGGCCCGGGCGATCGGCCCGGGCCGGGATGGATGGATCAGAAGTCCATGCCGCCCATGTCCGGCATGCCGTGGGAGTGGCCGCCGCCTTCCTTCTTCTCCGGCCGCTCGGCGACCATGGCCTCGGTGGTGACCAGCAGGCCGGCGACCGACGCCGCGTCCTGCAGGGCCGCGCGGACCACCTTCACCGGATCGATGACGCCGGCCTTGACCAGATCCTCGAACTCGCCGGTAGCGGCGTTGAAGCCCCAGTTCGGATCGTTCTTGTCCTGGAGCTTGCCGACGACGATCGAGCCGTCCATGCCGGCGTTGATCGCGATCTGGCGGGCCGGCGTGGTCAGCGCCTTGCGCACGATCTCGACGCCGACGCGCTGCTCGTCATTGCCCGGCTTGAGACCCTCGAGCGCCTTGACCGCGTAGAGAAGCGCGGTACCGCCGCCGGCGATGATGCCTTCCTCGACCGCCGCGCGGGTTGCGTGCATGGCGTCGTCGACGCGGTCCTTCTTCTCCTTGACCTCGATCTCGGTCGCGCCGCCGACCCGGATCACCGCGACGCCGCCGGCCAGCTTCGCCAGCCGCTCCTGCAGCTTCTCGCGATCGTAGTCGGAGGTCGTCTCCTCGGCCTGCGCCTTGATCTGGTTGCAGCGCGCCTCGATGTCGGCCTTGTCGCCGGCGCCGTCGACGATCGTCGTCTCGTCCTTGGAGATGTCGACCTTCTTGGCGGTGCCGAGCATGTCGATCGTGACATTCTCGAGCTTGATGCCGAGATCCTCGGAGATCACCTGGCCGCCGGTCAGGATCGCCATGTCCTCCAGCATCGCCTTGCGGCGGTCGCCGAAGCCCGGCGCCTTGACGGCCGCGACCTTGAGGCCGCCGCGCAGCTTGTTGACCACCAGGGTCGCCAGCGCCTCGCCCTCGACGTCCTCGGCGATGATCAGCAGCGGGCGCGAGGACTGGACCACCGACTCCAGCACCGGCAGCAGCGCCTGCAGGTTCGACAGCTTCTTCTCGTGCAGCAGGATGTACGGGTTCTCCAGCTCGCAGACCATCTTCTCGGCGTTGGTCACGAAGTACGGCGAGAGATAGCCGCGGTCGAACTGCATGCCCTCGACGACCTCGAGCTCGGTCTCGAGCGACTTGGCCTCCTCGACCGTGAT
>JAVJUS010000030.1:0-70105 GCA_040220455.1 Azospirillaceae bacterium
CGGCCGAGCGGGGCGAGCCGGCCGTCGCGCCGCGCGGCGGCCATCGCGCGGGCGGCGTGCGCCTTGTCCCCCGGATCGGCGGTCGCCAGCGCGCGGGCCGCGGCCTCGGCAAGGCAAGCGGGATCGGGCGGGCAGGGCGGCGAGTCGAGCATGGACCCCCTGGTGACGACGAGGCGTAGCGAACGGATCGCCAGTGCTCTCCCGTACGCCCGTCGTCGCTCGAGAATCAAGGAATCACGGCGGCCCTGCGAAATCGAACGGAATGCGCGAGGGAGGCGCCGTTTCAACGCAAGAAAGTACGCTATCGAACTAATCCAAATACGGGAACAACTATTCCGTCGTTTAACTTTTCGTTCAGAAAATCGCGCTCAATTCGAGGGGAATTCAACGTAACCAAGAGGTGCCCCCGATGCGTTTCAAAGCCCTGGTCGCCGCCACCGCCCTGACCGCCGTCACCGCCGCCGGTACGGCGTTCGCCAATCCCGAGGAGATGGAGGCGCTGACGCGCGAGATGGTGCTCGAGGCGGAGACCTACTTCAACGAGACGCCGCTCGACGACGTCAAGGCTGCGTTCAACGACCCCGCGTCCGACCGCTGGGTCGGCGATCAGTACCATCTGCACATGTACGGCATGGATGCCGAGGGCGTGGTCTGGGCCGACAGCGCGTTCCCGGATCTGGTCGGGATGAACAGCATCGACATGGCGGACTTCGACGGCGAGTTCTACAACCAGGACGTCCTGGCCGGCACCGAGGGGCATTCGGACCCCTACACGGTCAACATCCGGTTCTCCAACCCGGAGTCCGGCGCGATCGTCGACACGGTCGGCACCTGCCTGCGTCCGGTGCAGGAACACGTCATCTGCGCCTGGGCCAACGACTCCTGACGCCCTGGAAGCACGGCCGCGGCGGCGCGTCCGGGTGACGCCGCGGCCGTGCTTCCGCCTCCGCCCCCTAATCCGCCGGGTCGGAGGTCGGTGACGGCGGGCGGTGGAAGGCGATTTCGAGACCCGGTCCGGTGGGCGGGCCGCGGCGATGGAGAAGACAATGCGAAGCTTGACCCTTAAGACCCGGATCGCCCTCGTCGCGGTCGTCGCCGCCGTCTTCGCCGTCGGCGTGCTCGCCGTCTCGCTGGTCAACGGCATTCGTGCCCAGGAGGCGGGCATGCACCTCCAGGAGGAGGTGGCCCAGGTCGAAACGTTCATGCAGGACCTCCAGGACCTGCGCACTGTCCAGGGCACGCTCTACCAGCTCACCGTCTGGACGCTGCTCAGCGGGCCGGAGGAGGATGTCGAGCGCATGAAGGCGGTGCTGACGCCGCGGCTGGAGCGTCTCGACGCGCGGGCGGAAGGCGGCCTGCTGGACGAGGAGGCCTACACGTCCTACCGCAATGCGGTGCAGGCGGCCCTCGACCTGGTCGAGCGCAACCCGCAGCTCGGCTTCATGTCCGTTCGCGGTTCGGCCACCGGCTTCGACCAGCTCGAGGCGACCATCCGGGACGAGGTGCGCATGGCCCGCTCGCGCGTCGAGTCGACGATGGCGAGCGTCGAGCGCGGCAACCGCATCGCCCTGATCGCCATCGTCTCGATCGCCGTCCTGTTGGGCTTCGTGCTGGCTGTCGTCGCGGTGACGACCATCCGGACCATCCAGAAGGGCGTCGGCGGTCTGTCGCGGGCCATGGACGACCTGTCGGAGGGCCGGCTCGATATCGCGGTGCCGGGCACCGAGCGTCGGGACGAGATCGGCGAGATGTCCCGCGCGGTGAAGGTCTTCCAAGAGAAGATGGTCGAGCGCGAGCGCCTGGAGGAAGAGGCCGCCCGCGAGCGCGATGCACGCGAGGCGCGGGTGGTCCGGATCTCGGAGCTCGTCTCCGGCTTCGAGGCGACCACCGGCGAGATCGTGCAGAGCGTGTCCTCGGCGGCGACGGAAATGCGCTCGACCGCGGAATCGATGCTCTCCATCTCGCGCAAGACCTCCGACCAGGCCGCGGCCGTCGCCGCCGCCTCGGAGCAGACGAGCAACACGACCTCGACGGTCGCCTCCTCGGCGGAGGAGCTGTCGAGCTCGATCCAGGAGATCGCGCGCCAGGTCGCCCAGTCGACGGAGATCGCCGGCACGGCCGTCGCCGAGGCCGATCGCAGCAACCAGCAGGTGCGCACGCTGGCCGACGCGGCCGATAAAATCGGCGAGGTGGTCGAGCTGATCACCTCGATCGCCGAGCAGACCAACCTGCTGGCGCTCAACGCCACGATCGAGGCGGCGCGCGCCGGCGAGGCGGGCAAGGGCTTCGCGGTGGTGGCCCAGGAGGTCAAGGGGCTCGCCACCCAGACCGCCAAGGCGACCGAGGATATCGCCGCTCAGATCAAGACCATCCAGGATCAGACCGGCACGACCGTCTCCGCCATCGACGGCATCGGCGAGCGCATCCGCGAGATGTCGGAGATCGCGAGCACCGTGGCCGCCGCCGTCGAGCAGCAGAACGCGGCGACGCAGGAGATCGCACGCAATGTCCAGCAGGCGGCCGGCGGCAGCCGGGAGGTCTCCTCCAACATCGCCGACGTGACCGCCGCGGCGGACGAGGCGGGGGCGGCCTCCTCGGAGGTCAGCGACGCCGCCCGCCAGCTCTCCGAACAGGCCGAGGCGCTCTCCGCGGCGGTCAACGGCTTCACCTCGGAGATCCGGGCCGCGTGACCGGGCTCGCGGCGGGGTCGCTCACGGCCCGGCCGCGGCCCCGGCTCGCTACTCTCGCCGGGACGGCGTCTGCCCCCTCCCGCCGTCCCGGCTTCCCGGCCCGCCCGCGATCGCGCCGCGCGCGCCGATTGCGTGGCGGGCCGGCCTGCCTATATTGGCGGCCATGAACCCGATCGGCACCGACGCGCACACCGACGCCGGCCCCGGCAGCCCTATCGGCAGCCGTCCCGGCATCGACCTCGGCTTCGACAAGGCCCCCGCCGACACCCGCGTGGTCGTCGCCATGTCCGGCGGCGTCGACAGCTCCGTGACGGCCGCGCTGCTGGCCGGTCAGGGCTACGAGGTCGTTGGCGTGACGCTCCAGCTCTACGACCATGGCGCCGCCGTGGGGCGCAAGGGCGCGTGCTGCGCCGGCCAGGACATCCACGACGCGCGCCGGGTGGCCGACCGGATCGGCATCCCGCACTACGTGCTCGACTACGAGGACCGGTTCCGCGCCTCGGTGATCGACGACTTCGCCGACAGCTATCTGCGTGGGGAGACGCCGATTCCCTGCGTTCGCTGCAATCAGCGGGTCAAGTTCCGCGACCTGCTCGACCAGGCGCGCGACCTGGGCGCCGACTGCCTGGCGACCGGCCACTATATCCGCCGCGTCGCCGGCCCGGCCGGCCCGGAGCTGCGCCGCGCGGCGGACCCTTCAAAGGACCAGAGCTACTTCCTCTTCGCCACCACGCCCGAGCAGTTGGACTTCCTGCGCTTTCCGCTGGGCGACCTCGCCAAGGAGGAGACGCGGGCGCTCGCCGCCCGGCTCGACCTGCCGGTGGCCCACAAGCCCGACAGCCAGGACATCTGCTTCGTGCCCGACGGCGCCTATGCCCGTGTGGTGGAGAAGCTGCGTCCCGGCGCCGCCGATCCGGGCGACATCGTCGACCTGGAGGGCCGGGTGCTCGGCCGGCACGACGGCGTCATCGGCTTCACCGTCGGCCAGCGACGTGGGCTCGGCATCGGCGGCACGGCGGAGCCGCTGTACGTCGTCCGGGTCGAGCCCGAGGCGCGGCGCGTCGTCGTCGGGCCGAAGAGCGCCCTGGCGCGCGACCGGGTCCATGTCGACGCGCTCAACTGGCTGGGCGACGCCGCGCCGGCGCCGGCGGGCGAGCGGGTCGCCGTCAAGCTGCGCTCGGCACAGGATCCGGCGCCCGCGACGCTCTTTCCCGACGGGCGGGGCGGGGCGACGATCGCGCTCGACACGCCGCAATACGGCGTCGCGCCCGGACAGGCGGCGGTGTGCTACCGCGAGGACCGGGTGCTCGGCGGCGGCTGGATCACCGGTGCCGAGAGCACCGCGATGGCCGCCTGACGCCGTACGCCCGGCCGTACGTGTTTGGCGGCCGCTGGCCGCGCCCAGCTGGGCGCCCGTACGTCCCTCGATTCCTCGTTCCCGGCCGCCGCGCCGATCCGACCTGCAGACCCCCTTCCGACCGGAGATCGCCCCGATGGACACCGATGCCCTGGCCGAGCGCATCCGCGCGCTGGCCGACGCCAATCCCGGCTTCGACAAGAGGGTGGTCTTCGACCTGGGCGGGGAGGGGGTGATCCGGCTCGACGCCGCCACGCGCCCGCCCGCCGTCTCGCGCGAGGCGGGCGAGGCCGACGCGACGATCACCGTGACGGCGGAAAACCTTGCCAAGCTGGTCGAGGGCGACATGGACCCGACGCTTGCCTACATGACCGGCAAGCTGAAGGTCGACGGCTCCATGGGCATCGCCATCCAGCTGGGCGAACTGCTGGGCGGCTGAGGCCCGTTCGGCCGGGCGAATTCGGGGGCGCGCGCGGCTTGACAGCAACACGCCGCCCCGCCTATATCCCCGCCATTCGCGTCCCTGGGGCGGAGTAGCTCAGTTGGTTAGAGCAGCGGAATCATAAT
The DNA here is from genome assembly GCA_040220455.1 of Azospirillaceae bacterium. Lineage (GTDB taxonomy): Bacteria > Pseudomonadota > Alphaproteobacteria > DSM-16000 > Inquilinaceae > JAVJUS01. The sequence goes on from JAVJUS010000030.1 coordinate 4,615, forward strand.
CCGCGTGTCGGGGGTTCAAGTCCCTCCTCCGCTACCATCCTTTTCAATGACTTAACACTCTTAACAGCGCCTGTTAGTCACATCCTAGTCGCTGAAACTGTTTGTGACGGCATGACCAGGATCGTGGCAGAATCGAAGGATAGGCAGCCTGCTAGATCTGTCGGTCACACAGCAGAAAGCGGGACACCTCCGAAAACCGGGTTACGGAACGCGGAAAGGCGGCGGTGAGCCGCGATGGGGTGCAAGCGGCCGGCGTGGCCGTGTTCTTTTGGCGTTTTCGGGCTCGTCGGGCGGCTGTCCGGGTGGATCCTGGCTTCATGCGGGCGCACTTCGCCTGTCGAGCCAGCACCATCGCTTCATGTTGTAGACCATGTTGGCGAGCGTGATCGCCGCCTCGGCGCGCGCCAGGCCGATGGTGCGGATCATTAGCTTCATCGGCCCCTTCTGGTGCGCGAACGGGTGCTCGATGTGGGCGCGGACCGCAGACTTCCTGGCGTTCGCCCTAGCCGTGCGCCGGGGCATGGGCTTGCCCCTCGGCTTGCGCCGGTGGATCCGGCTGACCTTGCCCAGGCGCTCGAGGTAGCGCTCGTTTTCCGCGGAGCGGTAGGCGCTGTCGGCCCACACGTCGGAGGCGGTGTTGGTGCGGTCGATCAGGCCCTCGCGCAGCCGGGCGCCGTCGTGGGCCGCGGCATCGGTGACCTTCTGCCGACGGATGATGCCGTGCCGGTGGTCGACCGAGATGTGGGATTTGTAGCCGAACGTGGGGATCGCGATGTCGATCCGCGGTGTGCTGTCCTCGGCCGGCTTGGCCTTGGAGACCGTCACCGTCCAGCGCGCGTCGACGTCCTTCTGGCGCGCCTTGGCCGGCTTCTCGGGCCAGATCTCACGGGCGCGTTTGCCCGCCTTGATCGCGGCCTTCTCGCCGTCGGTGGTGCGCTGACGCGGGGCGGCGACCAGCGTCGCGTCGACGATCTGGCCCGACATCGGCAGATAGCCCGCCTCCGTGATCGCGCGGTCCAGGCGCGCGAACAGCGCGTCGAGCGCCCCCGCACCGATCAGGGCCTCGCGGAAGTCCCAGAGGGTGTTGGCGTCCGGGACCGGGTCGCCCGGCCCCAGCCGGCAGAAGCGCATCCAGCTCAGCCGGTCGCGCACCAGGTACTCGGTCTGCTCCAGCGACAGGCCGTGCAGCGCCTGCAGCACCAGCATCCGGAACTTCAGCACCACGTCAAAGGCAGGACGACCGCCTTTGCCGCGATCGCGCGGACCGACGGCCGCGTTGAGGTCAGCACGAAACAGCTCGAAGTCGACGGTCGCGCTGAGCTTCTCCAGCGGATCGCCCTGCGCCGACAACTGCCGAAGGCGATCCTCGACGTCCCAGAAACCCGGCTGCTGACCCGACATCCCTCACCCCCGACCAAGCCTGGATCCGGGGACATCGAATCATGCCGCGGCCTCCAGCGCCAGCAGGTTTCCGGAGGCGTCCAGCGGTATTGCAATCTAACGCAGCGGTGGGTTCGCGGCCCAGACTCCGGGGCATTTTGCGGACCGCGGACGCTACAACGGCTCGAAAAATGGTTGATCACATGGCTCGATCAGTCGAACATACCCACAAGGCGAAGACGACTCGGGGAATGTCGGCTTCCATCAAATTTGTACGGGCGTGCTATGTTGATGCCTGATCCCAAATTTTCTCAGGTACTTAACGGATCTTCGCACGTTCTGCGGCTGGCTTGAAGGTTGTGCGGGGCGAACCCGCAACCGCCGGGGCGCGGAGAGGCCAGTCTAGGTAAAAATGAGTGTGTAGCACTATGGTTTTAAACTCAAGAGCGGTGAAATGAGGGGTTGACGTCACTCACTTCAGATGACCCATTACCTCATGATCGCAAATCGAGAACGTAGCGGCACGTCAGTACCCAGAAGTAAAGCTATCGTGGATTGACCAAATGACGAAAAAAACAAGAGATAATCTGTATGAATACATTTTTCTAACAGACCTTGAAGCTGCTGTTGCGCGCCATCCGCTTTTCCTGCGCCTACACTATGTACATCAGAATAGCTTCACATTCTTAACGTACCCGACTGCGCATATGCAGCGCCACCCTCATTGTCTTGGGGTGATGCATGTGGCTGGTCTTATGTTTTCGCACTCTTTCCAAAACACGGTAAATCAAGCTGTCATAGAAAAGCTTGTGTCAGGTATTTATTTCTCAATTTCTAATCTATCGTGCCCAACAATGGAAGAGGTCTCAGAGGAAGCGCAAAGAACTAATTTCGATTTATTTCATTCGGAGAGTGTCTACAGTCAACTGCTCGGTGTGGAGCAGTTTGCGACAGGGAATAACTTTAGTGAAAAGTATCTCCCGGTTTGTGTGATGTTCCAAGCAACAAGGCTCGCCGCGCTGCTTCATGACGTTGGACACCCGCCATTCAGTCATATCGTAGAATATGGATTTCAGTCAGCCATTGGGGATGAATATGATCATGAAAAAGTTGGCAAGGACCTCTCCAAGATCATCTTTGATGACGTTATCAATCCGCAGAGTATGTTAGAAGATGGTGCGATGCTTAGAAGGCATCGTAAATTTGCAAACTGTTGCTGCAAACTTGCGCAAGCTTTGCTCGAAAGCGACTCGGGAGCCGACAAAGACATTAAGCCTCTCATCGGAATAAAGCGTTCTATTCTAGCGGGAGACGTGGATGCCGATCGCTTAGACTATGTACGGCGCGATATTGAATCGACTGCCCTAACAGCTACGTCGTATGATCTCGGCCGCATCCTTGATAGCCTTCATTTGAGAGATTCAGAACAGCCAGGGGCAGTTGAAGCTGGACTTTCACCAGGAGCTCTCTCTGCTGTCGAAACCTTTTTCGTTGCGCGATTTCATTTGTATCGTTGGGCGATATTTCATCATGATGTTGCTCGGCGAAATCTGTGCATGCATAGGTTTGTCCACTCGTTTCTACTTTGTAGAAACTTGCCAGATAACTTGGCAGGATTGCGTGATGATTTCAGGAGTCTAGCGACAGAATCGTCACGTCGCAGGGAGTACAAATATTTTATAGATGGATATTTTCTCAAGATTTTATGGGAGGTACATGACACGCTCAGTTCAGCAACCGGAAGTCATACACAGGAGCTTCGCGACCTTCATTTATACTGCGACTTAGTGCTGAATAGAAATAATGCTCGCCTAAAATCATTATGGAAGCGACCAGATCATTACGCTTTGTTTGCAAAAAGCTACTACGGTAGCAGCGAGACTTCTGGCAGAGAGTGCGTAAAGGCTCTCAATGCAGAATTTCGCGATATATTTGAGCGTGACTACAAGCCTGTGCACGGTGAGAAACTCGGAAGATTTAAGTTTGCTCAGGATTTCGAGGCAATTGCTACTAAATTGATCGGGCAGAGAGATCATCGATTATTTGTTGCATACACCGCACCGTTTCGTGCAGGTCCATCGCGCCTTTATTTTACGGAATCTGCGGCTGGGGAAATGCGACGGATTGAAGTGGACGATGTTTCTCCCACGATCGCTTCTCTACGGGACGCTTGGGAACATTCACCTCAAATTTCCGTTTTCTACGAGGTAACAGAGGCAGTTAAAAATATGGGTAAAAGTCTTCTAAGTCCTATATACAATGACGCGATCAGGGGCGCATTGGAGCAGATGCGCACTGGTGGTACCCGCGCTTGAATGGTAGGATAATATCATGATTACGATTGTTGTGGGTGGTCAGTACGGAGGCGAAGGAAAGGGTAAAGTGTGTGCCTTTCTCGCCAGAAATGAAAATTTTGAAATTGTTTGCCGGTGTGGCGGTATAAACTCTTCTCATACGATAGTGCAGAATGATCGGGCATACCGTTTCCGCATGCTTCCTACAGCAGTATCGGAAGCTCGTCCGAAGATTGTTTTTGGACCGGGGTCATTGCTTCATATTCCGACGCTTCTGAAAGAAATGAGCGACTGGAATGTCCATAAGGATGATGTACTTATAGATCCATTAGCTGGCATTGTTTCCGAGGAGTGCATCAAGGCGCAGAGGCAGGACTCTAGGTACCAAACGATCGGTTCGACTCTGACTGGTACTGGATATGCAACAGCAGAGCGAGCAAAGAGGAGACTTAAGCTTGCGCGAGATTATCAAGAGATCTCGGCTATGCTTGGGTGCACAAGGAACTTTCTTTATAGAGCTGCCGAGCAAAACAAGCGTATCCTACTTGAAGGGCATCAAGGTGCTCTGCTCTCAAATTATCATGGTGATTATCCTTTTACCTCTAGTCGCGATTCAACGGCGGCGGCGATGCTTTCAGAAGTGGGCTTGGGCTTGCGATGGAAGTATGATGTCGTTCTGGTGATTAAAGCGTTCGAAACGCGAAACCATGTAGGGAAACTAAGAAACGAAATAGCTGCTGATAAGGCACTACGAATGGGAATTAAGGAGGTGGGTGGTGGCTCCTGGGGCATCGCAGATAGGGCGCGTCGAGTAGGAATGTTCGATCATGAGGTGCTGCAAACGGCAGTTCAGTTAAATACTCCTAATCGGATTGCGCTCACTGGCGTAGACTACCTTTTCCCTAGTATGAAGGATGCAACATCCGCCGACGTTGAAGTGGCGGATTTTGAGACTTTTTTGAAGTCGATCCAAGGTTGGGCTGGCGTGGCGGTGGAAATTGTCACGACCGGCCCAGAGACAGCTTCCGGCTACTATCGTGCTGGAAGCACACAGAATAACCGAGCCGTAACGAAGGAATTCGTACGTTCTGATGGATATCAAGAAAATCGCTCTAACAAGCATATGAATCGGCACACCGAAGGGAGCGAAATGAGGAAACGCCGGTTGGCGATTAGGGATTTATTTGACTACTGATTACGGATACTTTGGAGCTTTACATACGCGGTCAGACGCGACAGTAATCTTGTTGCTAGCTGCTAAAGAGCCGATCACGGCGGTAACGTAGCGGGCATACGAGCATGGTTTCTCTATCCGTGCGATTGGTGATCTCATACAGGCCATGGGCAGCCCGCGGAGAGCCGTCGCGTCGTGCGCCAGGCCGAGAGCGCGCCGATCCGCTCCAGCGCTTCCCGGGCGATCTCGGAGCCGGTCGCCTTCCAGACATCGTGGAACTCGCGCCGCAGGTGCGCCCAGCACGCCGCCTCCCGGATCTTCGGGACGTCATCCAGCCCGGGCTCGTAGAGCTTGCGGAACCCGGCGTAGGCGTCGGCCTGCAGGATGCCTTCGAACTCGGCGAGATGCCGCTGCGGATGCGCGCCCTGGCGGTCGGGCGAGAAGAAGTAGGCGATGCCGGGCGGATCGGTGCCGCCCCAGGGCCGGTCGTCGCGCACATAGGCCCAGATCCGGCCCTCCTTGATCGCCCGCGGCCGGCCCTTCGCCTTCGGGCCGGTGGGATCGAGCACACGGATCGGCGTGTCGTCGGCGTGCAGCCGGTCGCTCGCCATCAGCACGGCCGGGTCGTCGGGCAGGGTCTCGAGCGCCTGAACCATGCCGGAGTCTACCCCGGCCGGGACTCCCGCACCAGCGCTATCGGCCTGATTCCAATGACCAAATCAGACCACGCGCGCCGGCGGTGCGGTCCACGCCGGCCGCCGCCAGTCGATCCCCTCTCAAAGCATCGCCAGCTGCGCCGAGGTCAGTCGGACCGCACCATCCGCCGGAGACGGCCATGGGAAGCGGCCGCGCTCCAGGACCTTGTAGTATAGGCAGAAGCCCTGGCCGTCCCAGTACAGCAGCTTGATCCTGTCGCCGCGTCTTCCCCGGAACCCGAACACCGCGCCCGAGGCCGGGTTCTGCCGCAGTTCCCGCTGCGCCAGCGCCGCCAGCCGGGTGATCCCCTTCCTCATGTCGGTGACGCCCGCGGCCAGGTAGACGCGCACGCCTGTCCCGGGGCCGATCATGCGGTCTCGACCGTGCGGATCAGCCGCTGCAGCACGATCGCCGGCACGTCCGTCGTGACGGTCAGTGTCCGACCCTTGGCCAGGCCGACTTCGACCCTGCGGCCCCTGGTCTCCGGCGTCTCCTCGCCCTCGGCCGCCTCGGCGGTGACCGGCAGGAAAACGGTGGGTTCGACCGGGATCAGACCTTTGCGGACAAGCTCCCGACGCCACTGGTAAACCTGTTGCCGGCTGAGGTCGTGGCGGCGCGCCACTTCGGCCACCGACCAGCCCTCGTCCCCGACCTCCGAGAGGATCGCCAGCTTCTGCTCGTCGCTCCAGCGTCGGCGGCGCTCCGCACCCCTCAGGATTTCCTGCCGCATCGCCTCCCCACCCAATAGCCGACGTCCGTACCGACGTCGGTACGGACGTCAGCCTACGCCGAACCTCTGCTGGGGGAAGGCGGCCTTGAGCGGCCGGTTACGGCGTCTCGACGACCTGCTGCCCTGGAACTGGCAGCCCGCCGCCTGAACGCCCGAGCGCCGCAGTTTACACGACATCCGGCGATCGCGGCAGGGCGGCCCTCAGCGGCCCATTACGATGCCGGCGAGGTAGCGCTCGTTCTCTGCGGGCCGAGAAGGCGCTGACGGCGGTGATTCAGGAAGTCTACGTGCAGGGCGTCTCGACGCGCAGCGTCGACGACCTGGTCAAGGCGCTGGGCATGTGCGGCGTGTCGAAGAGCCAGGTGTCGCGGCTGTGCGCCGAGATCGACGAGCGCGTCGCAGCGTTCCTGGAGCGGCCTCTGGAGGGCGACTGGCCGCCAGCTACACCACGTCCGGGGACACGATCGTTGCCATATCTTCCACAGCGGTCATAATTGATAACATAACCAGCTTCGTACGAACATGTGCGGAGCGACTTGAGACCGTATGATATATGGACACAGGCAACGGAAACAGTGAGGGAAAATTCTGGGCGGCAACGTTCAGATCGATCCTGTCGTCGATTGATTCAATCCTTGGAAAGCTGGGAAAATTCATCCCTTGGCTGAGACACTGGTTACACAGGCCTATCCTGGTACCGCATCAGAGAAAACATTGGTGGCATATGGGTCGGACCGGCGATCAGCGCCCTGCCATGCAGGTTGCGACCTACTGGCATATTACCAACCCAACCGATCAGCCGATCCGGGTACTGAGCGCTTTCATAGCACGGCCGAAAACGGACGGCATGGTTCTCGTGAAAGACGTCAACAGCAACTACTTTGGCTCATATTCCATTCCACCCGGGTGTACCACTGAGTTGAATGCGGATTTCTGGATTGTTCCTCCAATCACCAAAGAAGGGCGTCATATTGTTGTCGATGTGGTGTTTATTGACCAATTCAACCAACGAAGAAAAGTGAAGGCGGTCAAGATTGCCTCCGATAAAAGACGTACACCACAACCAACGAAACTGGAGACCGAGCGCATATGGACACTCACCAATGAGATTGAAAAGCGGGTTGCCAGTGTTTTACAGGACGAAATCGCTCGGTATAAAAAGTTCGGGCGCCGTGAAGGCCAACTTGGAAGCGTGTTAGCCGAATTTAACGGACGCGAAATCAGACAGATCTATCAAGATAGTTGGAGCAGTGACAAGGCGGGGCAACGGCAAGAGATTGCAAGCGGCTCCGGAGACAGAAAAGTGAAAACAGAGAATGGCGATGCGCTCGTTCGATACTACAATGGGCTTTCTGACAAGGAGGAAAGAGACGCCTTCGTTAACGCACTGTTGAAACGACTCACTCGGAGACTAGAATACTTTTGCGTCAGTTATCTCATACTCTACGTTATGTTTAGGAGCGGCAAGATTTCAGACGCACTCGCGGTGGCCAACCAAACATTATCGGAAAGACGAACTTGGCTAAGCATTGCTAAAGAGAAGGCTTTCGGGCCAAGTCTGTTGGAAAGCCACCAACGCTACGGATACAGTGATTTTTTCGGTATGCTAAATGGGTTGCTAAGATATGAGCATGAGGCTTTCAGAGACTCAGAACTTGATGATATAGAGAAGTGTATCTCGGAAGCAGATGAACATACATTCCGCATTGCCGAGAAAGTTAATTCGATCCGATCTCTCAGACTTTCGCAGAGAGATGGATCGACGCCGCTAAACGAATAGACCGAGCTACGCGGCTCTATTAAATCCGTTGTTCGGATACTGGTTATGCAGATTATACTTCCACTGAGGGATCTCCGGCACCTTGTCGACTTTGGAACCTTGTTGCCTTGGGGTGAAAAGTGCGAGAAGTGTGTCGATATGGGTCACCAATGGAGACAGCTTGGCTGGGTCTCTTTCGATGAGCCAATTTGAGGGCTCTACTTCAACATTTTTTCGTACCACCCGGCAGTTCGAGAAACTGTTTTCGGCGAGCTGCCGTCGCTCAGCTGGATTCGCGATTTCGTAAAGCGCTGCAACGTTTTTTATGAGTTCGAGGAACGCCGCACGCTTGGCCAGGTCCAGCTGGTCGCAGTCCAGCTCTTCCTCCCGCTGCGCCACCTGAGCGAGCTCCAGTTCGAGCGTGAGCTTGCGTTCCCGGTATTCCTCCCGCGTTAGTGTCCCATCGATGGCCAAGTCCGCCGCGCGCGATAGCCTCTCCTTGATCTGCGCGCGCTGCAGGGCCAGGGAGCGGCGCAGCTCCTCCCGATCTCCATCCGCAAGCCACGCATTCCACCGACACTCCAGGTCGGCCGCGTCCTGCTCCGACAGCTGAAGCCGCTGCAGACACGTGAGAACCGCCGTGTCGATCGCCTCCTCCCGCACGGTGGTCGTCGGGCAGCCGCGCGCCTGGCAGCGGTAGTAGGTGTAGGATTTCTGGCGCTCTGGCGACATGGGGCCACCACAGAGCCCGCACCGGAAGAGCCCCACGTATGTGTGGTTGTGTCGGGTTACCTTCTTGCCAGCCCTCCCGGAGATCACCCGCTGCGCCTGCCGGAACGTGGCCGTGTCGATGATCGGCTCGTGCCGACCTTCGTACGTCGCCTCGGACCGTCGGATCACGATCAAGCCAGTGTAGAAGGGGTTGTGGAGGATCGTCTCGATGCCATGGAGCGACACCGGCTTGCCGGCATGGTTGCGCAGGCCCCGGCGCTCCATCTCCGCCTGGAGTGAGCGCAATGAATGTTGGCCGCTGGCGTAGAGGTGGAATGCCTCGCGAATGAGCGGGGCCTTCAGCGGGCACGGCGTCTTGACCTGGCCGCGCCCATGGTCGCGATACCCCAGCGGCGCTTTAAACGGATAGAGGCCCTGCTGCAGCCGCCCGGTGAGGCCTTTGATCGTCTCCTCGCGCAGGTTGCGGATGTAGTCGGCAGCGATAACGGCCTGGATGTCCGCGGTCAGCCGCCCGCCGCGCGAGGTGAAATCGACGTTCTCAGTCGCGACGTAGACGTCGATGCCCTGTTCGGGCAGTTCGCTCACGATCGCCCAATCCCGCAGGTTTCGAGCTGACCGGTCGATCTTGTGCATGATGAGGCCCTGCGCCTGGCCTCGCTCTAAGAGCTTCAGCATCTGGTTGAACACCGGCCGGCCGCCTTTGGCTGCAGTTTCCAGCTCCCGAAACCAGCGAGCTACCGAGAGGCCGTTGCGACTCGCAAATGCCGTGATGGCGTCCTGCTGCGCCTGCAGCGACACGCCCTCGCCCTGTTTCTGGGTCGAGACACGGATGTATCCAAAGCACGGCTTCATACGCGATTCTTGTCGGACTCGGATTCTATCAGATCCTCGGATTCCGTCGAATCGGACCACGGCCATTTGCCTTCACGGCGCAGCCGCTTGTAGATCTGCCGGCAGATATCGAGGTGTCGTCCTAATTGATCGTTGTGCTTCATGGTGAGCATTGTATGGCCGCTCGAATTGAATGCTAGACGCCCGATTATGCGATTTCCGCAACTTGGGTGGGTCTTGCGGGCGCAGGCGGTTGCGCTAGGCTTTTCGCAGAACCATTGATCCTGTCGGCGTCGGTCTCACCACCTGGTTGCTCTTGGTTCGATCGGAGGGGTTTCACCCCTCCGACGGACAGGCCACAAAGAGCAGACCAGGCGGAGGACGAGACCCCTACCGTCGCAGACATAAGGGGATCGATGGAATCACGGCGGCTGCCGGCCGAACTGCGATCAGTCGCGGTTGCAACCGGTGGTGGTGCCGTTAGCAATCATCGTTCATTTCCAATGCTATGCATGACTTTCACCATAGCCTGCTCACCGCTCGGCGGCGAGCCGGGTTCAGTCAGGCGGACTGTGCCCACCTGCTTGGCATCTCACAGACGCGCATGTCGCGGCTGGAGCGAGGTGTCGCGATACCGACCGTGCGGGAACTCTGCGGCGCTGCCATCCTATTTGGGCGCAGCATGGAGTTCCTGAGCGGAACGCTCTTTGTGCAGCGGGCGCGGGATCTCAAGGAGCGCCTGTTTGATCTGAGGGAGCCGAAACGCTCCTGGCTCGGCCATTTCAACCGCAACTACAGCCTGCACCAGCTCGGTGATCGAATTGACCGATTCATCGACGCCTATGAAGCATGAAGGCCGCGTGCTGACCATCGCTGCTGCAAACGGCCGGGTCGGATATGTCTTTCTGGACGATACGGTGGTGCTCACCTGGGGTCTGTCCCGCAAGGCAAGCCGGGGACCTGACGAAGCCGCTGCCCGCACGGCCCAGTGGCTGGAGACCCTGCGTCCGGACGTGGTTATCACCGAGAAGATCACACGCCGCAACCGCAAGGGCGATCGCACCAAAGCGGTTATCGCGGCCATTCGGTCAGTGGCAGAGATGGCGGATGTGCTCGCAATCGAGGTTGCACGGGTTCAAAGCCACCAGAATAAATTCGAGGAAGCCGTCGAGATCGCGGCAATCTTTCCGGAGCTTGCCCGACTCGTGCCGAAATACCGCAAGCCATGGCAAACCGAGCCGAAGACGACAGTGTACTTCGAGGCGGCGGCGCTCGTCCTCAGCGCGTTCGGCGATCCGCGCCGCCGGCCATGATCAGCGACGACATTCATACCGTCTCCTTTCGCGGGGTGCGTCCGAGATCGGCTCGGGCGGCCACCCGTACGGAAGGAGACAACCATGGGAGTGTTGCAGGATGAGGCCGAAGGCGACATCGGTTCGGTTCCAGAGTGCACGGGCTGCGGCTCCATTCGCGTCGTGTGCGGCGCCTGGGCGTGCTGGAACCCGGCGAGCGGAATATGGGAATTGGAGTCCGTGGTCGAGGCCGGCTATTGCCGGAACTGCGATCAGGAGACCACGTTCCGCTGGAGACGGGATGAAGGGATCGCTCGCCAGGTGGTGCGGGAACTCAACGACAGCTTCCGCATCCACGGCGAAGGGCCCGGCTCGCTGTTGATCACGGCCGGGCTCGCGGCCGAGGGCGAAGCGTTCGTCACGGAAGTGATCCAGGCGGTTCGATCCTTTGACGAGTTCACGAAGGAGAACGATCCCTGGGGCGAGCACGATTTCGGGGCGATCGAGGTGCAGGGCCGAAAGGTGTTCTGGAAGATCGACTACTACGATCGCGCGCTGGAGACCGGTTCGCCCAATCCCGGCAATCCGCGCCTGACGCACCGCGTGCTCACCGTAATGTTCGCGAGTGAGTACTGACTTATGCCGCCTCCGGCTTCCGGGGGCGGCTTTCTTGCGGCCAGGGCCGGGCATCCACGGAAAAGGCGCGGCTTGTCGTACCGTCGATCATCAGGCGCGCGACAGCGCGATAGTTGGGCAGGTTCATCAGGTCGATCTCCGAGACATGCTGGAGCTGACGCGCAAGCGTGGGAGCATCGCTGGCGCCGACGCGGAACACCATCCGACTGCCGACATTGCCCCAGACCGCTTCCATGACGCCCGGCTCGACCTGCGCGACATGCTGGTGCGCGAGCGCGAGGCCGAGCCCGTACTTGCGGCTCTCTGGCAGCATCTCGGCGATCGTGGCGGTGGTGAAGGCGTGGAATTCATCCACATGCAGCATGAAGGGTTGGCGCTCCACGCTTGGTGTCTCCTGGCGACTGAAGGCAGCGCTGGTGATCATGGAGAGCATGAGCCCGCCGATAACATTGGCCGTGTCGGCGCCCAATCGACCCTTGGCAAGGTTGATGATCAGTTGGCCGCCTGAATCCATGATTTGGCGCAGGCGCAACGGCGTCGCCGGCTCGCACAGCGCTCGCCGCACAACCGGATGTGCGAGAAGCGCTCCGGTCTTGTTCGCGATTGGCGCGACGCCATCGACAGCGGAGGCGTACTTCAGCGCCCGATACTCCACGGTCCAGAACCCGCGGACCTGCGGGTCTTCGATGTGCGCCGTGGCTTCCTTGCGGAATTCACTGTCGATAAAGAGGCGCATGACGTCTCGGAGATCGGCGCGCGGCTTCTCCAGGAGTGCCAAGAGCGCGTAGCGCAGCAGGTGCTCCATCCGTGCGCCCCAAGCGTCCGACCATTGCTTCTTCAATGCGTCGATCACCGCTGCTGCGACGAGGGCACGATACCGCGCCGGGACGCGCGAGAGCGGGTTGTATCCATACGGGCAATCCGGATCGGCCACGTTCCAGACAATCACGTCGTCGGAGAGCCGGGCCGTTACCGCGTCGGCAAGATCGCCATGCGGATCTATGAGACAGAAGCCCGTCCCTGCGGCGGCGTCCTGCAGCGCCAGGTTGCCCAGAAGCGTAGATTTCCCGGTGCCGGTCTGGCCGATGACATAGAGATGCAGCAGCCGATCCTGCGGCCGCAAGCCAAAGGGTAGCCCGCCGTGGCGAGTGTATGCATTCCCGAGCGTGCTGATGGTGTCGCCGATGTGCTTCATCTGGCACATGTTCTCGCGCCGGTTCACGGCCAGCTAGGCCCACCCGGTATGCACCCTCGTACTATGGCCGGTCGATCGCGAGCGGTGAGCGTCCGGAGCGCTGCCATGGCTCGGTCAGGAGGTCTGTCCGCGGATCCGTGGGGCGCCAGACTCCTGCGAAATCCTCCCAGCTTCGGAAGAGCTGATACGGGGCGGCCGAGGGAAAACGCTCAACCAACAGCTCCTGCATGGCCTGCAACCGCTGCGCGCTCGTCACCACGTTGAGCACCAAAAGGGGCGCAGTGAGCGCCAGGTGCTGCCGATACGCGCCGCCTTCAATGTACATCTGATACTGCGCGAAACTGCGCCAAACGCTCTTGCGGTAGGACTGCCGGCTGGTCAAGGGCTCGGTGGCGCGATCTGCCTCGATGAGAAAGAAGCGAAAGCGCTTGCCCGCAGGGGTCCGATACTCCAGCCCGAAGAGGCCGTCCGGGATGAGGTCTGCATGGCTGCTTGCGCCGCCCATCTCTTTGATCGTGACCGGATGGCGAAGCGACGCCTGCGCGCGCTCCAGGACGCGCCAACCGGAGATGAAGGACAACTCCGGGTCCTTCCGAGCCGCCAGCTCAATTGAAGCGCTGATGCAGGCCACGAAGTGCGCGTGCAGCCACGGGCCGCTCGGGCGGGCGATCAGCTCGTGCCACTCCCCGGCGGATTTGAGCGCGGCCACTCCGGCCGGCGCGAGGTCGTAGACGAGCTGGTTGTATCGGCTGTCGATGGTGCGGAACTGCTGCAGCGGGCGCATGAGATACGGCCCGCCGTGAGCAGTGTTGGCCTCGTTGAAGAGATCGGTGAGTCGCTCCTTCGCCCGCTTTTGGCTGGTCCCGAGGTCGCGGGCGAAATCCAGGAGATATGACGACGGCAGCGGTCCGTGCTGGTGCAATGTTCGCAGCCAGCGCCGGTCGCGCTCCTGTAAGGTGATCCGCTTGTCAGTGGACTGCGGCCGGGTGCGCAGCCGGCGCGCGAGGGCGTCCCGATCCGTGTTCTCGCTCACCATGTGTCGCTGGCATCGGTGCTAAAGCCGCCGTCGTCCCGGTTCGGCTTCCGCTTCGTCTGATGGGGTGTGGCCGGATCAGATTCCGGATCGGTAGCGGCCTCCGCCCCGGTCTCCTCGACGTTCTCGGCCTCATCCACGGCGTCCGAATCCGGCTCATCCTCGCTCTCTGCGTCCATCTCAGCATAATGGATGGCATACCGCGCGCGCATCACGGCTTGCAGCGCCGTGCGCTCCTCTGCATCCATGCGCGGCATGGCCTCCAGGTGGCCGAACGGGAAGCGCAGGGGCAGCACACCCTTGGTGACACCCCGGATCGAAGCCGCGAAGCTGCCCTTTGGCTGGGCTTCAATGAGACCGGGCTCGCAGCCGAGCGTCGGGGCCAGCGTGCGCGCATCCTTGGTGGAGACGCCGCCAGCGAACTTGATCGCCGTGTTGGCGGCGATCGCCTCCTGCAGCTTCGGCTCAAGCTGCCCGAGGTACTGGTGCGCCAGCACGAGCCCGACGTTGTACTTCCGGGCCTGGCTCAGGATGATGCCGATGTTGCGGTCGAAGTAGTCAGCGGCTTCGTCGATATAGACGAAGGTCGGGGTACGATCCTTCTCTGGCAAGGTGGCGCGTTCCTGGGCCGCCTGGGTGATCAGGGCGATGAAGAAGCGACCGAAGATCTCCGTACCGGTCTCCTTGAGGAGATCCTTGGCGGTGTTGATCAGAATGACCTTGCCGGCGTTCATCTCAGCGAAGAGGTCCAGCTTGGAGCGCGGGTGACTGAACATCCGCTCAAATGTCTGGTTCTCCAGAATGCCCCACAGCCGCCGCAGCACCTGCTTCTTGGTCTGCTCGAATTCCTTGGAGGCGAACTCGGTCTCGAAGAAGCGGCGGGCCGTGCCGGAAAGCTGGGAGATCGGCTCAGCGAAGCGCTCATGCGAACCCGGCTCCATCAGTTCGCGGAGCGTGTGGATGGTGGCGTCCGGAATTTGGAGCATCAGGCGCGTCACGTAGCGGAAGATGACGCTCTGCTTCTGGGTCATCTCGGCCGCCAGGAGCGTGCCGAGCACGAAGTCATACAGCTCAAGGATCGAATTCAGCAGCCGCTCGCGATCGAGCTGCGAGTACCGATCGAGCCGCTCCAGACCCACGTCGAACAGGTTGAGCGAGACCGGATACTCGACGTCGGTCGGATCGATCAGCACCATCCGGTCATGGAGCGGCTCGCCCGGCGCAAAGGCCTTGAGGCGGGCGATATTGCCGATCAGATCGCCTTGGCTATCGAGCACGATGATCGAGCGCTCGCCGCGCGCCACCGCCTCCAGATCCTCGCTGATGAGGTATTGCAGAGCCTGCGTTTTGCCGTGACCGCTGCCGGCGACGATGTGGTGATGCTCGAAGCGGGTGCGGCTCGGGATCGCCACGTCCACCTCGCCCGCGAAGAGCTGCGGGAGCGGCGTCTCGCCGAGATAGGTGGTGACCAGATCAGCCGGATCGCGGATATCGGACTTGCTGGGCAGCCGCGGCGCACGCGTGAAGCTCCGCGGATCGTTCGGATTGCCGCCGGAGGCCGCGATCAGATTGGCCTCGAGGCGGCGACGGAGATGCGGCAGCAATTCGGCGCGCTCGATATCCTCCCGGAAGGCCGCCCCGGTCACCCGCTCCACCACGGCCGGCAGATCGGCAAGGGCATGGAGGCGAGGCGTCGGGACAACGATCGACCCCTCGTCCGAACGCGCTGACGGCTGCGGCAACGCCAGCTCAACCGGGGCCGCAACGGCGTGGATGTAGTCGATTAGCAGCGCCTCGACCTCTTCGAAGCGTTCCAGGAGTGCGCGCTGCGCGGAAAGCTGGTCGCGCAGCTCCCACCACTCGGAGACGCTGCGCCGCCGTCTCCAGTCGATTTCCGGCTGTTCGAAGAGCCCCTCGTACCCGAAGAGATCAAGCAGGAACGTCGCGACACGCTCAACGTCTTCGTGCGTTGGGTCCTGTCTCGGTGAAGCACGCTTCGCGATCTTCAGCGCCAGCGTGGGAAGGGCCGCCGGGTCGTCGAGTTGATGGGCGTCCCGCAGGCGCCGGAGATCATCGTAGACGGCGCAGGTGAGGGTCGCGTCGCGCGGACGAAACAGCCCATGCATGAAGGCATGGAGGCGCGCGCCAGCGTGTATCATAGCCCCTTCAGCATGACGAGCTTCGCCTCGGCCTTGGGCAGCGCCTCGATCTCGTTGGTTTCGGTGCCGTCCCAGTGTTTTGCGCTTTCCATGACCTGGCGCAGGAAGGCCGTTACGGTCGAAAGCCACGCCTCCTTCCGAGCCAGTTCGATCACGCTCGTGCAGCGGAAGTGCCGACCATGTATCAGGTCTCTGACGTAGATGGTCTCGCGCTTTTCGTTGAACCACCAGTAGCCAGTCCCGCCGCCGGCGAGGAGACCGAGGGCGATACCGGGACCAGAACCTGCGGCACCGATGAAAAGCGCGGACGCGACCACGGCGACGATCAAGCCGATGATGAGAGAGTTGCGGATCAACGCAGGCTGCAGCGCCTCGATGAGGATCGCCTGGTCGAACCGATACCGCTTGACGATTTCCTGCTCCTCCTCGGTCAGTTCGACCTTTCCCCAGAGACGGAACTGCACTCGACCGACCCGTCCAGTGGTCTGCTCACGCTTGAACAAGAGCTTCATGCGAACCCTCCATTGCCAATGCGAACCATTCGGCTAAGGACGGGGAGGCGCGTCAAGGCCGGGCGTATCTTTTCCGGACGTAAGGGAGTGATGTCGCGGGACGCCTACTCCAGCAGACGCGCGGGCGTGAGCACCTATGCGTCTGCTTGGATGGGGATCGGAATTGCGGGACGATGGGGATACAGGCCGCCGGCGACGTATCCCCATCTATTGAGGGCGTCTCTCGCCGCTCCTCCTCAGAGGGTCAATGATCTGACTGCTCGGAAGCCGGTCCTATGCGGGGACGCGTGGACGCCTACGGGCAGTTTGCCATCTTGTTCGAAGGTCACTTCCCGGCCTTAGCGTTCTGGGCCGCGACATAAAATGTCCGCAGGCGTCTCCTACGGATCATTGGACATTCCCACACACGTTTGAGAGGCCATGTCTGCACGATCTCGTGGCTCGCTTTGACCTGCTCCCCGTCGGTCCCTTAGTGATAAGGAGGGTCAATGGTCGCTGATTCTTCCCGGTCCGACGCCGCGATGGTAGCGGGCGACCGGCAGAGCGGGTTGGGGGAGCCGGCGGGCTCTCCCAAGACCCCCATGGCCACCGTTTCGCTGGTGGAGCGCGACCAGGGCCGTACGCCCCGGGACCTCTTTGGCCGTCCTTGGATGGGCGCGTGTGGCACCGGCCTCTTGCCGTTGGATTGCTGTCACACGCCTATCGCGCCGCGGTGCCTGGTCTCTCTGAGCCGCCGTCGCCGACGCGCCAGGCCGGCAGCCACAGCGTCGCGGTGGTTCCATCGGGCCCGGTGTTCAGGTCGAGGCGGCCGCCATGGGCCTCGGCCAGGAGCCGGGTCAGCGGCAAGCCGAGGCCGACATGGCCGTCGCGGGCCGTATGCGGTGCTCCGCCGCGTTCGAAGGGCCGATCCGCCCGCACGAGCGTCGCCTCAGGCATGCCATTCCCGATATCGCTGACGGCGATTCCGAGTGCCCCTGACGGATCATGGCGCAGGGAGACCGTCACCACCGCGTCGGGCGGCGAGGCGGCGATGGCGTTGGCCAGGAGGGCGGCGACCATCTGGATGGCATGATCCGGATCGACGGTGAGCACGGTGCCGACGTCCTCCCCGATGGCGGTTTCAATCTCTACGCCGACAAGGCCCGCCTCGGGCAGGACCTGTTCCCGTGCGGCGGCGATCAAGCCGCCCAGCGGGACCGGCGCATCGGCCAGCGGCAGTTCGCCGCGGTCCAGGGCGGCGTAGGAGAGCACGCGCTCGATCAAGCGCTGAAGACGCCGTCCGGCGGTCAGAACATGGTCGCCATAATCGATGGTCTGCGGGCAGCCGCAGGTTTGGCCGCCGGCGATCAGATCGGCGAAGCCGACGACGGCGTTGAGCGGCGTGCGCAACTCGTGGCCGACCAGATCGAGGATGCGCCGCCGCGCCCGGTCGCCGGCCGCGGCAACGGCCTCTGCTGCCGCCTCGCCCGTGTCGCGCCGATCGGCCAGGCGATGAACGACCAGCGTCGCCAGATGCCGCAGCGCCGCCCGATCGGCATCGTCGAAGCGCTCGCGCCGGGTCGGGTCGATGATGCACAGGCTGCCCAGGCGGACGCCTTCCGGGGCGATCAGGGGAGCCCCGGCGTAGAACCGGATATGCGGCGGGCCGGTGACCAGCGGGTTGTCCCGAAAGCGCGGGTCGACGCTCGCATCGAGAACGACCAGCTCGTTGTCGGTCATGATGGTGTGGGCGCAGAAGGCCCGGTCGCGCGCCGTGCCTTCGCGCGGTAGGCCGACCGCCGCGGCGAAGCACTGCCGGTCACGGTCGATCAGCGTCACCAGGGCGATCGGCGCGCTGAAGCGGCTCGCCGTCACGTCGAGGAGGGTGGCGAGCACACGGTCCTCGGCGGTTCCCGCGCCGCTGTAGGCGTCGAGTACCGCCTGGCGGTAGGCTTCGTTGGTCGGGGTCGGCCCCGGCGAAGGGCGGCTCATCGATCGCGCGTCTCCCGCGGCCGCTCCGGCGGCACCCGCCGCGCTGTGGCGTCGGCGCTGAATCAGCCGCAGGGCATCGCTGCATCGAATTCTATACAACCACACATGCTAAGAGATTAACATTCTATTTCCACAGCAGGGTTGGATTCGATGGACCCGTTCGACAATCCTTTGTTGCCGGCCCGGCTGCGCCGAATCGCCGATGATCTGGAGATGGCGGCCAAGCGCGGGGACGTGGCCGAGACGGACCGCGCCAATTCGTTCGACGTCGCCAACGAGCTGCGCCGGCTGGCATCGAGCCTCGACGGTCTGTCGGCACCGTCCGTCCGTCAGGACGGCGGGACATAGGACCAGAGAGCGCCGTCGTGGATCGCGTAGATCGGCTCGAAGTAGGTAGCCTGTTGGCGGGTCAGGAGCGCATCCTCGCCCATGTCGAGAACCCGCCACGTGTCGTCGACCTGTACCTCGAGCACGGCGTGATAGGCTCGGCGGTCGCGATGATAGCCGACGACGAGGCGCAGGTGGGTGGCCGGTACGCCAAGGCGCCGCAACTCGACGAGCTTGGCGATGGCGTAGTCCTCGCAATCGCCGCCGGTCGCCCGGAACTCCGTGGGCGTGAGCCAGCGGTCGGCGACGCCCCAGCGCTCCGGGTCGCTGACATAGGGCACGGCATTCACGTCACGGTTGACCGCACGCACGGTGTCGAGGCTGACATCCCGGTCCACCGGGGTCCCGACAAGGTCGGCCAGCGACGGGGCGACGGCGCGCCACTTGGAGAGTTGCTCAGCGGATCCGACCTGACGCGGCTCACGGGTTGCAAGTGTCGGGATACCGCTCGGCGCATAGGCGGCGAGGCGTACGGTCTGGGCGCTCGCCGCCGGAGGCAGGGCGACGGGGAGACCCGCGATCAGGGCCGCAATGGCAACCCCGAGCCGCGCTGACGATCGAATGTGTTCGGAGATATCCATGCTCGGCTCTTGCTCCCTTTCGGGGCAGGAGCCTGGGTCTCTGAAGATAACAGAACGTTAAGACCCGAAGAGCGGCAATCATTTTTGGCGTCTGTCTTTCCCTGATCCTGAAAGACCTGTTGTCGGAACATGCGCATCATCTGGCGGAACTGTTCGTCTTCTTTTCAAAATGTGCCGGTGTTGGAGTATTATCTTGCAAAAACCGGGCGCACTCTTCTTACGCGAGCGCGTGGACGCTTGCGGGAATTCGCTCCCGTGGCTGCGTCTTGTCGTCGCGCGCCCTGCCTCGGGCTGTGAAGTGCGAACGCCGTCGCCGGGCCGTGGCAACGGCAGCGCACGTTCAGGCGGTCTGCCAGGACAACCGGTCTGGTGCGCGGAGCAAATCGCGCAGCTGGTCGGCGGGCATCGGCCGGGCGTAGAAGTAGCCCTGGCCGTAGGTACAACCCCAGTAGCGCAGATGCCGGTGGATCTCGGCCGTCTCGACGCCCTCCGCGACCACGGCGCAGTCCAGCCGGCCGGCCAGCATCAGGGCGGATTGCACGATCGCGCTGTCGAAGCGGGCGGGGATGGCGGCAATGAACTCCCGGTCGATCTTGATGACGTCGATGGGCAGCCGCTTGAGGTAGTCGAGCGAGCAGTGTCCGGTGCCGAAATCGTCGATCGCCACGCGCACGCCGAGGCGGCGCAGGGCGGCCAGGCTCTCGATCACCCGATCCAGGTCGGTGACGAAGGCCGTCTCGGTGACCTCTACCTCGAGGCGCGTGCCGGAGAGCGCATGACGGTCGAGGACGTCAGCGACGAAGTCCGGAAACTCGGCGTCTTCGAGATCCCGGACCGAGACGTTGACGGCCAGGCTGAACCCCGCCGGCAGGTCGTCACTCGTGAGGGTCCGCGCCGCTTCTCCAATGACCCACCGGGTCAGGGGATGCATCAGCGAGGTCCGTTCGAGCAGCGGGAACAGGCGCCCTGGCGACACCGGTCCGGCGCTCGGATGGGTCCAGCGGAACAGGGCCTCGGCGCCGTCGCACCGCCCGTCGCGCAGCGTCACCTTCGGCTGGAAATGCAAGGCGAACCCGTCGCCCGAGGACAAGGCCGCGCGGAAATCGTCGAGAAGGGCGATGTCGGCTCTCTGCGTCGCATTGGCCTCGGCATCGAACACGACGTGGCGGCGTTGGTGAGCGCGCGCGATTTCGACGGCGGACGCCGCGGCGGCGAAGGTCTGCTGCGGGTCGCCGCGAACGACGGCCGCGAGTCCGACACGCCCCTCGGCCTGGGCATGAAGCCCGCTCGGGCGCAGCGGCACGGCGACGGCGTCCAGCAATCGCTTGCCGATCTCGACGGCCCGATCCGTGTCGGCGTCCCCCAGGATCAAGCCGAACCGGTCGGAGCGAATTCGAAAGAGCGGTCCGTGCGCCGCCGCGGCCGGTATCAGCCGTTCCTCGATCAGTTCGCCGATCCATTCGTCCGCCATCGACGGCCCGAGGACGACCTGACGGTCGTCAAACCCCTCGATTTGAAGCATCAGGCATTGTGAAGCTTTCTGCCGTGCCGGGGCGGCCAGCGCTTCGAGGAACGCCGCCTTGTTGAGCAGCCCGGATCCCGGGTCACGGAAGGCCATGGCGCGGACCTTGTCCGCTTCCAGCCGTCCCCGCCCGACGGCGAGTCCGGCGCCGGCGGCGATCACGACAAAGAATCCGCCGCGCACGAGCCAGCTCTCGACCGGCTGGGCAAGACCCTCGGCGACGCTCAGCGGCATCATCGGTCCGAAGGCGATCGCCGCCGCCACGGCAGCGAGCAGGCTGCCCAGCATCCCGAACAGCGCTGCCCCGAAAAGGATTGGGACATAGGCGAGATGCACGAAAGCCAGGCGAGTCCCACCAGTCCAGTACACGACGGCGTACGCCAGCACCAGGCACACGGCCACCGCGATCCAGCCGGCGGCGATCTCTACGGGACCGCCCTGGACCGGACGAACCGCGGCCGAGTGAAGCAGCGTTCGCAGCCGGCTGGTCCGGGGGCCGGCCTTTCGCCAAGCGTCAGACACCTCTGCGAACCTAGCGCCGCCCTTTGCTACGAATGCCATCCGAACTGTCCCCAAGCGTTGACGTGCGCGCGAGCCAGCACAACACCGCAAAAACATGCCATGGCATATTGAAATACCAAGGTATTAATCGTTCCTTACCCACTGCTGCTACGGACGTATTTCGATTCGGCGGTGTCGTAGCTGTCGAATGGCGAGCGCATCTTGTGTCGGTCCTTGAGCACCGACAGGCTGGGCGCGATCGCCTCGCCGTCGAGGAAATGGAAGCCGGCCTTGAACGCGGCGAGGCCGACGCCTCGCGTGTTCGCGCGGTGCCCGAACGCCTTCAGGCCCGCCGTCCGAGCGGCCCGGGCGACCGTGGCCACATTGTCCGTCTGCCCCTTCGAGACATGACCAAGATCGACCGCCACACCCATGATCCCCTTGTCGAGCAACGAGGCGCACTGGTCGGTGCCGCACTTGATTTCGACCAACACACCTCGGCCGAAGGGTCGGACCGACTGGATCAACTCGAGCAGCCGGCTGTCCGGGCACTTGTCCGGCACGCCATAGATTTCGAGGGCGATGAACTTGCGGTAGCCCTCGGGAATACGCTGGCACAGGGCGAGAAAGGCGTTTCGCGTGTTCTGCCCGTTCAGGGTGTTGTAGTTGACGGGGACTACGATCATGCCGTGCCGCCCGTCCTTCAGCGCGTCGTGAAGCATGGCCACGGCACGCCCGAGTACGACGCCATCCATCTCCGCGGTCAGATCCACCAGGGCGCTCGGATCCGAGACGAGCTGGATGTGGGACAACAGATTGGCCCCGCTGAAGTCGTCGAGGCGGGCGACGTAGCCTTCGACCATCCCGGATCGGCAGGTCCAGACCGGACGCAGCTTCACCTCGGCACTGTTCTTGAGCAGCGCGCGTGCCTGCTGCATGGCGGTCTGCGCTTCGTCCCGGATGGCACTGAGCTGACGCCCGATCGCGGCCAGTGGTCCGTCGTCGTCTTCGAGGATCAGGTCGACGTCGACCTCGGAGACCGTGTGGTCGACCCGAAGCGCTGCATATTCCGGCGCCGCTTCGAGCAGCCGCACTCGGATCTCCTCGCCAATTTTCCGGGTCGTGCGTTCGGCCGCGGTCCGGCCGAGGCGCGAAAAGCAAATCACGTAGTTCTCGGGATCCGGGCGGCTATAAAAATCCTCGCTCCCCAGATGCCGATGCAAGACGGACTCGGCAACGCTGTCGACTTGATCGGCGACGTCCGACCACTGGCGACCCAGGGCCTCCCGAACCGCGTCGAGCCCCAGGACTTGCAGCGTCCCGGCCGCGACCTGATCGCCCGCCCGGTCCTCGAGGCGCGCCCGGGCCTTATGGTCAAACGCGGCCGGTGTCGGCGCGCTATCGGCGGGCCTGGCAGGGGCCGGCGGGCGTGGCGGCTCCGAGTCGATGCCGAACCGCAGCAACAGGGCTCCTACGGCCTTCGCCGTCGAACGGAACATCGAAGTGACCTTTCTTGAACGGAAGTACGAGTTTGATCCCAATTGATTGATTGCTAATTAATGCTGACAATATAGATATTTCTTCCATTCGGTGATTCGTGTAATTTTTGACCGTATTCGATTCTGGAGGCCATCCGAACCCAGTGCGATTTGCATAAAATGCTCGGATTCTCCGACATCCATTTCCGAGCCCGACGATATTGGGCCAGAAATGCGATCGCGATTGGGACTGAAGTTGGAATTGAGCCGGCGCTGAAATGAACCTGGAACATTATGTAAAGTTGTTTTCGATGCCGGGGCACGATCACCGTAAGCACCGGAACTCTGCCCTTAAATGGCAAAGTGGGCCCGTGCCGGTCGCCGGCCGAAACAGCTTACCCGCCAGCTCGAGCCGATTGCCCAGCCGATACGTTCATGTGACCACGCTGCCGTCGCGAGCAACGGAGGGGGCCGCCGCTACTCGGCGCGGTGTCGTCGGGGAAGGGCGGGAGGACGCGCCAGAGGTGGTGCTTGGCACCCGACAGATAAAATCCGCATCGTTTGGCATGTGGGCTCAATCTTTCGTTAACCGAGTCTCGCGCAAAGTTTGCAACTAAAGGGGGAAATAAAAATACTACAATTTGTATCTATGCGTTAGGATCGAGATCCCCAGGCCCCGGAGGACAAGACGGTGACACTTCCCCTGGTCGAGACGGCCACCAACGTTGCCGCGGTGATCCGCGACCCGGCTTGGCTGCCCGGCAATGCCGGCGCCATGTTGCGATGGTACCAGGACCTCGACGGGGCCACGCCGGGCCAGCCCCGATCCTCGGCCGTGCTCGCACAGGCCGCGACGATCCGCTGCGGGGAAGCGTCGCCGACCTTCCATTGCATCTCGCCTGACGAGGAGCTCGATGCCCTGTCATTCGTCCGCGCCTCGCGCGACGATAATGTCCTGGCCGGATTCGACGCGCTCCCGGCTGGGCAGGAGCAGATCCGCCCTGTCGCCGACCTGGCGATCCGGAAGAGCGAGCCCGTGGTCATGCTCCTGGCCGGATCGCTTCGACCCGACACGATCATGACAATCGGCCTGATCCTGCCCGTACGCATCGGCTTGCTGCGCGCCGGGGCGGTCCTCGTCTCGGAACCGGCACCGGAACTCTCCGGGGGTTGAGGTAAACTACGGCGATCCGACGGTCTCAAAGTAGTGGTGCAAGGAAACGTCATCGGCAAGCGTGAATCCGTTCATACTAAAATGCTAAGCTTTCCTGCAGAATGGTGTAGGGCCGAATTGTCAACCACACTGATTGTACGAGAATTTGAGACGGCCCGAAGGGCGAGATGGGTGGCCGGGTTGCGCAACCCGGCCACCCGCTCCTTCTCAGGAGCGTCGGGTAGATCCGTCTCGACCATCCAGGCGCAATTGCAGCCAGTCCAGCACTTCGTCCTCAACCCACCCCACTCTGTTCGGGCCAAGCTGTACCCGCTTGGGGAATTGGCCGGCCTTTTCCAGCCGTGCGATGTGCTGGGGCGAGTACAAGACAAGCTCCTTGACCTGGCGCTTCGACAGTATCCTCATCACGATGCCTCCTTGGAGGGAGCATCGCGATGCCCCGGGTTACGACGATACCCACGGGTACGAACAGATTGTCATTTTTGGACGATCTGCGCGAGGAACTCGTCGTGTTGGCGCACCGCCTCCCGCATCTCATCGAGGTACGAGTAGCGGTTATAGATGGCGGCGACGCCCGAGACCGTCCCTGAGATGTGATTGAGCAGTTTCTCCGCGACGTGAATCGGCGTTCCCAGGCGAGCGAGGTTGGAGCTGTATGTTCGCCGAAGGTCATGCAGCGTGTACGGCGCAATGGAGAGCGGTCGATCGAAGCGCTCTTTGCACTTCCCCCAACCGTTGAAGGCTCGACCATCGACACCGCGCGCCGGGAAGAGTAGGTCGCCGATGTCGGGTAACGCTTCGACTATTGCCTGCGCCCACGGCGAGAGCGGCAGGCGGTGCTCCCGACGGTTCTTGGTGAAGTCAGCGGGCAACACGACAAGATCGTCCTCGATCCAGCTTCGACGCAACGCGGCAATCTCCCCTCGGCGCTGGCCGGTGAGGATGAGGAGTTGGACGATCGGGCCGTACGGATACGGCGTCTCAAATGCTTGGTTCCAGACGGCTCGCAGATCGTCGTCGTAGAGCACGTTCGAGCGGGCCGGGGTGCGAAACGAGAGTGGCGGCACTGGTGAGTGATCAAGGAAGCCGCGCTTGACGCACCAATTGAGCATCACCCGGACCGCGACGAAGGCGTGCTGCTGCTCCGAGGGGGTGGTCGCGAGCTTCTCGACTGCGCCCATTATGTCCGCGCGCGTCAGTTCGTCGAGGTTCATCTCGAAGGCGAAGTGTCGGTGGAGGAGGCGGCAGTAGCCCTCATATGTCCGGGGCTTGTTGCGGGCCTTGCTGTCAGCGAGAAACCGGCGTCGAGCGTCGGCAAAGAGCACCTGCTCGAAGCGGGGCGGAACGGCGCTCTCTGCCAGAGCTTCCGCTTGGATGAGCTTGGCGGCTTTGCGGGCATCGGCCAGCGAGACATCCGGATATCGGCCGAGCGTCTTCAGTTTCCGCTTTGGGCCATACATGACCACGAAGGACTTCGTGCCGCCCTGCGAAACGCGTACGCCAAAGCCGGGCAGCGCCTCGTCGAAGTGGGTCTTCTGCCCCGTCGCCGGGGGGCGCAGATTCCGGATCAGAATGTCGGTTAGTCGCATTTTAGTCGCGCCGATCGCGTGTGTAGCGGCGTTTCGCCTTGCTCAGCTATGCGCAGAATATATCAAGAAAATCAGCCTGGTAAAAGCCTTTAGATCCAGCTATGGTTGGCCTTGAGAGGGTGGGTCAAGTGAATCATAATCCGCGTGTCGGGGGTTCAAGTCCCTCCTCCGCTACCACCAAGAAGCCCGCTAACTCAACAAGTTAGCGGGCTTCTTCATGCCCCGGGTGGGGCCGATTCCCTGTTACATCGTGTTCCGTCTGGAACCGCAGAATTCCGCCATTTTCCGAAGCGTACGGGCGCGTACATGGTACATGGATGTAACACGGATGGAACACGGGACCCGACCTCGACCGGCCCTGAAAGCCGCTCTGCGCCTGCCCGGCGGGCCGGAGCCGGATGGGCGGGACGGGCCGGGGGTCGCGCCGGAGCGTTAGTAACGCTGTCCCGCCTGCCCGGAAGATCCTATGGTGATCACGCTCGGCTCCCCTCGCGCCGGGCGTGACTAACGCACCGGAGCGTGACTGACGCGGGGCGGCGCGCGCCGTTGCGCCATCTTTCTGGAGGGGGATGATGAACAACGTCGTGACGGTCTCGACCATGGCCGGGGAGGTGTCGACGGTCGTCAAGCGGCTCGGCGAGCGGATCGAGATCCGCCGGCAGGGCCTCCGCCCGGCCTCTCAGCGGCGCCTCGACAGCGCGTGGCGGTCATGGCGGGCGGTGGCGGGCCGATCGGGGGCAGGGCGACCTTACGGCCGATCCGGGCGAGGTCTGCGGCTTCCTCGACCATCTGGCAACGCGCGGCCTGACGGTCTCCAGCATCCGGACGGCCCTATGGGCGGTCGGGTGGCACCATCGGCTCGTGCTCGAAGACGGTGCCCCGATGGACGGCGAGGGGACGCGACTGGAACGCGATCCGACTAGTCACGGGGACGTGCGAGCCGTCATGCGCCGGATCGCCCGCGACGGTGCCCGACAGCAGCGGCAGGCGCATCCCGTGGGCGGCGTCATCGTCGGCCGCGTTGTCGCCTTCCTGCTCGACCGGGGCGACGTGAAGGCGGTTCGGGACGCCGCGATCCTGTCCATCATGACGGACGGCTTGCTCCGCCGATCGGAGGTCGCGGCGCTCCGGCTGTCGGACGTCGACGCGGACGAGCACGGGATGAGCGTCATCGTGCGTGAGGCGAAGAACTTGCCGGCCGGCGAGGTCGATCGCCGGTATCTCAGCGATCAGGCGGCCGAGGCGATCAACCGATGGCTCGACATGCTGGGCGACGATCAGGACGATTGCGGCTATCTGTTCCGACCGGTCATGCGCGGCGGCGTCATCCGCCACGTCACCCGGGACAGGACCGGCCCCGCCGACGGTCGGGGCGGGCGGCCGGCGCGGCTCGATGGTCACGCGGTCAACCGGATGCTCAAGGCGCGGCTCCGCGAGGCGAAGGAGGCGGGCGCGCTCGCCGGGCTCCGGCTCGACCGGCTCGATCTCGACAACGTGAGCGGCCATAGCCTGCGGGTCGGCGGCGCCTTGGATTTCGCCGAAGGCGGGGAGGCGATCTTGGAGATCATGAAGGCCGGCGGATGGCGGTCGGCCGAAATGGTCTCGCGCTACACGAGTCGCCTCGATGTCAGGAACGGCGCCGCCGCCCGCCGGGCGATCGCTCAGGGCCGTTCGGCGGCGTAGTCGGCCAGGACAGGACCGGCCCTGTCGCCGGTCCTGGAGCATCCGCGAAAGCCGGATTCCCGGATCAGGTCGCCGCAGTGCCGTCCATCGCACGTAGGTCTTCGAGCGCTGACTGGACGAGGCGATGGTCGATGGCGTCGGGGTCCAGGATGAGCAGGGACAGCTTGCCCAGCACGTCGGCCAAAGTCTCGCCGCGTGACCGGGCGGTCGCCCAGGGCCGGAGCGCCGCCTAGCCGCCTACGACGGGACCGGGGGCGTCCCCGGTCCTGTCGCCGGCCCTGGAGCCGCCGCGAAATCAGGCCGGCGTCGGGGATCTTCCGATCGGCCGAGGGGCCGGAAACGATCGGTCGGGGTATGACCCCGCCGCCGGAATCCTCTCCACCACCCGTTCGATAAGACCAAGGAGAAGCGCCGCCTATTCACAAATGACGGTCGAATACCGTCCGGGCTTTCGGTGATCGTCTTCGATCGTGTTGCAATGGAGGAGCGATGAAGACACGCGGCTTGGGTGGAGGAGTCGATGCGCCATCTGTTTCATGCGATCGTCGCCGTAGCGACCGGAATCTTGATCGTCGGCGTCCTGTTCGCCAGTTTGTCGGTTACGGAACTGTACCATTACAGGTCGGATGGGACCTACAGGATCGAACTCCCAGCGATCGCCGGGTATGGCGAGCGGTATTCCCACGAGCGAGGCGAGGAAGTGTCGCTGCGCCTGCACGCGGCGCGGCCCGGTCGCGCGCGTCTTTATCGTCTGGGCAGCGCGCGCGAGGATGTCGGCGTCGCGTTTTCCGTGGCGGCCGACGAGCAGGCGTCCGTGTTCGATCTGGCCACCGGCATGGGTTGGCGCGAGACGCATGCCTTGAGCACCGCGGATCTGGACCCCGGCGCCTATCTCCTGGAGTTGGAGACGACCCAGGGGCCGGCCGGCAGCTTCCGCATTCCGGTCCTCGTCAGGCCACGCGCGCCGCCCCCGATCGCCGTCGTGCTGTCGACCCACACCTGGGACGCCTATAACGGCTTCGGCGGCGTCTCGAACTACGACAACCGTCTGTTCAGCGCGCCGGTCGACCTGGTGGTCAAGCTCGTCAAGAAGGTGTTCGGTGAACCGCACTTCCTCGAGGACCACCTGCCCTATGCGCGGCCGAACGTGAATATCTCCGACGAGATGGCCGGGGCGACCGATCCCTATGCGCCGTATACGACCCGATTTCTGCGCAACGAGTGGGCGTTGATCGCCTTCCTGGAGCGGCGGGGCTACGCGTACGGGGTCTATGCCGACGAGGACCTGGAGCCTGGGGGGCCCGCCTGGCAGAGCGACGTCTTGGTGCTCGCCGGCCATTCCGAGTACTGGACCGGCGGCATGTTTCACGCGCTGGACCGATACCTCGCCGAGGGCGGTCGCGTCCTGGCGCCGGCGAGCGGCAAGCCGATGGCCGAGCCCGTGCGCCTGCGCGCCGCGGGCAAGGAATACCCGGCCGAGCCTTTCGCGTCCTCGCTGACGGCACGCAGGCTCGGGATCGCGTTCAGCCCGGCCGACATGTATTCCGCCGCGCCCTACCGGGTCGAGGCGCCGGAGCATTGGGTCTTCGCCGGGACCGGCTTGGCCGCGGGCGATCTGTTCGGCCGGGATAGCGCCTATCGGGCGGAGCCGTGGATCGACTTCTGGACCTCCTATCGCAATCCGACCGGAGGCCGGGGAGCGAGCGGCGTCTTCATGAGCAAGGTCCACGCGGCCGGTGGTGGCGTGCGCATCCTGGCGCGCGGGCAGAACGCCGAGGGCGGCGGCCACATGGTCTATCGCGACACGCCGGCCGGCGGATGGGTGTTCGCCAGCGGGGCGGAGGCGTTCAACGGCGCCCTGGGCGACGACCCGGTTGTCCAGGGCATCGTGGCCAACCTGCTCGACGAGGCGACCGAGGGGCGCCGGCCGGGTCGCCGGCTCGCGGCGCCGGCCAGCCACGGGGACCGGTAGGCCGACTGATCGGCTGCCACGCGGGATCGCGCTCTATATTCTGTAGAATTCCGCAGTTCTGTAGATATTCGGGGTTCTGTAGATTTTCTGAGGGCCTCAGGGGCAGGGCCCAGGTGGTGGAGCAGAAAATCTACGGCTCGTAGAGTTTTGATGTCCCGCAGAGTTCCCTGGATTTCCCAGCGTTTTCAACCCTATAGGGCCTCGCCGATCAGTTCGGCCGGTCGCGCTCGGCCGGCTCGCCGTCCCCGACACGCGCGGGTAACTCGGCGATCAGGGCGGCGCCTGCGAGGTCCCTGAACCGCGTCAACGCCGCCAACACTTCGGGCCGTTGGAACACGGCCGACAAGATCGACTCGGCTTCGTCGGCGCCCAGCGCGCCTACGGCGCGCCGGTATGCCGCGTCGTCGCTGTCCGTCGGCGCGGCGTGGTCCAGGTCGCGGGCGGCGCCTCGCGGGTCGCGGTGCAGCGGCATGGTCAGCCCACCTCCACTCCGGCCTGGGCGCAGGCGGCCCGCCACAACAGGTCGGCCTCCGCCTGGGCCTGGGGGTCGCCCGCCCGGGCGCGCTCCAGGGCCTCGCACAGCGCCCACCTGTCCTGTCGCGGCATCATGTTCATGACGAGGCGCGTTTCCTCGCTGGGGACGGCCGGAGGCGCGCCGCGGGCCGCGATCCGCTCCAGCCGATCGAGGCGGGTGTCACGCGTCATCGGACCGGCTCCGGCGCGTCTGATAATGTCCCACATCGGACACGTCGGCGTCGCGATCCAGCTTCCGCGAAATCGCGTTCCCGGCGGATCATGGCGTGTTCCTGCGCGCCGCCGAACTGGGCAGGCGCATCCGGGAGATCGAGACCTTCGCGCGTAATCCCCAGGCGCTGGCGGATCCCGCCTTTGTCCGTCTCGATACCCCCTCCACCCCCGAGGCCGAGTTCCGGCCGGGGGAGCCGGACGGCAACCGGCTCGTTCTCTGTGGCGATGGTTCGGGCGAGGTGACGGGCCTTCCCGAAGCCCTCTGGTCCTTCGAGGTCAGTGGCTATCCCGTCCTTCGGCGCTGGATCGGCGCCCGTGAAGGCCTGCCCCTCGACCGCGATCTGTTCGTCGCCTTCCGCGATGTCTGCGGGCGGATCGCCGATCTCGTTGATCTCTTCGCCCGGGCCGATACCATTCTGACCGAGGCGCTGGAAGCACCGCTCGTGCGCGACGTGCTCTGGCCCGGACCGGCAGGGGGCGAGGCGGGACATGACGGATAGACAAGGCAGCCTGTTCGGCGAGGGTCGGATGACGCCGCCGACCGGATCGTCGACGCCCGAGCCGGCGGTGATTCGGCGCCGGCTCGAATCGCTTCTCGACACCCTTCGCGCGGCGGAGACCATGCCGCTGTCCGACCGGGACGCGCGGATGTGGCAAACGATCGTGCCGAACATGACCAAGTGGCTGCCCGAGGCCGAGGCCGAGGCGATCCGCGCGGCGTTCGAGCAGGAGATGCAGCGGCTGCGCGCGGCCGCCTGATCCTTCTCCGCCCCCTCACGCGAACCTGGGCACCCCCGCGTCATCGACCGTCACCCGCGCCGGGTCGTCGAGCGTGCCGGCGAAGGTGCCGTCGGCTTGCCAGCGCGCCAGTTCAGGGCCATCCAGCCGCCGCCGGCCGGGGCGCCGGGCGACGCTGCCGGTCCAGATCGACCGGGCGTCCCACGCCCCGGCGGGCCGACATCGAGCGCCCGGGGTCCCGGTTCCCATGTGCGAAGATCGTCGGAGACTGCCTGGCCGACCCGTGCCGCGGCGTGCCGCTCCTCCGGATGGCTTAGGGATCGCGGCGCCTCCAGATGGAACAGCCGCGTCCGGCCGGCCGCGTCGGTCGCGGTCCAGAAGTCCCAGAGATAGCGGTCTGGCGGGCTATACATTGCCGGACTCGACTCGCGCTCGGCGGGGTGGGGAGGGCGCCCTTTCGGCATGCCCTTGCGACCATCGTATTGCAACCCCGCCGGCGTTGATGGCGCATGCGGGAGGGTTCATGACTGGCGCCGCGGCCGGCGCGGCCGGCCGCTCTCCCGACATCGATCGAGACAAGGAAACGACCCGATGACCCGATTGACCCTGGGCGACAAGGCGCTCGTCGTCGCCATGGACCATGCCCGGACCCTGGGCGCCGTGGACGGGCTGGAGGACCCCGGCGCCGTCCTCGACAAGGTGATCGCCGCCGGCGCGGACGCGATCATGACCAATTACGGCGTGATCAAGCACTACCAGGACAAGCTCGTCGGCAAGATCCCGGTCTATCTGCGCCTGGACGCCGGGCCCAGCGTGTTCCGCCAGGACTGGCTGGAATACGACGAGTGGTGCCTGCATTACACCGTGGAGACGGCGCGCGAGCTGGGTGTCGACGGCGTCTGCCTGATGTCCTTCATGGGCTGCGACGCCGAGCTGGACACCTTCGACAACGTGGCCAAGACCGCCGTCGCCGCGGCCAAGGACAAGATGCCGGTGATGGTCGAGGCCCTGCCGTGCCCGGCCGAGCGCATCCCCGACCCGCTCGACGCCGACATGATGGCCCATGCCTCGCGCATCGCCTTCGAGCTCGGCGCCGACATCGTCAAGACCTACTACACCGGCTCGACCGACAGCTTCCGCCGGGTCACCGATGTCGTGCCGGTGCCGTGCATGATCGCCGGCGGGGTCAAGATGCCGACGGCGAAGTCCGCGCTCGAGGTCGTCCACGGCGCGATGGCCGGCGGCGGCAAGGGCGTCGTCTTCGGCCGCAACATCTGGCAGGACCCGGATCCGAGCCGGATCGTCTCGGCCATGAAGGCGATCATCCACGACGGCGCCTCGGTCGACGCCGCCATGTCCGACGCCGGCATCGCCGGCTGATCCGTCCGGCCGATCCGCCGGATCGCGCCTCGACGAGACCCGCGTCCGGGGCCCGGACGCACCGATTTTTCCGGCGCCTGCACCGAGAGCTCGGGCTCCCGGATTACAGGGACCGACCGATCGAATTCCGGGCCCCGGAGCGTCTTTGACAAATTAAATGCGGCAATTTAATTTAATGCATCGGTATGGATGACGCCGCATTCGGCATCATTCTGGCCTGGGGGAGGCCGCTTGCGCAACGCGCTCGACAATCGGGAGACAAGCGATTTCAATCGGCGGATCGTGCTGGAGGCGATCCGCAGGAACGATCGCATGGCCCGCGCCGACATCTCGCGCCTGACCGGGCTGACCCCGCCGGCGGTGGGCCGCATCGTGGCCCGGCTGATCGAGGAGGGCTTCGTCGTCGAGGCCGGCCGGCGCAAGGCCGAGGCGGGCCAGCCGCCCAAGGCCCTGGCGCTCAACCCGGACGCCGCCTTCACCGTCGGCCTCCATCTCGACTACGAGGGCATCACCGGCGTGCTGGTCGACCTTGCCGGCCGGCCCCGCGCCCAGCGCACCCTTTCGCGCGACGACCCCTCGCCGGAGCAGGCGCTGGCCGACCTCATCGCCATGCACGACGATCTGGTGGCCGAGGCCGGAATCACGGCTGGCGACCTGCTCGGCATCGGCCTCGTCTCGGTCGGGCCGATCGACATGGCGAGCGGATCGGTCCAGCGCCCGCCCTACCTGCCTGCCTGGGAATCGGTGCCGCTGCGCCGGGAGCTCTCGGCCGCCACGGGCCTGCCGGTGCTGCTCGACAACAACGCCACCGCCGCCGCCGTCGGGGAGTGGTGGTACGGCGCGGCCGGCGGCTACGACGACTTCCTCTACGGCTATCTCGGCCACGGCATCGGCGGCGGGCTGTTCCTGGGCGGCCGGATTCACCGCGGCGCCCTGTCGAACGCGGGCGAGCTCGGCCATGTCATCGTCGCGCCGGACGGCCCGGCCTGCGCCTGCGGCTCGGTCGGCTGCCTGGAGGCGGTCGCCTCGCTCTACGCGCTCAAGCGCGACCTGGGTGCGGCGGTCGCGGCGACCGACCGGCTCGACGCGGCGGTCAACGACGGTGATCCGGCGCTGACCGCCTGGCTCGACAAGGCCGCCGAATACCTGGCCCGCGCGGTGACGAGCGCGACCAACCTGCTCGACCTCGAGGCCTTCGTCCTGGGCGGCCGGCCGTCGGCGCGCGTGCTGCGCCACCTGGCCGACGGCGTGCGCGGCCGCCTGCACACCATGACCATGCGCGGCCGCCTGGCGCCGCCGGCGGTGGTTCTGGGACGGACCGGCCCGGACATCGCGGCGCTGGGCGCGGCGACGCTGCCCGTCTACGGCGCCTTCGCCCCGGCCGACGCGCTGGGCGAGCGCTGGCCGGCCACGCGCCGGCCGGGCGCCCGCGCGGTGGAGGCCGTCATGGGAGTCACCCGCCCCGGCGCCGCCGGCTGCGCGCGCCGGGGCGGGGGACCCGCGCAGGCCGGCGCGCGGCACGAGAACCGGCCGTCCCCCTCCCACAACGGGAGGCCCGGACATCAGCAAGAACGAGGAGAGGAAACGTCATGAGAAGGACGACCATCGCCGCCGCGGCGGCCCTGGCCCTGGCCGGAACGGCCGCCGGGCCGGCCGCCGCGCAGGACGCGGAAGACATCTCGATCACCCTGATCCCGGGGCTGACCACCGACGCCTTCTACATCACCATGCGCGAGGGCGCGCAGAGGGCGGCCGACGCGCTCGGCATCGACTTCTCCTGGCAAGGTGCCGAGGAGTTCGAGCCGGTGATGCAGACCCCGGTCCTCGACGCCGTCATCGCCCGCGGACCCGACGCGATCCTGATCGCGCCGACCGACAGCACCCAGCTCATCGGCCCGCTCCAGCGCGCCAACGAGCAGGGCATCCCCGTGGTCACCGTCGACACCTTCATCGACGACGGCCAGTACCAGGACGGCCAGGGCCCGGGCGACTTCCCGGTCTCCTACGTCGCCTCGGACAACATCGAGGGCGGGCGCATCGCCGCGCGCGCGATGGCCGACGCGATCGGCGAGGAGGGCGCCGTCTACGTCTCCAACGTGCGGCCGGGCATCTCGACGACCGACCAGCGCGAGGAAGGCTTCAAGGCGGAGATGGAGAACTATCCGAACATCACCGTCATGGACACCCAGTACAACGAGAACGACGCCAGCATGGCGGCCTCCCAGTTCCAGGCGGTGCTGGCACGCGAGCCGGACTTGGCGGGCGTCTTCGGCGCCAACCTGTTCTCCGCGCTGGGCGCGGCCAACGGCGTGCAGAACGCCGACATGGGCGACGACGTCACCGTCATCGCCTTCGACGCGCCGGAGTCGATCGTCGGCGAGATCGACTCGGGCGTCGTCGACATGGCGATCGCCCAGCATCCGGCGGAGATCGGCTATTTCGGCGTCATGGTCGCCTATGCCCATCTGACCGGGCAGTCGGTGCCGCGCCTGATCGGCACGGGCTTCACCGTGATCGACGGGTCGAACGTCGACGACCCGGAAATCCAGAAGTTCATCTACTCCGACTGATCCGGGCCGGAACCGGGCCGGGGGGCGCGCCTCCCCGGCCCGATGCCGGACCCTTCCCGCCGCCGCGGGGAGGGACGCCGGGTCGCGCATGACCGGGGCCGGCAAGCCCCGCCGCTTTTCGGAGCCGAAAGACCCCGATGTCCACCGCCATGCCGCTCGAGAACTGGGTCCGCCGGGACGAGCGGGCGCTCAAGGCGCTCCTGCTCGTCACCAAGGCCTGGTCCTGGATCTTCCTGATCGCGATCCTGGTCTTCTTCGAGATCTGGGCCCGCTCCGCCACGGGCTCGACCTTCCTGTTCCGCGTCTACAACCTGCAGAGCATCAGCGTCGCGGCGGTGCAGACCCTGCTGCTGGCGCTGGGGCTGACCTTCGTCATCATCGCCTCGCACATCGATCTCTCGATCGGGTTCATCACCGGCTTCGCCTCGGTGATCTGCGCGCTGGTCATCAACGCTCTCGACCCGGTGCTGTCGCCGTGGGCCAGCCTCGCGGTCGGCTTCGTCGTCGGCCTGGCCGCCGCGCTGATCCCCGGGGTCGTCAACGGCTGGCTGGTGGCCAAGCTCCACGTGCCGTCCTTCATCGGCACGCTCGGCATGTACGGCATCGCCCGCGGCGCGGCGCTGCTGATGGCCGGCGGCGCGGTCGTCTCGATCAACAACCCGGCGAGCCGCATTCTCGGCAACCGCGACGTCCTGGGCGTGCCCTATGTGGTGCTGATGGGCGTGGTGATGGTCATCGTCTTCCACTACCTGCTGCGCCACACCAGGTTCGGGATCTACACCTATGCCATGGGCGGCAGCGAGCAGGCCGCCGTCCGCGCGGGCGTCAAGGTCGACCGCCACCTGATCGCCCTGTTCCTGCTGAGCGCCCTGTCCTCCGGCCTCGGCGGCGTGGTCTACACGCTGCGCTTCTCGGCCGGGGCGGCCCAGGCGGGCGAGCCGATCCTGCTGTACGCCGTCGCGGCCGTGTTCATCGGCGGCGCCAGCCTGACCGGCGGCAAGGGCACGATCATCGGCACGGTCATCGGCGCCATGATCATCGCCGTCATCCAGTTCGGCCTGGTCTTCATCAACGTCGCGCCGTACTGGCAGTTCGTCTCGGTCGGCGGCGTCATCATCATCGCCGTTCTGATCGACCAGTCGCGCGACCGCTTCGATCGTCTGAGGGGAGGCCGGTGATGGCGGAGCCGATCCTGTCGGTCCAGGGCCTGTCCAAGCGCTTCGGCGGCGTCCAGGCGCTCACCGACGTGTCCTTCGATCTCGCCGCCGGGGAGGTGCTGGCGCTCGCCGGCGACAACGGCGCGGGCAAGTCGACCCTGATCAAGGCGATCTCGGGCGTCCATCAGCCGGACGCGGGCGCGGTCTTCTACCAGGGCCGGCCGACGACGGGCATGACCCCGCGCCAGGTCCGCGACCTCGGCATCGAGACGATCTACCAGGACCTCGCGCTGGCGGACAATCTGGACCTGGGCGTCAACCTGTTCCTCGGCCGGGAGCGGATGCGCAAGGCCTTCGGCTTCCTGCCGGTGCTCGACCGCGCCTCGATGCGCGACGAGGCGGCGCGCACGCTCGACGGGCTGGGCATCCGGATCGGCGACCCGGGCGTGCCGGTGGGCAACCTCTCCGGCGGCCAGCGCCAGGCGATCGCCATCAGCCGCGCGATCTACTGGAACGCCAAGGTGCTGATCATGGACGAGCCGACCGCGGCGCTCGGCGTGCCGGAACAGCGCCTTGTGATCGACCTGGTCAAGCGCCTGCGCGAGCAGGGGGTGGGGATCATCTTCATCTCCCACAACCTGGTCGACATCTTCTCCGTCTCCGACCGCATCCTGGTGCTGGAACGCGGCCGCAAGGCGGGCGAGCGACTGGCGCCGGAGACCGACGGCGACGAGCTCGTCAAGCTGATGATGGGCGGCGACGCCCCGGCCCATGCCGAGGCGCCGGCCTGAGGGACAGGTTCGTTCGTCGGTAAGAAATCAGGCGACCACTCAACCACGAAGCCGTAGGTAAACCCTATCCCGCGCCCCTCACCCCTCCGGCGGCGCGTGCCGGATGTGGCGGGTGAGGTAGCGGATCAGGGACCAGAAGCCGAGCGCGACCACCGGCAGGGCGACGGCCGTCGCCAGGTCCGGGTCGACGGGCAGGGTGCCGGCTTCGTCGAGGCCCTTGAACAGCTTCTCCAGCAGGCTCAGCCCGTAATAGGTCACGGCGACGACGGACAGGCCCTCCACCGTGCGCTGGAGCGTGATCGCCTGTTCCGCCCGTCGGTTCATCGAGCGCAGGAGATCGCGGTTCTGCGCCTCCAGCCGGACCTCGATGCCGGTCTGCAGCAGGCTCGACAGCCGGTTGGCGCGCCGCGACAGCGCCTCCTGCCGGTTCACCATGGACTGGCAGGTGCTCATCGCCGGATCCACCCGGCGCATGAGATAGCCGAACAGGGTGATCTGGCCGGGCACGTGGATCGGCGCCAGGTTGCGCAGGCGGTTGCCGACGATCTCGTAATAGGCCTGGCTGGCGCTGTAGCGATAGCTCGACGCCCCGACCACGTCCTCCAGATCGGCGCTGATGGTCGAGAGCTTGTCGAGCAGCGCCTCGTCGTCCGGGACCCGGTCGTGCCGGGCGAGTTGGGCCGCGACCTCCGCCAGCCCGGCCTCGACGCCGGCCAGCCGAGGGCTCGTCGACCGGGCGATCGGCAGGGCCAGCAGGGACAGGCGGCTGTAGCTCACGACCTCGAGCACGCGCTGGACGAGCTGGCCCAGCAGCGCCGGCTCGACCTCGCCGACCCGGACCAGAAAGCGCTCGAACCTGTCGTCGCCGGTGCGCAGGTCGCCATAGATCTCCGCCAGGTCGTCGCCCAGCCGGTCGGCGAAGACCGGGTTGCCGTCGAACCAGCGCGACAGGCGGTTGGGCTCGATCGCCTCGGACCGGTCCTCCTTGATCGCCATGTGGATCGCGACGACGACGTCGCCGGGCAGCGAGTCCTTCCATTCCTGCGGCACCAGGTCGAAGACCGTCTCGTCGAAGGGCTCGTCGAACGGCTCCTCGCGCAGGAAGGTATAGGTCGAGAACTCGGTATGCCGCTCCCACTTGACCAGGAAGCTGCCGAGATCGGCGGTGAAGTGCTTGACCTCCGGCCCCGGATGGGCCGCGCCGTAGCGCCGGCACAGCTCGACCAGCTGGGCGCGATCCTGCTCCGCCCCGTGCTCGCCCGCGCCGACCGCCAGGTGCGAGACGCGCAGGGGCGCGGCCATGGGCTGGAACGGCCGCTCGTGCAGCTCCAGCGTCAGGGCGTCGCGCTCGGGATGAAACTTCACGACACCCCTCCGGCCGTGGCGGCCGGGGTGCGGGCGAGCGCACGGGGGCGGCGGCGATCGGGGGCGTGTCTCAGGGGGACGTCCTTCTTTGGCCGTGGCTCCGGGAAGACCGGGGCCGGTGCTTGACCTTCTCTCCTGTCTAAGGCGAGGCGGGACCTCATGCAATGACCGCCATGCCGACCGCGACGACGTACCCCTACGCCTCTGGCGCCTGTCTCGGCGCGCCCCGGCGCTATCGGGAGGGAGCGGCGATACCCTGACGGGCACGAGGCCGACGTCCTGCAGCTTCCGGCGGTGCGCGGCCGTAGCGAATAAGAGAGCGGGCCCGCGCGAGCGTTACCCTCGCCTGAAACCGCGCTCTCTTGCGCGCGGCGGCTTGACGCCGGTGCGCCGGCCCCGCATGGTCACTTAGAGCTCTTAGGAATCGGACGCCGGTTTTCACGGCATCGTCGGGCTCTCGGGGCAGGCCAAGCGGACGTTCGCGTCCGACCCCGATCGTGGACGGCGTGCCCGGTCGCCCAGGCGGGCGGCGGCGCCGACCAGCGCACGTGTGAGGTATCCCTCGGCGGGGACCGTTTCGCGTTGCCCTATCCCGTGGCCGGGACGACCCGCCGATGACCGCCAGACTGCCCGCTCTGCTCCTCGTTCTCGCCGTGGCGATCGTGTCCGCCGGATACGGCATGGCCGTCGTGGCCTACGAGGTCTTTCCCTTCCGGATCGTGCGCGACGCGGTCCTGACCTCCCAGACCCTGGCCAAGGCCGTCGGCCGGACGCCCTATGCCGGCGACTTCCAGGGGTTCGTCGCGCTCGCCCCGGTCGACGCGCCGGCCGCCCGGTTCGGGCGCCCCGACACGCTGGCCAAGGTGCGGGCCGCCGCACCGGCGGCCGATCCGCCGTCGCGCGACGGGCCGGGCGGCGGGCCGAACGGCGGCGCGGGCCGCACCGGCTTCCTCGCCTTCGGCGGGCCGAACCAGTATCTCGACCTGTGCCCGGAGACCGGGTGCCTCGCCGTGGTCTTCGATCGCGACGGCCGGGTGCGCCGCGCCGTGCCCTACCGGCCCGAGGCCGTGTTCGCCGCCGACATCGTCGAGCCGGGCGCTTATCCCTACGAGGCGATCGATTTCGACTTCGCCGAGCTGAGCCGGCCGCTCGGCATCGTGCCCTATCCGGACGGCGACCTGCTGGTGGTCTTCCAGAAGGCGGTGGGCCGCCGGCTCTTCCCGTTCGGCGCCGGCGTCGCGCGGATCGCGCCGGACGGCACGCCGCGCTGGTTCCGTTTCGACTACAGCCATCACTGGCCGGCCCTGGCCGCGGACGGCACGGCCGTCGTCCCGGCGCTGGCCGTGCGCGAGGGGCCGCTGGAGATTCCGCTGCATGGCGATGAATCGCTCGCCGTGGCCTGCGCCGCCGAGCGGTACTACGCCGACACGGTCCGGCTGATCGACGGCAAGGGCGCGGTCGTGCGGGAATACGACGTCCTCGCCGCGCTCCTGCGCTCGCCCTATCGCGCCGTCCTGCAGCACACCACGGACGGCTGCGATCCGACCCATCTCAACTACGTCGACATCGTGCCGCCGGAGGCGGCCGAGGCGATCGGGGGCGTGGCGGCGGGGGACCTCGTCGTCTCGCTGCGCAACATCAGCGCCTTCGCCGTCCTGGACGCGGAATCCGGCGATGTCCGCCGGCTGGTGCGCGGCACTTTCATCCAGCAGCACAGCGTCCAGCACTGGCGCGCCGGCGAGTACCTGGTCTTCGACAACCAGGGCGGCGGCCCGAGGAGCGGCCCGTCGCGCGTCCTGTCGGTCGATCTCGCCTCGGGCGAGGCGGAGCGGACGCTGTTCCCCACGCTCGGCCATCCGCGGGCCTATCGCGACCTGTTCACCGTCGATGCCGGCAAGGTCCACGTCTCGCCGGAACGAAATCGTGCCGTCGCGACTTTTTCCAACATGGGCCAGGCCGTCGAGTTCGACCTGGCCACGGGCGACGTGCTCACCGAATTCTCGAACGTGCACGACGTTTCCACGGTGGATATACTGCCCGAGGAAAGAAACGGATCGGCGGGAATGTTCAGGCTCTTCGGCTTCGACTACATCAATCTGGAGGAGTGAGGGCTAGATGACCAGGATTCTGCGGTTCGCGGCGATCGTCGCCATCGGCCTCTACCCGGCCCAGGCGCTGGCCTATATCGGACCCGGCGCCGGGCTGTCGGCGATCGGCTCCCTGCTCGCGCTGGTCGCGGCGGTGGCGCTGGCCGTCGTCGGCTTCGTCTGGTACCCGGTCAAGCGCATGATGCGCCGGCGCCGGGCGGTCGCGCGCGACCCCGGCCGGCAGGGCAGCGGGAACTGATGACGCCGATCGCCGCCATTCTCGCGATCGCCCTCTTCGCCGCGGCGTTCCGGCTGCTCGGCGTGTGGCCCGCGACGGCGGCGACGGTGCCGGTGACGCGCCGGGCGCTGGCGGCGATGACGGATGCCGGGCTCGACGACGACGCCAAGGAGCGCGCGGCCCGCGCCGCCGCGCTCGACCTCGCCCGCGGCTTCGTGCGGATCACCGGCCGGGCCGCCGTCGCTCTCGCCCTGCCGGCGGTGCTGCTCCTGGCGCTCGACGCGACCGGGATCGTGCCGGTCGCCGCGGTCTCGGACTTCCTGTTGCGCTGGGAGGTCATCCTGGCCGCCGGCGTTGCCGTGGTGGCGGCCGAGATCCTCTCCCGGCGCGCGGCCCGGCGGTAGTGCCGTGAACGCCGGCAGCGACGGGGCGGGCGCCGATTTCGCCGGCCGATACTCGGCGATCGACCGCCTCCTCCACCGGGCCGCCTTCGCCGGGCTCGGCGTGCAGCGCGGCGTCGCCGACCTGGAGGACAAGCTCTACGCCGCGGATTTCGCCGGCGTCGCGCTCGACCGCCCGGTCTTCGTGACCGCGCTGCCGCGCGCGGGGACGACGCTGCTGCTGGAGCTGCTGACCGCGACCGGCGAGTTCACCACCCACACCTATCGCCGGATGCCCTTCGTGCTGTGCCCGCTGCTGTGGTGGCGCCTGTCGCGCGGCTTCGCCAAGGCCGAGGCGCCGAGCGAGCGCGCCCACGGCGACGGCATGGCGGTCAGCCCGGACAGCGTGGAGGCCTTCGAGGAGGTCGTCTGGCGCGCCTTCTGGCCCGATCACTACGGCGCCGAGCGGATCCGGCCCTGGGATCCGGCGGAGGTCGATCCCGACGGCGAGTTCGAGGCCTTCTTCGCCAACCACCTGCGCAAGATCGTGGCGCTGGGCGACCGGGCGGCCGACGCGCCCGCGGGCCGGCGCTACGTCTCCAAGAACAACGCGAATATCGCACGGCTCGGCTTGCTGGCGCGGCTGTTTCCCGACGCCCGCATCCTGGTGCCGGTGCGCGCGCCCGGCGCCCATGTCGCCTCGCTGCGCCGCCAGCACACCAATTTCCTCGCCCTCCACGGCCGCGAGCCCTTCGCCCGGCGCTACATGGAATGGATCGGCCATCTGGAGTTCGGCGAGGCGCTGCGGCCGATCGACTTCGGCGGCTGGCTCGACGCCGCGCCGGCCACCGCGCGCGACCCGTCCGGCCCGGACTTCTGGCTTTCCTACTGGTGCGCGGCCTACGAAGCGGCCCTAGCGGCGCCGGCCGACGCGGTGAGTTTCGTGTCCTACGACCGGCTGCGCGCCGCGCCGAAGGAGGGGCTGGCGACCCTGGCCGAGGTCGTCGGGCTCGCCCGTCCGGCGGCGTTGACGGCGCTGTCCGACCGGTTCCGGGCACCGACCGCCGGTGACGGCGAGGCGACGGCGACCGACGGCGATCCGGCCCTGTTGCGCCAGGCCGCCGACCTGCACGCCCGCCTGCTGGACCGCGCCGTCATCTGATTTCGCGCCGCGGACCGTCGGCCGATCAGCCTGCCTCCTCGAAGGCCGGACGCGGCTCGCCCGCCGGGCGTGCGCTGCCGCCGGTGGTGGCGGCGCGGGGAGCGGTCGCCGGGCCCGCCTGGGCCGCCAGGATCTCCGGCACGTCGCGGATCTCCTCCGGCGGCGCGGCGAGGCCGGCGCGGGCGAGCGCGCGGCCGACCGCCGGCAGCGACGTCGCCCAGGTCAGTGGGGCGGCGAGGGTCAGGCCGGCCAGCACGGGCGCGGCCCAGGGCAGGATCGACGGCGCCGCCAGGGCCAGGATCGCCGTCCCCGCCAGCCCCGCCAGGGTCTGCGGCCAGAGCCCGGCGAACGCCGCCGCCAGCCCGACCACATGGCCGTCGCGCCTCTGCGCCTCCCATCGCGCGCCGCCGTGCCGGGCCAGCGCCAGGCGCGCCAGGAACAGGCAGTGGGCCAGCGCCAGCACCGGCGCCAACAGCATCGAGAAGCCGATGGCGAGCCCGCCGCCGGCGATCAATCGCCCCGCCCCGCCATAGGTGCGCCGCGCCGACGGGCGGAGGAGGACATCGGCCAGGCCGCAGAGGGGCGGCGTCAGGCTCACCCCGATCATCGTGGCGAACAGGCCGATGCCGAGGCTGGCCGCGCCCCAGAGCGCGATGCCGCCGCCCGCCGCGCCGCCGGCGAAGCCGCCGCTCAGCACCTGGGCGAAGGCCAGCACCAGGAAGCCGAGCCAGAGCGGCGAGGCGAGGTACATGGCGATCGCCAGGGCGAGCTGCAGCCACCCCATCGCCGTCAGCCCCGGTAGGCGCAGGAGCTTCAGGTACTGCATGTTGCCGTGGCACCAGCGCAGGTCCCGCTTCAGATGGTCGGGCAGGGTCGGCGGGTTCTCCTCGTAGCTGCCGTCCTCGACGGGCAGGACCCGTGTTTCCCAGCCGGCGCGCTGGAGCATCACCGCCTCGACCTGGTCGTGGCTCAGGATCCTCCCGCCCAGCCGCCGGCCGGGGCCCAGCTCCGGCAGGTCGCAATGCCGGCGGAACGGCGCCAGGCGGATCGCCGCGTTGTGGCCCCAGTACGGCCCGGCCGGCCCCTGCCACCAGGCCGCGCCGGTGGCGTAGGGCCGCATGCCGTGGCGCATGCCGAACTGGGACAGGCGGGCGAACGGGCTCGTCGTCGGCATGCCGACCACCAGCGCCTGCAGGATCGCCAGGCGCGGATTGGCCTCCAGCGTCGCGACCAGACGTCGGATCGCGCGGCCGGTCATCACGCTGTCGGCGTCGAGCACCACCATCGTGGCGAAGCCCCGGCCCTCCTCGACGCAGAAGTCGCGAAGATTGCCGGCCTTCAGGCCCGTGTTCTCGGCGCGGCGGCGATAATGGACCCGGCCCCGCGCGTCCGGCGAAGCGGCCCAGGCACGGGCCGCGGCCTCCTCCTCGGCGGCGATCGCCGGATCGGTGGTGTCGCTCAGCAGGAAGAAGGTGAAGCGGTCGCCGTCATGCGGGCTCGCCCGATCGAGGGAGTCGAGCGTCGCCCGGGCATGGCGCAGCGCGCGGGCCGGATCCTCGTTGTGGATCGGCATGACGATGGCCGTGCGCCCGCGGATCGGCGTCGCCGGGTCGGGCCGGGCCACTCCCGGCAGGATCGCCGCCAGCGCGTCCCGCCGCCGCGCCAGCAACACCAGCCCGATCACCGCGTTCCAGAAGCCGATGACGATCCACGGCGTGTTGGCGGCGAACAGCGCGATCATAGCGATCTCGATCACCGTCCACCCGCCGGGCCGCAGCACGCCGGCCATGCCCACGCTCAGCGCGACGACCGAGCCGAGGACGAGTCCGGCGAAGACCCGGCGCCGGCGGCGCAGCAGCCCGGCGCCGGACGGCGCTGGCAGCACAGCCGGCTCGCCCGGATCGGCCGGGCCGTCGCGCTCGCCCGGCGAGACGGGAGTGTCGGGGCGGGCGGCGGAAGCGGCATCGGCCATCGGCGGGGGAACTCCGGGCGGCGGTCGGCGTGCGCGGCGAAGCCACGAGCCGACGCGGGCCGATCCTCGT
Source organism: Azospirillaceae bacterium (assembly GCA_040220455.1). GTDB lineage: Bacteria > Pseudomonadota > Alphaproteobacteria > DSM-16000 > Inquilinaceae > JAVJUS01. The sequence goes on from JAVJUS010000030.1 coordinate 48,553, forward strand.
CGGCCTCCGCCGTCTCGCGCTCCGCGAGCAGTAAGTATCTTGCGTGGTCTTCCGGGCAAGGCGCCGCGCGTGAACCTCGCGTGAAAGCGACCGATCCTCACGCAGACGTGTCGGGTCGCGAAGTGCCGGCTCAGTTCCGTCCGCGGAACCGGCGCGCCCGGACGACCGAGGCGGGAAGGTCGACGCCGAACCGCTCGCACGCTGCGACGACCGCGTCGATCCAGGCCTCCGGATCGTGAAGATCGAGGGCGAGCGCGTCATCGCGCCGAGGCGGATGGTCGGAAAGCCGGATGCGCAGGGCGTCTGTGTGCCCGCGGCCGGTCACCCCCAGCGGCGACGGCCGGAAGATCTCCAGATAGCAGCTCGTGCTGGTCTCGCTGCGCTCCAGGCGAAGGCCGAGGCCCGTACCGTCCAGATGGCGGGCCATCAGCTCGGCCTGCCGGTCGATCGCGCGGTCGGCGGCGTCCTCGTCCATGGCGTTCTCGCGCGCCCTCCGCGCCGGCCGGCGGTCCCGGCGCCGACATGCTATCGCCTTCACCCGGCGCGCCGCTATGCTGCGCCCGGCGGGGCCGGTCCCCGCCCGCACCAGGGGAGGGGGAGAGCACCGATGCGTCAAGCCGCGCTCGTCGAGATCGAACCGCCGGCGCCTGAAGAGCCGCTGGACCTGCCGGTGCTCGATCCGGGCATCTACCGCGCGCGTTTCGCCCGCTTCATGGATCGCGTCGACCGTGCCGGGCTGGAGATCGCCGCCGTCTTCGCCGACCGCGAGCATTCGGCCAATCTCGCCTGGCTGACCGGTTTCGATCCACGATTCGAGGAGGCGCTGCTGATCGCCCGGCCGGGCGCCGATCCGATCCTGCTGACCGGTCCGGAGAACCAGGGACCCGCCGGGGACTCGCCGGTCGGCCTCGATGTCCGGCTCTATCCGCCGATGGGGCTCATGGGCCAGGCGCGCGAGGCGACGCCGCCGCTGGGCGCGCTGCTGGCCGAGGCCGGCATCCAGGACGGCATGACCGTCGGCGTCGCGGGGTGGAAGTACTACACCGCCGTCGAGAGCCCGGATCCGGAAGCCTGGCTGGAGATTCCCTCCTACCTCGCCGACGCCCTCCGTCGCGCCGTCGGGGCGAGCGGGCGGGTCGTCAACGGCGGCCCCATCCTGATGGATGCCGGCACCGGCCTGCGCGCGGTCCACGAGATCGACCAGCTCGCGGTGATGGAGGCGTCGGCCTGCCACACCTCCGCCGCCGTCGGCCGGGTCATCCGCGCGGCGCGCCCCGGCCTCCGCGAGGTGGAGATCGCCCGCGCCCTCGAGCCGCTGGGCCTGCCGCTGTGCTGCCACCCGATGCTGTCCTCCGGCCCGCGGGCCTGGCACGGCCTGCTGAGCCCGACCGCGCGCACGGTCGAGCGCGGCGACGCGATCACCACGGCCTATGGCGTGCAGGGCGCGCTCAACTGCCGCGCGGGCTGGCTGGCCGAGGGGCCGGAGGACCTGCCCGCGGGGGCGCGGGACTATGTCGATCGCCTGGTCGCGCCCTATTTCGGCGCAGTCGCGGAGTGGTACGAGACGGTCGGCCTCGACGTCACCGGCGGCGACCTCGACGCGGTGATCCGGCGCCGGCTGGGCGATCCGTTCTTCGGCATCGGGCTCAACCCGGGCCATCTGATCGGGCTCGACGAGTGGATGAATTCGCCCGTCCGGCCGGGTGACACGACGCCGCTCGCCTCGGGCATGGCGTTGCAGGTCGACATCATCCCGGCGACCGGCGGGCCGTACTTCACCACCAATATCGAGGACGGCATCGCCCTGCTCGACGCCGACGGCCGGGCCGCCTTCGCCGAGCGCCATCCGGCGGCCTGGGCACGGATCGAGGCCCGGCGCGCCTTCATGGGCGACGTGCTGGGCATCCGGCTCAAGCCCGAGGTGCTGCCCTTCTCCGACCTCGCCGGCTGGCTGCCGCCGTTCTGGCTGGCGCCCGGCCGCGCGATGGCGCTGCGCTGAGGCGCCGATCCAGGGGGGCGCGGGACTCAGGCGTCCTTCCAGCCGTCGGTCAGGCGCGCCAGGGCCGCCAGATGGATGCGCCAGGTGCGCTCGAGCTGGGCGATCTCGACATATTCGTCGGGGCGGTGGCCGCGGTCGCCGTCGCCCGGGCCGAAAGCGACGATCTCGATCGGCAGGTCGGAGAAGTGGCGCCCGTCGCTGACCCCGGCGCTGATCAGGAATTCCGCCGGCGCGCCGGTCTCCGCCGCGATCGCCTCGGCGTGCGCCGTGATGCCGGGGCCGTCCTTGGGGCAGCGGAAGCCGTCGGTGCCGATCTTGCGTTCCAGCGTCCAGCTTCCCTCCGGCTCGCCGGCCTCGGCCAGCAGGGCGCGGATTTCCCCGGTCGCCGCCTCGACGCTCTCCGCCGGCGGCGGCAGGACCCGGCGGTCGATGCCGAAGACGCAATGGTCCGGCACGGCGTTGAGATTGTGGCCGCCCTCGATGGTCCCGATGCTCATCGTCGCGCGGAACGGGCCGGAGACGCGCTCGGCCAGGCGCGGGGTCAGCACCGTCTCCAGCCGGTGGATCAGCCGGGCGGCGCGGGTGATGGCGTTGTCGCCGATCGTGGGGTTGCCGGCGTGGACCGAGCGGCCCCGGCACGCGACCTCGAGCCAGAGGACGCCGCGCTCCTCGCAGCTCAACTGGCAGCCGGTCGGGCCGCCCAGGACCAGCATGTCCGGCGCGATCATCTCCTGGTCGCGCAAGAATCGCGTGCCGCCGGTATCCAGGCTCTCCTCGTCGCCGACGAAGGTGAAGACGACGCGGCCCCGCTTCGGCCCGCCGCGCGCGGCGATCGCCTCGGCGACGTGCATCTGGACGGCGGCCGCGCCCTTGCAGTTCTCCGCGCCCAGGCCCCATACCCGGCCGTCGCGCACGGTCCCGGAATACGGCTCCGCGCTCCAGTCCTCGGCGCGGCCGGGCGTGATCGTGTCGATATGGGCGTTGAGCACGATCTCCGGCTTGCCCGAGCCGATTGCCGCGACGACGCTGCGCCGCGTGGCGTCCGGACCGACGATCTCCGGCGTGTAGCCGAAGCCGCGCAGCCTCTCGGCGATCGCCTCGCAGATCGCGCCCGTGTCGCCCGGCGGGTAGGGGGCGGGGATGCGGATCAGCTCGGCCAGCGTGCCGGCGATGTCGGGCGCGGTCTCGGTCATGGCGGGTCGGCTCTCCTCGGTCGGCCGGGTCTGTCGGGCGCGGCGAACCGTCTAGCATGCCCGCCGGCCGCCAGGAAGGCGCGGGCGGGCCGGCGGCTCGACACCCGGCGCGCGGCGGGCTAGCGTCGATGGGGTCCGGTCGACGGCCGGGCGCGCGAGGCCCGGCGGGAGGCGCCGCGATGAGCCAGCAAGCCGCAAGCGACAGCCGTCCCGTGGAGGACGGCGAGGCGCTGCGCGTCCTCGAGCTCGATCCCGAGCATCGCCGCCGCGCCGACGGCCGGCCCTACGCCGTGATCGACATCGGCTCGAACTCGGTCCGCCTGCTCGTCTACAACACGCTGGGCCGCGCGCCCTTCCCACGCTTCAACGAGAAGTCCCTGTGCGGCCTGGGCGAGGGGCTCGACCGCACCGGCCGGCTCGACGAGGGCGCGATGGCGCGCACCGTCCACGCCGTCCACCGCTTCAGCGCCATCACGGCGGCCATGGATGTCGCCTGCACCGATATCCTGGCGACCGAGGCCGTGCGCCGGGCGGAGAACGGCGCCGAACTGACCGAGGCGATCGAGCGCGAGACCGGCCTGCCGGTGCGTGTGCTGGCCGGGGAGGAGGAGGCGGCCTTCTCCGCGCTCGGCGTCATCTCCGGCTTCTACCGGCCCCGCGGCCTGGTCGGCGACATCGGCGGCGGCAGCCTGGAGGTCGCCGAGGTGCTCGACGACCGGGTCGGCGACCGCACGGTCAGCCTGCCGCTGGGCGCCCTGCCGGTGCGCGCGCTGATGGCCGAGAAGGGCGAGGCGGCGAAGAAGGCGATCGACGAGGTGCTGGCCACCAGCTTGCCGCCCCTGCTGACCCATCCGACCTTCTATGTCGTCGGCGGCGGCTGGCGCGCGCTGGCCCGGGTCCATGCCGAGGCGAACGGCGCGCCGCTGCACGTCGCCCACGGCTACGAGGTGGAGACCAAGAGCCTGCGCCAGCTCGCCAAGCAGGTCTGGAAGACGCCGGCCAACAAGGTCGCGCGCCTGCCCGGGGTGCCGGCGCGCCGGGCCGACACGCTGCCGGCCGCCGCGCTGGTCATGGACCGGGTGCTCAAGAGCCTGAAGCCGGAGCGCGTGGTCTTCTCCGCGCTCGGCCTGCGCGAGGGCTGGCTATACTCGCAGCTGTCGCTGGAGGAGCAGTATCTCGACCCGCTCGTCGAGGGGGCACGCGCCTTCGGGCGGCCACGGTCCCGCGTGGCGGCCTTCGGCCCGGCCCTGGCGCGCTGGACCGAGTCCCTGTTCCCGGGCGAGACGGCTGAAGAGAAGCGCCTGCGCCTGGCCGCCTGCGCCCTGTCGGACATCGCCTGGGCCGACCACGCGGAGGTCAAGGCGCGGCAGAGCTTCCACCGGCTCCTGTCCTTTCCGTTCATCGGCCTGGACCATGCCGAGCGGGTGTTCCTGGCCGCGACCATCCACGCCCGCTACAACGGCAAGCCCGACGATCCGGCGCTGGAGCCGGCCATCACCCTGTTGTCGGAGGCCGGGCGGCGGCGCGCTCGGATCCTGGGTCGCGCCCTGCTGCTGGGCTACCGCTATTCCGGCAGCGTGCCCGACATTCTGGACACCGCCCGGCTCGAGATCCTGTCCGACCGGGTGCGCCTGGAGGTCAGCGACACCGAGAGCGTGCCCGACAGCGACGCCGTCCAGTCGCGCCTCAAGCAGCTCGCCAAGGCGGTCGGCGTGCACCGGACCGAGCTCGTCAAGGCGTCCTGAGGCGGCCCCCGGCGACCGGGCGCCGAACCGGGCCGGCTCAGCCGCGCCGCTCGGCCGCCGCGGTGAACTTGGCGCGCCGGGCCTCCTCGCGCACGAAGCCGGCCAGGCGCGCGACCAGCGCGTCGTAGTCGGCCGCGCCCTCGGCCTCCCTGCGGACCAGGGTGCGGGCCAGCGGGCCGATATGCTCGGCCAGCAGCCGCTCCAGCCGGGCGAGATCTTCCGGCTCGGGGGGGCGCACGGCCGGCGGCGCCGGGTCGGTCTCGGCATCGTGGCGGGCGGGATTCGACGGCGAGGGCGCGCCGGCACCCGCACCGCCGGCACCCGCGCCGCCGGCACCCGCGCCGATCCGGGCGACGGCATCATGGGGCGCGGTCTCGATGCCGAGGAGACTGCCGGCGAGGAAGGCGTCGCGGTCGCCCGTGTCGGGGATCGCGCCGGCGAGCGTGGCGTAGAAGTCGCCCACCGTGGCGGCCGAGCCGACGGCGCGCTTGACGACGATGTCGGCGACCGGGCCGATCAGGGTGGCCAGCCGTTCCGTCTCCCGCGCCAGGGTCAGGGCGTCGATCGCGGTTTCGAGCGGCGCCTCCGCCGAGTGCGGATCGAACTCCGACGCGCCGGACCCCGGCGGCTGGGCGGGGACCGGATCGGGCTCCGGGCGGTCTGCCCGGCCGGTCTCGGCGACGAACCAGCGCCCACCGTCCTGGCGCAGGTCGCTGTCGACGGCGTAGATCTGATGCTCGTGGACGTGCTTGTCGTGCTTGACGCCCAGGTAGCGGAAGAACCGGTCGTTGCCGTCGCCCAGCCGCGCGACGACCTCGAAGTAGGCGCGACTGACCAGCATCTCGTCCTGCTCGGCGAAGCTCATGATCCGCTGGGCGAAGTTGATGCCGTCGCCGAGCACGTTGGGCCGGCCGTTGAGGTCCAGGACCACCTTGATCGGCCCCAGATGGATGCCGATGCGCAGGCGCTGGGCGCCCGCGCCGTCCTCGCGGCGGACGCCGTCGTTGATCGCCGTGGCGACGAACAGGGCATCCTCCGGATCCCCCAGGAAGCACAGCGCCGCCCCGTCGCCGGTGTCGAGGATGATGCGCTCGGACTCCGGGATCCGGGCGAGCGCCGAGGCGACGATGCGATTGAGCGCCGATTTCATGGCGATCTGCCGGCCGATCGCCGAGCGGGAATAGCCCACGATGTCGATGAACACCGTGCTCGCGATGACGGTCTTGCCGGATCGGTCGATGTCTTCCATGGCGGTTCGCCTTACCGTGGGGATCGGTCCGGCGCCGGACGGCGCGTGCCCGGGTCAGCCCCCGATCATCCGCATGGCCTGTTCGAGACTGCGGCGCATGCGGTTGAACGATGCGCCCAGGCGGCCGATCTCGCCACCCCGGCGCTCCTCGAACTCCTCGACCTCGAAGTCGCCCATGCTGACCCGGTCGGCCATCTCCGACATCCGCGTCACCGGGCGGATGATCAGCCGGCCGAGCATGACGTTGAGGATGACGTAGAGAACGACGAAGACGGCGCACAGCGAGATCATCGTGGTGACGAAGGCGCGGTTCGCGTTCTCGATCGCCACCGTCATCGGGACGGTTACGACCTGGGCGCCGACGATCTCGTCCATCTGCCAGCCGAACCCGTTGTTGTCGCCGTAGAGCGCGACCATCGAAGCCGGTGCCGCGTCCGGCGTGCTGTGGCAGGTCAGGCAGCCCTCGTCGGTGATGCGGATCGGTCGGGCGACGAAGAGCGACGGCCCCGTCGGCGTCGCGCGCGTGCCGGTGATGACCGCGCCATCCCCGCCGCGGCGTTCGAAGTCGCGGATCAGGTCCGCTTCCCAATCCACCGCGCGGTCGCGGGGATTGGTCGGGTTCAGCGTCGCTTCCTTGTAGGTGTACTCGTGATAGTGCTGGGGCAGGCCGGCCAGCGCCTCGGTCGCGGCGAAGGCCGGCACGGTCTGCGGCAGGAAGCGATCCTGCAGATGGTGGCTCAGCTCCGGGCGGACGCTTTCGACCGTGTAGGTCCGGATGGCGCGCGCGACCTCGATCATCAGGTCGGCGGTGCGCAGGACCTCGTCGCGCGCGTTGGCCTGGAGCAGGCGGTAGGACACGACGCCCGAGACGGCGAGTCCGATCGCGAAGACCAGGGTCAGCACGATGTTGAACTTGAGACGCAACCCCATGACCGCCGCCGCCTTCGCCCGCCGGATCGTAGACAATTAGATATCGAATTGCTGCGAGACTACGCCCTCGCGCAGGATTCGGAAACGGTTTTCCGCCGACGGTGGCGTTCAGCGGCCGGGCGCGGAAACCGGCCGGGGCAGGGCGTCGACCAGGGCCACGGCGCCGGGCAGGCCGTCGGGTAGATCCAGGTCGACCAGCCGGATCGAGCCCTCCGGCGCCGCCAGACCCTCGGGGAGACGCTCCGGCGCCGGCACGCGGCCGCCCTCGACGCCGTAGGGCGCGATGCCGACGGCGAAGCGGCGCGGCGGGAGGCCGAGCCCGGCGCCCAGCGCCTTCATCACCGCCTCCTTGCGCGTCCACAGCCGGAAGAAGGCGGCTTGCCGCGCCGCGTCGTCGGACAGCGCTGCCCAGGCGGCATATTCCTCCTCGGTCATGACGCCGCGGGCCAGGGCGTCGGGCTCGGTCCGGTCGCGCGGCTCTTCGATGTCGATCCCGACCTCCCGGTCCAGCGTCAACGCGACGGCCAGCCGGTCGCCCGTGTCGGACAGGTTGAAGCGCAGCCGCGCGGCCGCCGGATCGGCGCCGGCCAGGCAGGCGGGATCGATCGCCGGCTTGTCGCGCGCGCCCTTCGTGAAGGCGATCGTCTCCGGCGCGAGGCCTAGGCGGGATGCCAGGCACCGGCGCAGAATCGCGCGCTTGGCGACGAAGCGGCGGGTCAGGTGGCGGAAGGCGAAGCGGTCCGCGCGCTCGGCTTCCGCGTCGTCGAGGAGCGCGCGATCCTCCGCCTCGCCGGCGCCGGGCGCCGCCAGATCCGCTTCATGGATGACGACGGTGCCGACGCCCGCCAGATCGGCCAGCTCGGGCGGTAGAGGGGGCATGATGGCGGGCGAGGCCGGTGGCGGAGGCGAGGGCGGCATGGCAAGGCCCGGCGGGGCGGGGAAGCTCCGTCAGCCGAAGGGCCGGGCCCGCGTTGCGAGCACCGCGGAGAGCGTTCTCCCCGAAACGACGACCGCCGGCGAGCGCGGGGCCCGCCGGCGGTCGATTTCTCTGGTCCGGTTCCGCCTCGGGGCGGTCCCGGCCGGCAGTGCGGGCGTCAGGCCGCCTCGACCGCCAGCTTCTCGGCCTTGGCGACGGCGTCGTCGATCGTGCCGACCAGATAGAACGCCGCCTCGGGCAGGTGGTCGTAGTCGCCCTCGCAGATCGCCTTGAAGCTGCGGATCGTGTCTTCCAGCGGGACGAACACGCCCGGCAGGTTCGTGAACACCTCCGCGACATGCATCGGCTGGCTCAGGAAGCGCTGAATCTTGCGGGCGCGCGCGACCGTCAGCTTGTCCTCCTCGCTCAGCTCCTCGATGCCGAGGATCGCGATGATGTCCTGGAGCGCCTTGTAGCGCTGCAGGATCTCCTGCACGCGGCGGGCGACGCGGTAGTGGTCCTCGCCGACGATCTTCGGGTCGAGAATGCGGCTGGTCGAGTCGAGCGGGTCGACGGCCGGGAAGATCGCCTGCTCGAAGATCGCGCGGCTGAGCACCGTCGTCGCGTCCAGATGGGCGAAGGACGTCGCCGGCGCCGGGTCGGTCAGGTCGTCGGCCGGCACGTAGATGGCCTGCACCGAGGTGATCGAGCCCTTGTTGGTCGAGGTGATCCGCTCCTGCAGGCCGCCCATGTCGGTGGCCAGGGTCGGCTGGTAGCCCACAGCGGACGGGATGCGGCCCAGCAGCGCCGACACCTCCGAGCCCGCCTGGGTGAAGCGGAAGATGTTGTCGACGAAGAACAGGACGTCCTGTCCCTCCTGGTCACGGAAGTACTCGGCCAGGGTGACGCCGGTCAGCGCGACGCGCTGGCGCGCGCCCGGCGGCTCGTTCATCTGGCCGAACACCAGGGCGGCCTTGGAGCCCTCGCCGCCGCCCTGCTTGTTCACGCCGGACTCGACCAGCTCCCAGTAGAGGTCGTTGCCCTCACGCGAACGCTCGCCGACGCCGGCGAAGACCGAGAAGCCGCCATGCGCCTTGGCGATGTTGTTGATCAGCTCGAGGATCAGCACCGTCTTGCCCACGCCGGCGCCGCCGAACAGGCCGATCTTGCCGCCGCGGAGGTAAGGGCTGATCAGGTCGAGCACCTTGATGCCCGTGACCAGCACCTCGGGATGGGTGGTCTGCTCGGTGATCTTCGGCGCGGCGTGGTGAATGGACGCCTGGTGCGGGCTCTCGATCGGGCCGGCCTCGTCGATCGGCTCGCCGATGACGTTCATCACGCGGCCCAGCGTCGCCGGGCCGACCGGCACGGTGATCGGCGCGCCGGTATCGGTCACGTCCTGCCCGCGGGACAGGCCGTCCGTGCCGTCCATCGCCATCGCGCGCACGACGCTCTGGCCCAGATGCTGGCCCACCTCGAGCACCAGACGCCGGCCGTCGACCTCGGTTTCCAGGGCGGTCAGGATCTCCGGAATGCGGTCCTGGAACTGCACGTCTACGACCGGGCCCATGACCTGGACGATCTTACCGACGTTCTCGTTGCTCATGATCTGCTCGCGCGTTGCTGAAGACGATCACTACGGGGAAGCGGCACCCCCGGGCGGGCGGCGGGACGCGGTCCCGGCCGGCCCCCACGGGCGCCGGACGCGCACGGCAAGCGCCCGTCGGCGGACCGCCGCGGAAAGTCGCGCCGGAGATAGAGGATATGCCCGATCGTGTCAATCTCGCCCTCGGGGTCGCCCTCGGTCCGGTTCCGGGCCACGGCGTGTCCCGGGCGGGGACTCACGGCGCGACGAACAGGCAGTCCTGCCCACGCTCGCGCAGGCGCCGGCACAGCCCGTCGGCGCCGGCGGCGTCGAGCGGTCCCGCCTGCACGCGATAGAATTGCCGACCGTCGATCGTCGCCTCCTCCACGTACAGGGAGAGGTCGCCCAGAAGCTCGGAATGGCGCTGGCGGAAGCTCTCCCAGGCGGCGCGCGCCGCGTCGGCCGAATCGAGCGAGGCGAGCTGCACCCGGTGGGCCGACGCGAGGGCGGCCGGCGCGGCCGGCGGCGCGGCCGTGGCGACCTGGTCGTCCGGCGCCGCATCGGTGGCGGTCTCGGCGGTGGGTGTCTCGGCGGGGGGCGCCGTGGCGGCCTCGGGCGCCGTCACGGCCGTCTCCGGCGCGTTCGATGGCGCGGGCGCCTGCCCGTCGTCGCTCCTGGCGGCTGGCGCGGCCTCCGCCTCGGGCTCCGCCGCACCCTCGCTTTCCGGATCCGCCGCTTCCGCCTCGGGCAGGGCGGAGTTCAGCACGATCGAGGCGGCGTCGCCCGACATGGGGGCCAGGCGCGGCTCCGGCTCGGGCTCGGGCTCCGCCGCCGGTTCGGGCAGGACGGCGAGGTCGACCGCCTCCGGATTGGCCGCGGCCCAGTCGCGCGCCCGGCGGACCGAGCGGGCGCGCTCCGGCTCGTCGAGCTGCTCGCGCAGCAGGTCGCCCAGATAGGTGGCGTCGCTGGCGAGCCGGCTGTCCGGCTCCGACGCTGCGCCGGCGAGCAGCATCCAGCGGCGCGCCTCGACCAGATCGGTTTCCTGACCCTGGCCGCTGCCGGCCATGAGGCCGAGATTGAACATGGCAAGGCCGTTGCCCCGGCGCGCCGCGCTGGCGAACCAGCGGCGGGCGGCGGCGTAGTCGCGCGACACGCCCTCGCCCTGGCGGTACATGATGCCGAGATTGAACTGCGCGGCGGCGTCGCCCGCCTCCGCCAGCGGGCGCCAGATCTCCAGCGCCCGGGCGAAATCGCCGACCTGGTAGGCGGCGACGCCGTCCTCGAAATCCGCGCGCGCCGGCGCGGCGCCCAGGCCGATGGCGACGGCGAGCGCCGCGGCCGCGAGCGCCGGCGTCCGGCGCGCTCGCGCGGTCCGGCCGAACCGTCGTCCCCTGGCCCTTTCCAAGCGCATGGGCGTCTCCCCGGCTTTCCGGTCGGCGGCCTCGCGACCCGATGGTCGCCGCGTTCCGTCGCCCGGCGGCGGGGCGACTCGACCGGAAGAGAGCCTATCCCCCCGCGGGCGAACGCGAAAGGGCCCGAGCGTTAACGCCCTCCGGCGATCCCGTCATGCGGGGCAACGCGAAAGAACCTCGCAAAGTCAGGCAGTTGTCGCCTGGAGACCGGCGACGCGCCGGCATGGCCACGACCATCCGGCCTAAGACCGAATTAAGAACTCGTTAACCATTCTGCTTCCCCTGTACCGGAAAGCGGCGAGAACGCCCGGTTTCCCTGCGGCCCAGCCGGGCCGGCGGCGACGCCGGGACCCGGATCTCCGGGCGGGGGCGGACCGGCCGAAAGGAGATCCGATCGGCGGGGCGCATGGCGAGGGGCATGACGCGAGGGGACGGGACGACCGGCATGGACGGACCGGACCGGCCGGATTGGGCCGGCACGGTCGGCCGTGCGGCCGCGGTATCGGCGGCGGGGCTCGTGCTGCGCCGCGGCGCCGACGACGCGCCCGGCCAGGTCGAGGTCCGATGGGCCAACCGCGAGGCGGAGCTGCGCCTGCTCGACGGCACGCGGCTGCCCGCGCCGGTCGATCGGGCCTTCGGGTTCAAAGAGGACCAGGTGGAGCGCCTGGCCGACCTGATCGCGCGGCGCCGGTCGGCGACGTTCGACTTCACGCCTGTGCGAGACGGCCACCGCCGGCTCTACCGCATGACGCTCGAACCGGTCGATCCGCCGCCGGACGGGGCTGTCGCGGAGGCCGACGACTTGGCCGCCGTCGCCACCTTCGTCGACCGGACCGAGGATCTGTGGCTGCGCGACCAGCTCGACCGCGCCCATGCCGAGCTCGCCGCCGCGACCGCGGACAAGACGCAGCTCCTCGGCAAGGTGGTGCACGAACTGCGCACGCCGCTCAACGCCATCCTCGGCTATTCCGAGATGATCGAGCGGGAGACCTTCGGGCCGGTCGGCGACGCGCGCTACGGCAAGTTCGCCGGCAACATCGCCGAGGCCGGGCGCCACCTGCTCGCCCTGGTCAACGACATCCTGGACTATGCCCGCGTCTCCGGCGACGCGCTGGCATTGTCGGAGGAGCCCTGCGACATCGCCAAGCTTGTCGAGACCGCGGTCGACATGACGCGGCCGACCGCGGATGTCCGCGGCATCGAGCTGCTGTCGGCCGTGCCGCCGGGCCTTCCGGCGCTGCGCGGCGACCCCCGGCGGCTGACCCAGGTCCTGGTCAACCTCCTGTCCAACGCGGTCAAGTTCACCGCGACCGGTGGCAGTGTCCTGGTCTCCGCCGACCGGGACGCAGACGGCCGCCCCTTCTTCGCGATCATGGATACCGGCGTCGGCATCCCCGGCGCCGCCCTAGAGAAGGTCATGATGCCTTTCGGACAGGTCGACGCCGCCCAGGCGGGCCGACCCCCGGGCACCGGGCTCGGCCTGCCGGTGGTGCGCGAGATCGTCAAGCGCCACGGCGGCGAGCTGGAAGTCATGACCACCGAGGGGCACGGCAGCGTCTTCGTCGCCAAGCTGCCCGCCGAACGGGTTCAGTAATCGAACATGAACTACCGGAGCGTGTCTCCGGCAAGGCCTGCTCTTAACACCTCGTTAACGTTAACGACCCAATTATTAAGATCCCTAACGGCTCCCAGCGAGCGCACGCGCCAACGGGTGAGTTTCGAGATGAGCGCCAACGGCCCCTTCGGATCCTCTCACGCGGCATCGGCCTCGGCCGGGGAGGGGCGCGCGGGCGCGTCCGGCGCGGGGCCGGCTCCGGCCTCCGGGGCCGGCGAGGCTTTCGACGTCGTCGAGACGCTGGTCGCCGAGATCCGTCGAACGCCCGGCGACACGGCGCAGACCGTCGAGACGACGATCGTGCGCTTCCCCCATCTGGCCCAGCGGATCATCATCGCGGCCGTGCGCGAGCATCCCGGCAAGTGCGGGGAGATCCTCCAGCGCCTGCGCCGGTCGAGCGCGATCGGCGCCCGGGGTGTCTTCACGCTGCTCGCCATGGCGCTCGCCGGCCAGGCCTTCATCCGCCGAGGCGCCGAGGCCGCCGAGGCGGAGAAGGTCGGCCGCGGCGGCTCGGGCATGGCGGCCGCGCTCGCCAAGGGGGCGACCCTCGCCGCGGCGATGGTCGTCATGATCCGCGAGGCGGCCGCGGCCGGCGAGGTCGAGATGGACGAGGGCACCGCCGCCCTGGTCGACGAGCTCGACAGGATCGCGGCGTCGGGTGAAGACGGGACGGGCGCCGACGCCGGGTCAGACGGCGAGGGCGCTGTCTTCGATGCCGCCGCTCCGATCGACTCGAACCCCGTCGACGCGACGCTTTCCTCGGCCTCCGTCGAAGACCCGGAGCCCGCCGCGGCGATCGCGGCGACCGGGGAGGACGCGAGCGCCGCCGTGACGGCTGACGACCCCTGGCCGCTCGAGCCGGGCGACGGCCTCGTCGCCGAGGGCACGGACGGCCCCGACCTGCTCCAGGGGACCGAGGACGACGACCTGCTGTTCGGCACGGACGGGGACGATCTCCTGATCGGCGGGGCGGGCGATGACGGCCTTGACGGCGGGGCCGGGGACGACGTGCTCGACGGCGGTGCCGGCAACGACATCCTCTACGGCCGCGACGGCGACGACCTGCTGCTCGGCGGCGACGGTGACGACCTCATCGACGGGGGCGACGGCGACGACGTGATCGAGGGCGGCGCCGGCGACGACACCCTACGCGGCGGCGCCGGCGACGACACCATCTCCGGCGGGGCGGGCGACGACCGGATCGACGGCGGCTCCGGCAACGACGTCATCGACGGCGGGGCCGGCGACGACGTCATCGCCGGTGGGGACGGCGACGACGTGATCGACGGCGGGGCGGGCAACGACACGATCGACGGCGGCGCCGGCAAAGACACGATCGACGGCGGCGCCGACGACGACACGATCACCGGTGGGGCGGGCGATGACACGATCGCCGGCGGCGACGGCGACGACTTCATCGACGGCGGTACCGGCGACGACAGGATCGACGGCGGGCCCGGCGACGACGTCATCGAAGGCGGCGACGGCGACGACTCCATCGACGGTGGCGACGGCAACGATGTCCTCGACGGCGGTGCCGGAAACGACGTGATCGAGGGCGGCGAGGGCGACGACGCGCTGAGCGGGGGCGACGGCGACGACACGCTGAAGGGCGACGCCGGCAATGACACGCTCGACGGCGGAGCGGGCGACGACACGCTCGACGGTGGCGACGGCAACGACACCCTCTCCGGCGGCGACGGGAATGACAGCCTGGACGGCGGGGCCGGCGACGACAGCCTCGATGGCGGGGCGGGCGACGACGTGATCGAGGGCGGCGCGGGCGACGACACCGCCAGCGGCGGCGACGGTCAGGACCTGATCTTCGGCGGGGAGGGCGACGACACCCTCGACGGCGGCTCGGGCGACGACCTGGTCTCCGGCGCTTCCGGCGATGACGTGATCGTCGGCAGCGACGGCGCCGACACGCTGGTCGGCGGCTCCGAGGCCGATGTCATGGACGGCGCGGAAGGCGACGACCTGATCTTCGGCAGTTCGGGCGCCGACGTCATTGATGGTGGGGCGGGCAACGACCGCCTCATGGGCGGCACCGGCGCCGACACGCTCTATGGCGGGGAGGGCGACGACTTCCTCTATGGCGGGTCGGGCGACGACCTTTTCGTCTTCGACGTGACCGACGGGGGAACCGACACGATCGTCGACGTCTCCGGGACGAATTCCGCCGAGATCCTCGGCCTCGATCCGGGCGTCACGGTCGAGCTCCAGGCCTCGCTCGGCGCCGACGGCGCGCTGACCGTCGGCCTTGCGGGGGCGGAAGACGCCCTGTTCAGCGTCTCGGGCTACGCCGGCAACCCGGACTCCTTCGCCGGCGTCCAGGTCGGCGACACGTTCTTCACGGTCGACGACATCCTGATCGGCTGACTCCCGGCCGGCGTGTCCGGCTCACGGCCTCGGGCCGACATAGCGGGCGCGCGGCCGGATCAGGGACGCCTGGCCCTGCTGCTCGAGCGCATGGGCGAGCCAGCCGGCGGTTCGCCCCGCCGCGAAGACCCCCAGGGCCGCGCCCTCCGGAAATCCGGCGATCCGGGCGAGCACAGCCAGCGCGGCGTCGAGCGTCGGCGGCCGGCCGGCCAGCCGCTCCGCGGCGTCGGCCAGGCGCGCCAGCGCGAAGGGCTCCGGCCGGTCGGGCCAAGACCGCGCCAGCGCCCGGATCAGCGCCCGCGCCCGGGGGTCGCCCGCCGGGTAGAGCCGATGGCCGAAGCCGGGCAGGGTGTCGCCCCGGCGCAGCGCCGCGGTCAGCGCGGCCTGGGGGTCCTCGGCCGCGAGCAGCCCGTCGAGCAGAGCCGCCGCCCGCTCCGTCATCCCGCCATGGCGCGGGCCGCGCAGGGTGGCGAGGCCGGCGAGCACGGAGTCGTAGAGCGTCGCCCCTGTCGAGGCCGCGACCCGCACGGCGAAGGTCGAGGCGTTGAGCTCGTGATCGGCCGACAGGACGAGCGCGGCGCGCAGCGGATCGCGCGCTTCCGCCGGCAGGGCCCAGGCTTCGGCCAGCCTCTCGTGGACGGGAAGGCCTGTCCGGTCGCCGGCCGCCGATCCCGCCGCGCCCTCCGGCCGCCCCGCGATCGCCCCGGCGACGGCGCGCAGCACCCGCGCCGCGGTTCGCCGCCGCCCGTCCTCGCTGGTATTGAAGGCCTCCGTGTCGGCGGCGGCGATGCGGGGCAGCATCGCCTGGGCGCGCGCGATGGGCGGCAAGGCCGCGTCGGCCTCGGGCAGGGGATCCGAGCGGGGGCCCCCGGCGGGGTGGTCCGCGAAGGGATCGCCCTCGCCGCCCCACAGGAGCGTGGCGACGCTTTCGAGGCCGGCCGCCTCCGACAGGATCGCGGCGTCCCGGCCGCGATAGAACAGCCGCTCCCCATCGATCAGGGTGATCGCGGAATCGAGCAGCGGCTGGCCGAAATCGAGCGCGCCCGCCGGGGTCGCGGACGCCGTCGTCGACGATCCCTCGCCGTCGCGTCGGGCGGCCAGGGCGCGGATGTCCTCCGCCCGGTAGAGCCGCTTGCGGCTGCCCGGCCGCGGCTCCGAGCGGACCAGGCCGCGGCTGACATAGGCGTAGAGGGTCGCCGTGCTAACGCCCAGTTCCGCCGCGGCTTCCCGGGCCGAGAGATAGAGCGGCGCGTCCATGGCCGGCGGATCCTGAATATTGATCAATACAATCAAGATTGACGATACCAAATCCCGGCCCGACCTTGAAGCCTTATCCGGTTCCGATGGCGTGGAGGATCGTCATGACCGCGCAACCCTATGGTCTCGAAGGAATTGTCGCCGCCGATACGGTGATGAGCGACGTGGACGCCGCGAATGGCCGGCTGATCCTGCGGGGCCGTCCGCTCGACGCCGTCGCCGGCGCCTGGACGGCCGAGGAGATGGCGGTCCATCTCTGGCGTGGCTTCCTGCCGATGGCCGAGGACCCGACGGCCCTGCGCGCGGCTCTGGGCGCGGCGCGGGGGCGGGCCTTCGCGCGCCTCGACCGCCTGCTGCCGGCCGCTGCCGAGCTGGCTCCGGTCGACGGGCTGCGCCTGCTGATGGCCGGGCTCGAAGTCGACGAGGACGACCCGGCGCCCGCCGCAACGGTGGTCGGCGCCCTGCCGGTCTTCGTCGCCGCCCTCGGCCGGGCCGCCCGCGGCCTCGATCCCGTGGCGCCCGACCCCGAGCGCGGCGTCGCGGCGGATCTCCTGGCCATGCTCGACGGCGAGGCGCCGTCGGACGACCGCGCCGCCGCGCTCGACACCTATCTGGTGACGGTCGCCGATCACGGGCTCAACGCCTCGACCTTCACCGCGCGTGTCGTCGCGTCGACTCGCGCCGACCTGCTCGACGCCCTTACGGCGGCGCTGGGCGCGCTCAAGGGCCCGCTGCACGGCGGTGCGCCGGGCCCGGTGCTCGACATGCTCGACGCGATCGGCCGGCCGGAGGCGGCGCGCGCCGCGATCGCCGACAGGCTCGCCTCCGGGGAGCGGCTGATGGGCTTCGGCCACCGGGTCTATCGCGGCCGCGATCCCCGGGCCGACGCCCTGCGGAAGGCGCTTCTGGCGCTCGGCAGTCCGCGGCTCGCGCTCGCCGGGGCCGTCGAGCGGGAGGCGCTGGCGGCACTCGCCCGGCACAAGCCCGACCGGCCGCTGGACACGAATGTCGAGTACTACACGGCCCTGCTTTTGGAGGCGATCGGGGTGCCGCGCGCGCTGTTCACGCCCGTCTTCGCGGTCGGCCGCGCGGTCGGCTGGGCGGCCCACGTGATGGAGCAGCAGGCCGGCGGCCGACTGATCCGCCCCGCTTCGCGCTATGTCGGGCCGGCACCGGGGCATGCCGCCGCCGGGGCCGAGCGTGAGCGGGAAACTGCGTTCGGCGGGTGACGCGCGGGCTTGTCGCGGCGGGGCCACTCGCGCATAGATGGAGGGTCCCGACCGCGACCGCACGAGCGCCACCATGTTCGCCAAGGTCCTGATCGCCAACCGTGGCGAGATCGCCTGCCGCATCGCCCGGACCTGCCGCCGTCTCGGCATCGCGACGGTGGCGGTCTATTCCGACGCGGATGCCGAGTCGGCCCATGTCGCGGCGGCGGACGAGGCCCATCGCATCGGCCCCGCGCCGGCGTCGGAGAGCTATCTGGTCGCCGACCGGCTGATCGAGGTCGCCCGTCGTTCCGGCGCGGAGGCGGTGCATCCCGGCTACGGCTTTCTGTCCGAGAACGCGGCCTTCGCCGAGGCCTGCGCGGCGGCGGGGCTGGTCTTCGTCGGCCCGCCGCCGGACGCGATCCGCCTGATGGGCGGCAAGTCCGAGGCCAAGGCCCGCATGGCGGAGGCGGGGGTGCCGCTCGTCCCCGGCTATCACGGCGAGGCCCAGGACGCCGACACCCTCGCCGAAGAGGCGACGCGCATCGGTTATCCGTTGCTGATCAAGGCCTCGGCGGGCGGCGGCGGCAAGGGCATGCGCGTCGTCGAGTCGGCCGACGGCTTCGGCGCCGCGCTCGACGGGGCGCGGCGGGAGGCGGCGGGCGCCTTCGGCGACGACCGGGTGCTGCTCGAGAAGTACCTGGCCCGGCCGCGCCATGTGGAGGTCCAGGTCATGGCCGACGCCCATGGCCGGGTCGTCCACCTGTTCGAGCGCGACTGCTCGATCCAGCGCCGCCACCAGAAGGTGGTCGAGGAGGCGCCGGCGCCCGGTCTCGAGCCGGCGACCCGGGCGCGAATGGGCGCGGCGGCCGTCGCGGCGGCGGAGGCGATCGGCTATGTCGGGGCGGGCACGGTGGAGTTCCTGCTCGACACCGACGGCTCGTTCTACTTCATGGAGATGAACACCCGTCTCCAGGTCGAGCATCCGGTCACGGAGATGATCACCGGCCGCGACCTGGTCGCCTGGCAGCTTGACGTCGCGGCCGGGGCGCCGCTGGGCGTGGCCCAGGATGATCTGTCGATCGACGGCCACGCGATCGAGGTGCGGCTCTACGCCGAGGACCCGGCGGCCGGCTTCCTGCCCCAGACCGGCCGCCTCGACCGGCTCTCGCTGCCCGGCGCCGACGGCACTGATCCACATGTCCGGCTCGACAGCGGCGTGCGGGAGGGCGACAGCGTCACGCCCCACTACGACCCGATGATCGCCAAGCTGATCGTCTGGGACCGGGACCGGCCCTCGGCGGTGCGGCGCCTCGGCCGGGCGCTCGATTCCTGCCGGATCGCCGGGGTGACGACGAACCTGCCCTTGCTGGGCGCGATCGCGGCCCATCCCGCCTTCGGCGCCGGCGATCTCGATACCCGGTTCCTGGAGCGCCACGCCGCCGACGTGCTGCCCGACCGGGCGCCGGCGAGCGACGACGCGCTCGCCGTCGCGGCGCTGGGCGTGCTGCTCGACCGGCGTCGGGGGGCGCGGGTCCGGGCGGCGGCGTCGGGCGATCCCCATTCGCCCTGGCACGACGCCGGCGGCTGGCGGCTCAACGACGAGGCGCGGGAGACCCTGGCCTTCCGCGATCCGGATGCCGACGGCGCCCTGCGCGAGCTCGTCGTCCGCTACCCCCGACGCGGCGGCTACCGTCTGGCCCTGCCCGGCGGCGGCATCGTCCACGCCGACGGCACGCTCGACGGCGACGGCCGCATGGTGGCCGAGATGGACGGCGTGCGCACGGCCGGCAGCTACAGCCGGCGCGGGCTCGACCTAACGGTAATCCTGCCCCGGGCGGCGCGGGGCGGCGGGGTCCACCGGCTGTCCCTGGTCGACGTGGTGGCCGAGGCGGAGAGCTATGCCGATCCGGGCTCGCTGACCGCGCCGATGCCCGGGCGCGTCGTGGCCGTCCTGGTCGGGGAGGGCGACAGCGTCGCCAAGGGCACCGCGTTGATGGTGCTGGAGGCGATGAAGATGGAGCATACCGTGACGGCGCCGCGCGACGGGGTGGTCGCCCGGCTGCCCTTCGCGGCGGGGGATACGGTGGCCGAGGGCGTCGAACTGGTCGGCTTCGAGGCGGCGTAGGCCGGGGCCTCTGCGCCCTTCACCGTTCCGTGCGAAATCAGGAGGCAGCGCAATGAGCCTTCCCGATCGGGTGCGCATCGTCGAGGTCGGCCCGCGCGACGGGCTGCAGAACGAACCCGCCCGGCCCTCGGTCGACGACAGGGTGGCGCTGATCGAGGCGCTGGCCGCGGCCGGCCTGCCGGCGGTCGAGGCCGGGGCGTTCGTCTCGCCCAAATGGGTCCCGCAGATGGCCGACAGCGATGCGGTGCTCGCGCGTCTGCCGCTCGACGGGCCGGTCGGCTTTCCGGTGCTGGTGCCGAACATGAAGGGCTTCGAGGCCGCGCGGGCGGCCGGGGCGCGGGAGATCGCGGTCTTCGCGGCGGCGTCGGAGAGTTTCTCCAGGCGCAACATCAACTGCTCGATCGCGGAGAGCCTGGAGCGCTTCGCCCCGGTCTGCGAGGCGGCCGCGGCCGCCGGCATCGCTGTGCGCGGCTATGTCTCCTGCGTGCTCGGCTGCCCCTACGAGGGCGAAATCGCGCCGGCTGCGGTGGCGGAGGTGGCGGGCCGGCTGGCCGGGCTCGGCTGCTACGAGGTCTCGCTCGGCGACACGATCGGCGTCGGCACGCCGGGTCGTGCGCGCGCCATGCTGGCGGCCGTCGCCGCGCGCGTGCCGGTGGAGCGCCTGGCGGTGCATTTCCACGACACCTACGGCCAGGCGCTGGCCAATATCTATGCCTGCCTCGAGGACGGAGTGACGGTCGTCGATTCGGCGGTCGCCGGCCTCGGCGGCTGCCCCTATGCCAAGGGGGCGAGCGGCAACGTGTCCACGGAGGACGTGGTCTACATGCTCGACGGCCTCGGGATCGCGACCGGCGTCGATCTGACGCGCCTGCTCGACGCGACCCGCGTTGCTGCCGCTCTGACCGGCCGTCCGCCGGTTTCCCGGGCCGCGACGGCGCTGCTCGCCCGGGCGCCGGAGGCGACGCGCGACACCGGCTGAGGCGCGCGTCGCCGAGTCGGGGTCTTTACGGGACGCGCCGGCGCGCCAAGCTCCTCTTCCACGGGTGGAGACCGAGTCGGGGCATCGGCATGACCGTGCATCTGGTCAAGACGGCGGCGGGCATCGCGGATCTGGAGGCGCTGGCGGCGCGGCAGGCGCTGCGGCGCGGCATCGTCGACGGGCGGCCGGTCGTCGCGGCCTATACCCGGCGCAAGCCGAGGCGGGCGGAGGAGGTGGTCGACGGCGGGTCGATCTACTGGATCGTCAAGCGGGCCATCCGGGTACGCCAGCGCGTCGTCGATCTGGTCGACGCGGTGGACGGCGAGGGCCAGCCGTTCTGCGAGATGCTCCTCGATCCCGAACTGGTGGAGACCGCGCCGATGCCGCGGCGGCCGATTCAGGGCTGGCGTTACCTGGACCCGACGGACGCGCCGCGCGACCGGGAGGCCGGGGCGCCCGACGACGATCGGCTGCCGGACCACCTGGTACGCGACCTTCAGGCCCTGGGCCTGATGTAGCCCGCGGGCCCGCGGCTGTCACGGCGGCGGAGGACTGTCGCGGAAATCGATGAAATTCCCTCTGGACACGCCCGGCCCGGGTCTCTATATACCCGCTCACTCGGACGGCACGGGGCGGTCGACACCGCGACCGAGCTAGCCGCCAGGAACATCGCGAACGATTTCGCATCGGGCGTTGTCAGGGCCGGCACCGGGTCTTATACTTTTCTGCTCGCTCTGGGACGGGCCACTCCGAACGGATGGCACGCCGGGGCGTTTCGGTCTCTTTACCGGTCCTCGGGTCGGTCGAGAGGCGACGGATCTTGGACATAGTGGATCGGACGAGAAGGGATGCACGGGCGGCGGTTCGTGTGCGGCGGTGCCTGGTTGGGTGTCGTTGTTGCGTGCGGGCCGGATGAGCCGCTGGTGCATCTTGGTGAGAGGTATCGTTCTCGTGG
>JAVJUS010000031.1:0-2075 GCA_040220455.1 Azospirillaceae bacterium
AGCGGCGCCGTGCGCGACGCGATAGAAGGGACGCGGACGGCCGCTCAGTCGGTGTCGGGCCGGGCGGCGAACTGGGTGTCGGCCACGCGCTGGGCGTAGAGCCGGTCGAGATCGGCCATGCGCTCGCGGAACGCGGCGAGCTCCGTGCCCGCCAGGTTCTCGCCCGTCGGCAGGTCGATCGACATCGGGTTCACCTTGGCGCCGTCCATGTGCACCTCGTAGTGGAGGTGCGGGCCCGTGGACAGGCCGGTCGAGCCGATATAGCCGATGACGTCGCCCTGTCGGACCCGGTCGCCCTGGCCCAACCCCTTGGCGAAGCCGTTCATGTGGGCGTAGGCGGTCTTCAGGCTGCCGTTGTGGCGCAGGCGGACGTAGTTGCCGTAGCCGCCGTTGCGCCCGATCATCTCGATCACGCCGTCGCCGGCCGCGTAGATCGGCGTGCCCGTGGGCGCGGCGAAGTCGGTGCCCGCGTGCATGCGGGTATAGCCCTTGATCGGGTGACGGCGCGGGCCGAAGCTGGAGCTCAGCCGCGCCCCGTCGACGGGCGTGCGCATCAGCACGCGGCGCATGCTCTCGCCATCCCGGTCGTAGTAGTCGATGCGGCCGTCGCCGTGCTCGAACAGGTAGATCGGCAGTTCGCGCCCCTGCAGGGTCAGCTCGGCGTAGAGGATGTTGCCGTTGCGCGCGAACCGCCCGTCGGCGTGATACTCCTGCTCGTATAGGATCTCGAACCGGTCGCCCTCGCGGATGTCGCGCTGGAAATCGACCGTGTAGGCATAGGCCTTGAGCGCCTCGATGATGATCTGGTCGGGCACGCCCCGGTCGCGCGCCGTGAGATAGAGGCTCGCGTCGATCTCGCCCGCCGCGGCGGCGGTCCGCGTATCCAGCCGGTTCTCCTCGGCGCCGGCGACGAAGCCGTCGGCCTCCTCGTCCCAGCGGACCCGGGCCACGGTCTCCACGTCCGGCATCGTCTGCAGCGAGGCGAGGCGGGGCGCGGCGCTCGAGCCCTCCAGCGTCAGGGAGATCTCCTGGCCGATCTGCAGGCGGCGCAGGTCGACCAGCTCGCCCAGCGCCTCGATGGCGTAATGCGCCTCGGTCCGGTCGACGCCGGCGTCGGTCAGCAGCGCCATCAGCGTGTCGCCCGGCTCGATCACCAGGTCGAGCTCGCGCGGGGTCAGCGCGCCGACCTGGCCGCCGGGGCGGTAGTCCCGGGTCAGGAACGGGATCTGGTCGTCGGCCGGCCGGGCGGCGTCGAGATCGACCACCGCCATCGCGGCGCGGACGGCCTGGCCGCTGCCACTGCGCACGCGCGCGTCGGCCGGCGCCGGCGCGCGGGCGACGACCTTGCCGTCGGCCTCCGTTCGCGGTGCCGACCGGTCGCTCGCGGCCGCGTCCCGGGCGGCGACCCCCTCGGCCGCCGCCTGATGATGGCCGGTCGCGACGAAGCCGCCCGCGGCGAGCGCCACGACGGCGGCCGCGGTGGCGATGACGATCGGATAGGTGGTGCGGCTGAAACGCACGAGCCCGCCTCCCTGAAATCCCGCATGAAGCCGAACCGATAACGGCCTCGACTCGCTGTATAACTTTTTTGGTAGCAGATGTTAACCGGTTCGGACATGGCGACCATGCGCAACGGGGTATGCGCTGTCAACGCTCCAGACACCCGATCGCCCGCATGCGGGCGCGTGCCAGGGGGCGGTGCGTGGCGCCGGGCCGAACGCCTCAGCCAACGCGCGCCCGAGGCCCCGGAGGCTCCCGAACGCGCCCTAATACCCTGATTTTCCAAGAAAGAGAGGGGCGCGAAGGACCGGAAAGAAAAACGTCACGAAAGGGTTTGACAGGCTCGGGGGGGCGGGTCTATACACCCGGCTCTCGACGCGGCGGGGCGCTCTATCGACGGGCGCCTGGCGGGTTGATCGGGGCCTCCGGGCCCCCGGATCTTGGACATAGTGGATCGGACGAGAAGGGATGCACGGGCGGCGGTTCGTGTGCGGCGGTGCCTGGTTGGGTGTCGTTGTTGCGTGCGGGCCGGATGAGCCGCTGGTGCATCTTGGTGAGAGGTATCGTTCTCGTGG
>JAVJUS010000032.1:0-35070 GCA_040220455.1 Azospirillaceae bacterium
GGGGCCGGGCCGGCCGCCTCGGCCGCCACGGGCTCCGGCGCTTGCGCGGCCGCCTCGGCGGGCGCTTCGGCCCCGGCTCCCGTGCCGATGGTCGCGATCGGCGTGCCGACCGGCACCTCGGTGCCGAGATCGACCAGCGTCGTCTCCAGCACGCCGTCCTGGAAGCACTCGATCTCGATGGCGCCCTTCTGGGTCTCGACCACGGCGATGATGTCGCCGCGCGCCACCGGGTCGCCCGGCTGCTTGAGCCACTCGACCAGCGTGCCGGACTCCATGTCCGCGCCGAGCGAGGGCATGCGAAACTCGCTCATGCCCCGGCGCCCTCCGGCCGGCCGAGCGCGCGGCGGGCGGCGGCGACCACGCTCTCGACCCGCGGCAGCGCGGCCTGCTCCAGATGGGCGGGATAGGGGATCGGCACCTCGGCGGTGCAGACCCGCTCGATCGGCGCGTCCAGGTCCCAGAACGCGGTCTCGGCGATCGTCGCCGCGATCTCCGCCGACAGGCCGCCGGTGCGCCAGGTCTCGTCGACGATGACGACCCGGCGGGTGCGCGCGGCCGAGGCGGTGATCGTCTCCCGGTCGAGCGGGCGCAACACGCGCAGGTCGATCACCTCGGCCGACACGCCCTCGGCGGCCAGCGCCTCGGCGGCGTCCAGCGCCTTGTGCAGCGTCCCGCCATAGCCGATCAGGGTGACGTCCTCGCCCGGCCGGCGGACCGCGGCGCGGGCGATGTCGACGGTCCCGGCGGCCGCCGGCATCGTGCCCTTGCGGTTGTAGAGCATGACATGCTCGAAGATGACGACCGGGTCGGGATCCTCCAGCGCCGGCCACAGCATGCCGCGCGCATCCTCGCACGTCGCCGGCGCCAGGACCTTCAGCCCGGGCACATGGGCGTACCAGTTCTCCAGGCTGTGGCTGTGCTGGGCGGCGAGCTGGCGCCCGGCGCCGGTGGCCATGCGGATGACCACGGGCACGCCGACCTGGCCGCCGGACATGTGGCGCAGGGTGGCGGCGTTGTTGACGATCTGGTCGAGCGCCAGAAGGCTGAAGTTGACCGTCATGATCTCGACGATCGGGCGCAGTCCGCCGATCGCCGCGCCGATGCCCGCGCCGGTGAAGCCGTTCTCCGCCAGGGGCGTATCGAGGACGCGATCCGGCCCGAATTCGTCGATCAGCCCCTTGGAGACGGCGTAGCAGCCGCCGTAATGGCCGACATCCTCGCCCATCAGGAAGACTCGCTCGTCGCGGGCGAGCGCGTCGCGCAGCGCTTCCTTGCAGGCTTCGCGGTAGGTCGTCTCGACCGTGCCGTCGGTGGCCGGGGCCGGGCTCTCGGCGGTGATCGTCGGGGTCATGGCCGGGTCTCCGGGCGGACGGCGGCGGGGGCGGCGGCGGAGTCGGCGAGAACGTGGCGCTCCAGCGTCTCGACCGGCTCGCGCGTGCCGGCCTCGGCGAAGGCGATGGCGGCGTCGAGCTCGGCCTTCACCTCGGACTCGATGGCGTCCAGGTCGCCGTCATGGAGCGTGCCCGTCTCCTCCAGCCAGTGGCGGAAGCGGCGGATCGGCCCCTTGCCGCGCCATTCCTCGATTTCCGATTTCTCGCGGTAGAGCTGGGCGTCGAACATGGAATGGGCGCGGAACCGATAGGTCCGGCATTCCAGGAATCGCGGGCCGCCGCCGCCGCGAATGGCGTCGACCGCGGCCTTGGTCGCCGCCTCGACCGCGACCACATCCATGCCGTCGACCACCTCTGAGGGGATGCGGTAGCTCGCGGTCTTGAGGTGCAGGTCGGTCTCCGCCTCGGTCAGATCCAGGGCGGAGCCCATGGCGTAGAGATTGTTCTCGCACACGAAGAGCACCGGCAGGCGCCACAGCGAGGCGAGGTTCGCCGCCTCGTGGAAGACGCCCTCGGCGACGGCGCCTTCACCGAAGAAGCAGGCGGCGACCGCGTCGCGCCCGAGCCGGCGATGGGCCATGGCGAGCCCGACGGCGAGCGGCAGGCCGCCGCCGACGATGGCGTTGCCGCCATAGAGCCCGTGGTCCAGGTCGAACAGGTGCATCGAGCCGCCGCGCCCGCCCGAGCAGCCCTCGACCATGCCGTACATCTCCGCCATGCAGGTCGTCATGGGGACGCCGCGGGCGATGGCGTGGCCGTGCTCGCGGTACGTCGCGACGATGGAATCGGCGGTGCCCAGCGCGCGCATGGCGCCCACCGCGACCGCCTCCTCGCCGATGTAGAGATGCAGGAAACCGCGGATCTTCTCCTGTGTGTAGAGCTCCGCGCAGGCCTCTTCGAAGCGCCGGATGCGGATCATGTCGCTGAGCAGGCCCAGCAGGTGATCGCGCGTCAGATGTGGCTTGTCGGCATGGCGTCCGGCCGGGATGGGCGGGGGCGCGACGGGCGCGGCGCCCGGCTCGCGCGGCACGGCGGCGCCGGTCAGGGCGGTGGGGGCGCTCATTTCTCGTCGCTCTCCAGGGTCGAGGTGTCGCCCTCGGCGAGCCCCAGCTCGCGGGCCTTGAGCAGCCGGCGCATGATCTTGCCGCTGCGCGTCTTGGGCAGGTTTTCGCGAAAGGCGATGTCGCGCGGCGCCACGGCGGGGCCCAGGCGCTTGCGCGCATGGCCCATGAGCTCCTTGCGCAACGCCTCGCCGGCCTCGTGACCCGGCTTCAGGGCGACGAAGGCCTTGACCACCTCGCCGGCGACCTCGTCGGGCACGCCGATGACCCCGACCTCCGCGACGGCCGGATGTTCCATCAGCGCGCTTTCGACCTCGAACGGGCCGATCAGGTGGCCGGCGGTCTTGATCACGTCGTCGGCGCGGCCGACGAACCAGAAATAGCCGTCGGCGTCGACCATCGCCAGGTCGCCCGAGAGATACCAGCCGTCGACGAAGGCCTTGGCGTAGCGTGCATCGTCGTGCAGGTAGCCGCGCGTCATCGACGGCCAGCCGGGCTTCAGCGCCAGCTCGCCCGGGACCATCGGCTCGTCCACCACCCGGACGCCCTTGGTCGGGTCGTCGGGGTCGAGGCGCTCGACGATCGCGGCGGTGATCCCCGGCAGCGGCCGGCCCATCGATCCCGGCTTGACCGGCATCGAGGCGTAGTTGGCAATCATGATGCCGCCCGTCTCGGTCTGCCACCAGTTGTCGTGGAAGGGCTTGCCGAACGCCTCCCGGCTCCACACCACGGCCTCGGGGTTGAGCGGCTCGCCGACGCTGGCCATGAAGCGCACGGAGGACAGGTCGTGCCCGCGCACGGCCTCGGCGCCGTACTTCATCATCATCCGGATGGCGGTCGGCGCGGTGTACCAGACGGTCACGCGCTCCTCGGAAAGCCGGGCGTACCATCGCTCGGCGTCGAACTCGCCCTCGTCGACGATCATGGTGCAGCCGATCACCAGCGGCGCGATGATCCCGTAGGAGGTGCCGGTCACCCAGCCCGGATCGGCGGTGCACCAGAAGATGTCGTCGGGGTGCAGGTCCAGCGCGAATCGGGCGCTCGCCAGATGGTGCAGGACGGCGCCGTGGACATGGATCGCGCCTTTGGGCTTGCCGGTCGTGCCGCTGGTGAAGTGCAGCAGCGCCATGTCCTCGGCGGCGGTCGGCGCCGTCGTCGAATCGGCGGCCGGGGAAGCCGTCATCTCGTCCCAGGGCAGGGTGCCGGGTGTCTCTGTCCCGCCATCGGGGATCACGATCACGTGATCGAGCGCCGGCAGGTCGCCGCGGATCTGCGCGACCTTTCGCCGATAGAGCCCGGCTGTCGTCACCAGCGCCTTGCCGTCGCCGATGGTCAGTCGCGCCTTGATCGGCTCCGGTCCGAAGGCGGAGAACAGGGGCGCGAAGACGGCGCCGGCCTTCAGCGTGCCGAGCGCCGCGATGTAGAGTTCCGGCACCCGGTTGGCGAGGCAGAAGACCCGATCCTCCCGCCCGATGCCGAGCCGGCGCAGGCCCGCCGCGAAGCGCGCCGCGGCGTCGGCCAGGTCGGCGTAGGTGAACTGCCGCCGCTCGCCGTCCTTGCCGATCCAGACGAGCGCCGGCTTGGCGCCGCGCCCGGCGGCGACGTGGCGGTCGACGGCTTCGTGTGCGATATTGAGACCGCCGTCGGGCAGGCCGTCGAGGTCTTGCGCCAGGGCGTCCCAGGAGAAGGTCCGCCGGGCCGTATCGTAGTCGGCCAGATTGGGCGACACACCCGCTGCCTCGACGACAGGCTTGTCGATGATCCGCGCGCCGGTGACGATCGAGTCCGTCATCGTCGACACTCCCCCGGTTGCGGCCGGCCCGAGGGACGCGACCAAAGACCCGGCACCAGGCTATGCGCCGGTCGGCGCGGCTCGGCACCACATGAAACGCGGGGGATGTCACCGGGATGCTGACGAAGCGGGCGGACCGGGGCATTGACGCAGGTCAACGGGGCCGGACCGGCATCGCCGCTCCGCCGCTTCTGGATGTCGCCGAGGAGAAGTCACGAACCGGCCGATCGGAACGCGGATTTCGTCCTCGATTCGCGCCAACAATTCAAGTAATGACAAGAAGAAATTTTCAGTGGCGCCCTCCAACGGCCGATTCGCTCTGTTACACTTTCGCTCTATGCGTGATTCGCCGGGGGGTGTACACGGCGCGCTGCTGCAGCGCAGCATGGCCCTCGCGCCCTGCGCGGCGGTGGCGGGAGCCGCGGAGTCGGCCCGCCTGACGGGCGCTTGCGCCGGGCGGTGCACCGTTTTGCGCCGCGAAACCGGCGCCCGACGGACCTTGCCGCGATCGAAAGATCGCTCGCCGCAGCGCGAGACAGCCGAACCGGCCTAATCCCGATATCGTCGCAAGGACTAGTTCGAAACGTGTAATATCCCGCCGCTGCGAGATTCCGGAGTACGGGTGTCGACGATAGATATGCCAGAGTAATCGCGGCCTACCCCGTTCATCGCTCTTGCGATTAACATTCTATTAATTTAGCATCTTAGCGTTCCGCTCAAGCATTGTTTTCAAATAATTCGGTGATCAGGGGCACATCAGGATGCGTGAAGGCGCAGTATCGACGGCCTTGGTAGCGGGGGACCAGCTTCTCCGCGAAGGGTTGAAGCAATTGAGTGAGGTGATCGGCCTTCGCACGATTGCCGAAGCGCCGACCCTGGCCGAGCTGATCGAGGCTCCCGAGGAGGGTGAGTCACCGTCCCTCGTCATTCTGCTTGATTGGCCCGCGGCAAACCCGGAATTCCAGGAAACGATCAAGCGGTTCCGCAAGCGTTACCCGGCTGCCCGGCTCGTCGTGCTGACCGAGAGCGCCGATCCGCGACCGTTGCTCGAGGCGCTGAACGCGGGCGTGGATGGATACCTTCACCGGAACATGTCCTCGGCGGCGCTGCTTCATTCGATCCGGCTGGTGATGCTGGGCGAGGCCGTGTTCCCCGGCAAGCTGGCGGTTCGCCTGCTCGGCGGCGAGGGCCGCATGCCGGCGGCGGCGCCGGCGGGGGGCAACGTTTCCGGGCTGTCGCCGCGCGAGACGGACATCCTGATCCTCCTGGCCGAGGGCCAGCCGAACAAGGTCATCGCCAACAAGCTCGGCACCACCGAGGCGACGGTGAAGGTCCAGCTCCGCCGCATCCTGCGCAAGATCGGCGTCCAGAACCGGACCCAGGCGGCGATTTGGGCGCTCGGCCATCTCGGCAAGGCGGAGTCGCCGGGCACCGGCACGCTTCAGTAGAGCCGGGTCGCAGCGACCTCCGGCGTTCCTGTCCCGCGCCCTGCTGGTCCGGCCGACCGCCCTGCGGACAGGCGTCGACCCGGCGTGTACGGCCGCCGCCTCCGGCAGGGCCATCCGGCCGCACGCCGCCGCAGGCCGGGAGCCTCCCGCCGAAGGCTATCGTCATCACCCGGGCATGAGCGTGCTTGCGCAACCTCGGCGTGCCACTGGTCGGGCGTGGCGAGGCGCGACTTGCATGCAGCGCGATAATTAGATAGTAAGCAAAATAATTAATGGCGCACCCGGCATCGGTTGGAGGACGGGATATTGCGTTTATGGAGACCGGAAATTGCATTGCCTGCGCGACGAGGAGCGGGCGCCAATGCGGCGCAGGGCATTGCATGGCGGAAACGCCCGCTGTGCGACTTCCGCGATCGCAAATTGCATCGAATATTCATTTAATTTTTGCCGAGACCATCCGAAAGGACTAATCCTGATGTGAAGTATATACCCCTCAACAACCTGAGCGTGATGGATTTCCGTTTGCCGGAAACCCGAAATCCACGTATACAGAACTCATCCCCAAGGATTAATGCGCCGCCCGGCCCGGCCGGGTGACGAGACCAGCGAGAGGACCCATGGCGGTGCACGATCTGGCCCGCGAGGCCAAGCCGATCCGAATCCTGCTGGCCGACGACCACGCGCTGTTCCGCGCCGGCATGGGTCACCTTCTGGCCGATCTCGATCGGACGATCGACGTCACCGAGGTAGAGACAAAGGATGAGCTGATGGCCGCCCTGGAGGAGGGCGCCTACGACCTCCTGCTCGTCGACCTCATGATGCCGGGTATGGACGGCGGCCGGGGCCTCTCCGACATCAAGGAGCGGGCGGGCTGCGTGCCTCTGACCGTCGTTTCGATGCTCGATACCGCCGGCGACATCCGCGAGGCGATCGCCGCCGGCGCATCGGGTTATATCCCGAAATCCTCCACGCCGGGCGTCATGCTCCGCGCGATCGAGCTGATCCTGTCGGGGGGCGTCTACCTGCCGCCCGCAGCCCTGGGCATGGCCGCGCCGGCCGCCCCGCCGGCCGAGCCGGAGGCCGCGGCGCCGCCGGCCGCGCCCCGCTCCAAGCCGCTGACCCGACGCCAGCAGGCGGTGCTGCGCGAGCTCGCCATGGGCAAGTCGAACAAGGAAATCGCCTACGCGCTCGACCTGGCGGAGGCGACGGTCAAAGTCCACATCGCCGCCATCATGCGCGCGCTCAACGCCCAGAACCGCACCCAGGTCGTGCTCGCCGCCGTCGAGAAGGGGCTGATGCCCGGGTTCGGCGCATCCTCTCACTCATCCTGACTTCGGCTTCCGCAGAAGCTTCGACTTCCCCCGACCGCTCTCACGCGGCCCCGAATCCCTCCGCGGCGGGGCCACGCTCCCGGATGATCGGTCCGGAATGGTCCGGCGTGCCCTGTTCCATTCCCGGCCCGGTCTGCTATTGAGCCTGTCCCGGGCGTGCGGGCCGCCGGCACGGGCGCATCGGACGCATGACCGATTCAGGGGCCGAGGGGAAGGACATGGACGGCAGACTGGCTGGCAAGACGGCCGTGATCACCGCGGCGGGGCAGGGCATAGGCCGCGCCACCGCGGCGATGTACGCCCAGCAGGGCGCCACGGTATGGGCGACCGACATCAACGCCGAGGCGCTGGAGTCCCTGCGCCAGGAGCATACGGCGATCCAGACCCACATGGTCGACGTCACCGACCTGTCGGCGGTGGAGGGCCTGGCGGAGATGACCGGGCCGGTCGACGTGCTGTTCAACTGCGCCGGATTCGTCCATCACGGAACGATCCTCGACTGTTCGGAGGAGGACTGGTCGTTCTCGATGGAGCTCAATGTCCGCTCCATGTACCGGATGATCCGCACCTATCTGCCGGGAATGATCGAGGCCGGAGGAGCGTCGATCATCAACATGTCCTCGGCCGCCTCGTCGATCAAAGGCGCGCCGAACCGGTTCGTCTACGGCACCAGCAAGGCGGCGGTGATCGGGCTGACCAAGGCGGTCGCCGCGGATTTCGTGGCCAAGGGCATCCGCTGCAACGCGATCTGCCCCGGCACGATCGAGACGCCGTCGCTGCACGACCGGATCGCCGCCCAGGGCGACGTGGACGAAGCCCGCAAGGCCTTCGTCGCCCGCCAGCCCATGGGCCGGCTGGGCCGGGCCGCGGAGATCGCGCATCTGGCGGTTTATCTGGGCTCCGACGAGAGCGCCTTCACCACCGGCACGGTCCAGGTCATCGACGGCGGCTGGAGCCTCTGAGGCGACCGTCCCACCGGTCGAACGACATCAAGAAGACCTGAAGAGAGAACGGGAAACGACGATGAAGCTGTTGCGTTGGGGCCCCCCGGGCGGCGAGAAGCCCGGCCTGCTCGATGCCGACGGGGTGGTCCGCGACCTCTCCGGGGTGGTCGACGACATCGCCGGTGACGTCCTGGCACCGGATTCCCTCACCCGGCTGGCCGGGCTCGACCCGAAGAGCCTGCCCGCGGTCGACGGCTCGCCGCGGCTGGGGGCGTGCGTCGGGCGGGTCGGCAAGGTGCTGTGCATCGGCCTGAACTACGCCGACCACGCCGCGGAATCCGGCATGGACCTGCCGCCGGAGCCGGTCGTCTTCTACAAGGCGACGACGGCCGTCTGCGGACCCAACGACGCGGTGGAGATCCCGCGCGGCTCGACCAAGACCGACTGGGAGGTCGAGCTGGGTGTCGTCATCGGCACCCGGGCGAAGTATGTCGACGAGGCTGACGCGATGAAGCACATCGCGGGCTACTGCATCGTCAACGACGTCTCCGAGCGCGACTTCCAGATCAATCACGCCGGCCAGTGGATCAAGGGCAAGAGCCACGACACCTTCGGCCCGCTCGGCCCGTGGCTGGTGACGACCGACGAGATCGCCGACCCGCAGAGCCTCGACATGTGGCTGGAGGTCGACGGCCACCGCTACCAGGACGGCTCGACCCGGACCATGGTCTACGGCGTCCGCCATCTGGTCAGCTACCTGTCGCGCTTCATGACCCTGATGCCGGGCGACGTGATCTCGACCGGCACGCCGCCGGGCGTCGGCATGGGCCAGAAGCCGCCGGTCTACCTGAAGGCCGGGCAGACCATGCGCCTCGCCATCGAGGGCCTGGGCCAGCAGGAGCAGGTGACGGTCCAGGCCTGACCCGCCCGCGCCCCGCCCGGCGGCGGCGGGGCGCGCGAGGCCCGCCGTCTTGTCCGGGCGGCGGGACCCGCCATATCTGCCGGCAGCGGAAACGACCCGCTGCCCCCTTCCGCCCACCGCCCGACCCGCCGCAAAGGCCGAGGCCATGAGCCGGTTCATCAAGCCGCCGCCCTTCCTGGCCGAGGAAGACCAGAAGCGCATCGCCCTCGATCTCCTCCTCGACGCCTGGGACACCGCGCTCCAGCGCGGCTGCCAGCCGGAGACGCTGGCGACGACGGCGATCTACGCCGCGCTGACCGACATGATCGACATCTACGGCGCCGACCCGGTGGCCGAGATGATAGAGGACCTGCCGGACCGTATCCGGGCCGGGGAGTTCACCCTGGGCGACGGCGGCTCCGGGCCGGGCGACGACGACGGCGACGATCCGGGCTCGGGCCCGATCTCGGCGCAATAGTCCGCGCTGCCCGTCCGAGGCGGCGATCACGTCCCGGTGCGTCGCGTCCGTTCGCCCTCGCCGATCGGGCCGGGCGCCCCACCTTCGGGGAATGGTCCTGCCCACCCCGCGCCTCCTGTCGATCGCCACGGCCGTGCCGCCCCACCGGGTCGACCAGGCGACGGCGCGCGAGGCGGCGCGGGAGAGCTTCGGCGACCGGGCCGCGGCGTTCGACCGCCTCGCGCCGGTGTTCGACAACGCCGGTATCCGCACGCGCCATGTCGCCGCGCCGCTCGACTGGTATCGCGCGTCCCATGGCTGGACGGACAAGAACGCCCTCTACCTGGACGTGGCGCCGGCGCTGCTGGCCGAGGCGGCGGGCCGGGCGCTCGCCGACGCCGGGCTCGAGGGCCGCGACGTGGACACGGTGGTCACCGTCGGCTCGACGGGCATCGCCACCCCCGGCCTCGAATCCCGGCTGATCGGGCCGCTGGGCCTGCGCCCGGAGGTCGGCCGCGTGCCGCTGTTCGGGCTGGGCTGTGCCGGCGGCGTGCTGGGGCTCGGGCACGCGGCCGCGCTCGCCCGTGCGGCTCCGGGATCGACCGTGCTGCTGCTCGCGGTCGAACTGTGCAGCCTCGCCTTCCGCCCCGACGACACGGGCAAGGCGAGCATCGTCGCCACCGCCCTGTTCGCGGACGGCGCCGCGGCGGCGGTGATCCGGGCCGGCGACGGGAAAGGCACGCCGTCCCGCTGCTTGGCCGGGGTGCCGGCCTGGGGCGAGCATACTTGGCTCGGCACACTCGACGTCATGGGCTGGCGGGTCGAGGATGCCGGCCTGGGCGTCGTCTTCGCCCGCTCGATTCCGGATCTCGTGCGAGAGCGCCTGGCCGCGGCGGCCGACGGCTTCCTCGCCCGCAACGGGCTCGGCCGCCGGGATCTCGCCGGCATCATCGCCCATCCCGGCGGCACGAAGGTGCTCGACGCCCTGGCCGCCGCCTTCGATCTCGATCCCGGCGCGCTGGCCGTGGAGCGGTCGGTGCTGGCGCGCTACGGCAACATGTCCTCGGTCACCGTCCTGTTCGTCCTGGCCGAGCGCCTGGCCGCCGGTGCGCGCGGCCGCCACCTGATGACCGCGCTCGGCCCGGGCTTCACGGCCGGGTTCGCGCTGCTGGAGGCCTGAGGCCGTGGAGGGCGTCGTCTGGCCACCGGGATGGGCGCAGGCCGTGGTCGCGGTGGTCGCCCTCCAACGGCTGGTCGAGCTGGCCATCTCCCGGCGCAATACCGCGCGGCTGCGCGCGGCCGGTGCGGTCGAGCACGGCCGCGGCCACTATCCCGCGATCGTCGCGCTGCACGCGCTCTGGCTCGCCGCCGTGGCGCTCGCCGTGCCGCCGGATCGGCCGCCCGATCCGATCTTCGCCGCAGTATTCGTGGCGTTCCAGGCCGCGCGGGTCTGGGTGCTCGCGAGCCTGGGGGCGCGCTGGACGACGCGTGTCCTGGTGCTGCCGGGCGAGGCGAGGGTGCGCACCGGCCCTTACCGGTTCCTGGCCCATCCCAACTACGCGATCGTCATGGCGGAGATCGTCGTCCTGCCCGCCGCCTTCGGCGCCTACGGCCTGGCTTTCGCCTTCGGGCTGGCCAACGCCGGGCTGCTCGCCTGGCGCATCCGGGTGGAGGACCGCGCGCTGGCGGCGGCGGAGGCCATGCCGCCGGGCTCGACAGCCGGCGCACCGGCACGGCACCCTGGACCGGTTCGATGATCGGGAGACGGATGATGACGGGAGACCCGCCGGCGACCGGCGCCGCGGCCCCGGGGGCAACCCCCGAGGAGGAGGCCCGCCACGACCCGCCGCCCTTCTGGCGGCGCAAGACGCTCGCCCAGATGACCCGCGCGGAGTGGGAGTCGCTGTGCGACGGCTGCGGCAAGTGCTGCCTGGTCCGGCTGGAGGACGAGGATACCGGCGACATCTACGTCACCGACGTCGCCTGTCGTCTGCTCGACCTGGGCACCTGCCGCTGCGGCGACTACGCCGATCGCAAGCGCCACGTGCCCGACTGCGTCGTGCTGCGTCCGGACACGGTGCCCGAGCTGACCTGGATGCCGTCGACCTGCGCCTACCGCCTCCTGGCCGAGGGGCGCGACCTCTACTGGTGGCACCCGCTCGTCTCCGGCGATCCGGAGACGGTGGTCAGGGCCGGCCAGTCGGCGCGCGGCCGTGTCGTTCCGGAGGACTCGGTGCCGGTCGAGGCGCTCGAGGACCACATCGTCGAGTGGCCGGAATAGCCGCGCTTGGTTCGAGCGCGACCGGGCGCCCCGACGCGTCAGCCGAAGGCGAAGGCGTCCATGGCGAGCAGGCCGTAGGTCGTCGAGGAATGGACCCGCGCGCCCGCCGCGCCCGGCCCGCCCGCGCCCAGCGCGACGAACAGCGGCAGCACGTGCTCCTCCGTCGGGTGGTTGCGCGCGGCGTGGGGTGCGCGGCAGCGGTAGTGCACCAGGTCGTCGATCCGGCCCGCCGCCACCGCCTCGGCGACCCAGTCGGCGAAGTCGGTGACCCAGCTCGGCGGCGCCGCGTCGAGCTCGGGCCGCGTGCCGAACAGCGTGCGCAGGTCGTGTGTCAGCGCGCCGGAGCCCAGGATCGCGACGCCCTCGTCGCGCAGCGGGGCGAGAGCCCGGCCGACGGCCAGGTGATGGGCCGGGCCGGCCATGGGCTGGACCGACAGGGACACGACCGGGATGTCGGCATCCGGGATCATCAGGCGAAGCGGCACCCAGGCGCCGTGGTCGAGGCCGCGACCGTCATCCGTATCCGCCGTGAGCCCGGCCGCGCGCAGGCGCCGGGCCGCCGCCACGGCCACCCCCGGCGCGCCGGGGGCCGGGTAGTCGAGGGCGTAGAGCGCGTCCGGGAAGCCCCCGAAATCGTGGATCGTCGCCGGCCGCGGCGCGGTGGAGAGCGTCGGCGCCGCCGTTTCCCAATGGGCCGAGGCGACGATGATCGCGCTGGGCGCTGGCAGGCCCGCGCCGTAGTCGGCCAGGAACCGCCGGGCCGGGCAGTCCTCGATCGCCAGCATGGGCGAGCCGTGGGAGACGAAGAGCGCCGGGGCCGCCGTGTCGGGCGGCATGGCGGGGCGGGCGGTCATGGCGAGGCTCCGGTGGTCGGACCCGCGCACTATCCCCCCATCGCCCGGCCGGCGGAAGGGCCCGCCCGCGAGACGGACCGTTTCCGCCGGGCGCGGGAAGGGCTACTCCGCCGCCACGGCCGGCGCGCCGCGGTAGGACGGCGCGGCCTCGGGCGGGGCGGCCGCGAGGCCGGCGAAGACGTGGTCCATGGCGGCGATCTGGCCCCAGAACTCGATATAGGGCGGCCAGCCCGGGTGGCCGTCGTCGATGTCGCGCTGCCGGGCATAGGCGGCGACGGTCCACGACCCCGATACCGGATAGCGATGGTGGAAGTCGTGGTTGGGCAGGTCGCCGACGACCACGAGCATGCGCGTCGGGACGTGATAGAAGGCCATCAGCGCCGCCCATTTCGCCCAGGCCGGCACGGCCCGGTACCACGGCAGGCCCGGGTCGGGCACGGGGGCGCCGGTGAACCGCGCCCAGGTGCGATTGGCGTGGTAGTGCCGGGCCGGATGCGCCGGATCCGCCGGGACGAGCCAGCCGTGCTCGCCCAGGTTATCGAGCAGCGCGCTCGCCTGATAGAACACCGTCATCGGGATCCAGTATGCGAGCGCCATGACGACCAGGCCGTTCGGCAGGCCCGCGTGCAAGGCCGCCATCGCGGCGACGAACGTCACCAGCACCGCAAAGCGCCTGGGCCCTTGATAGACGAGGTTCGAGCGGATGCGGCGGATGAAGGCCGGCACGTGGAAATGCGGCGAGACGAGCGCCAGCACGGCCCGGATCCAGATCTTGCGCTTGGACATGCCGGCCCGCAGCCCCAGGCTGTCGAGCAGGCGTACCGGCCAGTCCGCCACGGTCGCGAAGGTCGCGCGGCGGTGATGGGTGGCGAAGTGGTCCTCGCGGAAGTCCCGCTGATTCTGGTTCAGCACGACGATCGACGCGATGTCGCCGATGGTCTCGTCGATCAGGCGATCGCCCGACAATCGGCGATGGACGCACTGGTGCAGGATGACCAGGAAGAGCGTGCGGGCGCCGCACACCGTCAGCAGCCAGCCGGCGACGACGGCCACGCCCCAGAAGTCGAAGCGCAGGCTCGCCGCCGTGGCCGACAGGGCGATGCCGCCGAAGAAGGTGGCGAAGGTCGCCAGCGTGTAGGACCACCAGCTGTGGACGAACAGCGGCTCCTGGCCGGGCAGGGCCTTGCCTGTCACCCAGGTCCAGAAGTTCTGGGTCCAGGCGGGGAAGATCAGGTAGGTCGCGCGGATGTCGCGTGTCATCTCCGGCCTCTCAGGACGCGGCGGCGCTGTCGGGACCCGTTCGGGCGTTCACCGATGCCGTGGCCGCGGTCGGGTCGATCAGCGCCTTGACCAGGCGCCCGGCGGCGACATCGTCGAGCGCCCGGTCGGTCTCGCCGAGGCCGTAGATCCCGCCGATCAGGTCCCGCCATCCCGCGCCCGTGCCGGCGTCCTCGCCATGGCACGCCAGGACGGCGAGCATCTTGTGGAAATGGGAGAAATCCGAGCCCCAGCAGCCACGGATTTCCAGGTGCTTGCGGTTGATGTCGAGATGCGGGTTCACTTCGACCGTGCCCGTGTCGGAGTAGTGTCCGACGACCACGTATCGCCCGGCATCGCGGGTCATCGCGAGGCCGTCCCGGAAGGCGGCGGGCACGCCGGCGGCCTCGATGGTCACGTCGGCACCCCGATTGTCGGTCATCTCTCGGACCTCCCGGACATGCCGGTCCGGATCGCCGGGGTCGATCGCCACCGCTGCCCGGACCCCGAATTTGAGCGCGATGTCCAGCCGCGAGCGGACGGGATCGACGATGACGACGTCGCCCGCCCCCGAAAGCCGCGCCAGGATCGCCGCGTTGATGCCGACGGGGCCGGCACCCTGGACGACGACCTTGTCGCCGATGGCGATCTCGGCCCGCTCGATGGCGTGCATCGCCGTCGGCAGGGCGCAGCCCGCCGCGATCACCGTCTCCGGCGCGAGGCCGTCGGGCAGCGCCAGGATGGCGACGTCGGGCGCCAGGTAGATCATCTCCGACCAGCCGCCGAACAGGCCTTCCCGCGCCGAGTGGGTAACGCCGTAGACCTTGCGCTCCGGGCATTTGGTGGTCGTCCGGGCCACCAGGCAGTACCAGCAGCGATGGCAGGTCGCGTGAACGTCCAGGAACGTCACCGCCATTCCGGGCCGCACGGTACGGCCGTCGATGTCCCTGACCTCGCCCTTCACGGCCGAGACGCGGCCGACCGAGACATGGCCCGGGATGATCGGGTAGGGGACGCCCGACAGCCGTCCGTGACGCAGATGGACGTCCGTGCCGCAGACCTCCGAATAGACGGTTTCCAGCAGGATCGCCCCGTCCTCGAGATCGGGGACCGGGTAGTCCCGGATCTCGATTGGCGCGCCCGGCTCCGGCATGACGGCGGCGCGGATCATGCCGGCGCACCGGCGTGGCGGCGGCCGTGCGGCCTGGGTCCGGCGTGAAGGATCATGACCAGAACACCACTTCGTCCGACGGCAGCAGGCCGAGCGCCGAGGTGAAGGTCACGCGTTCGCCGGCGATCTCCTCGACGTAGTGGTAGTTGCGCGTGTTGAAGAGCACGATCTCCCCGACGACCGGCGCGAAGACGGCCTCCTCCGCGCCGGCGACCACGGCCGGTTCGTAGCCGTAGGAGCCGGTCTTCCAGGCGTCGTCCGCTTCGCGCCACTGCCTGTCGAAGACATGGGTCATGCCCTCGCCCGGCTCGGAAATCCGCAGATAGAGGTTCCAGGCGAGCTGGTAGCGGACGTCGCTGATCTCCGCCCAGCGCGCCTGCTCGCCAGGCGCGAAGTCGACGTGGATCAGCGTGCCTTCCTCGATCCGGCGCACCAGGCCCGCGTAGTAGTCGCCGACCCCGTCCTTGCGCGCCAGCCGGACCGGCAGTCCTGTCGCGTCGCGCACGAGGCCGAGCATGCGCTGCAGAGGGTCGAAGGAGCGCGCGAAGATCCGTTGCTGGACCGCGTTCATCGAACGAACGTCGGCGAAATACTGATCTTCGGAGAATCGGTTGTATTCGAACGCGGTCAGGCCGATCCGATTGATCTTCGGCTCGACGTTGCGATAGGCGCTGAAGCCGATCTCCGTCGCGGCGGCCACCAGGGCTTCGCACTCCTCGGCGCTCGCCGCCGCCGGGATGCGCAGATACGGAATGTCGTTCTCCATCAGGCGGATGAACGACCGGGCGTCGAGCATCGATTCGCCGGAGTCGGTCCAGGACGGGCTTCGTGCCAGGGCGGCGTCGTACATCGTCATTCCCCCTTCCGGGCCCCTTCGAGGGTCCCTTCTCGATCCGGTGGCGCGTGATCAGGTTTCGAGTCGGCATCTCGGCCGACATCCTGAATGAGAGTTCTATTGCTAAAGATTAGCTATCTAAACGCGTATTCTTATACTACTAAATAGATTAGTCTGTTTCCGAGTCAACGAAAGATTGCTGTCGCGCTCAGATTTCTCCGGGAGGGCGTTGCCGGTCGTTGCCGTCGGTGTCGCCGGACAGCGCGTCGCGGGCTTCGGCCAGCAGCCAGTCGCGCATCGCCGAGACGGCCCGGCCGGGCGCCCGGCGTTCGGCGCGCAGAAGATGGAAGCCGGCTTCGACGGCGATGTCCCCGAACCCGTCGATCGCCGGGACAAGGGTGCCCGTCGCGAGAGCCTCGGCGACGAAGACGCGGGGCGCCAGGGCGACGCCGAGGCCGGCGACCGCCGCCTCGATCGCCAGCGCGGTCTGGGTGACGCGCGGCCCGTCGATGGCGTCCGGCGCGACGCCGTGGCCGACGAGCCAGCGATCCCACAGGTCGTGGGTATCGCCGATGAGCGGCGCGGCGACCAGGTCGGCCGGCGTCGCGAAGGAATGGCGTCGCTGCAGCTCGGGCGTGCAAACCGCCTGCAGGGCTGCGGGCAGCAAGCGCTCGGCGCGCGCGCCCGCGAACGGGGCGACGCCCCACCGTATCGCCAGGTCGACGGCGTCTGGCCCGGCCAGGGGGCGCGGCTGCTCGGTCGCGTCGATCCGGACGGCGACGCCCGGATGGGCCCGCGCGAACCGCTCCAGCCGCGGTATCAGCCAGCGTGCCGCGAAGCTGGGCGATGCGCTGACGACGACATGCCCCGTCGGTTCCGGCGACGCGCTCTCGACCAGGGTGCGCGTCGCCGCGCCCAGGTCGCCGAGGGCCGCGCGGGCGGCCTCGGCGTAGGCGAGGCAGGCCGGCGTCGGTACCAGGGCGCGCGGGCGCCGCTCGAAGAGCGCGAATCCGAACTGCGCCTCGAGGCCACGAACCTTCTGGGCGACGGCGCCCTGGGTCAGGCCCATCTCCCGCGCGGCCGCGCCGAAACTGCCGAGCCGGGCGGCGGCCTCCACGGCGATCAAGCCGGTCAGCGACGGAACGGCTTCCCGCTTCGGGCCCCAGCGTCTCACGAGTGCCTCCCGGTTCGGCCGACGCGTTGCGCGCCCGCTGCGACGACACGATAGGTTTTCTATCGCTACCGGAACGAGAATTGATTCGCAAATAAATCCACTTCAACGTATTCCGGTAATCGCGAAGATACCCTGCCAGCGTCCAGCGGCCACTATCGGGGCGCGTGTCGACCGGCCGAAGGTCGTCTCCATCGGCCGGCCTCTCGCGGTCGCCCGCCGCCCTGCAGTGTCCGCCGCCCTGCAGTGTCCGCCGCCCCCGCCAACCGGAAACCAGCGAATGACCACCGAGACGGCTCCACACGCACCCCAGCCGACGCTGCAGCACTGGTTCATCGTCCTGTTCAGCTTCCTGGCCCTGTCCCTGTCCTTTTCGGCCCGTGCCGCCCTCGGTCTCGTCATGCCCGTCTGGCAGGAGGAACTCGGGTGGTCGAGCAGCTTCATTTCGGGGGTAGGGTCCGGTGCGCTTGTGGTCATGGCGTTCACCGCCCCGATTTCCGGCCGGCTGGTCGACCGGATCGGGCCGCGCCTCGCGCTCGCCATGGGGCTGAGCCTGATCGCCGTGGGCTGCAGCCTGATCACGGTGACCGAGAGCCGCGCCGTCTTCGCCTTCGCGTTCAGCGGCCTGTGCGGCGTGGGCTTCGGCATCGTCGCGACCCATGTCGTCTCGACCGCCGTGGCGCGGGCCTTCGACACGCGTCAGGGCCTCGCCACGGGGATCGCGACCTCCGGGGCGACGGGCGGGCAGTTCCTGATCGTGCCCCTGATCGCCACGCTGCTGGCGCTGGCGAGTTGGCGCTGGAGCTTCGCCGGCCTGGCCGCCGCGTGCTTCGTCATGGTGCCGCTGGTCCTGTGGTTCATGAGCCGGTCGGGCGTGTCCGCCGCTCCGCGCGCCCATCCCGACGGGGAGGCGGCGAGCCTGGCGCGCGACCTGCGGTTCGTCCTCACCCGGCCGACCTTCCACGCGCTGT
This sequence comes from Azospirillaceae bacterium, assembly GCA_040220455.1. GTDB lineage: Bacteria > Pseudomonadota > Alphaproteobacteria > DSM-16000 > Inquilinaceae > JAVJUS01. Next base: position 17,866 of record JAVJUS010000032.1, read on the forward strand.
TCTGGAGCTTCCTGATCTGCGGCTTCACCACGACCGGGGTGATCGAGACCCACCTGCTGCCCTTCGCGGCGCTGTGCGGCTTCCCGCCGATCCCGAGCGCGACCGCCTACGGCCTGCTGTCCGCCGTCAACCTCTGCGGCATGATCGCCGCCGGCTGGCTGACCGACCGGGTCAATCGGCCGATGCTGCTGGCGTCGATCTATATCCTGCGCGCCTTCAGCTTCCTGTTCCTGGGCTACTTCGTCAGCGCCGACCTGACCTATCTCTTTCTCTTCGCGGCGTTCTTCGGCGCCGTCGACTACGCGACCGTCCCGGTGACGGCGAGCCTGACCGCCAGCCATGTCGGCATGCACGTGATGGGTCTCGCCATGGGGCTGATCGCGGCCGGGCACGCCATCGGCGGCGCCATGGGGGCGTTCTTCGGCGGTTATGTCTTCGACTCGACCGGGGGATACACCCTGGTCTGGCTGTCGTCCTTCTGGATCGCTCTCGGCGCGGGGATCATGGTGATCTTCCTGCCCAAGCAGTCGCCACGCCTCGCCGCCGCGTGACGATCCGACGCTTCCGGCCCATAGAAAGCAAATATAACGAGATGCAACTTTATCGACTATACAATCACCGTGTAGTCTTGCGTCGGCGATCTATTATCCTGAGAGGCGCTTGACGCCGACCTCGCCTCCGTGCCGGCGCGGATCGGCGACTGGGCGATGGCCGTCGCCCAGCTCGAGATCGGCGGCGTCGAGGCCCTGCTGGAGGCGCGCGGCGCGGAGATCGCGGCCATCCTCGACACGCTGCGCCGCCACCGGGGCGCCGACGTCATCTGGCTCAACGCCGTCGACATCCTTGCCGGGCAGACCTGGCTCGTGGCCCCGACTGCCGAGGCCGCGACCCTGGTCGCCCGCGCCGCGCCGGAGGCCCGGACCGTCGGACCGGGCATCGCCCGGCTCGACCGGCCCGTCGGGCGCAAGACCTTTGTCGCCCGGCTGACCGGCGCGGCCGGTTGACGCCCCGCGTGAAGGGCAGGCTCACCGCCGGGCGATGATCCAGACGGCGTGTACGATGCCCGGGATGTAGCCGAGCAGGGTGAGCAGGATGTTCAGCCAGAAATGCAGGCCGAAACCGACCTGGAGGAAGACGCCGACCGGCGGCAGCAGGACGGCCAGGATGATACGGATCAGGTCCATGATGGTTCTTTCTCGTTCCGGGTCCGGGCGTCGCTGTCGCCGAGCAGAGCGGGCGACGGTGGGCCCGCCGGTATCGGGCGCGCTGCCCCGGATGACGGGGGCGTCGGTCCAGGAACTCGTCCCGGGCCGGTACGGTTCCCTGTCCAACGCATCGCCGCCTGTCGCGGAGTGAGGAGACGTCTCGACCATGGACCGTCGCGGATCGCCGGACGACGGCACCCTCCCGAGCGGAAGGGCGCGCGAGCTCGATCGTTTGGCGGCGATCGCCCACCTGCTCGACGACGCCTTCCGGATTCCGGGAACGGGGCTGCGCTTCGGGCTCGACGGGCTGGTCGGGCTCGTGCCCGTCGGCGGCGATCTTCTGGCCGCGGGCGTGTCCGCGGCGATCGTCCTGTGGGCCTGGCGTCTCGGCGCGCCCGTGCCGCTGGTCGCCCGCATGCTCGGCAACGTCGTCCTCGACGGCGCGATCGGCACGATCCCGGTGGCGGGCGACCTGTTCGACTTCGGCTTCAAGGCCAACCGCCGCAATGTCGCGTTGCTGCGCCGGTACCTGGAGCGAGCCGGGTAGCGCGTGTCGTCGAATTGGCGACGACAGCTTCCGCGCGCCGACGAGGCGGCTCGCTATTCCGGCGTCGACGAGCCGCCGAGCAGGGTCACCGCATAGGCGGTTCCGAGCGCGCCGGTCACCAGCACCGCCGGCAGGTCGATCAGCCGGGCGTTGAGGAACCGGGCGGGCGGCTCGTAGGTCCCGCGCGCCGCCGCGCGCACCGTCCAGTAGCTCACCAGCGTGTCGGCATAGGCGACGGTCAGCGGGTTGGCATCGGGATCGGCGCGCGCCTCGGCGAGCCAGATCTCGAGCGCCGCCACACCCTCGCGCTGGGTCGCCATGTTGTCGCCCGGCAGGGCGTCCACCCGGCGGGCGACGAAGCGCGCCGCCTCCGCCTCCTCGGCATTGCCGGCGGCCTCCGCCGCCTCGGCGAGACCGCGCCATGCCTCGAGCAGGTCGGGCCAGGCCGTCGCCGCCTCGCGGAAGGCGCTGGCGCGGTCCTCCGGCGTCGTCGCGGCCCGGGCGGCGGCGAGCCGGCCCAGGCCCTTGTCCCGGTCGAAGGGCGTATAGTCGGGCGCCGGCGCGGCGGTCGCCTCGTCGCCGTCGAGATCGATGCCGATCAGGGCCGCGTCGCGGTCGGCCTCCGACGGCGGCAGGGGCGGCGGCGCGTCGTCGAAGCGGGGCAGGGCGCAGCCGGCCACGAGCCAGGCCGCCACCAGGGCCGGGACAAGGGCCTCGCCCCGGGGTATGCGGATGCTCACGAGCCTTGCTCCGGGCCCGGAACGGGCAGGCCGCAGCCGCGCAGGGCGAAGGCCACCACCTCGCGCGTCGCTCGGTCATGATCGTCGTCCTCCAGACGCGCGCGGCCGAGCACGGCGCGGACCTGGACGTCGAAATCGGCGTAGGTCTGGGTCATGGCCCACAGCATGAAGAACAGGTGGCGCGGATCGACCGGCGCCATGCGGCCTTGGGCGATCCAGCCCTCGATCACCGCGCCCTTCTCCTCCACCGTGCGGCGCAGCTTGTCGGAAAGATAGGGCTCGATCTGGTGCGCGCCGTGGACGATCTCGTTGGCGAAGACCTTGGAGGCCAGAGGGCGCGAGCGCGACCAGGCCATCTTGTCCCGGACATAGGCGGCCAGCGCTTCGGCCGGATCGCGCTCGGGGCCTATATGGTCGAAGGCCTCGACCCACATGTCCAGGATGCGCGACAGCAGCGTGCGGTAGAGCGTGCGCTTGGTGCCGAAATAGTAGTGGAGGTTGGCCTTCGGCAGGCCCGCCCGCTCGGCGATCGCCTGCATCGACGCGCCGGTGTAGCCGGCCTCCGCGAACACCGCCTCGGCGGCGTCGAGGATGCGCGCCTCGTTGATTCGGCGCGTGCGCCCACCGGCCGGGCGCGGCACGGTCAGCCCGTCGGCCTCCGTCCCGGCGTCCGGCGCCGCGCCGGGATCGGTGTCCGGTTCGGCAGCCATCCTGCGGCCAGAAGCGTTCGCGGGCAGGGATCGGGGCATCACGCTTTCCCGTGTCCCCCGCCGCCGGCCTCGTGTCAAGCCGGACGGTTCCTTTGCCGCCCGGCGCCAATGCCGAATATCCGGGCAATTCGTGCCTGGGTTCGAGGCATAAAATGACTTTGACCGATCGGTCAGGTTTTGGCAGCCTCTCAATGATGAGCGGTCCATCGTCGGGCCGCGCTCGGCGGCGTAACGGACGGGGCGACGGCGATGACCGTGACGGATGACAGGACGAACTCCGCGAACGCGGGCCCGGACATCGCGGCCGGCCGGCTCGACCCGCCGACGCTGGCAGAGAATTTCGCCGACGCCCATCCGCCGCTGACGCGCACCCAGGCGCCGATCGAGGCGGCACGCTGCTATTTCTGTTACGATGCGCCCTGCGTGGAGGCGTGCCCGACGGGCATCGACATCCCCTCCTTCATCCGCTCGATCGCCACGGGCAACACCAAGGGCGCGGCGACGACGATCCTCGAGGCGAACATCATGGGCGGCATGTGCGCCCGGGTGTGCCCGGTCGAGGAGCTGTGCGAGGAGGCTTGCGTGCGCAACACGCACGAGGACAAGCCCGTCGCGATCGGCCTGCTCCAGCGCTTCGCCACCGACACCCTGTTCGAGCGCGGCGACCGGCCCTTTACCCGGGCCGAGCCGACCGGCCGGCGCGTCGCCGTCGTCGGCGGCGGGCCCGCCGGCATGGCCTGCGCCCACGGCCTCGCCCGGCGCGGCCACGACGTGGTCGTCTTCGAGGCGCGGGAGAAGGCGGGCGGCCTCAACGAATACGGCATCGCCGCCTACAAGACGCCGGAGGACTTCGCCCAGCGCGAGCTGGACTTCATCCTGTCGATCGGCGGAATCGAGGTGCGCAACGGCCACGCGCTCGGTCGCGAGATCGACCTGGCGGAGCTGCGCCGGGACTTCGATGCCGTCTTCCTCGGCCTCGGCCACAACGCGGTGCGCGATCTGGGCCTGGAGGGCGAGGCGATGGCCGGCGTCGAGAACGCGGTCGACTACATCGCCGGCCTGCGCCAGGCCACCGACAAGGGCGCGCTGCCGATCGGCCGTCGGGTCGTCGTGATCGGCGGCGGCAACACCGCGATCGACATCGCCACCCAGGCCCGCCGCCTGGGCGCGGAGGACGTCACCCTGGTCTACCGCCGCGGGCCGGAGCACATGTCCGCGACCTGGAAGGAGCAGGAGTGGGCGCAGACCAACGGCGTCAAGATCAAGTACTGGGCCCAGCCCCGCGGCCTCGCCGGCTGGCCCGCGTCCACCGGCGGCCGCATGGCGGTCAAGGAGATCGTCTTCGAGTACACGCAGCTCGACGGCTCGGGCCGGCTGGCAGGGACCGGCGACACCTTCACCCTGCTCGCCGACCAGGTCTTCAAGGCGATCGGCCAGACCTTCGTGCCCGGCACGACGCTGGGCTCGGCCGACCTGCTGGAGATGTCGGGCGACCGGATCGCGGTCAACGACGAGCGCATGACCTCGATCTCCGGCGTCTATGCCGGCGGCGACTGCGTGCCCGGCACCGACCTGACCGTTTCGGCGGTGGAGGACGGCAAGCGCGCCGCCGAGGCGATCGACCGGGCCTTGCGGGCCTGAGGAACGGGGAGCCGCCGGGATGAGCCGCGGGCCGCGCCGTCTCCTGGTCCATGCGATGCAGGCCTCCGGCGCCTCGGCGGTCACCGCCTGGCTCGCCCAGCGGCCCGACTGCCTGGCCCTGGTGGACGTACCGCTGACCCATGTCACGCCCCGGATCGCCAGCGACCGGCCGGCGATCGCCAAGGCGGTGATCACCACGGCCTACTCGCTGGCCGAGCACGCTGCGCGCTTCGAGGCCGATGCCCGGATCCTGGTCGTGCGCGACCCGCGCGCCATCCATGCGAGCCTGTCGCGCCGGCCCTACCGGGACGACAACGGCCTGATGGAGGAGAAGCTGGCAGCGCTCGACGCCGCCTTCGCCGAGGGCCGCCGCGCCTACGACCTCGTTGTCGCCTTCGAGGACGTGCTGGCCGACCGGGCGGTCGCCGCCGAGGCCGTGCGGGCGATCGGCTGGCCGGTCGAGGACGGCCACGACGACTTCCCGCGCGGCCCGGAGGCGATGCTGGCCGATCTGCGCGCCACGGCGCCCGACCTCTTCGCGCGCTTTCCCCTCGGCTTCGGCGACTGGCGGCCGGGTGGGTTCGACGAGACCCGCTCGACGCCGTCCCGGCTGCCCGAGGCGGAGGCGGCGCGGCTCGCCGAACTCTGCCCGACGCTCACCGATCACTATCGCGCCCGCGCCGCCTCGGCGGCCGGCGGCCGGCCCATGGCCGCCGCCGGTGCCGCGCCGGCGCCGTCATGAGGAGACCCGAGATGGCGGACCTGACCAACAGCTTCGTCGGCGTGCGCTCGCCGAACCCGTACTGGCTGGCCTCGGCCCCGCCGACAGACAAGAAGTACAACGTGGAGCGGGCGTTCCGGGCCGGCTGGGGCGGCGTGGTGTGGAAGACGCTGGGCGAGGACCCGCCCATCGTCAACGTCTCCAGCCGCTACGGTGCGGTCATGTACAACGGCACGCGCGTCGCCGGTTTCAACAACATCGAGCTGATCACCGACCGGCCGCTCGAGGTCAATCTGCGCGAGATCAAGGAGGTCAAGCGCGACTGGCCCGACCGGGCGATGATCGTCTCGCTGATGGTCCCGTGCGAGGAGGAGAACTGGAAGGCGATCCTCCGCCGCGTGGAGGAGACCGGCGCCGACGGGATCGAGCTCAATTTCGGCTGCCCGCACGGCATGTCGGAGCGCGGCATGGGCTCCGCCGTCGGCCAGGTGCCGGAGTATGTCGAGATGGTCACCCGGTGGTGCAAGCAGCACAGCCGCATGCCGGTGATCGTCAAGCTGACGCCGAACGTCACCTCGATCCTGCCGCCGGCGCGCGCGGCCAAGCGGGGCGGGGCGGATGCCGTGTCGCTGATCAACACCATCCAGTCGGTGGTGAGCATCGATCTCGACAGCATGGCGCCGGAGCCCGTCGTTCACGGCAAGGGCACCCATGGCGGCTATTGCGGGCCGGCGGTCAAGCCGATCGCGCTGCGCATGGTGGGCGAGATCGCGCGCGATCCGGAGTGCCGGGGCCTGGCGATCTCGGGCATCGGCGGCGTGTCGTCGTGGCGCGAGGCGGCGGAGTTCATGGCCATGGGGGCGGGCAACGTGCAGGTCTGCACGGCGGCCATGACCCACGGCTTCAAGATCGTCGAGGACATGGTCTCGGGCCTGGCCAACTGGATGGACGAGAAGGGCTATCCGGAGACCGAGGCCTTCCGCGGCGCGGCGGTGCCCAACTTCGTCGAGTGGGGCCAGCTCGACCTGAACTACAAGACCGTGGCCGATATCGACCAGGATCTCTGCATCCAGTGCGGCAAGTGCTACATCGCCTGCGAGGACACCTCGCACCAGTCGATCGCGGCGCTGAAGGACGAGGCCGGCCGGCGCAAGTACGAGATCATCGAGGAGGAGTGCGTCGGCTGCAACCTGTGCATGCATGTCTGCCCGGTGGACGACTGCATCACGATGAAGGAAATCGACACCGGCAAGCCCTACCTGAGCTGGGGCGAGCACCCGAACAACCCCATGCGTCAGGCCGCGGAGTAAAAGGAAGCCGGCGCGGAGGGAACCGCGCCGGAAAGGAAGAGGGGCCGCCGCCGGAGGAGAGGCGAACCGGCGACGGCCCCTGTCGCGCTGTCGACGCCCGAGGGAGGGGGCAGGGCGTCAGCAGCAGCCGCCGCCGCTGTCGCAGCAGCCGCCCGCGGCGCCGCCGGCGGGCTTGTCGCAGCACGCCGCCGCGGCGGCCGCGGCGGGCTTGGCCGCCGGCTTGGGCTTGGGCGCGTGGGTCTGCGCGGCGGCCGCCGTGCCGGCCGGGATCGCCTGGTCCGTCGCGTCCACGACCTCGAGCATCTGCCCGGCATAGGGGCCGTCGGTCATCTCGCGCCAGTGGGCGCCGCTGACATAGACGACATCGCCGCGCTTGTAGGTCTTGCCCCGGTCGTCGGTGACCTGCTTCCAGGGCCCGGCGTACATGACCTGGCGGGCGGGCTCGTCCTTGCGCTTGGCCGCCGGCTTCCAGGCGGTCAGGGTGACCGACCAGAACTCGATGCCGGCGATCTTGCCCGGGGCGTCGCTGCGCTTGTCGATCTGTATTCCGTTGAAGCCGGCATCCTCGAGGATCTTGTAGAACTCCTGCTCCTGGAAGCAGCCGGAATAGCAACCGGCCCAGAGCTCCGGATCCTCGCGCAGATGCTCCGGCACCACGGTCTTGGAGACGTTGTCCGAGATCGCGATCCGCCCGCCCGGCTTGAGCACGCGGAACATCTCCTTGAAGACCTCGGCCTTGTCTTCCTGGCGAACCAGGTTGATTACGCAATTGGACACGATCAGGTCGACGCTGTCGTCGGCGATCAGCGGCCGGGTGCGCACCTGCTCGCGGATCGCGGCCTGGAGCTTGACGAAGGCGTCCATGTCGGCGGCCGGCTTGTCGGCGAGGACGCGGCCAACGGCCTCCAGGTCGGTGCGCAGGTCCTGGATGCGCGCGACGTGGAAGTCGCACGTGTCATGGCCGACATTGGCCGCGAAGATCGGCTTGTTGCGCCGGGCGAGCTCGACCATCTCCGGGTTCATGTCGACGCCGATGACCCGGCCCTCGGACCCGGCGACCTGGGCGATGACATAGGCCATCTTGCCGCTGCCGCTGCCGAGGTCGAGCACCGTGTCCCCGGGGCGCACGTGCCGGGTCGGGTCGCCGCAGCCGAAGTCGTTGTCGAGCACTTCCTTCGGCACCGCCTTCAGATAGTCGCCGGCGTATTCCTCCGGCGTGCACAGCTTCTTGGCCGGGGCGGCGGCGTCGGCCTTGATCGCGCCGGTATAGATCTCGTTGATTGCCAGTTCCTGGTCCATCTCGCGTCTCGCTCCGCCATCGGGGCGCGACCGGCCGGCGCGAGGTTAGCGCCGCGCCCGGCCCGGGAGTCCCTCGCCTGAGGGGGTCGCGGGCCGATCGAGCCGATCGCTCTGAGGGTGCCCGTCACTGCGGGCATGACCTTTGATAGCATCACGGGCGACGGTTCTCAATCTTATAATTCTATATTTCCAGATTCTTCGATTAATGGACGTGGGCGCCCGGCCGGCGCCATCTCGCGGCCGGCCCGGGACCGGCCGCGCTTATCGGACGGCGAAGAGCGCGATCGTCAGCTCGTAGGGTGCGCTGTCCGCGTTGACCGAGGAGGGCGGGTTGGCCTGGCTGTGGAACAGGACGGCGTCGACCGGCCCCTCCCACTGGCGGGCGTCGAGCATGGAGCCGGGCTCCAGCGCCGTCGCCCGGCCGGCGACGGTCAGGCGGACCGGCAGGCGCACAGCCGTGCCCTCCGCCTCCGCCGCGCGGAGCGCGTCGGCCGGCGCCGTCTCCTGGGCGACCGTCACCGCGCCCTCCCGGAAGGAGCGGGTGATCGGCTCCTCGCCCGAGGCCTGGAGGTAGAGCAGCAGAACGCGCCCCTCGGCCCTGGCCAGGGCGAGCTCTCGAGCCTGCTGGGGCCGCATGCCGACCCGCTCGGCCAGCCGCAGGCGGACCCGGTCGCCCTCGGCGACGCCGGGCAGCGGCTCCCCGCCGGGCCGGCGGTAGAGAATGCGGATCTCCCCCTCGCCCTCCGCCGGCCGGAGGGTCAGCGAGTCCCCCGTCACGCCGGTCACGGTCGCGGCCCCGGCATAACCGCCCGGGAAGCCCGGCGCGGCGATCGCCACGTCGACGGTCGGCGCGGGGGCCAGGGTGGGTGGCGCCGCCGGCTCGGCCGGCCGCGACTCCGCCACGGGACGGGGCCGGGCGGCCAGCGGCGTCTCGGGCACGCTCAGCGCGTCGACCGGCGGCGCGTTCGCGCTCGCCAGGGCCGCCTGCCAGCGTTCGCGCGCGCCCGGATCGGGCACGGAGACGAGGATGTCGGCCTCGCTCGCCGCGCGCCCGCCCACGGGCATCGCGGGGCCCTGGGCACAGGCCGCGAGGCCCGTTCCGGCCGCCAGCAGCGCGGCGAGGGGCAGGAGACGGAAGCGGGGATGGCCGGGTGCGGAACGACGATCGCGGATCATGGCTCAGCCTCCGAAACGGCCGTCGGTGCGGGGGCCGACATAGGTGATGGCGCGCCAGTTGCCGAAGTCGCGGGCGATCGTGCCGCCGACGAGGCCCGAATTGCTGGCGCAGGTATCGGTGGTGTCGCCGTCGTTGTTCCAGTCGATGGCGTTCCCGCCCCAGAGGCCCACGGTCTCGTCCAGGCAGGATTCGTCGAGTTGCCGGCCCATGCCGGTGGAGTAGTCGGTCAGGTCGCTGAAGGCGCCGGGCAGCGCGCCGCCCGGCTCCGTCGCCCCGGTCGTCAGGTAGTAGAAGGGCTGGTAGACCGGATTTGCCCGCCGGTTCGCGTTCGAGCGGCCCGTGCGGAGCTGCCAGCTGTAGCTCATGACGCTCGAATAGGTGGGATTGTTGGTCGAGTGGTCCTCCCCGCCGTGGCGCAGGCCCAGATTGTGGCCGAACTCGTGCACGAAGGTCTCGATCATGGCCTTGTCGGTCTGGAACGAGCCGGGAAAGTCGTCGAAGCTGACGATCAGGTCGTCGCCCCCGTTGCCGGTGGCGAAGCTGACGTCGCTAACCCCGCTCGACCCGTTGGGCCGGGCATTGGCCCAGATCGCGTAGTGATAGACCCGGTCGCGCACGGCGTTGTCGAAGTTCGCGGCCTTGAGCGTGTAGAAGTCCGCCTGGCCCAGCATCGCATTGTCGGCCAGGTTGAAGTCGATGGCGTTGGTGAAGGGCACGGTTCCGCCCGTGTCCAGCACCATGTTGATGCCGCTGTCCGCGCTCGGGTTGACGACCGGCGCGGCGGCGAAGACGTCCTCGGCGCCGGTCCAGATCGCGGCGCCCGGCGGGTTGGCGAGGCCCTGCATGACGTCGACCTCGACGAACACGTCCGGGCGGTGCGGGTCGGCGCCCAGCGCGGGCAGGTCGATGTCGACCGTGCCGTCGCCGTCGGCGTCGTAGCCACCCGTCTCCCAGGCGTCGGGCAGGTCGTCGCCGTCGCTGTCCAGGCTCGCCGCGTCGCTCGGCAGGGTGTAGTCGACCGTGTCGGAGGTGGCGCCGCCCGGGTTGCGCACGGCGACCGAGATCGTGTCGCCCGGCGTGCCCTCCAGCGGCACGGCATAGGCGAGCCAGTGCCGGATCGGGTAGTTCAGATCGTCAGGCGGCACGCCCAGCAGGTCGTTGGTCAGGCCCTTGTGCGCCACGGTCGGCTCGGCCGCGCCGTCGACCAGCACCTCGGCCCCGACATCGCCGTTGGCGGCCTGGACGTAGAGCCAGGCGGTGACCGTCCCGCCGCCGAAATCGGCGTAGGCGAGGCTGACCCGGTCGACCCTAGGCCCGCCGATCGCGACCGGGGCGATGACCGTGAAGGGAAGCGTGCCGCTGGTGTCGCCACTCCGCCGCAGCGCCACCGGATGGGCGCCGAGCGCGGCGCCGGTCGGCACGGAGAACACGCTCGCCCCCAGGAAACCGCCGGGCAGGGCCGTCTCGGACCCGGTGCCCGCGTCCCACAGGAGCGTCGACAGGAAGGTGTCGCCGTCGACCGAGACCAGCGTGCGTTCGGGCCCGGTGTCGGGGGTCAGCGCGTCGAGGTCGGGGGCGCACCCGGCGGCGGCGAGGGCGGCCAGGGCGAGGCCGGCACGGAACAGCATCATCGGGCCTCCCGCGGAAGCGATGCGATCGGTCGGGCCCGCCAAGGATGGTGTCGCTCGCGGTTCCTTCCGCGAGCATTAATCTTTATTAAGATTGCTATTGTTGGAGCGTATTGTACGTCAACAGCTTATGTCTTGCAATATTTAGCATGATTATGGTTTCAGGCGCTCGTAAGTCGGGAGACTCGTCGAGCAGCCGCCCCGCCCCGTTCCATCCCGGCTGCCCCGTCACCGGGCGACGTCTGCCCTATCCTTGGGCACCGCTCCGGCGCCGGCGGCTCGCGCTCCCCGAGTGCCCCCAGGGTTCTGGGCCCTGGCATGGGGCTTGCTGCGATCTTGACGATGTGGTCAGCTTTTTTCGCCACGCCCGGCGTCGCCGCTCAGGATCGCCCCGATCGGGGGCGAACCGGTCCGGACCGGCGTCGGGCGGCGGGCCACCGAAGAACGGAAAAGCGACCGGACGGGATGCAGAACCTCAGGATCGACGCCCAGCGGCTCTGGGACACACTGATGGAGACGGCGCAGATCGGCGCCACGCCGAAGGGCGGGATCAAGCGGCTGACGCTGACCGATCTCGACCGCCAGGTGCGCGACTGGTTCGTCGAGAAGGCGAAGGAGGCGGGCTGCGAGGTCGGCGTCGACTCGATGGGCAACATCTATGCGACGCGGCCGGGCACGGACAATTCGCTGCCACCGATCGTCTGCGGCAGCCATCTCGACACCCAGCCGACCGGCGGCAAGTACGACGGCATCCTGGGCGTGCTCGCCGGGCTGGAGGTGATCCGCACCCTCAACGACGCGGGCTACGAGACCCGGCGCCCGATCATGGTGGTCGACTGGACCAACGAGGAAGGCTCGCGCTTCGCCCCGGCGATGCTGTCCTCGGGCGTCTATGGCGGCGCGTTCACGCAAGACTGGGCCTATGCCCGCGCCGACGCCGAGGGCAAGACATTCGGCGGGGAGCTGGAGCGCATCGGCTACAAGGGCGCCGAGCCGGTCGGCGAACGGGAGTTCGGTGCCTTTTTCGAGCTGCATATCGAGCAGGGCCCGATCCTGGAGGCGGAGGAGAAGACGATCGGCGTCGTCACCGACGGCCAGGGCCAGCGATGGTACAACGTCACCGTCACCGGGCGGGAGAGCCATGCCGGCACGACGCCGATGCCGCTGCGCCGCGACGCCCTGGTCGGCGCCGCGCGGCTGGTCGAGGCGGTCCACCGCATCGCGCTCGACCACGCGCCGGACGCCGTCGGCACGGTCGGCGTGCTCGACATCGCCGAGCCGTCGCGCAACGTCATCCCGGGCACGGTGACCTTCACGGTCGACCTGCGCCACCCGGACGACGACCAGTTGAGCCGCATGGACGCGGCGCTGAAGGGCGCGGCGGGGACCGTGGGCGACGATCTCGGCCTCGAGGTCGCGATCGAGCCGATCTGGCACTTCCCGCCGGTCGCTTTCGACGCCGACTGCGTCGACGCGGTGCGCAAGGCGGCCGAGGATGCCGGCTTTTCGTGGCGGGAGATCGTCAGCGGCGCCGGCCATGACGCGTGCTATACCGCGCGGCGCTGCCCGACCTCGATGATCTTCGTGCCGTGCGAGAACGGCATCAGCCACAACGAGATCGAGAACGCCACGATGGAGGATTGCGCGGCCGGGGCCAATGTGCTCCTCCACGCGATGCTCTCCCGGGCGAACGCCTGAGCGGAGGACGGCCATCACGACGCGGATCCCGACCCCCAACCGGACCGGCGCGCGGTCGCGCCGCACGACGCGCAGGAGCCGGCCCTGATGGCCCCGGCGGAGACGGCGCGCAGCCTCGGCCCCGGCGGCGTGCATGCACCGGCTGCGGGCGCGCCGGTCGTCCGGGCCGACAAGCTGTCGCTGACCTTCGAGACCGCGGACCAGCCGGTCCACGCGCTCCAGGACATCGACCTGACCATCGCGCGGGGGGAGTTCGTCTCTCTGATCGGGCCGTCGGGCTGCGGCAAGACCACCCTGATGCGGGTGGTCGCCGACCTGGAGCAGCCGACCGGCGGGGCGATCACGGTCAACGGCGCGACGCCGGAGCAGGCGCGGCTCGACCGGAGCTACGGCTACGTCTTCCAGGCGCCGGCGCTCTATCCCTGGCGCAACGTCGTGCGCAACGTCGAGCTGCCGCTGGAGATCATGGGCCTGGCCAAGGCCGAACGGCGCAAGCGCGCGCTGGAGGCCCTGGCGACCGTCAATCTGGAGCAGTTCACGGCCAAGTTCCCGTGGCAGCTTTCCGGCGGGATGCAGCAGCGCGTCTCGATCGCCCGGGCGCTGTCGCTCGAGCCCGATCTGCTGCTGATGGACGAGCCGTTCGGCGCGCTCGACGAGATCACGCGCGATATGCTCAACGTCCATCTGCTCGATCTCTGGGCGCGCACCGGCATCACGGTGATCTTCGTCACCCACTCGATCCCGGAGGCGGTCTTCCTGTCGTCGAAGATCGTGGTGATGTCGCCGCGCCCGGGCCGGATCCTGGAGGTCATCGACAGCGACCTGCCCCGCCGGCGCGACCTGGACATCCGCGAGTCGCCGGAGTTCCTGCGCCTGTCCCACGCCGTGCGCGACGGCCTGCGCCGGGGGCATTCCTATGACGAGTAGGGGGTGGGGGACCGCCGGCGCGCGCGAGGGGGCAGGCTCCGATCCGGCACGCCTCGGTGGGAAGGCGAGCGGTTCTTCACCACGAAGGACACGAAGACCACGAAGGCGTCCGCGCGGGCCGGGATACTCCCCGCTTCGATCAATTCGACCATTGAGCGCCGAAGGCGCTCGATCGACCTCGATGAAGGAGGGATGTAGCCCGACATTCGGCGGAAACCTCTTCGTGATCTTCGTGTCCTTCGTGGTGAAACCCCGGGCACGGACGCCGAAGCCGGCACCGGTTTCGCAGGCCCGCTTCGCCTCTCTCCGGCTGACGGGGGTGGCTCCGTGACGGCGTCCATGGCGGCACCGGGAAGCGTCTGGCGGCGGGCCCGGGACGGCCGGGCGCTCCCGATCGTGACCGTGCTCGCCGTGCTGTTCCTGGTCTGGTACGCGGCCTCTATCTGGCTGAACGCGCCGCGGGCGGCGGAGGCGCTGGACCGGGGCGACGCGGCCTGGGGCACGGCGGAGCTGATCGCCGAAGCCTGGTCGATGGACCGGCCGGTATTGCCGGCGCCGCACCAGATCGCCGCGAATTTCTGGGCCTCGACGGTCGAGGTCTCGGTCACTTCGCGCCGTTCGCTGGTCTACCACGCCACGGTGACGATGAGCGCGACGCTGTCCGGCTTCGTGCTCGGCACGGTGCTGGGCATCGTCATCGCGATCGGGATCGTGCACATCCCGACGCTCGACCGCTCGCTGATGCCCTGGGTGATCGCCTCGCAGACCGTGCCGATCCTGGCGATCGCGCCGATGATCGTCGTCGTGCTGGGCAATCTGGGGCTGACCGGCGTGCTGCCCAAGGCGATCATCTCGGCCTATCTCAGCTTCTTCCCCGTCGCGATCGGCATGGTCAAGGGCCTGCGCTCGCCCGACCGGCTGCATCTCGACCTGATGCGGACCTATTCCGCCGACCGCCGCCAGATCCTCGCCAAGCTGCGCTGGCCGGCGGCGGTGCCGTTCCTGTTCCCGAGCCTCAAGGTCGGCATCGCCCTGTCGCTGGTCGGCGCCATCGTCGCGGAGCTGCCGACCGGCGCCCAGGCCGGCATCGGCGCGCGGCTGCTGACCGGCTCCTATTACGGCCAGATGGTCGCCATGTGGGCCGCGCTGATCACGGCGGCGATGCTCGCCATGATCTGCGTCTTCGCCGTCGACGGGGCGCAGAAGCTCGCCGCCAAGGGGCGGGGAGGGCGGCTGTGATCGCGCTGCCGCCGCTCGCCCCCGTCACGGCCTGGGTGCTGGCGCTGCTGGCCGTGCTGATCCTGCCCGCCGGCCGGATCGAGGGCACGGGCGTCGGCCTCGTCGCCGGCGGCGAGGCGACGATGGTCGCGGCCATCGGCCTCGCGGCGGCCGCGGGCGGCCTCGTGCTCGGCCGGCGGCCGGCCCTGGCCGGCCCGCTCATGGCGATCGGCGGGATCCTGACCGGGCTGGTCCTGCTGCTGCGCATCCGCGACGGGCTCGTCTTCGAAGGCTCGCCATGGGCCGTCGCGGCCGTGATCGTCGCGGTCGTGGTGCTGCTGTGGCGGGCGATGGAGCAGATCGGCAGCCATGGCGGCCCGCCGGGCCGGGTCATCGTGCCGGTGCTCTTCGGCGGCCTGCTGGTCTATCTCTGGGAGGTGGCGTGCCTGGGCTTCGAGGTGCCGCAGGTCCTGCTGCCGGCGCCGAGCCTGATCGCCGCGTCGATCTCGGAGAACCTCTACACCCTGGGCCAGGACTTCAATCAGACCTTCTTCAAGGCGGTGATACCCGGCTACGTGCTCGGCTGCGGGGCGGGGTTCCTGGTCGCGGTGTCGATCGACCGCTCGCCCTTCCTGCAGCGCGGACTGTTGCCGCTGGGCAGCCTGATCAGCGCCATGCCGATCGTCGGCCTGGCGCCGATCATGGTGATGTGGTTCGGCTTCGACTGGCAGTCCAAGGCCGCGGTGGTCGTGGTGATGACCTTCTTCCCGATGATGGTCAACACGCTCGCCGGGCTGCAGGCGGCCGGCGCGATGGAGCGCGACCTGATGCGCTCGTATGCCGCCAGCTACCCGCAGACGCTCGCCAAGCTGCGGCTGCCGGCGGCGATGCCGTTCGTGTTCAACGCGCTCAAGCTCAATTCCACGCTGGCCCTGATCGGCGCGATCGTGGCGGAGTTCTTCGGCACGCCGATCCTGGGCATGGGCTTCCGCATCTCCACCGAGGTGCAGCGGCTCAACGTGGATTTCGTCTGGGCGACCATCGCGGTGGCGGCGGTCGCCGGCTCGGCCAGCTACGGGTCGCTGGCCCTGATCGAACGCGCCGTGACCTTCTGGCATCCTTCCCACCGGCGGTCGTGACCGGCGACGGTCGCGACCGGACGGGCGGGCGGGAGCCGGCGGGCCGGCGAGGCAGGACCGACACCAACGAACAGGTGAGGCAACCGACATGAAGACCAAGCTCTCGATCCTCGCGGCGTCCACCGCGATCCTGGCCGCCGGCGGCGCCCAGGCGCAGGACGCCTTCACCCTGCAGCTCAAATGGCTGCCGCAGGCGCAGTTCGCCGGCTACTTCGTGGCCCAGGAGAAGGGCTTCTACGACGAGCACGACCTGGACGTGACGATCAAGCCGGGCGGCCCGGACATCGCCCCGCCGCAGGTCATCGCGGCGGGCGGCGCGGACGTCGTCGTCGAGTGGATGCCCGCGGCCCTGGCGGCGCGCGAGCGTGGCGTGCCGCTGGTCAACGTCGCCCAGGTCTTCGACCGCTCGGGCATGATGCTGACCTGCGACCGGGAGTCGGGCGTCACCACGCCGGAGGACTTCGCCGGCAAGACGCTGGGCGTCTGGTTCGCCGGCAACGAGTACCCGTTCCTGTCCTGGATGTCCCAGCTCGGCTACTCGGTAGAGGGTGCGGACGCCGACGTCACCGTGCTGCGCCAGGGCTTCAACGTCGATCCGCTGCTCCAGGACCAGGCGGCCTGCATCTCGACGATGATCTACAACGAGTACTGGCAGCTCATCGACGCCGGGATGACCGAGGACGAGCTGATCACCTTCTTCTACGAGGACCAGGGCGTCGCCACGCTGGAGGACGGCCTCTACGCGCTGGAGGAGGACCTCGCCGATCCGGAATACGTCGAGAAGCTGGGCCGGTTCATCGCCGCCAGCATGGAAGGCTGGCAGTACGCCATCGACAATGTCGACGAGGCCGCGGAGATCGTCCTGGAATACGACCTCTCCGGCGCGACGACGTTCGAGATCCAGCAGCGCCAGATGCGCGAGATCGCGGGCCTGATTCAGACCGATGACGGCCAGCCGCTCGGCTACCTGGAGCCGGGCGATTTCGAGCGCACCGTGGACGTGCTGCTGTCGGGCGATTCTGCTCCGGTCATCACCGAGAATCCGGGCGAGGCCGCCTGGACCCACGAGGCCTGGGAAGCCGGCATGGGCGGCTGATCGGGCATCGAGTGTCGGGTTTCGCTTCGCTCTACCCGACCTACCCGCTCATCCGTCCGTAGGCGCTCGTCGGGCGCGCCGACGCGAGGCCCACCCAAAAGAGAGCTGGGGTGGGGGGACGACGAACCGGGCCCCACCGCCGGGCCCGG
>JAVJUS010000033.1:0-113224 GCA_040220455.1 Azospirillaceae bacterium
CTGGTCGAGCGCTTCTTCAACAAGATCAAGCACTTCAGGGCCATCGCAACGCGCTTCGAAAAGCATGCCGCCAACTATCTCGCTCTCGTAAAACTCGCTGCCGCCCGTATCTGGATGCGGTTTATGAGTCGGTGACCTAGAATACCTTCAACGTCCAGCGCCATCTGATCTCCCGAGCCACGCTCCGCCGGTTCCGTGCCGCGGCCCTCGGTGCGTGGGCGAAGGCGGCCGCTGCGGCGTGACGACAGCTGGTAGCCCGAGACCACTGCGCTCGGACCGCGTTCCCGTGACAGTGCCGCCGCCTTCGAGGCGTGGGAGACTGCGGCTGCAACGGCGTGACGATTGCGACGCCCCCGCATCACCGCGCTCGCGCCCAGTTCCCGTGACAATGCCCGTCGAGCCCTTCGACAGTGGCTAGGGTGACAAGCATGCGCTAGTCTGATAACCGTTCCGAAGAATAATATAAGAACAAAGCACCCGCTTTGCGGGAGAATACGTTCCTGTCATTTGTCTAGTGATAGGCGAAAACACCAACGATCGGACGGAGAGAGGCTTACGATGGACCTGAAACGTTTCATATCTTCGGCGGCCCTGACGGCCGTCGCGGGGGCGGCGATGCTCTTCGCGTCGGCGGACGTCCGCGCGGACACGCTCGACGGCATTCGCGAGCGCGGCAGCATGATCGTCGCGGTCGACCCGACCTTCGCGCCGTTCGAGTACACTGACGCCGACGGCGAGATCACCGGCTACGACCCGGACCTGCTGCGCCTGGTGGCCGACCGGATGGGCGTGGAGATCGAGTGGCGCCAGATGTCCTTCACCGGGATCATCCCGGGACTTGTCTCCGGCTCCTTCGACTTCACCGCCACGGCCCTGGCCGTGACGGCGGAACGGGCCGAGCGCGTCGGCTTCACCGTGCCCGTGGCCGAGGGCGTTAGCGCCGTGCTGCGCCGGACAGGCGATGACCGGATCGCCGATGCCGAGCCGGAGACGCTGGCGGGCCTGTCCGCGGCGGTGAAGACGACCACTCAGCCTGAGCAGGTCATGCAGGCCTTCAACGACGAGCTGGAGGCCGACGGTCTGGAGCCGGTGAACCTCCTGAGCGTCGAGACGGTCGAACAGACGATCTCCGCCCTGATGGCAGAGCGGGTCGACTTCGTCGTCGACGACCTGGCCGTGCTGGCCACCGTCATCCGGGAGCGGCCCGAGGGGATCGAGATCGTCGAGAAGATCGGCCCGTCGGTCTACATCTCCTGGGGCACTCGAAAGGAGGACGAGGCCCTGCGCGCGGCACTCGACGAGGAGATCATGGCGTTGGCCGAAAGCGGCGAACTCGCCGACCTCCAGAGGGAGTATTTCGGCGTCACCTTCGATCTGCCGACTGACGACTTCGTTCCCGCGGAGTGAGCGATCCGGCGGCCCGGCCGCCCTATCCATCGCCGGGGCGCCCACGCGCCGGCGGCCGGGCCGCCTTCCTTCCCCCGACCGATCGCCCCCTGCCACCCCACGGACGGCGATGCTCGATTTTGCCCGCGTGACCGATGCCTGGCCGCAGCTCCTCGAGGGCGCGGTGACGACCGTCCAGCTCACCGCGGCTGCCGCGGTCTTGAGCCTGGTCGTCGGGCTCCTGTCTGCCATGCTTCAGCTCTCGCGCGTGCCCGGCGGCTACTGGATCAGCCGGGTCTATGTCAGCGCCATGCGCGGTACGCCGATCCTGGTGCAGCTATTTGTCGTCTTCTTCGGCCTGCCGCTGATCGGCATCCGCGACCAGAACTTCCTGGCGGCCACCCTCGCCATCGGGCTGAACAGCGGCGCCTTCGTCACCGAGATCATCCGCGCCTCCGTCGCCGCCGTGCCCCACGGCGAGGTCGAGGCGGCGGAGTCCATCGGCATGGGCAAACGCCATGTCTGGCAGCGGGTCGTCCTGCCCCGCGCCCTGGTGACGAGCCTGCCTGCCCTGACCAACGAGTTCACGATCCTGCTCAAGGCCACGCCGCTGGCCTCCGTCGTCGCGGTGACGGAGCTGACCTACGCCGGACAGCTCGTTATCTCCCGGACCTTCGAGCCGGTGGAGATCCTGCTGACCATCGCCGCGACCTACATCGTGATCGCCCTGACGCTCAGCCAGCTCTCGCGGTGGCTAGAGCGACGCTACGCCGTGCTCTGGGCCGGCAGCTAGGAGGGCCGCGCGATGGATTGGGGCCTGATGCTCGAAAACACGCCGCTGCTCCTCCTGGGGCTGCGGTGGACGATCGTGGTGTCCAGCGCCGGTATGGCGCTGGCACTTGCCCTGGCGGTCGGCCTCGTGGCCATGGGGCGGACCTCGAACCGCCTCGTGCGCGGCATCGCGCGAGTTCATACGGAGATCATCCTCGGCACGCCGAACCTGGTGCTGCTGTTCATCGTCTTCTTCATCCTGCCGGAGGTGGGCCTGGTCATCGAGCCGTTCACGGCCGGGCTGATCACGCTGGGCCTCTACTACTCCCCGTATCTCGCCGAGGTGATCCGCGGGGCGATGAACGCGGTGCCGCGCGGCCAGATCGAGGCGGGGGAAGCGATCGGGCTCTCGGGGCCGCGAATCCTGACCCGGATCGTCGGGCCCCAGGCGATCGGCATGGCTCTACCGCCGGCCACTGGCCTGTTCATTGGCCTGATCAAGGACTCCGCCATCCTCTCGGTCATCTCGGTGGCCGAGATGACCTTCCAGGCTAAGCAGGTCATCGCCCGCACTTACGCGCCGTTCGAGGTCTATGTCCTCGTCGCCGTCGGCTACTGGGTGCTGACCTTCCTGCTCGAGCTCGGCCTGCGCCGGCTCGAGGGCCGCGTAACCCGCTACCGAAGCCTTTGAGAGGCTGCCCGCCATGAGTGAACCGACGCCGGCGATCGAAGGCCGGGCCATTGACAAGAGCTTCGGCGACACGCCCGTCTTGCGCTCGGTCTCCCTGAGCGTCATGCCGGGGGAGGTGGTGTGCGTCGTCGGCCCCTCCGGCTCCGGCAAGTCGACCCTGCTGCGCTGTCTCAACTGGCTATCGCCGCCGACCGCGGGCGAGGTCTTCATCGCCGGCGAGCCGCTGGGCAAACGCCGCAACGCCGACGGCACCTTCGCGCCGCTGGGCGAGCGGGCGCTGCGCCGCCAACGCAGCCGGATCGGCATGGTCTTCCAGCAGTTCAATCTCTGGCCCCACCGCACGGCGCTGGAAAACGTGATCGAGGGGCCGATGATCGTGCGCGGCCTGTCGCGCCGGGACGCGATCGAGCGCGCCGAGCCGCTAATGGAGATGGTCGGCCTCGCCGACAAGCGCGACGCCTATCCAGTGCGCCTGTCCGGCGGCCAGCAACAGCGCGTGGCGATCGCCCGGGCGCTGGCCATGGAGCCGGAGATCCTGCTCTTCGACGAGCCTACGAGCGCGCTGGACCCGGAGCTGGTCGGCGAGGTGCTGAGTGTCATGAAGGACCTGGCCGCGCGCCACACGACAATGATCGTGGTCACCCACGAGATCGGCTTCGCGGCCGAGGCAGCCGATCGGATGGTGTTCATGGACGAGGGCCGGATCGTCGAGGAGGGGCCGCCGCGCACGATCCTCCACACTCCGAAGGAGGAGCGCAGCCGGCGTTTCCTCGAGAAATTCATGAGCCGCAGCTCGGCGATGTTGGCCGCAGACCCGGAGACCCCGCGATGACCCCGTTCGCGCGATACGCCAGTCCCTACAACGCCATGGCCGAGGCCGGCCGCATCGACCGGACCGCCGCCCGTGTCGAGATCCACGACCTCACGCTGGAGGGCGACGGCGAGGAGATGGCCGGCGTCTGGATCACCGAGGCGGACAAGGTCGACATCGCCCGGCGCCTGGCCGATATCGGCGTGCCGCGGCTGTCGGTGCTGGGCAATTCGCCCCGGCCCACCGCCACGGATATCCGCATCGCCGAGAAGATCGTCGCCTGCGACCTGCCGGTCCTGCTCGGCGCCTTCGTCAAGACCCGTGAGGAGATCGACATCGCCGCCAATATCGGGCTGGCCGGCGTGACGATGCTGGTCGGCGCCAACGACGCCCTGCTGCCGCCAGGCGAGGACGGCGACACCATCCTCGACAAGGCCCGCACCCTGACCGGCCATGCCCGCAAGCGGGGCCTGCATACTTGCTTCATGGCCATGGACGCGACCCGCAGCCGGCCGGAGTTCCTGCGCGCGCTCCTGGCAGCGGTGGAGCCGGACTGCGACGAGATCACCATCGCCGATTCCCTGGGAGTGGCCTCGCCCTTCGGGTTCCGCCACTTGATCGAGCTGGTCGCCACCTGGACCGCCCTGCCAGTCCAGGTCCATTGCCACAATCATTCCTCCATGGCCGTGGCCAACGCCCTGGCGGCGGTGGCGGGCGGCGCGCGCGTCGTCCATACCACGGTCAACGGCGTCGGCGAGTTGGCCGGGCAGGTGCCGCTGGAGGAGTTCGTGGTCGCCGCTGGGCTGCACCTGGACCTCGACACCGGCATCGAGACGCCGGCCCTGAAGGCTCTGTCGGATCGGGTGGTCGCGGCGACCGGGGTGCCCGTCGCCCCGCAGAAGCCGGCGACCGGCGCGCGCGCCTTCTGCATTCCCGAGACCGAGGAAATCCAGCAGGTCTACTGGGAGCTCTCGCAGCGCGGCCAGATGGAGGAGGGGCTCACCTATTCGCCGTCGCTGGTCGGCAACCGGCTGTACATGTCGATCGGGCGGCGATGCAACGAATTCACCGTGCGCTATCATCTGGCCGAGAACGGGCTGACCGCTGACGACGCCGTGATCGACGCGATCGCCGGGGCCGTGCGCGAGGCCTCGGCGCGGCAGCAGGGTTACTACCTCATGGACGAGGGCGCCTTCATAACGCTGGTCCGCGAGGGCGGCTTCGCCGTCCGACCGGCGGACGCGCCACGATCCGGCACTGCCTGATCCCGCGTCCGAGCGTTGTCACGGGAGCGGTGGCGGTGAGGATGCGACGCCGGTAGCGTGGCGCTGTGAACTCGATCTCCGACGCCTGCATTGTCACGATAACCGTGGCAATGCCCGGTGACGTTACGGACGAAAGGCATGCGATCATTCCGTCTCCATGTCTGCGCGGTGACTGCCCTCGCCGAACCTGCCACGGTCAGGTTGAAAGAATGGCCTCGGTTCGTTGCGGGAAGCCGGCCAGGTGCGAGCAGGCGCGCGCCCCGGCCTCGGACCCCGCGTGCATCGCCTCGGCCAGACCGGCGCCGCGATGATGGGCGGCGATGAACCCGGCGATGAAGGCATCGCCGGCACCGGTGGTGTCCACTACGCTGGCGGCCAGCGCCGGCACCTCGACCGTTTCGCCGCCGCCCCGCGCCACGGCCCCCTTGGCGCCGCAGGTGACGACGGCGATCGCGTGACGCGCCGAGAGCGCATCGAGGAGCGCGCGGGCCTTGATGTGGTCGGGGCCGGCCGAGGCGAAGGCCAAATCCAGCCCGGGGGCCGGCTCGTCAAGGGCGACCGCCAGATCCTGCGACACGCGCACATCCGCCCCGGCGAGCGCGGCACGCAACCCGGCCGCATCGGCAAGCCAGCCTAGATGCACATGGCCGGCGGCGCGCAGCGCGAGGATGTCCTCGGGCGAGGGCTGCCACGCCTCGCAGGCGCCGAAGACCTCGCGCAGAATGGCGCGCTCGCCCGCCGCGTCGACCCCCAGATCGGTTTCCGCCGTTTGCTGCGGTCGCCTTTGCAGATGATCGATGCCGACGCCGCGGCGCACCAGCTCCGCGGACACGCGCCGTCCGGCCGCGTCGGCGCCGACCGCGCCGAAATACCGGCATGGCAGCCCCGCGGCGACGAGCCCCACCGCCACGTTGACCGCGTTGCCGCCTACCGCGCTTTGCCACACGGGCGCGAGATAGCGGTCGATGCAATTGTCGCCGGCGGTGGCCAGCATCGTCAGTAGGCGACGCGGCGGTAGTAGCGGCGCGTCGTCAGCGGATGATCGCGCCGGCCCGCCAGCTCCTCGGCCACGCATTGCAGCATGGCGGCCAATACCGCCGGGCCCATCAGCTCGCGCAACCGGGGCGAAAGGCCTGGCAGCGTCTGTGTCGCGGTGTCGACGAACGTCAGCGATCCGCCGTGGCGCGGCACGAAGTCGGCCACCCGCTGGGCCAGAGGGCGACAAGAATCCTCGCCGGCCAGCACGACCACCGAAACCCCCGTCTCCACCAGTTCCAGCGTGCCGTGGAAGAAATCCGACGCATGCACCGGGCGTGTACGAATCCACTGCATCTCCTCGAGGATGCAGGTGGCGAAATAAAGCGCCTCGAACCATACCGGCCCGGCGCCGGTGAAGATGTGCCAATCCGATCCGGCGATCGTGCGCGCGATCTCCGCCGCGTCGGCGGCGAAGGCGCGTTTCGCATCCAGAAGCGCCGCGGGAAGCGCGGGCATCTCGGCCCGGATATCGTCGCTGTCGGGGACATCCCCGTTGGCCTGCATGGCGGACAGCGCCACCGACAGCGACTGGATGTAGAACGACTCGCTGGATGTGTCGTCGGCCGCCGGGTTGACGAAGACGTGGTCGGCCCCCTTGGCCACGGGGCTGTCCGCGGCGCCGGTCAACGCGAGCGTGCGCGCCCCGGCGGCCCGCGCGGCTGCCAGCGCCGCCTGCGTCTCGTCGGTGGTGCCCGACAGCGAGGGCAGAACGACGAGCGTGCGGGGCCCGAGTCGCGTGGACCCGGTCAGGACGATTTCCGCCGGGGATTCCCGAACCGCCGCAATCGTCGACTGCCGCGCGAGCAACTGGCGCGCGGGCTCCATGAGGTAGCCGGCGCCGCCGGTTCCGAGGAACATGACGGTGTCGCACCCGTCGCTGACCGCGCCGGACACGGCCTTTCCGATCTCGCCGGCCTGATCGACGGCGCCACTCATCAGGGTGATGTAGCGCGCCTCGTCGAAACCCGTCATGCCTGCTGCTCCCCCGATCCGTGGGCAACAAGAGCGGAGGCCCCGAGCGGTGTCAAGCAGGCCGCGACCCGCGGTCCGGCCGCGCGCCGTCGCCGCAGGCACGACCCGACGCATGGATTGCGGCGGCATTGTCACGGACACCTCGGTGCTCGCGATAGCGGGCCGGCTGCATAGGACCTAGCCTACCTGCCACCCGGCCCCTCGAGCACGGTTCCCGTCACAATGCCCTCAGGGCCCCGCCTCACAGGCGGGGCCCTTCGTGCGTCCGTCCTTTTCCGTCGAGGCTGCCTCGGCTCGCTGCATGGCAAAATGGCCCAATTCCGTGCTAATGCCAGACGAACCCTGTTCCAGCGTCCGGCTTTCCCTGTTCTGGCCTGAGCCTTTCCCTGTTCCTCGGCCAGGGAAATGCGCTGCGAGTTCGCCGGAATGCGCCGCCCCGAGATCCCGCCACGGCGCCCCCAGACCCGCTATCGGCGGCCAATTCCCTGTAAATTCCCGGATATCAGGCAATTCACGGAGACGCTTTCGCCCTCGCCTCCCTGCTCAGCCAGCCGGACGGGCGCGGGGGCCGGCTATTCGGGTCCTGCCGGGCCGGCGCGTTTTACCTGCGAAACTTCAAGGGGCATTGTCACGGGAACTGTGTCCGAGTGCAGCAACGTTGGACTTGTAGCAAGCCTCACGCCGCAGCGGCCGCAGTCTCCCAAGCCTCGAAGGCCGCGGAGCGGAAGCGGCGGAGCGTCGGTCGGGAGATCAGGTGGCGCTGCGGCGTGAGGCTTGCGACGAGCCCGATATTGCTGCGCTCGGGACCTATTCCCGTGACAATGCCACGATCGCATCACTGGAACGGTGACGCCTCACAGCCGGGCGAAGTGCCCGTCGGCAACCACCCATTCGAGATGATGATCCACCAGCGTCTCATACAAAGGACGCCCCGCGGCATCCCAGCCCATCATGCGATAGTAGGCCGATATCGCCTCCGAGAAAGCCGTCCTGTCGAGCTTGGTGCCCTCCCAGGTTCCCTGCGAGATGGGCTCGTCGAAGAATCGGTCGGGCAGCCAGTCGTCGTCGGCGGTCAGCCCTTCGCGCAGATTGTAGACCCGCATGAGGTGGTTCCGGCGCTCGCCCCATCGCATGATTTCGTAAGATGACGTGTTCCAGCCGGTCACAGCATGGAGCAGGTCGGCCATCTCCTCGAGCGTGAAGATCCGGGTCGGGGCGACCGCAAAGACGCAGAGATCGAGCGTGTCGGCCCCGGACCACAGCGTATTGAGCGCCTTGAAGTTGCGGACCTTGTCGATTCCCACATGCTGCATCGGAATCCGCTCCAGAATGCCGACTGTGCGCGAGCTTTCCATCGTGTGCGGCCAGCCGAGATCGGGGTGGTAATCCCAGTCGTGTTCGCAGATGTCGTAGCGAGGGCCGATCGACGCGACGGCGTAGCCCAAGGCAAGGTTCGTCTGGGTCCGCGGCTCGAAGCATGTCATCTCGAGGCCCTTGACATGCATAGCGCACGCCTCGGCCGCCGGCCCGATCCGAGCGGCGGCGCGACGTACGCCCTCGGCCAGGACATCCCCGAACCCTTGCCGGTGGGCGATCCAGGGGATCATGGCAAGCATCGCGGAGCTGTCGCCGAAGCGCGGCAGTCCGTCCGTCCCGGACTCGTCAAGGATTCCTCGTTCTGCGCATTCCATGGCCATCGACAGCGTAAACCCGAGCGAGGTCGGGTCCAGGCCGAACTCGTTGCACAGCACGTTGGCGCGCAGCACAGCGTCGAGGTCGCTGATCCCGAGATTCGGGCCGAGGGTTCCAGAGACCTCCTGATGGATGCTGCCAGCTCCATCGGGCGTCGAATCATCGACGGCGAACTCCTTGATGCAGTTGTTCGGGCAGCCCGGACACACTCTTTCCCCGACATAGTGCTCGAGGAACCGTGTCGTGTCGTAGGCATCCGCCCCCTCGAACAGGCTGTCTCGGTAGTTGCGCGTGCACAGGGCCGCCTCGATCCCGTGGAGATGGACCCAGGCGGTGAAGCCGGGCGGGTCGAGCTGCCACCGCGTGAGCGGATTGTCCGCCATGCGCTGTCGATAGCTTTCCGTCAGGGCCTTGCAGGTGTCGGGGAAGGCGACCGACGGGGACCGATGGCCTTTGAGCGCAATGGCCTTGATATGCTTCGAGCCCATTACTGCGCCCAGCCCCATGCGGGGGGCCTGGAAGCCGCGTTCGGTCACGATGCTCGCGTAGCGAACGAGGTTCTCGCCGGCCGGACCGATAACCGCGGTGGCTATACCCTTGCCGAAGTCGGATTCGAGGCGGTCGACCGTGGCCGAAACTTGGCCGCCCCAGAGCGGTGCGGCGTCATGGAAGGCGACGGCCCCGTCCTCGATCAGGATCGAAATCGGCGTCTCGCTCCTGCCCCTGATGACGATGGCGTCGTATCCGCTGGCCTTCAGCGCGATCCCGAACGGCCCTTCACAGCGAGTCTCGCCGATACCGCCCGTAAGCGGGCTCTTGGCCGCCGCCGTGAAACGCGCCAACCCGGCATAAGGGTGCCCGGCGAGCACGCTCGACGCGAGAACCAAGAGATTCGTCGAATCGAAAGCATCTATTCCCGGTCGACATAGTTTCATCAAATAATACGTCGCCAGCAAACCGCCGCCACCATAAATACGCCAAAATACATCGTCCAGATCTTCTGTGGTCGATGTCTGATTTTCGATGTCTATATGAAGCACTTTTCCATTGTAGCCCAGTCGTTCCATCGTTTACTCCTGGTGCCGAACACCATTTCCGGTGACGGCTTCTTGTTGTGAAGACCGGGGCAATTTCCGAGCTGATGGAATCATCAGCTCGGAAATTGCCCTATTTTCAAAGACCTGGAGCCCCTCTCCCGCGCCCGTCAGGGCGCCGGATGCTCAAGGCGATTCCGAGGCAGGTCAGCAGATTCCGTTCACCGTGGCGTCCACCGGGTGAGGCGACGTATCCCCTGTACGAGGACAAGATCCACGACGGCCGCGGCGAGCGAAATCCAGATGATCCCGACGATGATCGCGTCGAGGGCCTGGAAAGAAATCATCGCGCTGAACACACGCCCCATGCCGAGCCGCCCGCCCAGGAGTTCGGCCACGATCTGAACGCCCCACGCGACGCCTATTGCCACGCGAACGCCCCCGGCGATGGTCGGGGTCATGGCGGGCAGGATCACGGTCCGGAAGACCCGATTCTCGCTGGCCCCGAGTGTTCCCGCAAAGGTCGGCAGGATGGGATTCACATTGGCAGCCGCATTGAGGGTCGTCACGATCATCATCACGAACACGTAGTAGCTGACCATGAGGATCTGGGCGAAGTCGCCGGGGCCGATCCAGATCAGGATGAACGGGATCGCCGCCAGGGGCGGTATCGTCCTCAAGAGTTCGACCGGCACTTCGGTGATCGCACGGAACCAACGGGAGCGGGCCATGAGCAGGCCGAAGCCCACGCCACAGACGATGCCGATCGCGCTCGCCGTCAGCGTGAAGCCGATCGTGTGGAAGAGATGCGGCCAGTACCCGTTGGCTCCCCCGCCCTGAAAGCTCAGGACCTGACTTTCGGTCAGCAGCGGAAACAGCTTCCCGCCGACGACCTCGAGCGACGGCAGGCGATAGGGCCCGAGCGCCATGGCCGCCCCTTCCCAGACGAGAAGCGCGACGATCACGCCGAGGGCGTACCAGGGGTACGCCCTCGCGCGCTGGCCTAGCCCCGCCATAACGGAGCGCAAGGTCGGCCTGCCGTACCTAACCGGCCGCCGCCTCCGCGAACCGATGGGCATCCAGGAAATTGTAGGCGTCGTAGAACTCCTGCGCCCGCTCTAGCAGGGCCGAGGCCTCCGGCGAGAGGTCCCGCCCCTCGAGATCGGCGAACAAGGCGTCCGCGCGGGTTCGGTAATCGACGAGGTCGTTGTAGACCTCGTGGGCGATGGTGAACCGGTCCCAGGTGAATTCGCCCGGCTCGAACAGTCCCTGCTCCTCGTAGAGCTTGATCGCCGAGCCGATAACGTACTGACCGTTGAGCGGATTGTCAGCGTCGTTGTTCCACCCCTCCTGCTCGTCGAAGTTCCAGAACGGATGGAGGTCGGCGTAGGCGAATTCCGCGACGTCGTTGCCGAAGTTGGTCCCGGCGACACTGTTGAGGAAGGGCGTGTGGATCGCCGCGGCGGCCTCGGGCTCGGCGTTGATGAAGTCATTGATCCGGAAGCCGACCGAGGCGAGCCGGAGGACCGTCTGGTAGTTCTCCTCGATCCAGGCGTCCGAGGCGACCCAGCCGTCGTGGAAGACGGCCCGGAGCTCCGTGCTGTCGGTCGACGGCGCGGCATAGGCGGCGAGGTCGCCGGAGCTCAGAATCGGCTTGAAGCCGTCGATCTGCAGCGTCATTCGCGAGGGAACTCCCCCGACCTGGAAGTCGGCCCGACCCGCCTGCATCATCGCGACATTGGCCGAATCCCCGGGCGCGCCGACCGTGTCGACATCGGCCAGGGTCATGCCGCCCTTCTGGATAGCGAGGTCGATGAAGCCCTTGATGGCCGCTTCCGTCGGGAACGCGAAGCGCTGACCCCGCATCTGCTCGATCGTCGCCACGAACGCATCGTCGGCAGACAGTCCATCCGCCAGGAACTCCTGGAAAGACGTCGCACCGCTGTCGGGCTGCGCCATGATCGCATAGCCCTGGAAGATGTCCGCGTAGAAGAAGACCTTGTAGGCTGGCAGAGTCTTCGCCGCCGGCAGGAAGAGCTGGGCGGACGCCGACATGACGTCGACGCGGCCCGACGCGAAGACCGCGCTGGCGTCCTCGGCGTTGACGACGATGCCCATATTATCGGGCACGAAGGTTATGCCGACTTCCTCGAACCAGCCCTTCTCCAGGCCGATGATCGACTGCGTGTGATCGAAGTAGGGGAAGTGCGCGAAGCGCACCTCCACCTGGGGAATCTCCGGCGCCTGTTGCGCGACGGCGGGGACGCTCGCGAGGATCATCGCGGCCGCGAATGTAGCGCCCGCGGTTCGCGCCAGATTGGCAGTCATCGAGCTCATTTTGCTTCTCCCTGTTCGAGCCGTTGCCGGATTCTATGGATACCGATCCTCACGCCTAGGACTTCATTCCCCCTTCCTTGGAACCCAGCGGGTCACGCGCGCGCCGATGGCAACGACGGCGCGATCGAGGACATACGTGTAGACCATGATCAGAAGGACGATCAGGACCATCCGACTGGTGTCGAGATACTGCTGCGCGAGAATCATGATGTGACCGATCCCCGACTGGGCCGCGAGGAACTCGGCGGCCAGCAGGATTGCCCAGGCCAGCCCCAGGACCACGCGCAGCCCGCCCATCAACTCGGGAACGATCGCCGGGACGACGACCGTCCGATAGACGTGCAGCGAACTCGCCCCGAGAGTCCGGGCGTAGACCTTGACGACGGGATCCACGTTGCGGATAGCCTCGAGCGTATTCACGAAGATCATCGCGAACACGGCGAACGCGACGAACGAGATCGCACCGGCCTGTGTCCCGCCGAACCACGACAGGAACAGCGGCAGCAGCGCGAATAGCGGAACGAGCCGGATGACCAGGAAGGGTCCCTCGAAGATCATCCGCAGGCGCGTCGACCAGCCAAGGACCAGCGCCAGGCCGATCCCGAGGCCGCATCCGATCGCCAAGCCGCCGAACAGGGTCCTGGCGCTGTCCAGCGTATTGGCCACGAGCACTCCGACAGCGTTGCCGTACGTCATGGGCGTTCCCGGCCCGGCGAAGACCGAGAGCCGGGGGACGGCAACGACGACATCGACGGGCGACGGCAGCAGGATCTCGGCCCGATCGGAATTGGCGGCCACGACCAGGGCGGCGCCCCACCAGAGCGCGACGATGAGCGCCGCGATAGCGAGGCCCGTCAGGCGCCCGGCGAAGCGGGGCCGCCATCTCCGCAGAGCCTCCGACTCCACGGCCGTTGGCATCACCTCAGACACGACCGCCCTCACCGTCCTGCGTACGCCAGCCTTCCAGGAGCTCCCACAGCTCGGCCTTTCGGCGCGTGAACTCGGGATCGATCCGGAGGTCGTTCTCCCGCGGCCGGGCGAACGGCACGTCGACGATCTCGCGGATCACGCCTCGCCCCATTACGACCACCCGATCGGCGAGGAAGAGCGCTTCCTCGATGTCGTGGGTCACGAAGACGGTGGCCTTGCCCTCCTCGCTCAGGATTCGCAGCAACTCGTTCTGGAGCTGGCATTTGGTGGGGTAGTCGAGCGCACCGAATGGCTCGTCCAGCAGAAGCACTTCCGGACTGTTCGCCAGAACTGTCGCGATCTGGCAGCGCTTCTTCATGCCGCCGGAGAGTTCCTTGGGATAAAGATTGGCGAACTTGGACAGGCCGACGAGGGCCAGATACCGATCGGCGCGCTCGCGACGCTCCCGCCGCGGAAGGCCCTGCACTTCCAGACCGTATTCCACGTTGCGCCGGACCGTGCGCCAGAAGAAGAGCGCGTCGGCCTGGAACACGATGCCGCGGTCGCGCCCGGGTCCGCTGACGGCGCGGCCGTGAACCACGATCTCGCCGCCGGACGGTGTCGCCAGCCCGCCGATCTGATTCAGGAGGGTCGTCTTGCCGCAGCCCGACGGGCCGATGATGGCGACGAACTCGCCATCGGCGATATCGAGATCCACGCCGTCCAGCGCCACGATCTCGTCGCCGCGCTCGCTGCGATGCACCTTCCGCACCCCCCGGACCCGGATCGCCGTCTCGCTCGGTGTCCGATCGATCGCCACGGCCCTGCCTCCCGGAACTGGATGGGGCGCCCTATGGCGCCAAGGCGCTGATCAGACGAGCGCGACGAGACGGACGGGCGAACCTGTCGCGCCCTTGATCTTCAGCGGGGCAGCGATGATCAGGAACTCGTAGATCCTGTTGTCGACGATCTCCGTCATGCGCACGTTCTCCATCAGCCGGATCCCGGCCTTGGTCAGCATGGCGATGTGCATCGGCAACGCTTCCCCGGGGAACTCGAACGGGATCGGGTCCGTGGCGAACTGGTCGAGGCCCCAGCAAATGATGTCGTGCTCGATCGCCCATTCAGCGCAGGCCTTGCCCAGACCGGGCTCGCCGGAGAGCGTCGTGTCGGCGTCATTCCAATGCTTGCCCCAGCCGGTATGGACCAACACGACATCGCCCCGCCGAACCTCCGTGCCCTGCGCGGCAAGCGCGGCATCGAGTTCGTCAGGCTGGATGGCGTAGCCCGCTGGCAGGATGTCCTCGCCCTTGTGGCCGGCGACATCGATCAGGATGCCTCGCGCGATCATCGGCGGCATGCTCTCGGCCCCGAGCCTGGTGGTGCCGAAGGTGTCGATGATGTCCTTGTTCTTGATGCCGTTATAGACCAGGAACTCACCGTCCTCCTGCCTTTGGCCGACATGGTTGAGCTGGTCTATGTGCGTGCCGGAGTGATCGCTGATCGCCAGGCGCATGTTCTGCGCCGAATAGCCGTTGGCCATCACCCCGATCACGCGATCGTGCCACTCGACACCGTTCTCGAGCGTGTATTGCGTATTGGCGAAGAAGGAGCCGTGGAACCCTGGGACCGGCATGTCCTGGTCCAGGACGTGCGACAGGTCGTAGATCTTTCCGTCCTTGACCAGCTTCAACGCTGCGAGGATCGATTCCGGAGTAATAAGATTGAAGGCGCCTATCTCATCATCTTTTCCGAAGCGCGACGGGTACCAGTTCTCAAAGCTCCACTGACTCATTCTAAGCCTCCCGTAATTTGGACGAATTCTCTGTGGATTCAGAATTTCCCGACTCCAGCGGAACATTCGTCGACTTGAGCGAGGCGCCACAGGATCGACGCTGAATCAGTCGCGGCGTCACGACCAATTCCCTCGGCGGCCCCTGGTACTTGCCGAGGATCCGCTCGATCAGGAACCCCATCGCCAGGGTTCCCATGGAATAGGCGGGCTGGGACATCACGGTGAGGAAAGGATCGATCTCCGCAGCGACTTCGATATCGTCGAAGCTCACCAGCGCGACATCCTCGGGAACGCGAAGTCCCCTGCTGCGCAGGGCACGCAGGGCGCCTATCGCCATGAAGTTGTTCGCGCCGAAGATCGCGGTGATCGGAACTCCGTTCTCCAGAAGCTCCGCGACGCGCTGCTCGGCGTCATCGACGAACCAAGCTCCGCGGGAGATCCGCCGATCGTCGACCTTGATGCCGGCGCGCCGCATCGCCTCGCGGTAGCCGGCTTCGCGATCCGCCGCCACCGAGGTCTCCGGGTGCCCGTTGATGAGCGCGATCTGCGAATGCCCCAGGGCGAGGAGATGCTCGGTCAGGGCGATCGCGCCGTTGAAGCTGTCGCCGCGAACGATGTCGGCTTTGAACCCGTCGACGACACGGTCCACGAGAACCGTCGGCAACTCGCGCTCGGCAAGTAGCTTGAGAGGCTTGGCCGATCGGCCCGCCGAAGCCACGAGCACGCCTTCGACGCGGCTCGCGATCATCAGTTGGGCGTAGACCCGTTCCTTTTCGGGCTTTTCATCCGTATTGCCCAGGATCAGATGAAGGCCGTTGTCGTTCGCCACATCCTCGGCCCCTCGGGCGAGGGTCGTGTAGAAACTGTTGATGATCTCGGGGACCAGCAGGGCGACAGACCCGGATCGCCGGGTCTTCAGGCCACGCGCCATGGCGTTGGGAACGTAGCCCAGCGCCGCGATCGCGCGCTCGACTCTCTGGCGCGCCTCGGCACTGACATAGCCGTTGTTGGAGATGACCCGCGACACGGTGGCCGATGACACCCCTGCCTCCTGGCTCACATCGTCGATGGTGACGAGCTTCGCACCCATACTGGACTCGCTGTCCTCTCCTCGATGATCGCCCGAAACGGCCGCCTTGTTCGTGGGCTCA
This sequence comes from Azospirillaceae bacterium, assembly GCA_040220455.1. Taxonomy (GTDB): domain Bacteria; phylum Pseudomonadota; class Alphaproteobacteria; order DSM-16000; family Inquilinaceae; genus JAVJUS01. The sequence goes on from JAVJUS010000033.1 coordinate 15,853, forward strand.
AGAGACGGTCGGCATCGGGGGGCGCGATCCCTCCGGCAGGGCGGAGACGATGCGGCGGCCGTAGATGACCTGTAGGGTCGACTCGTCTATCAGGTCGGCGATGGTCTCCTGGATGTAGGCCATCCCGGGCTTGCCGGCGGTGGCGAACCATTCCTGAGCATCTTCGACTTCGATGTCCTCGACGATCTGGACGAAGGGCTCGCCCCTCTCCGCACCCTCGATCTCGTAGACCTCGAAACGGATCATCCCGGGCTGGCCCGGCGTTATCCGCTGATCGATTTCGCGTGACCAAACCTTGTACCGCTCCATGCTCACGCCGGATTTCAACCGGTACATGACGAAAATCTTCTGCATTATTATCCCCCCGTCTCCGTTCTGCACCGCACCGGTTCTGGATCGAGCCCGTTCTGGATCGAGCCCGTTTTGGATCGAGCCCGTTTTGGATCGACATTTATGGAATCGTTTACATATCAACGCACATACGACCGCACCGACCATCTCGGCATTCCGATAAATTGCACAGATTATTACAAATTAGTAATAAATGTTTACATTGGACATTATGGATTCGGCTGTATCCGCTCAAATAATGCATTTACTAGCAAGAACATTTCTCACAATCGCACTGATTTGTGAAACCGATCTCATAAAATATCACCACGGGTCGGTCGCCGAGTCAATCGCCGCATTCGATCGCGGGCGGCGCGCCGACGAGCGAGAAACCTCTCCGGTCGGCATTGTCACGGGAACGGGGCCAAGCTCAGTAGGAGATCGCGCTCGTAGCGAGCGTCACGCCGCTGCGGGGCACTGCCACGGGAACCGTGGCCGATAGATCCGGTCGCCGGTAGGGTTGGTTCCATGAAACGGATCTCCGACGCGCGACCAGTTCCCGCCGTCGGTCAGCCAGCGGGCTGTTCGATTGTACCTTCGGTTCACGCTCAGCTGACGCGACGTCGAGGAGCTGCCGGCCGAGCGTGGCTCGGGGGTCGGCAACGAGTACGAGACGGTCCGGCGCCGGGTGCTGAAGAAGCAGGGCATCGCGCGCCGACGCGCGTGTCGACCGATCGGCTCCGATCCTATGGCGCGGCCTTCGCCGAGCTGGGTATCACGGCGCTGCATGTGCAGGGCCTGAGGCTGAACAACCGAGCCGAGGTCTCGCACCAACCGGTTCACCGGCGAGAACGCAAGCCGTGGCGCTTCAAATCACCGGGGTCCGCTCAAAGGTTCCTCGCTCCTCGCGACGCCGTCTGCGACAGCTTCAACCTCCAACGCCGCCTGATCTCCCGAGCCACGCTCCGCCGCGTCCGAGCAGCGGCCTTCGACCCGTGGTAGAAGGCGGCTGCAGCAGCGTGACGCTTGCCATGCCCGAGACATGCTCGCGCTCGCGCCCAGTTCCCGTGACAATGCCGATCGGGCGGGTCCAGGGCGGGCGACCGACGCCCCGATAGTGTCCGACCCGCTCCCTTTGTTCATCAACCGGACCTACCGCAGCGGCTCTGGGCCGCCCACCTTGATAGAGGACCGACCCGGACCGTACGCTGCGCGATGCAGAGAGGCAGCCAAGGGGGCGTCGATAGGTGACGAACGCACCGGAGAGTCGGCGATCGCTGGTCGTGCGCGACGGGATCGTCCTGACGACCGCCGGCCGGGCGCCGCAACCGGTGGACTTGGTCGTGGAGAACGGCCGCATCGCCGGCCTGACGCCGCGGGGCGAGCCGGTCGACGGAGCCGAGACACTCGACGCGACCGGGATGCTGGTCATCCCCGGGATGGTCAACGCACACACACACGGCCAGTTCACGCTGTCACGCGGCCTGGTCGACCGCTGGAGCCTCGAGCATCTGCTCAACGCGTTTCCATGGGTAGCCGGCGGGCGCAGCCGGACCGAGTTCCACGAGATCGCCACGCTGCTTTCGGCCGCCGAGGCGATCCGCGGCGGCTGCACCACGGTCTACGACCTGTTCAGCGAATACCCGGCCCCGACAAGCGAGGGCGTCGGCGCCGTAGCTCGCGCCTACGCTCACGCCGGAATTCGCGCGGTCGTCGCTCCCATGATGGCCGAGCGCACGCTTCATGCCGCCTTGCCGGGGCTCCTCGACGCGCTGCCGGGCGACCTGAGGGCGCAGGCGGAGGCGATCCGCTTCGGCGCGGGGACGGACTCGATCGACCGATGTCGCGAAATCCTCGCTGGCTGGCCGGAGGCGCGCGACCGGGTCCGCCCCGCCCTGGCGCCGACGATCCCGCATCATTGCGGCGACGACTTTCTTGTCGCCTGCCGCGATCTCGCACGAGACTTCGACATCGGACTCCAGATGCATGTGGCCGAATCGCGCGTGCAGGCCGTGGCGGCGCCGCGGATCCACGGCACGACGGCTGTCGCCCATCTGCATCGGCTGGGCCTGCTCGGACTGAATTTCACGGCGGCGCACGCCGTCTGGCTGGACGACGACGACATCGCGCGGCTCGCCGATCACGGCGCGTCGGTCGCCCACAACCCGGGCAGCAATTTGCGCCTGGGCTCGGGCGTCGCACCGGTCCGGCGCTATCTCGACGCCGGCGTCAATCTGGCGATCGGAACCGACAGCGCGATCTCCGGCGACAGCCTTGGCATGTCCGAGGCCACGCGGCTGGCGGCCCTGGTCTCCCGCCTGCCGGAGAGCGATCCTGAGCGCTGGCTATCGGCAGAGGAGGCGCTGCTCGCCGCGACCGAGGGCGGGGCGAGAGCCCTCGGCTTCGAGGGCGAGATCGGCGCGATCGAGGTCGGACGGCGTGCCGACCTCGTCCTGCTCGACCTGGATCAGGGGTCCTTCGTACCGCTGCGCGATCCGACGGTGCAGATGGTCTACGCCGAAGCCGGCGCCGCGGTGCGTACGGTGATCGTCGACGGTCGGGTCGTCTATCGCGACCGGCGATTCACGCGGTTCGACTACCACGCTACGGTCGAGACGGCCCGGCGGCTTGCCGAGGAAATCGATGCCGCCACCACCAACCAGCGGCGGCTCGCGAAGGCTCTCGCCCCCTTCGTCGAGACCTTCTGCGCCGGCCTCGCCGCGGAACCCGTGGGAATGCGACGGACCTTGCGCGAGTGAGCCGGGCACGCCGCCTCCGCGGTCTGTGAGGGCCTCAGGTCTTGAGATCCTCGAAATGCTTGGGTCCGTTCATGAACTTCTCGATCCACCAGCTGAAGAAGGCGTAGCGCAGAGCCTCGCCGTCGGTGGCCCCGTAAATCCCGGTAGCGACCAGCGACCTCAGCGCGGCGTACTCCTCCTCGGAAAGCATGACTTCGAGATCCGTCGTGCGGATCGGGTAGTTGGTGAAGGCCGGTGAATAGGCCGGGTCGCGCTCCAACTCCCGATCGGCTTTGATCCGGGCATTGCGAAAATCGGCGGGACCGCGCTGGTTGACGAAAGTCGGAATGGCCGGAACGGTGGCCAACTCTTCCTCGCTCGCCTCGGAGACGACGACCCGCAGCGGCTTGAAGGCGAAGTCGCTGGTGGCCATCACGTCGGCGCCGCAGACATTAGGCACCGCCAGGACGTCGAAGAGCGCGATCAGCTCGACGTGGTCGCCCTGCTTCGCCGTCTGCCGCGCGATGAACGGCCGGCCACCGGAATCGATCCCCGTATGCATGAAGAAGTTGAAGGAATCGTGGACGTCGTCGGGCGTCAGCCCGTATTCGCGCTGCGCCTCGGCCTGAATGTCGTGGCAGTTGGTGTGGACCGGCAGTCCGTACTGGTATTCGTAGAGAAAGCCGCTACACCTCGGGTAGAGGACGTCGTTGGTGCCGACCGTGTCCTCCAGGATGTACATCATCGGACGCTCGCGCGGAGGCGCTGACCAAAGAAAATCACCCTTGGACGGATGCAGGCCGTGCATGTGACGGGTCCGTCCGGTATGAAAATATTCTTTGTAATCGTGCAGATTGAAGCAGTTGAAGTCGGCGCATTGGCCGCCATCGATCTGTTCGATCCGCAGCTTTTGTCCCTTATTGACCTCGAGCGCCTTGCCGGTTCCCGGCTCGAGCACGAGGTCCTGGACAATCTTGTCTCCAGGCATGTCGGCGTTTCCTGTCCTTCGGCCGGTGGTCGGTTACCGGCCCGCGGCCGGCGGGTGAGCTTCGACGTATTCGCGCAGCGCGCGCCGGATCAGCGCCTCGGGGTCGGGCGCCTCGCCCTTTTCCACGGTTCGTTCGATCAGTTCCAACTGCTGCTGGTTGAGCCGCACCGTTACCTTGTGGGTAGCCATCCCGTCCTCCTCGATCCGGGGAATGGGAAGCGGGACGGCCCCGGACGCCGCCCCGCCTCTCGCGACCTCAGAGAGACCAGTCGGCCGGCTGCCGGAACGCGCCGACATCGACCTCGTCGAGCGTTGTCGGCGTGACCGGCACGACCGGAACGATGATGCTCGTCTCCTCGAGTTCCTCGCCGTCCAGCAGCGCCTTGGCGACACGCACGGACTCGCGGCCGATCACCACCGTCTGCTGGGCGACGACGTAGTCGATGCAGCCCTCGCGCATCAACTCCTCGGTCGTCTCGCCCAAAATCGCCGTCAGGACCGCGATATCGTCGCACGCGTCGTTACTCTGGACGGCCCGCGCGGCGCCGACCCCGACCGTGTCGTCGGCGCCGTAGAGCAGATCGACATCCGGGAAGCGCTGCAGGAGATCGGTCGCGATCGATAGGCCGACCGCGGCATCCGGCTCGCTCGACTGCTCGGCGACGATTTCAATGCCCGAGCCGTCGAGCGCTTCCTTGAAGCAGCGATACCGCTCGGTCGCCCAGAACGCGCCGGCCGGACCGGTCAGTGCCGCCACGGTGCCGCCCTCGGGCAGCAGTTCCACAGCCCCCTCGGCCATGGCGAGGCCAAGATCGCAATGGCTGGCGGAGACCGCCGCGTTCGTGCCGGTCAGCGGCGCGCCGCTGGCGACGACAGGCACGCCCTGCGCCTCCGATTCCATAAGCACGCCGACGAAGGCATTGTCGTCGGCAGGGTCGATCAGGATCGCGGAGACGTCCTGAACCAGCAGGTTCTGCATGTCGCTGACCTGCTGGTCGACATTTGCGTAGCCACCGGCGTCGAGGACGATCGGCTCGAAGCCCTGGGCCTCGGCCTCGTCGACAATGCCGTAGAGCAACGCCGTGAAGAAGGGACCCTGCACCGTCGGCATCGAGACACCGAGCTTCCCGGCCTCCTGGCCGAGCGCGCTGCCGGAGGCGGCACCTACGATCGCGCCCGAGAGCGCGATCGCCGCCGCGCCGCGCCGAACCGTTACATCCTTCATCCTCTTGCCTCCACTGTTCGGTTGTCATGGCCGGCGCATCGGGCGCCGGGCGGACCGGTCACTCGCGGATCGCGAAGCGCCGATCGAGGGCGACGGCCAGGATGAGGGCGAGGCCGATCACCATCATCTGCGTGTATGAGCTGACATTGAGCAGATTCAGACCGTTCGACAGAACGCTGACGAAGGCGACGCCCATCGCGACGTTGAGGACGGAGCCTCGGCCACCGAAAAGCGAGACGCCGCCGAGGACCACGGCCGCGACGGATTCGAGCGGCAGGCTGGTACCCAGCGTGGGCTGGCCCGAACCGACCCGCGCGGTCAGGATCAGCGAGCCGACGGCCGCGCACAGCGCCGACAGGGTGTAGGCGGTCACGACGGCGCGGTTCGTCGCGATACCCGACAGCCGGGCCGCCTGCGGGTTGCCGCCGACCGCGTAGATGTCCCGCCCGATGCGGTGATAGCGCAGGAATAGGAAGACGAGCCCCAGCAGCGTGAGCGAGATCAGCAGGGGTACCGGCACGCCGCCGACTCGGGTCCAGGCGATCAGGGCGAAATCCCGCGGCACCCCGGCGATCGGCGTGCCGCCGCTGATGTTGAGCGCCAAGCCGGCCGCGATCGACAGCATCGCGAGCGTCGCGATAAAGGGGAAAACTCGCAAACGCGTGACGACGATGCCGTTTACCACGCCAACCGCCGCACCCGCCGCCAGACCAGCCAAAATTCCGGCCGGCACGCCGAAGGCGATCATCGCCAGCGCCGCGACGACCGAGACCAGGGCGACCACCGAGCCGACCGACAGGTCGAGCCCACCCGTCAGCACGACCAGCGTCTGACCCAGCGCCACCGCGGCGAGAGCGGCCGCTTGCAGACCCACGTTGCGCAGGTTTTGGACGGTCAGAAAATACTCCGAGGCGACGGAAAACAGGATGCACAGCAGCAGTACCGCGACCGGCATGCCGATATTGTGCAAGTTGCGTTGCAGGAAGCCGCCGAGCCGGTAGAACGCCCCGACGCCGCTGCGCTCCGTCGCCGCTTCGCCGCTGCTCATGCCGAAGCCTCCGCGTGCTCCCCCGGCGAGGCCGCCGCGTGACCCAGATGGGCCCGGAAGGCGGCCTGGAGGATGCGGGCCTCGTCGAATTCGGCCTCGCCGAACTCGGCTTCGACGCGGCCTCCCGACATGACCAGGATCCGATGCGCGGTGCCGACCAGTTCAGGCAACTCGGAGGACACCATCAGGATTGCCGCTCCGGAAGCGGCCAACTCGTGCACCAAACGGTAGACGTCGGCCTTGGCGCCGACATCCACGCCTCGCGTCGGCTCGTCCAGGACGAGCACGCGCGAGCGCGCCATCATCCACTTGCCGATGACGATCTTCTGCTGATTGCCGCCGGAAAGGCGCGCCGCGGGGCTGTCAATCGCGCCGCGTACGCCTAGAGCGCGGGCGACGTCTCCGGTCTCCCGACGTAGGGCTCTCCAGTCGACGATGCCGTACCGGTCGATCCGGTCGGGCGCGGCAGAGGCCAGGTTCTCGCGCGCGGACAGCGGAAGAACCAGCCCTTCCTCCTTGCGGTCCTCCGGGACGAAGCCGAAGCCCGCCCGGATGGCCGCGCGCGGCGTGCGCCTGGGTAACGCCCGGCCATCGAGCAGGATCTCGCCCCGGTCGATCGGGTCCAGCCCGAAGACGGCGCGCATGACTTCGGTACGGCCGGCGCCGACTAGACCGGCGAAGCCCAGGACTTCGCCATGGCGCACCGAGAAGGAGACGTCCTCGAAGACGCCCGCCCGCGTGATGCCGCGCACCTCCAGCGCGACGTCGCCGATCGCGCGGTTGCGCGGCGGGAAGAGTTGCGCCAGCGGACGGCCGACCATGAGTTCGATCAGCTCGTCCGTCGATTTGTCGGCCATGCCGTAGGTTCCGATGCGAACACCACCGCGCAGGACGGTGACCCGGTCAGCGATACGGCGGATTTCTTCCAGGCGGTGAGACACGAAAATGATGGCGGTGCCCGCGTCCGCCAGCCCGCGAATGATGCTCAGCAGAGCGTCCGCCTCGCGCACCGACAACGAGGCCGTCGGTTCGTCCATGATCAAGACCGGTGCGTCGAGAGCGAGCGCTCGCGCGATCTCGACGATCTGCTTTTCCGCGGTCGACAAAGAGCCGGCGCGCCGCCCCGGCTCGATCGACCCGGCCCCGGCGAGCCGCGCCAGTATGTCGCTGGCGATCGCGTTCGCCTTGGCACGGGAGAAAGCCTGGCCGCCGCGACCGATCGTCGGTTGGGCGCCCAGCACGATGTTTTCAGCGACGCTCATCTCCGGGACGATCGCGAGCTCCTGGAAGATCGTGACGATCCCCGAAGCCCTGGCATCGACCGGCGAGCGGAAGCGCGCCCGGGTTCCGCGTACCGCCATCCCGCCCGTGTCGGGCTGCGTGTCACCGGACAAGATCCGGATAAGCGTCGATTTGCCGGCGCCATTCTCACCGATGAGCGCATGGACCTCGCCAGGCCGGATGTCGAAGTCGACCGCGTCAAGAACCCGAGCGCCCGAATAGCTCTTCGAAACGGCCTCAGCCGCAACGATCACCGTCATTTCCCCACCTTGGCCGGATGCGCCTCATCGGGGGCGAGGGGGATGTGAGCGACGGCCTCGACCTCGAGAAGGGAGTCCCGCGTCGGCAGGAGTTCGAGAACACGCAGCACCGTGCTCGCCGGCGGCCGATCACCGAAGAACTGCGTGCGGATACGGTTATAGATCGGGAAGTCGCGCAGATCGCGGAAATACTGGGTGAGCTTGACCACGTCGCCCAGCGTGCCCCCGGCATCCTTCACTGTCGCTTCGAGAGCGTTGAGGATGTACCACGACTGCGCCGCGATCGGGCCTTCCCGCGCGTCCGTCGACATCTCGCCCGTGGCTCCGATCGTCTCGGCGATCCCGGGTGGTAAGTCGGCATAAGTCGCGACGATCTTCCCGGTCGTCGGATCAGCGGCCACGATACCCGAAAAATAGACGAGATCGCCCGCGCGGCGGTACGGCTCGTACTTCGAAAGCGGTTTGGCGACCATCGACAGCGCAACTCCACACCAGGACAGGCAGCCGCCCGTCGACGGCACGGCGCTGCGAGAGAGCGACCCGCGGTCCGCAGCGCGCCCGCCTTCTCCACCACATTGCCCAAGCTTTCCGAGGATGCATCAGCACACTAATGCATGCAATAGGACTGGATTGCATGCAATCTGCCAGATTCTTGTGCATTCTGTTGTATCAGACGGTATGCCTTGCCTCGCACCGGTCTCGTAGCGACAAAAGCCGGTCATTCGGGTGGCGCCGTGGCGCCAACCAGAGGCGCTGTCACGGAAACCGCGCGCACGCCTGATGGTGGCCGCGTTGTGTCACCCGCCGCAGAGCAGATCGGTGAATCGTGAATAAGGCTCATGCCGGGCCGCCGGATAGAAACCGACCGGCCGCGGAGCGCCGCAAATGGTCTTTGCCAAACGAGAACTTATCATTCAGCCCAATAATCTATAATTTGCCGTGATACCAGATGATCCTTAGCATTGGTTGCATTCGACATGATGTTGCGTAAGGAGGCTCCGTCGATGAACGAGCTGTTCCGAAACGGCATGGCAGCCGCGGTGGCCTTCGGGCTGGCCCTGACCGGCGGCATCGCGAGCGCCCAGGAACCCCGGCATGGCGGTACCCTGGCCTACGGGATCGAGAGCGAGATTCCGTGGATGGATCCCCATGTCGTCTTCGGCGGCAGCAACAAGCGGGTCGTCATGATGGCCTTCGAGGGGCTGGTCGGGCGCGATCGAAGCGATCCGGATCGCACGCCGCCCCTCGTCGGCGTTCTCGCGGAAAGCTGGGAGGTCCTGGAGGACGGGCGCGTCTACCGCTTCCACTTGCGTGACGGCGTACTGTTCCATGACGGAACGCCCTTCGACGCAGAGGCGGTCCGCTTCAACTTCCGCCGGATCATCGACCCGGAGTTCGAATACTACTATGCGCGGACCGAGCCGCTGAAGGCCGGCCCGCTGCGCCGTCTCACCGACGTGCGCGTGATCGACGAGCACACGGTCGAGCTGGTTCTCGACCAACCCTGGGGGCCGTTCCTCGACCAGCTCAGCACCACGCTCTCCTCCGGCCTGCCGCTGATGCTGAGCCCGGCGGCCGTGCGCGAGCACGGCAACGAAGGCGTGAACCTGCACCCGGTGGGCACGGGGCCGTTCGAAATCACCCGCTACGGTCCTGGCATTTCGACGGTGCTGGAGCGCAACGAGACCTACTGGCAGGCACCCTACCCCTATCTCGACCAGGTCGCGTTCGTCGTCCTGCCGGAGGCCGCGACCCGCCTCGCCGCCCTCGAGGCCGGCTCGGTCGACATGATCACGGCCATCCCGGCGGACCGGATCGCCTCGCTCGAGGACGCGGGGTTCCAGATCGTCATGCCCGACGCGATGAACCTGGTCTGGTTCATCAGCCTGAACGTCGCCGAGCCGCCGCTAGACGATCCGCGTGTCCGGCGCGCCATCAACTACGCGATCGACAGGGACGGCATCGCCAACGATCTTCTCGGCGGCACCGTCGCCAAGATCGGGTCGATGATCCCGGGCACCTCGCCTCTCGCCGACAGCGACCTGACCGCGCGATACACCTACGATCCCGATCGCGCACGCGAACTCATGGCCGAGGCCGGGCATGTCGACGGCTTCACGACCACCGCCCAGCTGCCGACCGGCGGCTCCTACATGCTCGATCCCGTGGCCATCATGCAGTGGGTGCAGCGCGATCTCGCCGAGATCGGGATCACCATCTCGCTCGAGACGTACGACTGGGTGACTTACCTCGAATACTGGATCAACGGCCTCGCCGAGGGTGTCGGCATGAACGTCATGGCCTGGGGGACCGACTATTCGGAGTGGTGGCTGAACGACATCGTCCTGTCCGACGGCTTCGGGAACACCGGGCATGTCGAGGACGAGGCGGTCGATTCCCTGTTCGCCGAGTACGAGGCCGCCGTCGATCCGGATGCCGCCCTCGAGGTCGCCCACGATATCCTGGAGCGCGTCACCGAACAGGCCTATTTCGTGCCCATCGCGTCGGACCGGGCGGCGATCGCGGCCGCGCCCGAGGTGCGGGGCCTGGAGCCCATCCCCGACTGGATGCAGGACTTCAAGTACTACTGGATCGCGGAGTAGGCTTTCCGCGGGTCAGCGCCGCGCCGCCCGGCCGCCTGAGAGAGGGCGGCCGGGCGCCGGCCGCCCGAGCGAAAGACGGCAGGGCGGCTTCCATGCTCCAGATCACCGGCCGGCGCCTGTTGTCCGTCGTCCCGATCCTTCTCGGGGTCTCGCTCGTCGCGTTCCTCTTGATGCGGCTCGTGCCGGGCGACTTCACGCTCGTCCTCCTCGGACCGTTCGCCACCGAGGAGCGCATCGCCGAGCTTCGCGCCTTCTACGGCCTCGACCGCCCGCTCCATATCCAATACCTGCGCTGGCTGTCGGCCACGGTCCAGGGCGATTTCGGCCAGTCCGTCGGCTATCGCGTGCCGGTCGCCGACATCCTCTGGGACCGTGTGGTGAATTCCCTCGTCCTGACCACGGGGGCCGCCCTGCTCGCGATCGGGTTCGGCGCCGGCGGCGGGCTCCTGGCGGCGCTGCGCCGGCACGGCGTCTTCGATCGCACCGCGACGCTGGTGGCGCTAGTGCTGGCGAGCGCGCCGACCTTCTGGTTCGGGCTTCTACTGCTCTACGTCTTCGCCCTCGAGCTGGGCTGGTTTCCCGCCATCGGCATGTACACGATCGGGCGCGAGGGCGACATCCTCGACCTCCTGTGGCATCTGCCGCTGCCCGCCGTCTCGGCCAGCCTGATCTCCCTGGCGGTCATCTTCCGCCTCACCCGCTCGGCCCTGCTCGACGTACTGAGCCGCGACTACATCCGCGCGGCCCGGGCACGCGGTCTGTCGGAACACCGGATCATATACAAGCACGCCCTGCGCAGCGTCGTGCCGCCCGTCGTCAACATCAGCGGCCTTCAGATCGGTTTCATCTTCGGCTCCGCGCTGTTCGCCGAGGTGATCTTCCAATGGCCCGGGATCGGCCTGCTCATGTACAACGCCGTGCTCTCGCGGGACGTCCCGGTCATCCAGGCGGTCCTCCTGGTGATCGCACTGGTCTTCGTCCTGGTCAATCTCGTGACCGATCTGGTCATCGCGGCGCTGACGCCGCAGGCGCGTAGCTGAGGGACCGCCCGGCCGTGTCGATCGCACAGGACACCGGGGCCCGAGCCGATGCCGCAGCGCCGTCGCGGCGATCGGAGCTTCGTCTTGCCCTGGCGGCGATGGCGAAGGACCGGCTCGCGCTCACCGGCATCGTCGTCCTGATCGCAACGATCCTGATGGCCGTTCTCGCGCCATGGATCAGTCCCTACGATCCCGATGCCGCCCATCGCGAGATCGGCCGGCTCGCGCCGCCTCTGACGGCCGGTCACCTGCTCGGAACCGACGGGCAGGCACGCGACGTGCTCTCGCGCATCATCTGGGGAAGCCGCGTCGCGGTCCCCACGGCCATGGTGCCGATCCTCGTGAGCTCCGTCCTGGGCTTGGCGGTGGGCATCGTCGCCGGCTATTTCCGTGGCGTCGTCGGCAGCGTGGTGATGCGCACGCTCGATGTCGTCTTCGCTTTCCCGGGCGTGCTCCTGGCCGTCGCCATCGCGGCGATTCTGGGGCCGGGCATGGCCAACGCGATGGTGGCGATGAGCATCGTCCTCCTGCCCTTCGTCGGGCGGATCGTCTATGTCGAGACGGTCGAGGTCAGCCGGCAGGACTTCATAGAGGCCTCGCTCGTCGGAGGAATGGGGACGCCCGCGGTCCTCGTGCGCGACGTGCTGCCCAACGTCCTGAGCCCGGTGATCGTCTTCGGGACGACGTCGCTCGGCGCGATGATCGTCTTGGGGGCGGGCCTGAGCTTCCTCGGCGTCGGCGTCCAGCCCCCGACGGCCGACTGGGGAATCATGGCGTCGGACGGCCGGACGGTCCTGGCCAGCGCGCCCTGGATTTCCATGGTGCCCGGCATCGTCATCGTGGTCGTCGCCGTCGCCTGCAATTTCGCGGGTGACGGCGTCCGCGACGCGCTGGACCCGCGCCAGCGGACCCGGCGCTGATCGCTGCCGGGCACCGACACTTTGGGGCACGCCGCCTTCCTCAGGCATCCGACCGCCAGCGCCGAGCGACCTCCTGGGCCAGGGCCGCAATCATGCGAGGCGCCTTCTGGATCGCCTGATCGGGGTAGACGGCGACGAAGCGGTTGGGCGGCAGCGGGCGGTCGGTCTCGACGACGGCCAGATGCCCGGCGGCGATCTCGCGAGTCAGGGTGACCGGCGACAGGATGCAGAGACCCAGCCCGGCCGACGCCATCTTGATGATCGTCGCGAGGCTGCTGCAACTGCTGATGCGCCGGGGCACCAATCCGGCCTCGCGGAACCACTGGACGATGGTCAGGTGCTGGTGGGAGCCGATCGTATGGCTGATGATCGGCAGGTCGACGAGATCCTCCGCCGTCGCCCGGCCCGCCGGAACGGCCAGGCCGGGGCTCGCCATCCAGCGGATGTCGACGTCCCACAGAGGCCGGCATTCCATTCCCGGAAGCGCCACCGGCCCGACCACCAGGGCGAGGTCGACCCGGCGTTCCTGCAACTGGGCGAGCAGGTCGACGCTCAATCCGACCTCCAGCTCGATCGCCAGCCCGGGGAAGTCCTCGGCGATGCGGGCGACGAGATCGGGCAGCCATGTCAGCGCTATGGTGTCGGCGACCCCGACGCGCACGAGCCCCGTCACCGCCCCCGACCGGCCGAGCCGCTCCTCGATGTCCTTGGCGAGCGTCAGCATCCGCTCGGCGCTGATCATGAGTTCGCGGCCGTGAGGCGTCAGCCGCGCGCTGCGCCCGCTGCGATCGAAAAGGACGACGCCCAGGGTCCGCTCCAACTCCCGCACCCGGTTCGAGATGCCCGGCTGGGTCGTGTTCAGCCTGTCGGCCGCGGCCTGGAAGCTGCCCAGCCGCCCGACCCAGAAGAACGTCTCAATTTGCTTCAGGTTCATGTCTTCCCGGGCTCCTTCGCTGGACGATTCATAGCGAATTGTTTTGGAGAAGAGCAAATTAATATAATTGGCCGTGATCTACAGGGCCGGCTAACGTGTCTTTCCCGCACCGGGGAGGGAGACGGACGCGAATGCCAGGCTCGTTCGGCCAGGGAGCGAGGATCGCCGCCGATGTCGGCGGCACCTTCACCGACATCGCGTTCCTGACCCGGGATCGCTTGGTCGCCAGCCGGAAGGTTCCGTCGACACCCCCCGACTACGCGTCGGGCGTCGTCGGCGGGATCGTCGGCCTGCTCGACGACCTGGGCGTCCCCGCGGGCTCGATCGGAACCGTTCTGCACGGCTGCACCGTCGCAACGAACGCGATCCTCGAGGGGCGCGGCGCCCGCACGGCGCTCCTGACCACGCGGGGCTTCCGGGACGTGCTGGAACTCCGGCGGATCCGCGTGCCGAAGCTCTACGATCCACTGTGGACCAAGCCGCCGCCCCTCGTGCCGCGCAACCTCCGGCTCGAGGTCGACGAGCGCCTGGCGGCGGACGGCTCGGTCGTGCGGCCCCTCGACGAGGCGGATGTCCATGCCGCGATCGATCGCATCCGGGCGGCGAATGTGGAGGCGGTCGCCGTGTGCTACCTGCACTCGCACGTCGACGACCGGCACGAGCGCCGCACGGGTGAAATCCTGTCGGCGGCGCTGCCCGATCGTTTCATCACCCTCTCCTGCGACGTCCTGCCGGAAATCCGGGAGTACGAGCGCACGAGCACGACGGTCATCAACGCCTATGTCGGGCCGGTGGTCAGCGCCTATGTGCGCTCGCTGGCGCAAAAGTTGAGGACGGCCGGGATCGACGGACGGCTCCTGGTGATGCAGTCGAGCGGCGGAATGATCGACGCCGACACGGTCGTGCGGGAACCCGTCAGCATCGTGGAATGCGGTCCCGCCGCGGGGGTCATCGGCGCGCTGTGCTTCTCGCGCGGCCGCGGCGTCGACAACATCGTCACGCTGGACATGGGCGGCACGACCGCCAAGGCGTCGCTGATCGAGGACGGCAGACTGCTGCGCACCGACGAGTACGAGGTTGGCGGTTCGGTCTCGGTGAGCAACCAGCTGGTCAAGGGCGGCGGCTACGCGCTGAAGAAGCCCCTCATCGACATCTCCGAGGTCGGCGCGGGCGGCGGCAGCATCATCTGGCTGGACAAGGCGGGACAGATGAAGGTCGGTCCGATCAGCGCCGGCGCCGTTCCCGGCCCGGTCGCCTACGATCGCGGCGGCGAGGACCCGACTCTGACGGATGCCAACATCGTCCTGGGCTACCTGAACCCGGACGCGCTCGCCGGAGGCACGGTGCCGCTGGCCGCGGACAAGGCCCGCGCGGCGATCGACGAGCGGATCGCCCGGCCGCTCGGCATCGATGTCGAGATCGCGGCCTACGGCGCGCATGTCATCGCCAACGCGAGCATGATCCGGGCGGTCAAGAGCGTCACCACCCATCGCGGGCGCGACCCGCGCGCGTTCACCCTCCTCGCCTTCGGCGGCAATGGCGGCATCAATGGCGTCGAGCTGGCGCGCGCCATGCAGATCGGGCGGGTCGTGGTTCCGGGATCGGCCGGCATCTTCAGCGCGGTGGGCCTGCTCTTCTCCGGTATCGCGGTGAGCCATGCGACCGCCTTCATGCATCCCCTCCACGCGATCGAGCCCGAGGCGATGGCGGCCGGTTTCGACCGGATCGAGCGCTTGGTCGCCGGGCGTCTGGACCGGCCTCTCGAGGCGCTGTCGGTGATCCGCCAGGTCGATCTGCGCTACAGCGGGCAGGCTTTCGAACTGACCGTCGGCGTGCCTGGCGGCGCGCTGTCCCGGGCGGTCGTCGACGGCCTCGCCGAAGCCTTCGAGGTCGAGCACGAGCGGACCTACGGCCACCGCTTCCCGGGCACCAAGTCCGTCGACTCGGTGAGCCTTCGCGTGACGGCGACCCTGACCGGCGACGAGACCGGCGATCTCGCCCCGCCGATGGAAGCCGGCGGCCCTGCGCCATCCGAGGCCCGGCGCGAGGCCTATTTCGGAAGCGACACCGGCCGCGTGTCGACGCCCGTGCTCACTCGTGCCGGCCTGTCCGACTCCCCGCGAGAAGGCCCCCTGATAATCGAGGACTACGACGGAACGGTCCTCGTTCCGCCGCGTGCCCGGGCCCGGCTCGACCGGTTCGCCAATATCGAGATCGAGCTGGACATCGACGGGAACGGACGACGTGGCCATGCGTGAGGGAATCGATCCGATCCGACTCGAAGTGCTGCGCAACGCCTTCGACACCATCGCCGACGAGATGGCGCTGATCCTCATGCGCACCGCCTATTCGGCCATCGTTCGCGACGCCATGGACTTCTCGACCGCGATCTGCGACGCACAGGGCCGAACGCTCGCCCAGGGCCTGACCACGCCCCTGCACCTGGGCAGCTTCTACGACGCGCTTTCCCACCTGATCCGGCAATACGGTCACGAAACCGCGCCCGGCGACATCTTCATCGCCAACGACCCCTACACGGCCTCGAGCCAGCATCTCCCCGACATCTACATCATCCACCCGGTCTTCGCCGGCGACGCCCTGTGCGGCTGGTCGACCACCCTCGCCCACCACGCCGACGTCGGCGGCATCATCCCCGGGAGCAACGCCCTGGGCGCCAAGGAGATCTACCAGGAGGGGCTGCGCCTGCCCTTCCTCAAGCTCTACGAGGCGGGACGGCTCAACCACGCCATCTGGAAGATCATCGAAACCAACGTCAGGGTCCCCGACCTCGTCCTGGGCGACCTGGAGGCCCAAATCGTCGGTGCGCGCACAGGGGCGGACAAGCTGCTCGACCTCGTCGGAACAATGGGGCTGTCCGACTACGAGCACTATGTCGATGTCCTGCACGACTACGCCGAGACCCTGGCGCGCCGGGAGATCGCGGACATTCCCGACGGCCTCTACCGTTTCGAGGACGAGATCGACGGGCTCGGCGAGGCGCCGGACCCGATACGGCTCCGCGTCGCGGTCACTGTCGTCGGCGACACCGTATCGATCGACTGGTCGGGCACGTCGGCGCAGGTCGAGGGTGGGATCAACGCGCCGATCCCCTTCACGCGGGCCGCCGCCTACACGGCGATCCGCTCCGTCATGGCGTCGGACGTGCCCAACTGCCACGGCTACACCCGGCCGATCGAGGTCGTGGCGCCTGCCGGCACGGTCGTGAATCCGGTGGAGCCGGCGGCCTGCGGGGCTCGAGGGATCACCGGCTTCCGCATGATCGACTGCCTGTTCGGAGCGCTCGCCCAGGCCTGCCCGGACCGGGTCGCGGCCGACGGCAACGGCGGATCCTCCCTGCCGACCTTCGCCGGCCGGCGCGACGGGCGGGCGAGCGTGTTCAGCGAGACCCTCATGGGCAACTGGGGCGGCACCGCCGCCCATGACGGCCAGGACGGAGTGGCGCACATGGGCGCCAACCAGTCGAACGTGCCGGTCGAGCTGATCGAGCTCGACTACCCAATCCGCATCGAGCAATACGCGCTCGTCCCCGACACGGGAGGGCCGGGGCGCCATCGCGGCGGCCTCGCCATCGTTCGCGACTACCGCATGCTGGCCGACGACATGCTGGTGTCGATCCGGTCCGACAAGCGCGCCTTTCCCCCGCACGGTCTGTTCGGCGGCGCGGCGGGCGAGCCATCGGCGAGCCTGATCAATCCCGGAACGCCGGGGGAGCGCGCCGTTCCGGTTCTCGTGATCGACCCGATCACCCTGCGCCGCGGCGACCTGTTCAGGCACCAACTCGCCGGCGCCGGCGGCCATGGATCCGCCCTCGACCGCGATCCGGAGGCCGTCCTGCAGGACCTCGTGCTCGGAAGGGTGAGCGTCCGGCATGCCGAGGAGGCCTACGGGGTCGTCCTGGAATGCCTCTCCCCGATGCGGATCGACGCCGCGGCCACCCGGGACCGCCGCGCGACCATGCGCGAGGCCGAAGCCGCGAGCGGGCCCCTCGCGTGATGGCGACGAGGCCGGAGATCATCCTGCGCGGCGGGACCGTCGTCGACGGCTCCGGACGGCGGCCGGCCTTTCGCGGCGACGTCGCGATCGCCGGCGAGCGCATCGTCGCGATCGAGCCGGCCCTGCCCGCCGCCGACGACGCGCGCGAGATACGCGTCGACGACCTCGTCGTCGCGCCCGGATTCATCGACATCCACAGCCACAGCGACTTCACGCTGCTGCGCGATCCGCGCGCCGTCAGCCAGATCAGCCAGGGCGTGACGACCGAGATCGTCGGCAACTGCGGCTATGGCTGCTGCCCCATACGGGACGCGGCGCTCGCGCAGGAGGCGATCTACGGCTACGACCCGTCGCCGCCGCTGACCTGGCGCGATCTCGACGGCTATTTCGATCGCCTGCAGCGCGCGCGTCCGGCCGTCAATGTCGCCGCGCTCGTGCCGAACGGACAGATGCGCATCGCGGTGCTGGGCATGGCCGACCGGCCGGCGCGGGCCTGCGAGGTCGAGCGGATGGCCGAGCTCCTGCGCGAAGGCCTGGACCAGGGCGCGGCCGGCTACTCCACGGGTCTCGAATACCCCTGGGAATCGGCCGCGACGGAAGAGGAGATCACGGCCCTCTGCCGGGTCGTCGCGGAAGCCGGCGGCCTTTACGCGACCCATACCCGCAACCGGGACGAAGCGGCGGTCGAGGCGATCGACGAGGCGATCCGGACGGCCCGCGCCGCCGGGGCCCGGCTCCAGATCTCGCACCTGACGCCGCGCGGCGGCGCGGACGACACCGCCCGCGCGCTCGACCGGGTCGACCTGGCCCTCGGGCAGGGCCAGGACCTCGCCTTCGACATGCATACCCGGCTCTTCGGCACGACCGGTCTCAAGGTTCTCCTGCCGTCCTGGGCGCTGGCCGGCGGGCGGGACGCCCTGGCCCGGCGGCTGGCCGACCCGGCCGAGCGCGCGCGCATGCGCGGGTCTCGCAGCCTTATCTCGGCCGTGGGGGACTGGCGCCGCGTCGTGCTCTACGATGCGCCGAGCCGGCCCGACCTCGCCGGCATGACGTTCGCGGAGATCGCCACCCGCGCGGAAAAGGATCCGTTCGACTGCGCGCTCGACATCCTGCGCGACGAGCTCGACGCCCTTCACCGTCCCATGGTGCTGCTGACCACCTATGACGAGGCCGTGTTGCGCGACACCTACGCCCACCGCCTCTGCGCCGTCGCTTCGGACGCGACGGCGCTGGCGCCGGACGGCCCGCTCGCGGGCGCAGTCTTCCACGGCGCCTATACCTGGGCGTCCTGGTTCTTCCGCCGCATGATCCGCGAGACCGGAGCCTTCACACTGGAAGAAGGGATCCACCGCCTTACGGGCCTCCCCGCCGAACGGGTCGGCCTCGCGGACCGGGGCGTGCTCGAGCCAGGCGGCCGGGCCGACATCGCCGTCATCGACCCGGCACGTTTCGGCGAGCGCGGCACCACCTTCGACCCGAACCGCCTCGCTAAAGGCCTGGTCCATCTGCTGGTCAACGGCGCCGCCACGATCGAGGACGGCCGCCCGACGGGCCGGCGGGCCGGGCGGATCCTGCGGCGCTGGGGCGGCCGGGCGACCGGCGTCCGGGTCGAGGCTTGAGACCGGGAACGTCAAGGGGAGCGCGACGGATGGATCGCGAGCGCGAAACGGGCCCGCCCCCGGCGGACGGGATACGGCGGCCCACGCGGGAGGAGATCGGCGACATCGCGGCTCGCGAGCGGTTCTCGCCGGACCCGGCGGCGCTGGAGGAGCTGCACGCCAACGTCCTGACGATGCTCGACCTGATCGGCCGGCTCGACACCCTGCCGCAGCCGAGTCCGCCATCGCCGTCCGGTGGCCGGGATCCGGGAACGCCCTCCACCCCCGAAAGCGACCCCCACCGGGTCTTCATTCGCCACTGCCATGTAGCGGGCGCTGCCGAAGGGCCGCTGGCCGGCTGGCGCGTCGGGCTCAAGGACAACATCAAGGTCGCGGGCGTGCCCATGACCAACGGCTCGCGCCTGATCGAGGACTACGTCCCGCGCATCGACGCAATCGTGGTCGAGCGCCTTCTCGCCGCCGGCGCCACGATCGTCGGCAAGCTCAACATGGACGACTGGTCGTTCAGCGGGACCGGTGAGACGAGCGCCTTCGGCTGCACGACCAACCCGTACGACGAGACCCGCTCGGCGGGGGGCTCGTCGAGCGGGGCCGGCGCCGCCGTCGCGCTCGGCCTCGTCGACCTGGCGCTGGGCGTCGACCAGGGCGGCAGCGGGCGGATTCCCGCGTCCTGGTGCGGTGCCGTCTCGCTCAAGGCGACCCACGGCCTCATCCCGACCTTCGGGCTGACCTATCTCGAGCACACGACGGACTTCATCTGCCCGACCGCGGCCACGGTGGAGCGCGTCGCCACAGCGCTGGAGGTGCTCGCCGGCGACGACCCCCGCGACCCGCAGTTCGTCCGCGGACCGATCGAGCCGCGCGCCTATTCCCGGCTGATGGAGGGGGGCATCGACGGCCTGCGCGTCGGAATCGTCGCCCAGAGCACCGAGACGCCGGGACTGGAATACGACGTACGCGAGGCCTTCGAGTCGGCCACCGACCGGTTCGCCCGGGGCGGAGCCAAGGTGGAGACCGTGGAGGTCCCCTACTGGAGCGACGCCCGGACCATCTGGAACGGCTTCATCACCCAGTCGCTGCTGGCGATGATCGACTCCAACCTGGAGGGCGTGACCCGCAAGGGCTGCTGCGATACGGATTTCCAGGAAGCCTTCGCCGCGGCCCGAGCCGCGGGCGGGGCCGAGCGGTTCCCGCCGGTGCTCAAGACCCTGCTGGTCACCGGCCGCTATCTGGGCGAGCGCCATGGCGGCGTATACTTCTCCAAGGCCACCAATCTGCGCCACCGGATGCGGCTGGACATGGATACGGTTCTCGAGCGCTTCGACATCCTCCTGACGCCGACGACGCCGATGAAGGCTTTCCGGCTCCTCGACCACGCCGCCACGATGACCGACGTGGTCCGCGAGCGCGCGGCCTCGATGTGTCACAACACCTATCCGACCAACGTAACCGGCCACCCGTCCCTGACGCTGCCCTGCGCCCGCGGCGAGGGCGGGCTGCCGATCGGGCTCCAGATCATCGGTCGGACCTTCGACGAGGCCACGGTCCTCAGGGCCGGCCACGCCTTCGAGGGACTGCGCGGACCGTGGCGCCATGCCGGCTGAGCGCGGCGGACCGGTCACCCTCGCCGTTCGCGGGCTGTCGACGGTGTTCGAGCTGTCGAGCGGCCGTCTGCCGGCGGTGCGGGATCTCGATCTCGACATTCGCCAGGGCGAGATCGTCACGGTGGTGGGCGAATCCGGATCGGGCAAGAGCGTCACCGCGCTCTCGATCATGCGGCTGATCCAGCCGCCCGGGCGGATCGAGGCCGGCAGCGTCCGGCTACACGACACCGAGCTGCTGGACCTGCCGCCGCGGGCCATGCAGGCGGTTCGCGGGCGACGCATCGGCATGATCTTCCAGAACCCCTATGCGGCGCTGCACCCGTACTTCCGTGTCGGCCACCAGATGGAGGAGACCCTGGTGCTGCGCACGGGGCTCGACCGGCGCAGGGCGCGGACCCGGGCGGTGGGCCTCCTCGAGCGCATCCAGGTGCCTTCACCGGAGACCGTGCTGCACAGCTTCCCCTTCGAGATCAGCGCCGGCGTGTGCCAGCGCGTGATGCTCGCCATGGCCCTTTGCGCCGACCCGGAACTGCTCATCGCCGACGAGCCGACGACCAACCTCGACGGCCTCGCGCAGGTGGAGATCCTGGACCTCATAAAGCGGATGCGCGACGACCTCGGCATGGCCGTGATGTTGATCACGCACGACTTCGGCGTCGTGTCGCGCATGGCCGACAGCGTCCTGGTGATGTATGCCGGCCGTCCGGTCGAGTACGGGCCGGCCGATGCCGTCATGACCGACCCCGAGCACCCCTACACGGAAGGCCTCGTCCGCTCCGCCAGGACGCTGGTCGAGCGCAGGCCGCGGCTCGACCAGATCCCCGGGGAGGTCCCCGACATTCTGGACCTGCCGGCCGGATGCAGCTTCGCGCCGCGCTGTCCCTACGCCGCCGGCCTGTGCCGCGAGGACCCGCCGATGATGCCCGGCCGCGACGGCCGGCTCGCCCGCTGTTGGCGGCTCGACGCGGTCCGCTGGGCGGAGGCCGGGCCTTGAGCGGGCCCGAGCCCGACCGTGTACCGGTCGTCGAGGTGCGCGGGCTGTGCAAGAGCTTCGCCACCCAGCACGGGCGGGTCGACGCCGTCAGGGACGTCGATTTCGCGATCGAGCGCGGCACGACCTTCGGCCTCGCCGGCCCGTCCGCCGCCGGCAAGACGACGATCGGACGCCTCGTCCTCGACCTCCTGCGGCCGACGGCCGGCGAGGTCCTGTTCGAGGGGCGCCGGATCGACCGGTTCACCGGCGCGCAGCGGCTCGAGGTCGCCCCCCGGATGCAGATGGTCTTCCAGAACCCGCAAGCGTCCATGAACCCGCGCCTGACGGCGGGCACGATCCTGGAGAGACCGCTGAGGACCTTCGGCCTCGGCTCGGCGCGCGAGAGGCACGAGCGGGTCGACGAGCTGCTCACCCTGGTGGGACTCGCTCCAAGGCATGCGCAGTACTACCCGCACGAGTTTTCCGGCGGCCAATGCCAGCGACTGGGGATCGCGAGAGCCCTGGCGAGCCGCCCGTCCTTCATCTTCCTCGACGAGCCGGTCTCCGCGCTCGACGTCTCGATCCAGGCCCAGATACTCAACCTCCTGAAGGATCTTCAGCAGGAGTTCGGCCTGACCTATCTGTTCGTCGCGAACAATCTGAGCGTCGCGCGCTTCATTTGCGATCGGGTCGCGGTGCTGGAGGCGGGACGGATCGTCGAGGTCGGGGATGTGGAACAGGTTTTTCACCACCCGAAGGCCGAAATGACCCGACGGCTGATCGATTCGATCGTTTCCATGGGCGACAGGGCCTAGTGGAGCATTGACACAGGAACGGCGCTGATCGCGATGCTATCAGGGAATTCACGGAGACCCTTTCGCCCTCGCCGCCCTGCTCAGCCAGCCGGACGGGCGCGAGGGCCGAGTATTCGGCCCCTGCCAGGTCGGCGCTTGATTGCTGCGACAACTCGAAGGGCATTGTCACGGGAACTGGGCGCGAGCGAAGTGATGCGGGGGCGTCGCGAGCCTCACGCCCCTGCAGCCGCAGTCTCCCATGTATCAAGGGCCGCGGCTCGAAAGCGGCGAAGCGTCGGTCTGGAGATCAGGTGGCGCTGGAGATCGAAGGCGTCGTCGACGGCGGCGTGGAGGGCGAGCAAGCGCTGGGCGGATCCCGGTGACTCGAAGCGCTGCAGCTTCCGTCCTCGCCGGCGAACCGGCTGACGCGAGGCCTCGGCTCGGTTGTTCAGCCTCGGGCCATGACCGTGCCGGGCAGAGAGGCCGAGTTCCGCGAAGGCCGCGCCATAGGACCGGAGCCGGTCGGTGGTCACGCGCGTCGGGGCGACGCCCTGCCTCTTCGGCAGCCGACACATCAGCTTCAGCGCAGCAGCCCGGTGGCGCCGGCGCTGGACCAGGACATCGAGGACCTCGCCCTCGTCGTCGACCGCGCGCCAGAGGTAGAGGCGCTCTTCACCGATCCGGATGGCCATCTTGTCCAGGTCCCAGCGCGGGCTGGGCGGCGGGCGTCGTCGGCGCAGCCGTCGCGCGATCGCCGGCCCGAACTTCAGCACCCAGCGCCGAACGGTCTGGTAGCTGACCTCCAGGCCGCGCTCGGCCAGCAGCGCCTCGACGTCTCGGTAGCTCGACGTGAACCGCAGATACAGCCGAACGGCCTGATGGATGACCGACGGCGGGAACTGATGGCGAGCGTAGGAGATCGGCTTCGTCCAATCACCCTGCCGAGCCCCGATCGCGGCGGCCGCGGTTCCCGTGACAACGCCGGCCGATGGCTATTCCTCGATGCGGAAGTCGCGAAGGGCGGCTTCGTCGATGGCGAGGCCGAGGCCGGGAGCGGAATCGTCCAGGTCGATCGAGCCGTTCTCGGCCACCGGCTCGCCCTTGAAGATGTACTGGAAGAGCTCGTTGCCGATCTCGACATCGAAGAGAGGGAAATATTCGGCCATCGGCGAGGCCACGCTGGACATGACCAGGTGGTAGTTGTGCATCTGGCCGGCATGAGGGATGACCGGGATCTGCCAGGCCTCGGCCATCGCCATGATCTTGCGCGCCTGGCTGATGCCGCCGACCCGGTTGGTGTCGAACTGGATGACGTCGAGCGCCTTGCTCTCGAGGATCCGGCGGAAGCCGAAGATCGTGAACTCGTGCTCGCCGCCCGAGATCGGGACGCGGGAGACGTCGCGCAGGCCGGCATAGCCGTCGATGTCGTCGGCGATCACCGCCTCCTCGAGCCAGCGCAGCTCGTACGGCTCCAGCATCGGCAGCATTCGTTTCGCGTATTCGTAGGTCCAGCCCATGTAGACATCGGCCATCAGGTCGATCTCGTCGCCGATCTCCTCCCGGACGGCGCGGACCAGTTCGACGTTGCGGCGCATGCCGGCGGCACCGTCGGTCGGGCCGTAGCCGAGGCGCTGTTTCATCGCCTTGAAGCCCGCTTCCTTGTACTGCCGCGCCTCCTCGACCAACCGGTCGAGGGGTTGGGCGTAGAGCTTGCTGGCATAGACCGGAATCCGGGCCTTGGTCCGACCGCCCAGCAGCTTGAAGACCGGCTTGCCGGTGAGCTTACCGACCAGGTCCCACAATGCTATATCGACCGCGCTGATCGCGGTCATGCCGATTCCCTTGCGCCCGAAGGGCAGGGTCTGCCGGTACATGCGCTGCCACAGAAGCTCGATATCGAAGGGGTCCGCCCCGATCACGATCGGCGCGAGGTAGAGATCGATCACCTGCTTGGTGACCCGCGGGGAAAGGGCCGCATTGCCGATGCCGACATGGCCGTCGTCGGTCTCGATCTCCACGAGCAGCCAGCCGTGGAAGCTGTAGGCGGCCATCGTGGCGTCCTCGCCGAAGGTGACGAGGTCCGCCGCACTCGTGCACATCTTGGTCGTGGGGGCGACCGTTTCGCCCTGCCATTCGACGACACGGGTCCGGACCTTCTTGATCTTCATCGGTTCTTCCTTCGCCGGAGTGGTTGGTCGCGATCGATGGGCGACACAGGGCCATGTTAGCGCTATCATTCGTGTCTGACAATTGATCCCGTCGGACGAAGGAAGAAGCCGGGCCCGGCGGAGCAGGGAGTGATCGATCGATGACCGGCAGACGACGGCAGGGAACCGGCCGGATCACGCTCGACGACGTCGCGCGCGTCGCCGAGGTCTCGCCGATCACCGTCTCGCGGGCGTTGCGCTCGCCGGAGAAGGTTTCCGCGGCGACGCGGGAGCGGGTGGAGCGCGCGGCGGCGAAGGTGGGCTACGTGCCCAACCGGCTGGCCGGCGCGCTCGCCTCGAACGCCAGCCGCGTCGTCGGCTTCGTCGCCGCGACGCTCAACAACTCGATCTTCGGGGAGACGATCCAGGCCTTCATCGACGTCCTCGACGACGCCGGATTCCAGCTCCTCGTCGGCGCGTCGGGCTATCAGGCCGAGCGTGAGGAGGCGCTGATCCGGGAGTTCCTGTCCCATCGCGTCGCCGGGCTGGCGCTCGTCGGCACCACCCACACCGCCGGCGCCCGGCGGATGCTGGCGGCCGCCGGCGTCCCGGTCGTCGAACTCTGGGAACTGGCCGACCGGCCGATCGACATGGTGGTCGGCTTCGACAACCGCGGCGCCGCGCGGGCCGTGACGGAGCGGCTGATCGAGCGCGGCTGCAGGAGGCTCGTCGCCGCGGTCAGCCTGATCGGCGACGAGCGGCGCTCGGAGACGCGCCTCGCGGGCTTCCGCGACGCGGCCGCCGAGACGGGCGTGGCGATCGCCGGCGAGATCCGCATCGAGCAGCCGCTGCTGATCAACGAGAGCGGGGCGAGGATTCTCGACTACATCCGCTCGCTCGACGGTGTCGACGGCGTCTTCTGCACCAACGAGTTCATGGCGACGGGCACGCTGGTGCGCTGCCAGGCCGCGGGCATCCGCGTGCCGGACGACATCGCCATCGTCGGGATGGGCGACACCCAGATCGCCTCGGTCGTTCCGCCCGGCCTGACCACGATCCGGTTTCCGGACTACGAGATCGGCCACACCGCCGCCGAGACCCTGATCGAGCGGATGGCCGGGCGGGACTTCGACACGCCCTCGGTCCGGCTCGACTGGAACCTCGTGCTGCGCGGCACTGCCTGAGCCGCCGCGGGCTGCCCTACCGAAGGACGGAGGGCAGCCAGAGCGCGATTTCGGGCCAGATGATGACGAGGATGATCGCGAAGCCCTGCAGCCCGATGAAGGGCAGCATGCCCCGGAAAATGTCGGGGAGCTGGAGCTCGGGCGGCGCCACGCTCTTCAGGAAGAAGCAGGCGGGCCCGAAGGGAGGCGTGAGATAGCTGATCTGCATGTTCATGGTGAACAGCACGCCGAACCAGATCGGGTCGAAGCCGAGATCGGTGATGACCGGCACGAAGACCGGCATGGTCAGCAGCAGGATGCCGATCCAGTCCATGAACATGCCCAGCACGATCAGAATGGCCATCATGACCAGGACGATCGCGATCGGCGCCAGCGGCAACCCGGCCATGAAGTCCTGCAGGAAGCGGGTGCCGCCCATGACGTTGTAGATCCCGATCAGCGCGGTCGCGCCGAAGGTGATCCACAACAGCTTGCCGCAGGTGACCAGGGTCTCCTGCAGCGCCTCGTTGAGCATGCGCCAGTTCAGCTCGCCCCGCATCGCGGCGACGGCGAGCGTGCCGGCGACGCCGACGCCCGCCGCCTCGGAGACCGAGGCGATGCCGCCGTAGATGCTGCCCAGCACCCACACGGCGATGGCCATGGGCGCCAGCAGCCCCCGCAGCAGGCGCAACTTCTCCGCCGTCGTGGCGCGCTCCTCCACGGGCAGCGGCGGGCCGAGTTCGGGATTGATCCGGCAGCGGATCAGGACATAGGCGACGTAGAGCGAGGCCAGCATCAGCCCCGGCACCGCGGCGGCGACGAACAGGTCCCCGATCGGCTGGGCCGCGGTCAGGCCATAGAAGATCAGCACGATGCTGGGCGGGATCATCGTGCCGAGCGAGCCGCCCGCGCAGATCACGCCCGAGGCCAGGCGCTTGTCGTAGCCCAGCCGGAGCATCTGGGGCAGCGCCATGAGGCCGAGCATCACGACCTCGCCGCCGATGATGCCCGTCACCGCGGCGATCAGCACGGCGACGATCGTCGTCTGGACGGCGACGCCGCCCGGCAGGCCGCCGGCCCATTTCGACATGGCGTTGTAGAGGTCTCGCGCGACGCCTGATCGCTCCAGCAGCGATGCCATCAGGATGAACATCGGCACCGCCACCAGGGCGTATTCCATCACGAAGCTGTAGACCCGGCTGGCCACCAGGGGCAGCCCCTGCGGCCCCAGCACCAGCAGGGTCGTGCCGATCGCGACGGCGCCCGTGACGAAGGCCAGCGGCAGGCCGATCAGCATGAGGCCGATCAGCGCGAGGACGATGAGGACGCTCGCGGTACCGATGTCCAAGGTCGTGTCTCCGAAGCGCGGGCGATCAGTCCAGGGGCGCGCCGGTGCGGATCATGCGCACGGCGTGAGAAAGCGCCTGCAGCAGCATCAGCGCCGCCGAAACGGTGACGAGCGGCTTGATGATGGCGGGCAGCGGCGGATTCCAGGCCGAGCCCGTGGTCTCCCACCCGAACAGGGCGCGCCAGCCCGATGCCCAGCCGGCGTAGACCAGCAGGCCGGCGAAGACGACGATGATGGCGAGGTGCAGGAAGCCGACGAGATACCGGCCGCGCTCGCCCATCCGGTCGTAGAGCGTGGTGATCGCGATGTGCGCGCGGCGCTCGAGCGCCACGGCACCGCCGAGCAGGAAGGCGACGGCGCAGAGCAGGACCGTCAGTTCGTGCGCCCAGACGGTGGGTCGATTGAAGAGGTAGCGCGCGACGACCTCGTAGCAGGTCGCCACCGCGGCGAGGAGGAAGAACACCGCGCAGACCTTGCCGATCCAGCGGTTCAGCAGGTCGATCGCCGGCATGGCGGACCTCCTCGAAAGCCGGACGGCCGGGCCGGTGGTGCCGGCCCGGCCGATCACGACCGCGTGGCGATCAGTCCAGCAGACCCAGGGTCTGCATGAACTCGACATTCGCGTCATAGGCCCGCTGCGCCATCTCGCTGCGCTCGGCGTAGTCGGCCCAGATGCCGCGGGCGGTCTCCCGCATGGCCAGACGGTCCTCGGTCGACCAGTCGATCACCTCGACGCCCTCGGCGGCATCCTCGGCGATGGCAGGACCCTCGGCGACCATGTCCTCGAGATTGATCATCACGGTCAGGTCGCGCGCCGCCATCTCCAGGATGGCCTGGATGTCCTCGGGCTGGCTGTCGAACTTCGACTTGGCGAAGGACACGGCGAGCACCGGCATCGAATGGAAGTGCAGCAGCGGGTAGGGCGCGATGTCGTGCAGGCCCGACTGCTGGTTCATGACGTAGCTCGAATAGTCGGCCGCCTCGATGACGCCCTTCTCCAGAGAGGTGTAGACCTCGGTCCCTGGCAGGTTGACCGGCGCGGCGCCCATCTCGCGGAACAGCTCGGCCGCCAGGCCTTCGGGCGCGCGGATCTTGACGCCCTCGATGTCCTCGACCGTGCGGATCGGCACGGCGGAGACCAGGCTCTCGATGCCCGAATTGCCGCAGCCGGCGAGGTGGACGCCGAAATCGGACAGGATCTCGCGGAACAACTCCTTGCCGCCGCCCAGCTCGCAGAACGCCAGCGCCTGGTCCCAGGACTCGTACCCGCCGACCATGTCGCCGAGCATGGCGAGCGCCGGCTCGCGGCCGGAGAAGTAGACCGGCGAGGTGATGTCGCCGTCGATGATGCCCTGGCTCATCGCGTCGATCGTCTCGTTGTAGGCGACGATGGCGCCGCCCGGCAGGACCTCCAGCTCGAGCCGGCCGCCCAGCATCACGTTGACGCGTTCGGCCCAGGCGACCTCCGCCTGATAGACGGGGTGGCCCGTCGGCAGATGCGACTGGATGCGCCAGGTCTCGGCCTGGGCGGCGGTGGCGGCCGTGGCGATGGCCGTCGTGGCGGCCAGGGCCGCGAGGCATCCTCGGAGTCGTGGCGTCATGGTCGTCCTCCCCTCCCCGTCGGGTTCTTGGTACGGGCGCCGGCGCAAACTCTTGCCGCTCCCGACTCCCGCGGTATGATCACGAGATGATAGCGCTATCATTAGCGCACCCCGGTGTGCGGGTCAACGACGGGAGATCGGGCAGGATGGCGACAATCGACAGGGTGGAAATTCACGAATTCGCCTACGAGGCGGAAAATCTGGGATTGGAGGGCGCGTCGATGAATATCGGCTTCGCCCCGGGTTCCCGGGTCCGGCTGAGCAAGTACGCCATCGTGCTGCGCACGAACGAGGGCGCGACCGGCGAGTACGTCGCCCTCTGGGGGGCGTCGGGCGGCTCGCTCGGCCAGGCGCTCGCGCTCGCCCCGCGGCTGGTCGGCGCCGACCCGGAAGACCGCGAGGCGATCTTCGACGACCTCAAGCGGGATATCCGCCAGACCGACCACATGGGCCATGGCCCGCTCGACATCGCGCTGTGGGACCTGGCCGGCAAGCGCGCGGGCATGAGCGTCGCCGCCCTGCTCGGCCGCTACCGCCGACGCCTGCCGGCCTATGCCAGCACCTACCACGGCGACCGCAACGGCGGGCTCGACAGCGCGGCGGCCTTCGTCGAATTCGCCGCCCGGTGCCGCGATGTGGGCTATCGCGCCTTCAAGATCCATGGCTGGCACGACGGCGACGCGCGCGAGGAAGCCGCGAACGTCACCGCGGTGGCGAAGGCCCATGGCGACGCGATGACCCTGATGCTCGACCCCGCCTGCGAGCTCAGGACCTTCGCCGACGCCCTCTATGTCGGGCAGGCCTGCGACGATGCCGGGTACTTCTGGTACGAGGATCCGTTCCGCGACGGCGGCACCTCGGCCCATGCCCACCGCAAGCTGCGCGAGCGCCTGCGCACGCCGCTGCTGATGACCGAACATGTCCGCGGAATCGAGCCGAAGGCCGACTTCGTGCTCGCCGGCGGCACCGATTTCCTGCGCGCCGACCCGGAATACGACATGGGCATCACCGGCTGCATGAAGATCGCCCATCTGGCCGAAGCGCTGGGCCTCGACGTGGAGATCCACGCCAGCGGGCCGGCCCATCGCGCCTGCATGGCGGCGATCCGCAACACGAACTTCTACGAAGTCGCCCTGGTCGGGCCGGACTGCCCCAACGCCCTGCCGCCGGTCTACGCCTGCGGCTATACCGACGAGCTCGACTGCATCGACGCCGACGGCTGCGTGCCGGTGCCCGACGGGCCCGGCCTGGGCGTCACCTACGACTGGGACTTCATCCGACGCGGACTGGCCCGCACCCATGTCTTCGAGTGACTCGGGGAAAGGCCGTCAGAGAGGGCCGAGCCGCGCCGCCAGCCGCCGCACGACCGCCGCGCCGAACTCGGTGGCGACGTCGGCGGGCTGGCGTTGCGGGACGGGATCGAGCCCCAGCCGGGCGGCGAGCAGCATCTTGCCGTAGAGCAGGAAGTGATCGATGCCCTGCATGACGAAGGAGACGGCGGGGGCGAGCCGTTCGTAGAGGGCGTCCGCCCTGTCCGCGTCGCCGGCGGCATGGGCCGCGAAGATCGCCGTCTGCAGGTCGATCGTCTCCGTCGCCGGCATCATCCCGCAGCAGCCACCGCGCAGGTTTTCCACCAGCTCGAGACCGCACCGGCCGTTGAGAATCGCGAAGCCGTCGCCCAGCGCTTCGGCCATGCGCGCGACCGAGACTGCCGTGCCCTCGGCCTTCACGATGGTGACGTTGGGCGCGAGGCCGCGGAGCCGCTCGAAGCCGGCCGCGCTCAGGCCGTGGCCCAGGAACTCCGGCGCGTTCTGGATCGCTACCGGCGCGTCGACCGCCCCGGCGACGCGGGCGAAATGCTCGACCAGACCCGCCTCCCCGCCCCCCCGGGAGGGCGGCGGCTGGAGGATGATCCAGGACGCGCCGTTGGCCAGCGCCACGCGGGCCATGTCCACCTGGTCGTCGACGCTCGTCTCCGCACAAGTCACGGCGAGCGGCAGGCGACCGCCGAGGTCCCACGCCGTCCACTCGACGACAGTGCGGCGCTCCGCGGCGGACAGCTTGTGGACCTCCGTGCCCAGGCCGAGCACGGCGACCCCGGACGCGCCGGCCGACACGCAAAGCTCCACCTGACGCGCCATGAGACCAGGGTCGAGCGACCCGTCGCGGCCGAACAGGGCGTATTGGAAGGCATGGATGCCGGTGGGGCGCATGGTTTCGGGCTCTTCCTCCGGCCGGGAGACGGCACTCCCGGCAATGATAGCGCTACCATCCGCAACAGAGGATTACTTGCCGATGATGTTTCGCGCGATTATGATAACTCTGTTCCGGTTTGTCGAGCGCCGCACCCGCGCCATGAATGTGAGCGCTAACATTAACCGATCAGGAAGGGGAACCGCCATGTTGAGCCCGGAGGAGATCGACCGCTACCGCCGCGACGGGTTCCTGCTGGTCGAGAACGCGCTGAGTGGCGACGAGGTCGCCGCCATGCGCGCGGAAATCGCGCGGATCGTCGAGCGGGCGCGCGGCTTGGAGGAAGGCGACGACGTCTTCGAGTTCGAGGACGGCCACAGCCCCGACGCCCCGCGCGTGCGCCGGATCAAGAAGCCGCACCAGGTCGCCCCGTTCTTCCGCGACCTGCTCGCCATCCCGCGCGTGATCGAGCCCGTGACCGACCTGCTCGGGCCGAACGTCCGGCTGCAGAGCAGCAAGCTCAACATGAAGTCGGCCGAATACGGCGCGTCGGTCGAATGGCACCAGGACTGGGCCTTCTACCCTCACACCAACGACGACATCCTGGCGATCGGCATCTTCGTCGACGACGTCGACACGGAGAACGGGCCGCTGATGGCCGTGCCGGGCAGCCATCGCGGCCCCGTTCTCGACCATCACCATGGCGGCGTCTTCTGCGGCGCGGTCGACCCGGGGGCCGAGGGGGTCGATCTCGACCGCGCGGTCCGGCTCACCGGCCCCGCCGGCTCGATGTCGATCCACCACGTGCGCACGCTGCACGGCTCGGATTTCAACCGCTCCGGCCGGAGCCGGGGGCTGCTGCTCTACGAGCTGACGGCCGCCGATGCGTGGCCGCTGGTCGGCACCATGTCGCCCTTCGGCGGGCTGGAGGAGTACGACGGCCGCATGGTCGCCGGCGAACCGACCCTGGCGCCCCGCCTGGAATCGGTGCCGGTCCGCATGCCCCTGCCGATGCCCGCCGACGTGACCTCGATCTATCAGGCCCAGAAGCGGGCCGGGCAGAAGGCCTTCACCTGACGCATCGGGGCGGCGGTCTCACGGGAGCCGTCGGCCGCTCGCCGCGTCGAAGACATGAAGGCGGTGCCGGCTCACACAAAGCGTGATCGCCGCGCCCTCCTCGAAGCGCGAGAGATGGCGCTCCTCGAAGACACCCTTGAAGCGGGTGTCGCCATGGCGCAGCGTGACGATTCCCCGGGCACCCAGCATCTCGACGAACTCCACATGGAATGCGCTCTCGAAGCCGCGTTCGCCGGGCTCCAGGGCGTCGGGCAGTTCGAGGTCGTCGGGCCGGACGCCGACCACGACGTCGGTCCCGTCGCCGCCGTAGCCAGGCGCCTCGAAGCGACCGACCGGCGTGTCCACGCCGCCGGGCACGGCGCGGCCTCTCACGAAATTCATGGCGGGGCTGCCGACGAAGCCCGCCACCATCAGGCTCACCGGCCGGAAATAGACCTCCTCGGGAGAGCCCGTCTGCTCGATCGTGCCCGCGTTCATCACCACGATGCGGTCGGCCATCGTCATCGCCTCTTCCTGGTCGTGCGTGACATAGACCGTCGTGGCCCCGAGATCGCGGTGGAGGCGCAGGAGTTCTGTGCGCATCTCGACGCGCAGCTTGGCGTCCAGGTTGCTCAGCGGCTCGTCGAACAGGAACAGGTTGGGGTCGCGCACGATCGCCCTGCCGATCGCGACGCGCTGCTGCTGGCCGCCGGAGAGCTGCCGCGGCTTGCGGTCGAGGAGCTCGGTGATCTCGAGCATGCGGGCGGCCTTCTCCACCGCGGCCCGGATCTCCTTCTTGGGGATTCCCCGCGCCTTGAGCCCGAAGCCCATGTTCTCTGCGATCGTCATGCTCGGGTAGAGCGCGTAGTTCTGGAAGACCATCGCGACATCGCGCTGGCGCGGCTCGAGCGTCGAGACGTCGCGGTCCCCGATCCGGATCTCGCCGGAGGTCTGGCTCTCCAGGCCGGCGAGGATCCGCAGCGTCGTCGACTTGCCGCATCCCGACGGCCCGAGCAGCACGGTGAACTGCCGGGGCTCGATCGTCAGGTCGATGCCCTTGAGGATCTCGAGCGCGCCGAACGACTTGCGCAGGTTTTTCAGGCTGGCCCCTGCCATTGACGGTCCTCAGGTCTTTACGGCGCCGCCGCCGAGGCTGCGGATGAGGTGCTTCTGGATGAAGAAGGACGCGACGAGGATCGGCAGGATGGCGAGCAGGATCGCCACCGCCATCTTGCCCATGTCGATGCCTCGGAACGTCCAGAATCCCGCGATCGCGACGGGCAGCGTGCGGCTCTCGCCCCCCGTCAGGATGAGGGCGTAGAAGAGGTCGTTCCACGACAGCACGAAGCCGAAGACGCCCGCCCCGGCGATTCCGGGCCGGACGGTCGGCACGATGACCCGCAGGAACGCCTGGAACTGCGTCCAGCCGTCGATCATCGCCTGTTCCTCGAGTTCCTTGGGAACCTCGTCGAAGAACCCGACCAGGAACCAGGTGACCACGGGCGTGACCAGCGTCAGGTGGGTGATGACGACCCCCGTTCGGGTATCGATCAGCCCGAGGCGGTAGAAGACGAGGAACATCGGCAGGATCAGGATCGCCGGCGGAATCATGGCGGCCGAGAGGATGACAAAGCGCGCCGGTCCCCCGGACTTGAAGCGGGAGAACGAATACGCCGCCGGGCAGCCGACCAGCAGAGCGATCGCGACCGTGGTCGTGGAGACGATCAGGCTGTTCAGGATGTTGAAGGGAACGTCGGAGTCGAGCAGCACGTCGGTCCAGTTGGCGAAGGACGGCGCGAACCACCAGACATCCGGCTCGGCAACCAGGTTCGGCGGCTTGAGCGACGTCAGCATGATGTAGACGAAGGGGAACAGCACGATGGCGACCGCCACGGTCACGGCGGCCTCGACGGCCAGCTGCGTGGCGCGGCGCCCCGGCGGGTTCGCGGACATCGGCTCAGCTCCGCTTCATCGCGGCGTAGAGCGCGACCACGAGCACCATCGTGATCGCGACGAGGACCAGGGCGATCGAGGCCGCCTCGCCCAGGCGGAAGAACCGGAAGCCGGTCTTGTAGATGTGATAGAGGATGGTGTCCGTGCTGTTGCCCGGCCCGCCGCGGGTGATGGCGTAGACGTATTCGAAGACCTTGAAGGCATCGAGCCCGCGGATGATCAGGGCGACCGTGATGACCGGCCGCAGCATCGGCAGGGTGAGGTTCCAGAACACCATCCAGGCCGGCGCGCCGTCGACCTTGGCGGCCTCGAACGGCGCCTTGGGCAGAGCCTCGAGCCCGGCCAGGAACATCAGGATCATGAACGGCGTCCATTGCCAGGCGTCGATCAGGATCAGGCTGAACAGCGCCAGACGCGGCCCGAACCATTCCACCGAGAGCCCGAAGACCCCGAGATAGTGGGGAATGACGCCGAACTCCGAGTTGAGCAGGAACCGGAACATCAAGCCGACGGCGATCGGCGTGATGAACATCGGCGCGAGCAGGATCGCCCGGGCCACGTTCTCGAAGCGGATCAGGCGCTTGAGCAGCAGGGCGAGGCCGAGCCCGGCGACGAACTCGATCGTCACCGCGCCGAACACGAAGACCAGGGTGTTGGTCAGGGCGTTCCAGAACGGCGGATCGGTGAAGATGAAGGTGAAGTTGTTCGCGCCGACGAACCGCACGTCGTCGAGGCGCGTCAGGCGGTAGTCGTGCAGCGAGATCCAGCCCGAGAAGACGAGCGGGTAGACCATGATGAGCGTGAGCATCACGGCCAGCGGCAGGATCAGGCGGAATCGGAGCGACACGACAGGGGCACCCGTTACCGGCGTGGGGGTGGATCGGCGGCGAACGGCCGCCCCGGCCGACCGCCCCGCCCGCCCGCGCCGACGGCTCGGGAAGACGGGGCGGCCTTGTCGCCGGGGCGGCCGGTTGCCGGTCGTCAGCGGATGCGCTCGATCCCGCTGGCCGCGGCGTCCAGCGCCTCCTGCGGGGTCTTCTGCCCCGACACCGCCTCGCTCAGCTCGGTGCCGACGATCTCGATGATCTCCTCGGCGCTCGTGCCGGTGGCGAGCGGCGCGGCATCCTCTAGGATGCCCAGCAGGGTCGTGTAGTAGTCCTCGCCGTAGCCCTGCTCCTGGACCGTCTCGTCGGTGACGACGCTCTCGCGCGTCGGCGCGCCGCCGGCAATCACCCGGTCGGTGTCGATCTCCTTGCTGGTGAGCCAGGAGATGAAGCTCCAGGCGGCGTCCTTGTTCTCGGAGTTCGACGCGATCGCCCAGTGCCAGGTGCCGAGCACGGCCTTGCCGCCGGGCACCTCGTGCAGGCGGAAGTTGCCCGCCAGATCACCCGCGATGCCGTCCTCGGCATTCAGTGTCGGCAGCATCCAGTTATAGCTCAGCATCGTCGCCGCCCGGCCGGAGGCCACCGAACGCAGCGCCTCGTCGAAGCCCCAGTTCAGGGAGTCGTCCGGTGCGGCGGCCTCGTAGGTCTCGATGTAGAGTTCGAGGGCTCGCACGGCCTCCGGGCTGTTGATCGCGATCTCGCCGGACTCGTCGTACAGGCTGCCGCCGGCGGCGTAGAGCCAGTTCTTCCACTCCTCCATGATCTTGTAGCCGCGCTGCGGCTGCATGGCGACGCCGGCCATGTCGTCGGTCGTCAGCGCCTTGGAGACCTCGACATACTCTTCGAGCGTCGTCGGAACCTCCAGCCCGGCCTCGTCGAAGACGTCCTGCCGGACGATCAGGCCGAGGGCGTAGTTGTAGTAAGGCACACCGTAGGTCTGGCCCTCGACGATGCCGATCTCGCGCAAGGGGCCGATGAAGTCGTCGAAGTCGTAGCCGTCGGTGGCCGCGATGCGATCGTCGAGCGGCTCGAGATAGCCGGCCCGGGCGAACTCCTCCATCCACGGGTTGTCGACGATGATGATGTCGTAGACGCCCGACGGAGCCAGCGACGATGTCAGGATCTTGTCCCGCATCGCGTCGAACGGCATCGCGTCGAAGCTGACCGTGATGTCGGGGTTCTGCTCGGTGAAGCGCTCCGTCAACTCGCGGACGATGTCGTAGTCCGGCACCTCCTCGATGATGACGTTGAGCTCCTGGGCCTGGGCCGCCTGGGCGGCGAGGGCCATGGCCGTGCCGGCCATCAGGCTGGTCGTGAAAACGCGTCCCGTCCGTGACATGTCTCGTCCTTTCCCTCGTTTGATGTCCTTGCCGGTTTCCCGGTCCTTGTTGTCGCTCGCGGGCCGGCGTCGCGGTCGTGCCGGCCCCTCGGCGTCACGCCGGCGTCTCCGCCAGCGCGCGATAGGTCGCCCGGAACCGCGCGTAGCCCGCGTCGTATTCGGCCCGGTTCGCGGAGTCCGGTTCGACGCGCTCGCCTTCGGAGACGAACGCGCGCGTCCCGTGCCAGTCCGTCGTCGCCCCGATGCCGATGGCGGCCATCCACGCCGCGCCCAGGCAGGAGCCGGGGTGATCCGTCAGGGTCTCGACCGGCGCCTGGAGGATGTCCGCGACGCACCGCATCCAGAGCCGCGAGCGCGAACCGCCGTCCGACGCCACGAAGCGCGTCGCCGGGTGCCCGATCTCGCGCAAGACCTCCACGTGATGGCGCAGGGCGTAGCCGAAGCCTTCGAGGAGCGCGCGCCAGAGATGGCCGACGCGGTGATTGAGGCTCAGCCCCGTCACGATCCCGCGCGCGGCGGGATCGTGGATCGGCGTCTTCTCGCCCAGCAGGTAGGGCACGAATTGGACGCCGTCGGCGCCGGCCGGCACCTCGGCGGCCAGCGCGTCGAGATGGGCATGGGGCGATCGGCCCGCCGCCGTCGCCTCGGCGGCCTCGGCGCGCGCCAGGGTGTCGAGGAACCAGTTCAGGGCGGAGCCGCCCGAGGCCATGCAGCCGTTCGGCATGAAGAGCCCCGGCGCGAGGTGGTAGTCGAGATAGAGCCTCGGGTCGGGCACCGCCTTGTCCGTCGCGACGAGGATGTCGATCGCCCCGCCGAACTTGAGCAGGACGTCGCCCGGCTCGGTGATCCCGGCGGCGAAGGCGGACGCGATATGGTCCGCGGCGCCGCCCACGACCGGCGTGCCGGCGGCGAGCCCGGTTTGCGCGGCCGCCGCCTCCGTCACCATGCCGAACCGCTCGTGGGACGCGGTCATCGGCGGCACGGCGGATCGGGAAACGCGGGCGAGCGCGATCAGGTCGTCGTCGAGCGCCCGCGCGC
This sequence comes from Azospirillaceae bacterium, assembly GCA_040220455.1. GTDB lineage: Bacteria > Pseudomonadota > Alphaproteobacteria > DSM-16000 > Inquilinaceae > JAVJUS01. The sequence goes on from JAVJUS010000033.1 coordinate 52,946, forward strand.
GCAGATCGGCGAAGCCCGCCTCGAGCGCCCAGTTCTGGTCGACCGCGCGCTGCCCGGTGAGCCGCCAGTTGATGTAGTCATAGGAGCCGAAGACGGTGGCGATGCGCGCGAAGACATCCGGCTCGTTGCGCGCGATCCACCGCAGCTTGGCGGTGACGAGCTGCTGGTTGACGCCGTTGCCCGCGCGCTCCAGGAAATCGGCCTCGTCGATTTCCTCGGCCAACTCGGCCACCTCGCGGCCGCAGCGCCCGTCTGATTGCTGAATGGACCGGCGCAACAGGCGGCCCTCCGCGTCCAGCAGCACCACCGCCGGCAGCATGCCGGTGACGCCGATACCGGCGATGTCCTCCGCCCGCAGCCCGGCGGCGGCGAGGAGCTCGGGCACCAGGGCACGGACATTGTCCCACCACGCCTCCGGATCCTCCTCGGCCCATCCCTGATGCGGGGAATGCAGCGTCACCGGGCGCGAGGCGACGGCCAGCGTCTCGTCGGGAAGCCGGATCAGGATCCCGATGGTCGAGGTCGTACCGATATCGAGGCCGAGGACGCAGGTCATCGGCGGGCCTACCGGATCGCCTCGACGGCGTCCATGAACCGCTTGACCCGCGCCTCGTCGACCGGGTTCCAGGTATCGCCGTCGACCTTGAAATGGGTCCCGACGATGCACCCCTGCGCCACGCCCAGGACATCGGCGACGTTGTCGATGTTCACCCCCGTATTGGCGAAGACCGGTGTGTCGTCGAGTGCCTCGGCCACCTTGCGAAGGTCGGATGCGTCCGCCGGCTGCCCCGTCAGCGGCCCGGAGACCAGCACGGCATCGGCGAGCGAGGAGAACACGGCGCTCTTCGCCCTGAGCTCGATCGGCCGCTGGTCGAGGGAATGGGCGAACTCCGCGTTGATGTTGAAGAGCAGCTTGAGATCGCGCGCCCCGAGATTGCGGCGCAGCCGCGCCGGGGTCGCGCAATCGGGCTGCCAGATCCCCATGTCGCTGGCGAACACGCCCGTGAAGATCTCGCGCACGAAGGACGCCCCGGTGGCGACCGCGATCGACACGGAGGCCGTCGGATCCCACAGGTAGTTGACGCCGAACGGCACGCGGAGCGCCGGCTTGGCGGCGGCGACGACGGCCGTCATCGCCGCCAGGCTCTCCGGCGTCGCCTTGAGCAGGTAGGGGCGGTCGTTCTCGTTGCCGAACATGATGGCGTCGACACCGCCCGCCTGGAGCTTTTCGATGTCGGCGACCACGTCGTCGACCAGCCTGTTCATCCCGCCGTCCTCGTCGTAGAGGGGCGAGCCCGGCAGGGCGCCGATATGCGCCATGGCGACGACCGCCTTTCGACGAGCGCCCAGGAATTCGAAGATCATGCTCCCCTCTCGGTCGGGCTGCGCCGGCGCGGGGCGCCGACAAGGCTTCGTGGCGGGTGTCAGGGCGCGGCCACGCGCACCTCCACGCCCGCGGCTTCGAGACCGTCGGCCAGAGCCCCCTCCGGCGACGCGTCGGTGATCAGCATGTCCAGTTGCTCGAGATCGGCGATCTTGACGATCGACAGGCGCTCGAACTTGGAGCTGTCGACCAGGGCGATCGTGCGCGCCGCGCGGGCCATCATCGCCCGTTTGATCTCCGTGTCCTCGAGCGAATAGTCGTAAAGCCCGTCCTCCGACAGGCCGGACGCGCCCATGAAGAAGGAGTCGAACCGGAAGGTCTCCAACTGGCCGAGCGCCATGGGCCCGACCAGCGACGGCTCGGAGCCCCGGATCTCCCCGCCCAGCATGTAGACGCGCGGCCGGCTCTCGGAGAGCAGCATGGCGATCTTCAGGCTGCTTGTGAATATTCTAACATTTTTGTCCCGCAGGACATGGGCCAGCCGGAGCGTCGTCGAGCCGATGTCCAGCGCCATGGCCTGGCCGTCGCCGACAAGATCGCAGGCCAGGCCCGCGATGCGCGCCTTGGCCGTGGCGTTGCGGCCGAGGCGTTCCTCTAGCGCCGGCTCGACGATGTCGAGGCGGTTGCCCCAGCGCGCGACGGCGCCGCCATGCGCCCGCTCCACAAGGCCGCGCGCGGCCAGCGCGTCCAGGTCCCGGCGAATGGTCATCTCCGAGACGTCGAGCATCTCGGCCAGCCCGGCGATCGACTGATAGCCCGAGCGGCTGAGCGCCAGGGCGATGTTGTCCTGCCGCTCGGCCACCGACAGGCGACCGTTCCGATTGCCCGAATTCGCCCGGTCAGCAGTCATCGACGCCTCATCATGTGTTGAGTTTCCCACGCGCTACGTGAGATATCAATCATATTCTGTTATACTCCGAACATATCCGATCCGCTGATCGGATCCGCAGCCACCAGCCGGGCCCGCCGCCCGTCCCATGCTTTCGGAGCTCCCATGGAACACCAGAACGTGCTCGTGACCGGCGCCGCCACGGGAATCGGCCGCGCCTCGGCGCTGGCCTTCGCGTCGCGCGCCGCCCATGTGATCGTCACCGACATCGATCACGACGGCGCCCGGGCGGTCGCCGACGAGATCGGCGGCAAGGCGCGCGCCTTCCGGCTGGACGTGACGGACGCCGCCGGCATCCGGCGGGTCTTCGACGAGGCCGCCGAGGCCGTCGGGCCGATCACGATCGTGCACGCCAATGCGGGCGTCTCGAGCATGAGGCCGGCGGTCGATCTGACCGAGGCGGACTGGGACTTCAACTTTTCGATCAACGCCAAGGGCGTGTTCCTGACCAACCAGGCCGCCGTGCGCCATATGATCGCCCACGAGCGCGACGGCGCGATCGTCAATACGGCGTCCCTGGCGGCGAAGGTCGGCGCGCCGTTGCTGGCCCACTATTCGGCCAGCAAGTTCGCGGTCGTCGGCTGGACCCAGGCGCTGGCCCGCGAGGTCGCCGGCCTGGGCATTCGCGTCAACGCGGTCTGCCCGGGCTTCGTGCGGACATCCATGCAGGACCGGGAAGTCGAATGGGAGGCCGAGCTCCGCGGCATGACGGCCGATGGGGTTCGGCGATCCTATATCGAGCAGACTCCGCTCGGGCGCCTGGAGGAACCGGAGGATGTCGCCGACGTGGTCGTCTTTCTCGCCTCGTCGAGCGCCCGGTTCATGACCGGCCAGGCGATCAACGTGACGGGTGGGGTATACATGACCTGACGCCGGAGGGCATCGCCCCGACACGCCGTCGGCGACGGCCTAGAGCATCCTGCGCCCGAACGGGCGCAGATAAGATGCTCTATATTGTTGAAGATAGGGCAATTTTTTCCGAACTGATGATTCAATCAGTTAGGAAATTGCCCTAGTCACGCGAACCGTGGCGACGCCTTTCCTACGCTTCGGAAGGCCTGTACGCGTTCAATGCCCGCAAGCAGGCGCCGACGACCCGCTCGGGTGCGTCGCCGGTGTCTAGGACGATGTGGGGCGCCTCGATCGGCTCGAAGCTGTCGCGGATGCGCGCCGCCTTTTCCGGATCCCGGCCCGCCCTGAGATTGCGGGGGTCGGCGGAGAGGTCCTCGCGCAGCCGGCGCTCGATCGCCTCGGGCGCGGCGACGCAATGGATGACCACGAGTTCGGCGCCGTGGCGCTCGACAGGGCTGCGGACCTCCTCGATCTCCCGCGCCTTGGAAAAAGGCTTGCCGTCGATGATGACGAAGGCCGGGCGCGGCCCGGCCAACAGATAGTCGAGAACCGCGAGCAAAGCGCGCGTCGCCACGGCGTTCTGGCCGTCGCTGTAGTCGAGGAAGCGTTCGGGAAAGATCGCGTCGCGGATGTCGTCGCGATTGAGCATGACGGCGTCGAGCCGCGGCGCCAGCGCCCGAGCGAGGCGGGTCTTGCCCACGCCCGGCAGCCCCGCGAGCAGGAGGACGCGCGGGCGGGCCGTCGGCTGCGTTCCGGCATCCGCGGCCGGCATCACTCAGTCGGCCTTCCCGTCGGCGCCGAACAGCACGATGCGCTCCTCGACCGCCTCCTGCGCTGCGGACCGCGCTTCGGCCATGGGCAGGCGGGTATCGACCACCGGCTCGTCGACGCCGTAGTGGCGCTGGAGGACGCGGCGGAAGGCGCCCTTGGTGGCGGCGTCGATATTGATCTTGGCGATCCCGGCGGCGACCACCTCCCGAACCACGGCGGGCGGCACGCTGGTGCCGCCGTGCAGCACCAGCGGCCGCTCGACGGCGGCCGCGAGCGCCCGGACCAGCGGCACGTCGATCGGCGCGCCGTCGCCCAGCGTGCCGGGCGTGTTGCCGATCGACACGGCGAGATAGTCGACATCCGTATCGGCGACGAACCGCACCGCCTCCTCGACCGTGGTCTTGCGCTCGATCACCTCCTCGCCCTCTTCGGCCAGGGTCTCGCCGATCTGCGCCTCGATTCCGACGCCGTGACGCCGGGCGAGCGCGACGACTTCGCGGACCAGCGCGACATTGTCCTCGTAGCGCGTGGCCGAGGCGTCGATCATGACGCTGTCGAAGCCGGCCTCGATGACGCGCTTGACGATGTCGAAATCCGCGCCGTGGTCGAGATGGAGGATCAACGGCACCGAGACCGAGCGGCGCGCCGCCGCCGCCATCGCGACGAAGTAGTCGAGCCCGACATGCTTGAGCCCGCCCATGGTCGTGCTCAGCATCACGACGGCGCGCCGCGCCTCGGCCGCGGCGGCGACGGCCTGGACGGCCTCGAGGTGATGGGCGTTGAACATGCCCACGGCCCAGCCTTCGCGCCAGGCGCGGCGGATCCAGTGGGGGGCGCTCTCGCGGATCATTCCGACTCCTCCGATAACAGGGCTGCACCGCGCAGGTTCGCGTCGTCGACGCGGCTCGACACCAACCGGGGCAGGACCACGCCCGGATAGGCGCGGCGGCCGAGCGCCTCGCCCAGCGCCGCGAGGTCGAACCAGGGCTGGGACCGCGCGCCGCCGCCCAGGACGACGACCGCGGGCTCGATCAGGGTGACGGCCGAGCCGATGGCGAGCGCCAGGGCGTCGATCGGCCCGGGCGGCGGATCGGCGGCGGCCTGGGCCTTGCCGCCGGCCACCAGGCACAGGCAGCCCGCGCCGCCGCAATAGCAGGGCGGCCCCTTCGGATCGGTCACCAGATGACCGAACCCGTTGGCATTGCCGTGGCTGCCGCGCCAGACCCGCCCGTCGAAGACGAAGGCGTGACCGATGCCGGTGCCGAGCGCGACGTAGAGCGCCGCCGGCGCGCCCCGCGCCGTGCCGGCCTCCGCCTCGTAGCGCGCGCCGCAGAAGACATCCGTGTCGACCGCGACCGGCCGGCCGAAGGCCTCGGCCAGGACGGCGCCGAGCGGCGCGTCCCGCCAGCCGAGATTCTCCGCCCGGCGCACGACGCCGTCGGGCCCGACCAGGCCGGCGACCGAGACGCCGATGCCCGCGAGGTCGACCGGGGCGAGGCCCCAAGCGCTCAGCGCTTCCGCGACCGCGTCGACGATATCTCGCACGCCGCCCTCCGACGGCCGCTCACGGTCGAAGGCGAGACGCCAGTCACCCCGCCCGTCGCCGACGCCGAGGCGCAGCCGGCTGCCGCCCAGGTCGACGGCGAGCCGGGTCATCCCTTGATTCCCGCGGCGACGGCGCTCTCCAGGAAGTAGCGCTGGAGCGAAAGGAAGAACAACAGCGTCGGCACAGTGCCGAGGACGGAGACCGCCATGACCTGCCCGTACTGGGTGTTGAAGCTGCGCTGGAAGGCCGCCATGCCCAGCGGCAGGGTGCGGAGCTGGTCGTCGCTGACCACGATCAGGGGCCAGAGATAGCTGTTCCAGGTCAGGTTGAAGGTCAGCACGGCGACGACGACGAGGGTCGGCGCGATCATCGGCAGGACGACGGAGAACAGGATCCGCGGCTCGCTCGCCCCGTCGATCCGCGCGGCCTCGATGAAGTCGTCCGGCACGCCGCGGATCGCCTGGCGGAAGATGAACACGCCCACGACGTTGAACGCCGTCGGCAGGATCAGCCCGGCATAGGTGTTGGTCCAGCCGAAGGCGTGGACCTGGAGGAAGAGCGGGATGACGATCGTCTCCTGCGGGATCATGATCGATGCCAGGACCACCAGCCAGAAGACGCCCGCGCCGCGATACCGGAACTTGGCGAAGCTGTAGCCGGCGAGGCACCCCACGACCACCGTGACCGCGACGGAGATGCCCGAGGCGAGGACGGAGTTCAGGAGGTAGAGCAGGAACGGCCGCGCCGCGAGCGCGCTGACATAGTTGCCGATGCCGAGCCCGGCGGTCGAGAACAGGGACTGCCCGAAGACGTCCGGCCCGACCCGCAGCGAGGCCATGGTCATCCAGACGATGGGGTAGACGGTGATCGCCGTAGCGATGCCCAGCACCGTCAGCGCCACGATCCGGTTGCGCCGCGCCCTAGTCATCGCGATCGCCCAGCAGCCAGATCTGGGCGAGGCTGATCGCCAGGATGCCCGTGAACAGGACGATCGAGTAGGCGCTGGCCCGGCCGAGATCGAGATAGCTGAACGACGTCTTGTAGATCAGCAGGGTCAGGATCTCGGTCGCGTTGGCCGGCCCGCCGTCGGTCATGATCTGCTGGAAGGCGAACGTCTTCAGCCCGTTGACCGTCGCCAGCACGATCACCAGCGCGATGGTCGGGCGCATCATCGGCAGGGTGATGTAGCGCAGCAGGGCGAGGCTGCCGGCGCCGTCGATCGTCGCGGCCTCGTAATAGACCCGCGGGATCGACAGGAACCCGGCCAGGAAGATGATCATGTAGTAGCTGGTCGCGTGCCACCAGCTCATGATGACCAGCGCCCAGGGTGCGGCATCGGAGCTGTTGAGCCAGGGCAGAGGGTCGACGCCCAGGCCGCCGAGCCCGGCGTTGATCGGCCCCTGGTAGTTGAAGAGCAGCTTCCAGACCAGGGCGACCGAGACCAGCGGCATCACCGATGGCAGGAACAGGATCGCGCGCCAGGCAGGCCGGCTGCGATATATGCAGGTCAGCGCCCACCCGACGACGAAGGAGAACAGGACCACGGGCACGATCGTGTAGAAGACGTAGAACGCCGTGACCTTGACGGAGTTGAGAAACTGGCCGTCCTGCGGCAGGGCCAGGAAGTTCTTGAAGCCGACGAAGCGCGGCGGCGACAGCAGGTCGTATTGGTGCAGGCTGATGAAGAGGCTGAAGGCGATCGGCCAGACCTGGAACAGCCCCAGCATCGCCAGCGCCGGCAGGACGAAGATCACGCCCCACCGGGCCATCCGGCGGCCCTGGACGCGGCGTCCCGCGCGTCGGGACGCGGCCCGTGCGGGGGTGCGCCGGGCCCCTGCCGTACCGCTCGCCGACGGCGGTCCGCTCATGGACGTCTTCCCGGGATGTCGAACGAGGGCTAGGGCGGGACGGGACGGCCGCGCGCCACGGCGCCGGCCGCCCCGCCGATCCATCAAGCCCCTGGCTTCAGCGGGAGCGGATCACGTCGATCTGCGCCGCCGCCTGGTCGAGCGCGTCCTGGACGGGCACGCCCTGGGCGAACTGCTCGATCGCCGACTTGATGGCCGAGCCCTCCTCGGTCCAGGTCGGCGAGCGCCAGACGAAGCTGCCGTGCTTCTGGCCCTCGGCGAAGACCTGGGAGCCCTTGGTGCGCTGGGCCACTTCGCTGTCCGCCCAGCCACGGATGCCGGTGACGTAGCCGGCCCGCTCCAGATAGGCGTCGCTGTCCGAGACCAGGTAGCGCAGGAAGTCCCAGGCGACCTCCGGGTACTCGGACTCCGCGCTGACCGCCAGGGCGTAGGAGTTCAGCAGCGTCTCCGGATTCGCCGGATCCCGCTGGGGAAGCGGGGCGACGACATAGGCGTCCTGCACCTCCTCGGAGTAGAGCGGCGGCGCCCAGATGCCGGCGATCGCCATGGACTGCCGGCCGGTGGAGAAGTCCTCCAGGGCGTTGACCGGGTTGACGGTCGCCAGATGCGGCCCGCCCAGCCCGCTGTCGATCAGGTGGAGCCAGGTATCGCTGAAGGCCTGGACGCAGGCTTCGGAGTTGATCGCCGCCTTGCCGTCCTCGCCGATCACGTCGCAGTCGTACTGCTGCAGGATCGGCCAGTACTGCTGGGCGTACCAGTAGGGATCGAGGTTCCAGACCCAGTTGAAGCCGAGGCGGCTCACCGTGCCGTCATCCTCGACGACCTGCAGCTTTTCGGCCAGCGTGAAGAGGTCGTCCCAGGTCTCCGGATAGTTCGCCGGATCGTCCGGGTCGAGCCCGATATCGCGCATGTGGTCGCCGTTGATGAACAGCGCGAGGGTGTTGAACTCCTCCGGCACGCCGTAGGTCGTCCCGTCGATCGTCAGGCCGGACAGCGCGGCGGGCATGTACATCTCCCGCACCGCGTCCATCGACTCCTGGCCGAACGCTTCCGGATCGAGCGGCGCGAGAATGCCGCGCGTGGCGTATTGCGGGAACAGGTAGTCGAGCAGATTGACGATGTCCGGCGGGTTGCCGGCCGCGATCGAGGCCAGCAGCTTGACCTCGTAGTCGCCGTGCGGCTCGTCCTGGAACCGGATCGTGACGTCCGGATGCTCGGCCATGTACTCGGCCGCCTTCTCCTGGATCAGTTCGTCGGCCGGCGGATAGGTGTGATGCCAGAACGTGATCTCGGCCGCCGTGGCCGGCGCGGCGAGCGCCGCGAGCGAGACCGCCGACGCGAGCGCCGCGGTCAGTGAGCCGTACGACATGCGCATGAGAGTCCTCCCCCTCGAAACGGGCCCGTCTTGTCCGTGCGGGCCGAATTCGCGGCCGGAGCGAGGGCCGCCAGACATCGAGGTGACGACGCTAGCATGCGACAACACGATGCACAATTATGGTCTCACGACAAATTATGAAGCAGATTGTTTCATCTTCACCCACCGGCCGCCGGCCGGCCCACGACGTCACCACTCCGGCCCCGTCGAGAGGAGGAGCCGCATGACCGCATCCGGGCCCGAGCGCCGCGCCCAGGATTCCCTGCTGGCGCGGGTTTCGCGCATGTCGTTCTCGCCGGCCGAGCGCCGGATCATCGAGTATCTGCTGAGCATCGCCGAGTTCGAGATCGCCAGCCTGACCTCGACCGAGCTGGCCGAGCGCACGGGCACGAGCCGGTCGTCGATCGACCGCCTGGCCAAGCGGCTGGACTATTCCGGCCTGCGGGAGATGCGCCAGGCGCTGCTGCGCGACAGCCGCTCGACCCACACCCCCGTCTCGGAGGCCGCGACGGCGCGCGAGCCCGCGATCGTGCCGTCGGACGGGATGGCGGAGATCGCCTACAAGGTGTTCCACAACGCCTCGATCCGGGCGATGAAGTTCGCCGAGATCCTGTCGCGCTCACCCGAGCTGGAGGCGCTGGTGCGGGCGATCGAGGCGGCGCCCAATGTCCAGGTGTTCGGCGCCGGCGCCTCGGCCGTCGTCGCCCACGACATGCACCAACGCCTGCTGCGCCTGGGCGTGCGCATCAACTTCTCCGAGGACCATCACCAGCAGATGGCCTTCGCCGCGCTGATGGAGCCGGGCGACCTCGCCGTCGCGATTTCCTATTCCGGGCGCACCAAGCCCGTACTCCAGGCCGCCGGCATCGCCAAGGAGCAGGGCGCCACCGTCGCCGCCGTCATGGGCCTCAACGCCACGCCGCTGGGCGACATCGCGGGTATCGGCGTGATCACCCCGCCCGGGATCAGCCTGTTCGGCACCGACGCCGTGATGACCCGGATCCTCGAGATGATGTTCAACGAGGTCCTGTTCCACTGCCTCGCCCTGCGCAACCCGGAAATGCGCGCCAATGTCGACCGCATCGAGGCTCTGCTGAGCATCGAGCGTCAGTGACGGCAGTGTCCCGGCAACCGGACCCGAGCAGCGCTTCGGCCATCCGCGGCGACGCCGGGCGCCTCCGGCTCCCGACAGGCCTCCCGCGCCGTCAATCGACAGCCTCGCGCGCCGGATGGCGGGTTCCGTCCGCCTCCACCGTCTGGAGCACCGAGAAGCCCTCGAATTCCGGATGACCGAGATAGAGCGGACGGTTGCCGCCGGCGCCGCGATGGGCCTTCTGGAACGCGTCGGAGCGCGTCCAGGCCTCGAACGCCTCGCGACTCTGCCAGATCGTATGGGAGGCGTAGAGCGTATGGTCCTCGCGCTCGGGTCCGCGGAGAAGGTGGAAGGCGACGAAGCCCGGCACCTCGTGGAGATGGACCTCGCGCTCGAGCCAGACCCGCTCGAAGGCGGCCTCCTCGCCCTGGCGCACGCGGAATCGGTTCATGGCTATGAACATGGCCTTCCTTTCCGATCCAGGGGCCGCGCCGTCCACGCGACGGTCGCCCCGCAGTCTCAGGCGTCCTTTTGCAGGACGAAGATCGCTTCCCGGCAGTCCGCCATGCCGGTACGGCGCATCGTGTCGGCCTCGCGGTCACCGAAGCCGCGGAGGCGCCCGGCCTCGGCGTCCGAGACCTTTTGCGTCCAACGGTCGCGCCGATCCGCCAGGAGATCGAGAAGGCCGGGAATCTCGCCGCTCACGATGCCCTCCCTCCACGCGCCTTCGAGACCGCCCATCGGCCGTGCCTGCCCGTCGCGCGCCCGCTCGACGAAGACAGGACAGTCCCCCGCGGTTTCGGTTCAGGGCAGTCCACGCCCCGATGGCGCCGGCTGCGGACCAGGAAGACCTCGATCGAAACCATGATAATGCAAGTCATTCGCAGCATCAACCGGGCGAGGCGGGTCCCGTTCTCGAGATCGCTTCCCGGTTCGGCCCCGGGCGTTTGCCTGATCGGCGACCCGGGACCGGCGCGGTGGCCCCGCCGGAACGCGCCGTCCGGAAAGGCCGGCGCGTCAGACGCCCGGCGGCCGGGCCGGATACCATTCCTCCGGTTCGGGAAAGACGAAGCCTCCCGGCGGATCGAAGATCTCGAAGGTCGTCGTGGTATCGTCCTCGGTCTCGAAATAGGCGTAGGGCAGGATGCCCTGCCAGACGCCGGACTGGATCATCTTGTAGCCGCGCTCCTCGAAGGCCCGGATCCGCTCGGCCCAGGGCACGCCCTTGCAGCTGAAGGCGACGTGGTGGATGCCCTCGCCGTGGCGCTCCAGGAACTCGTCGTAGATCGTCGGGCCCTTGATCGGCTGGACGATCTCCCACTGCATGGTGCCGGAATGGGCCAGGCCCAGGCGCATGGCGTAGTCGGCCGGCTCGCCGCGATAGGTCATGTCGCGCACGGTCGTGGAGTCGAAGGTATAGACGCGCCACGGCCCGATACCGGTGCGCACCAGGCCTTCCATCGTGCGCCGGAAGTCGCGGGTGACGACGCAGATCTGGATGTTGTCGCCCAGGAAGCTGTTGGACAGTTCCGCATCGGCGACGACGCTCGGCAGAGTGGGCATGGCGGCGTTTCCTCCTTCCGTTTCTCGTTGCGGCGATCTCCGATCCGGCAAGATCGCGCGATCGGGATGGCTCGCTCCTCCTCGACAGCCTGGAGTCGCTGGCCCGCGACCGTTCGGGCGTGGGCGGCTGCAGCCCGTTTCGACCAATGGCGCGCCGCCATGGTCACCGCACCGCCGCACGCGCCCATTCCGCCGGTTCCGCCGGCAGCCCGGCCCTCCGCAGCATCGCTCGGTGATGGACCCGGTCCTCCTCGCGGGCGTAGTGGAGGGTCGCGAGATAGCCGTCGATCGTGAAGTCCGGGCACAAGCGCAGGATCTCCGCGCCGTGCCGTTTGGCGCCGCCCTCGTTGCCGGCCCCGGCCATGGCGGCGGCGAAGCAGGCGTGAACCACGTGGTCCGCGGTCGACAGCTTGCGGAAGCTGGCGATCGCCTCGTCGTACCGGCGCGCCACGAACTGCGCCCGGCCGAGATGGCCCCAATACCGCTCCGGATGGTAGGGATTGAGCGCCATGGCCCGGCGGATCCACGCGATCCCCTCCTCCGGCGCGCCGGTCCAGGTCAGCAGCTCGCCCTGCTGGACGACGATGAGGTCGTCGTTGGGATTGAGCTGGAGCGCGCGGTCCTGGTGCCGGCGCGCGGCGTCGATGTCGTCGGTCGCGATGGCGATCGCCGCGAGCAGGCGGTGGACGTCGCTGTCCTTGTCGTCGAGCGCCTGCGCCCGCGACACGTCCGCGGTCACCCGATCCCAGATCTCGTCACGGTTCTCGATCCAGCCATAGCCCCAGGCCTGGCCCATCGTGCACGCCCGCCAGGCCCGCGCATGGGCATAGTCGGGCGCCAGCGCCACCGCGCGCTCCAGGTACTCCAGGGCGCGCGCGTTGTCCTCGGGATTGGAGCGGTGATGCAGCAGGCGCCCGATCATCACCAGCTCGTGCGCCGCCATGCTCTCCGGCTTCTTGCGCGCGACGCGCTCGTGCGAGGCCGCCTCGATGCGCCCGGGCAGGGTCGCCACGATGGCCGAGGTGATCTCGTCCTGAAGCTCGAAGATGTCCTCGATCTGGCGGTCGTAGCGGTCCGCCCAGATGTGCCGGTCGCCGCCGACGGCGTCGATGAGCTGGGCCGTCACCCGCACCCGCGCCCCGGCCCGGCGCACCGAGCCCTCCAGCACGTAGCGCACGCCCAGATCGGCGGCGACGTCCTGCATGTTCGCCGGGCGACCCTTGTAGGCGAAGGCGGAGGTGCGCGAGATGACGAACAGCTCCTTGAACTTGGACAGCCCGGTCAGGATGTCCTCGGTCAGCCCGTCGGCGAAGAACTCGTCGTCCGGGCCGGAGCTCATGTTCTGGAACGGCAGGACCGCGATCGAGGGGCGATCCTCCACGACCCGGACGGCTTGCCTGGCGATGCCGGCATCCGGCGCCTCGACCCCGGTGACGATGCGATGGGCGCGCACCGGGCGTGCGATGTTCTTCAGGCGGAGCTCGCCGACATCCTCGAATCGGGTGGTCGTACCGCCGCGCACCTGGTCGACCACCGCCGCCGAGGCGAGCACGCCGCCGGGCTCGGCGAGCGGCTCCAGCCGCGCCGCGACGTTGACGCCGTCGCCGTAGACGTCGCCGTCCTCGATCACCACGTCGCCGACATTGATCCCGATGCGGAAGAGCATCGCCGGCTCCCCGCCCTCGGCGTTGCGCAGCGCCATCGCGCGCTGGAACGCGACCGCGAAGTCGACCGCGTCGACGGCGCTGGCGAATTCCATCAGCGCACCGTCGCCGGTGGTCTTGACGATGCGCCCGCGATGGCGCTCGGCGCCCGGGTGGATCAGATCCCTGCGGCAGCGGCGCAGGCGATCGAGGGTCCCGGCCTCGTCGGCTTCCATCTGCGCGCTGAAGCCGACCATGTCGGAGGCGAGGATGGCGGCCAGTCGTCGTTCGAGCGGATTGGCCATGGGCGTGTCTTTCCGGGTGGGCACCGCGCGCCGGTGGGGTGATGCCCCTGCCTGGCGGTCGCCCGTCGCGGCCGTGCGGCCATTCCCGGGCCGCGGCCCCCGTCAGCATCCACCATTGCCGGGGTGGATTCCAGCGGCGAATCCGGACCGGCGCGGCGGACCCGACGTCCCGATCCATGCCGGCCCGCCGGCGTCGAAAGGGCAGGCCCCCCACCATCGCCTCAATCCGCCCATTCGCGCGTCACCTCCGAGCCCGCGAAATCCTCCAGGAGCCGCCGGTCCTCGGCGAAGCGCCGGGCGAGATCGGCACGCAGGTCGGGCGGGAGCGTCACCGGCGCCGCCGACAGCGGCGCGCGGGCGCGCAGCGGCCCCGGCAGATGCCTGGAGGCCCTCTTCACCGCGCCCCGCAACGGGCCGAGGGCGCTCAGCCGGCGCAGCCCCGCGGGCACGGCACGGCGATCGGCGGCCGCGTTCTCGGCCCGGAAGGCGAGCTCGGGGCGTGGCGCGACGCCGAGATGCGCCGCCAGCCTCTCGATCGCCGGCGGCGGATCGGCGAACAGGGCTTCCGACTGCAGGACCAGGATCCGCTCGGCCGGGAAGACGGCGCGCCACGCCGCGAGCTGCCAGCCATAGAGGCCGGTCTCCACATAGGCGGGATCGGCGCGAACCGCGTCTTCCGGCCGGCGCCACTCGATCCCCGTCGCCAGCCGATGGCGGTAGTGCGAGACGAGCCGGCGCATCGGGTCGCGCACGACATAAACCAGGCGGACGTCGGGGCAGAGCGCGGCGACGCGCTCCGGCACGCCCGGATGCTCGCCGCGCCGGGTGTAGCCGTTGGAGGCCTCGCCCCAGGCCGCCGCCTCGCCACGCCGGGCGAACTCTCCGCGATACCAGCCGACCCCGCGCGACCAGCGCTCCGCCTCGCAGAAGAAGCGCATCTCCTTCCACGGATGCATGAAGACGTCCGGATGGCGGCTCAACCAGTCGTGCAGGCTCGTCGTCCCGCTCTTCGTCGAGCCGATGAGCAGAAAGCTCGGCGATGCGGGCGGGCGATGGGTCGCGGCGCCGTCAGGCGGCACTCACCTTGTCTCCGGCCGCGGTGCCCGCGCCCCGCGCCGGCTCGCCGACGGCGGCGGAAATGGGCGCGGGGGCGCCCTTCCGGCGGGCGGCCCGCCGGGCCAGATCGGCGCGCAGGACCAGGGCCTGGCAGACCATCCGCTCCGAGGCGGAGATCGCCTTGCGCGCCACGTAGCGGCCCCAGGCGGTGTGCCGGAGCACCGGCGCCCTGGCCACCAGGCGCTTGGTGATCGCCTCGTAGCGCCGCCAGCCGGCCGAGCGCCAGCGCTCCTCGAAATAGTCCGGGGCGTCGATGCGCCACTTGTCGCGGAACCGGACGAGGCTGCGCCGCTGCCAGGCGTTCGACCAGCGCAGCATGAAATAGGGCAGGTCCGCGTTGGACAGCGGGGCGGCCCGGCAGGGGAAGAGATAGGTGACCACCGAGGCGGGCTCGAACCAGACGCGTTCGCCGACCTTGCGCACCGTCATGGCGAAGTCGACATGCTCCTTGGTCGCCAGCATCGCCTCGTCGAACGGGCCGGTCCGCTCGAACAGGTCGCGGCGCATCAGCACGCAGTGGAACTCGAAGAACTGGGTCTCGCCGCGCGCGAGCGTCGGGTCGATCTCCTCGCGCGGCCGGGCGTGGCCGATCATGACCTCCTCGAAGGCCGGGCGCGGCCCGGCGGCGGGCGGCGCGACGAAGGCGTCCGGGTCGTCGGCGAACAGCCCGCCGGCGTGATGGACCTGTCTGTGCAGCGGCGAGCCCTGGCAGATCAGCGGCGCGACCACCGCGGCCCCGGTCTCCCGGGCGCAGGCGACCAGCGCGCCGAGCCAGCCGGGCGTGACGAAGACGTCGTTCTCGAGGAAGGCGACATAGGGCGTGTCGACCCGCGACAGCCCCAGGTTGCGCGCCTCGTTCGGCGCCAGCGCGCGGCCGGCGCGCAGCAGTTCGAAGCCCCGCTCGCGCGACAGGGCCTCGAGCCGGCGCGACAAGGCCGCCGGCGCGCCGGAATCGACATAGACCAGGCGGAACGGGATGTCCGTGGTGTCCAGGATGTCGAGCAGCGACGCCTCGGCCAGGCCGAAACGCTCACGCGGGGTGACGACGATCGTCACGTCGGGCGTGGCGACTGCGCTGTCGGTCTCCATCGGCATCCCTTCCGGCTCTCCGGCCCGTTCGCGAACGGCCCATGACGGGCTGTGGAAGAGTGGCCGACGTCCGGCGACCGGACAACGGAGCATGCGGGGGACGCCCCGACCCGGGCCGGGCTATCCGTTCGACGCGGCGGGCGCGTCATCGGAAAGGTGGGATGTTCCCGGGCGGACCGTCGGATCGCCCCGCCTGGGCCGGACACTTAGCGCCAGAGCGTCTCGCTGGCGATCCGCGCCCCCTCCGACAGGGCGCGCAGCTTCGCCCAGACGATGCGCGGCTCGACCTCGGTCTTGAACATGGCCTGGGAGGAGAAGCCGCAATCGGCGCTGGCGATCACGTTCTCCCGGCCGACTCGCTCGGCGAAGCGCACGATCCGCTCGGCGACGTAGTCCGGGTGCTCGACGACGCTCGAGGCATGGGTGATGACGCCGGGCAGCACCGTCTTGCCCTCCGGCAGCTTCACCCGCTCCCAGAGGTGATACTCGTGCTCGTGGCGGGGATTGCCGGCCTCGAAGGAATAGCCGCCGGCGTCGACCGCGAGCACCTGGTCAATCATGTCCGGCAGGTCCGGTTCGTAGACGCGGGGGCCCTGGTTGATGCCGTAGCAGGTGTGGAAGCGCACCTTCTCCGACGGGATGCCCTTCAGGCTGTGATTGATGGCCTCGACATACATCGAGACCTTCTTCCGCCGCGCCGCCTCGTCCAGGGACTTGTCCATGTAGACGTTGGGCAGGAACGGGTCGTCGACCTGCAGCAGGAAGCCGGCATCGATGATCGCCCGGTATTCCTCGGCCATCGCCTCGGCCAGGGCGAACAGATAGGCTTCCTCGGTGTCGTAGTACTCGTTGAAGCCGACGCCGGTGACGGCGGCCGAGGGCATGAAGGCCTCCGCGCAGCCGAGCTTGTCGACCGCCCGGCGCAGGTTGTCGAGATCCGTCTTCAGCGCCTCGTGGCCGACATAGCGAATGGGTCCGACGCAGCCCATCGGCGCCGAGGGCGCGATCGCCCCGCCCAGCATCGCCCGCTTGAAATAGTCTTCGTAGTATTCGGGAAAGGTCGCCTTTTCCTCGACATAGACCTCGACCGGCTCGTCAGGCCTCGGCTCGAAGCCGTCGAGCCGGTCGTTGATGTAGACGGCGTGGCCCGGCTTCGACATCTCGCCGTCGGTGACGACGTCGATCCCCGCCTCGACCTGCCGGGCGACCATGTCCTCGACGGACCGGCCGAGCTTGTCGGCGAACGCGCCCTCGTCCACGGCCTCGCCGGCGAGGCGCGCCTTGAGCATGTCCAGCAGGTCGTGGGGCCGCGGCAGGCTGCCCACATGGGTCGTCAGAATCCGCTCGGTGCTGTGTCTCATCGGGTGTCTTTCGCGATGTCTGTCCGGTCGAGGCGCGTGCCGGAGCCGAAGACGAACGTATGCCGGGCACCGAGCCGGCGTCGACTCCGCGACGGCCCCTCGAGGCCGTTTCGATCAATTGCGATCACCGAATTGGCCGAACTTGACCGCCCTTCGACCGCGGTGCTCCTGTATGTGAGCAGTCCTGCTCGGGGAGACGGGGATTTCCGGTCACCGCATGATCCAGATCGAGCGCGACCATATCATCCTGGGCACGCTGACCACGCGCGGCGTCGCCTCGGTGCGCGAGCTGCAGGAGCGCATCGGATCGGTCTCCGAGGTCACGGTCCGCCGCGACCTCGTCCGTCTCGAACGGGGCGGCCAGCTCCGCCGGACGCGCGGCGGCGCGACGAGCCTCTCCCCGGCCCCGGCCGAGCCGTCGGGCGAGGGTGACATCGCGGACGCCGACGTGCTGGTGCTCCCGCCGCTGTCCAGCCATTGGTCGCGCACCCTGCGCCACAACGCGATCCGCCGGGGCCAGAAGCTGATCGCGGAATCGGCGCCCCAGGACGGCGCGATCTATGTCGGCCCCGACAATCACGCTGCCGGCCGCACCCTGGGCGAGCGCGCCGGCCGGGACTGGGCCGAGCGGCGCGGCCAGGCCGTCGCCCATATCCTGCTGGTCGAGCTGCGCGCCCTGTCGAACACGCGCGATCGCGCGGCCGGCTTCGTCGAAGGCTTCCGCGCCGCCACGGGGCGTGAGCCGGTGGTCCACTCGGTCGACGGCGAGGGCCAGTACGCCATCGCCTTCCGCGCCGCCGCAGACGCGCTGGAAGCCTATCCCGAGATCACCGTCCTGTTCGGCGTCAACGACCATTCGATCGTCGCCGCGCTGGAGGCGGCGAAGCATGTCGGCAGGGCGGAGCGGACGCTGGCGGCCTACTCGATCGGGGTGGAAGGGGGAGTCGTCCTCGACCTGCTGGCCCGCGACGGCGCGCTGCGCGCCTGCGCGGCCCTGTTTCCCTCGGTCGTCGGCGCGATCACCGTCGCGACGGCGGTGCGGCTGCTGAACGGCGAGCGGGTGGCGCGCGCGATCGACACGCCCTGGGCCGTCGTGGACGCCCGAACGGCCGGCGACTACTACGTCCGCGACGCGATCTGCTGGACGCTGCGGCCGGACGCGGCGCGGCGCCTGCATGGCGAGCGCAAGATCCTGTCGCGCTCCGGCGCCGGCGGCACCATCGGCCTGGTCCTGCACTACCCGGGCCACGACTGGTACCGCAACCTGGCAGGATCCATGCGCGAGCGCGCCGAGACCGCCGGCCTGCACTTCGTCGCGCGCAACCCGGAAGACCAGTACACGGTCGAGATCGCCGAGACGCGCCAGCGCATCGCGGCGAGCGCGGTCGAGTGGATCCGCGACGGGGAGACGATCTTCCTGGAGCCGGGCCCCTTCGCCGAGCCGATCGCCGCCCTGCTGGAGCAGCGTCGCGACCTGACCATCATCACCTCCTCGGTGCCGACCTTCCGTTCGGCCTCGCGCTGCGGTCGCCACCGCGCGATCCTGACCGGCGGCGAGTCGATCGCCGAGGACGGGCTGCTGGGCGGCACGATCGCCTTCGCCGCCATCGACATCTACCGCGCCGACCGCATCCTGCTGGCCGCCGACGCGGTCGACCGGTCCTTCGGCCTGTCCTGCCTGGACGAGCGGCGCGCGGAGGTGCTGCGGCGCATGATCGCCAACGCGCGGGAGACCACGCTGGTGGCCGATCACGGCCAGGTCGGGACCCAGGCGCGCGCCCGGATCTGCCCGATCGACGCCATCGACACCCTGATCACCGACAGCGGCACCCTGCCGCTGCACCGGGCGGATCTCGGCAAGGCCGGGCTCCGGGTGGTCGTCGCCGACGACCACCGCAGCGAGGCGGTGCCCGCCGCATGACGGCCGGGATCGCCGGCAACCACGAACAAGGCAAGGAAAAGAGGGGGGAAAGAATGCTCAGGACCCGCATCCTCATGGCCACGGCGGCGACCGCCGCCCTGGCGATCGGCGGCACCGCCGCGGCCCAGGAGCCGGTGACCATCACCTTCTGGGACAACCAGCAGACCGAATCCGGCCTCAGCCAATACCAGCGCGCCGCGGTCGATCGGTTCGAGGAGGAGAACCCCGACATCACGGTCGAGGTCGTCACGGTTCCCTACCCCGAGTACCAGCAGCGCCTGCTGACCGCCGTGCAGGGCGGCAACGCGCCGGACGTCTCCACCGTCGACCAAATCTGGCAGGCCGCCTTCGCCGAGGCGGGCGCGATCGTGCCGCTGGGCGACCGGGCCGCGGAAGCCGGCCGGACGGAGGAGACCTTCTTCGGCGGCGCCTGGGGCTCGGCGAACTACGACGGCGAGCTCTGGGGCATCCCGTTCAACGTCGATGTCTGGTTCTTCAGCTTCTACAACGCCGCCCTGTTCGAGGAGGCGGGCATCGACCCGCAGTCGACGACCACCTGGGAGGGCCTGCGCGCGGCCGCCGAGGCGCTGACCGATCGGGACGCCGGGCGGTTCGGCGTCGGGATATTCGGCCATCGCGGCGAGGACACGGTCGTCGTGATGAACAGCTTCGTCTATTCCAACGGCGGCTCCGTGCTCGACGAGACGGGCGCCTGCGCGCTCGACGAGCCGGAAGCGGTCGAGGCGCTGGAATACATGGCGTCGCTGCAGGACTACGCCCCCTCGGGCATCCTCAACGCGTCGAGCGGCGACATGCGCGAGCTCTTCCTCAACGGCTCGCTCGCCATGGAGTTCTGGCCGGCGCTGGAACAGCCCACGCTGCAGAACAGCGACCTGGACTGGGAGTTCGTCGTCGGCCACGCGCCGGAGGGGCGTGAGCCGGTGGGCACCTATGGCGGCTGGAACCTGGTCGTCTACGAGCAGTCCGAGCACAAGGACGCCGCCTGGCGCTTCGTCGAGTTCCTGACCCGGGCCGACGTCAATGGCGACGTGGTCGACCTGATCCCGGCCAATGTCGAGGCCGCGGAGGCCTTCCTGGAGGCCAACCGGGTCGGCCCGCAGCGCATCCTCGATCATCTCGAGAACGCCCGGCCGCGCCCGCTGTCGCCGCGCTATCTCGAGGTGGCGAACATCCAGCTCGACATGGTCCAGGAAATCTTCTCCGGCACCGATGTCACGGAGGCCGCGGCCGCGGCCTGCGAGCGGATCGACGGCCTGGGCGGCTGACCGCCGGCCGCGCGGCGGGCTCGGCGCACGCGAACGCCGGCCCGCCCGCGCGGTGCCGTCCGCCACGGGCGCCGGGGACCGCCGCCGCGGTTCCGGCCGCGAGGGACACGCACCATGCGTCGCACCGACAGGCTCATGGCCTACGGGTTCGTCATGCCCGCCGTCCTGCTGGTCGGCGTGCTGATGTACTACCCGATGCTGGCCACGTTCCGGGAAAGCCTCTTCACGACCTCGTTCATCAACCCGGAGCCCCAGTTCGTCGGCCTTCAGACCTACGAGAAGATCCTGGGCGACGGCGCGTTCTGGACGGTCCTGCGCAATTCGGTCGTGTGGACCGGCGGCGTCGTGCTGATGCAGAACCTCATCGGCTTCTTCGCCGCGCTGCTGCTCAACCAGCGCCTGCCGGCCCAGGGGCTGCTGCGCTCGATCGTGCTGCTGCCCTGGGTGCTGCCGGGCGTGGTGACCGCCATCCTGTGGCGCTTCCTCTACGACCCGCAGCTGGGCCTGATCAACTCGTTCCTGGTCGGCTGGGGCTGGGTCTCCGACCCCATCGCCTGGCTGGGCGAGACCGACACGGCGATGCTGGCGGCGATCATCGCGGCGATCTGGAAGGGCTTTCCCTTCTCGGCCGTGATCTACCTGGCCGCGCTCCAGGGCGTCGACCGCGAGCAGCTCGAGGCGGCGAAGATCGACGGCGCCGGGCCGCTGCGCCGGCTGGCCGACGTGATCGTGCCGTCGGTGTCGCATGTCATCGTCATCAACCTGCTGCTGACGACCATCCTGACCTTCAACTACTTCGACCTGATCTGGGTGATGACCCGGGGCGGCCCGCTCAGCGCGACGCACATCTTCCCCACCCGGATCTTCGAGATCGGCTTCGGCGAGTTCCGCTTCGGCGAGGCCGCCGCCTACGGCGCCATCTCGGTGATCATCCTGGCCGGCTTCATCGCCACCTTCCTGGTCCTGCAGCACCGCATCGCCGAGAAGGAGCGATGAGCATGGCGAGCCCGCGCCCTCTCCTCCGGCCGACCCGCGCCGGCACGCACCGGGCGATCCAGATCGCGCTCCAGATCCTGCTCGCCGTCGTCGTGCTGCTGCCGTTCTTCTGGATGGTCAGCGTCTCGCTCAAGCCGGCGAGCGAGCCCTTCGCCATCCCGGCGCGGCTGTGGCCGGCCGAGCCGACGCTGGCGAACTACGGCGCAGCCTTCCGCCCGGAATTCCGGCAGTACTTCCTCAACAGCATGATCGTCTCGGGTGCGACGCTGGCCATCACGGTGCCGCTCGGCCTGCTCGCCGCCTACGCCTTCACGCGCTTCCAGACGGCTTTGCTCAGCGCGCTGATGATCGCGGCCATCGTCGCCCAGATGTTCCCGTCGAGCGCGATCATCATTCCGCTCTACAAGCTCGTGCGCCAGGCCGACCTGCTGAACACCTACGCCTCCCTGATCATGGCCTACATCACGGTCACCCTGCCGGTGTCGATCTGGCTGCTGCGGGGCTTCGTGGGCAAGATCCCGGTGACGCTCGAGGAATCCGCCGCCATCGACGGCGCGCGGCCGCTGCGCGCCTTCGTCGAGATCGTGCTGCCGCTGTGCCGGCCGGGCATCGTCGCCACGGCCGTCTTCGTGCTGATCGTCACCTGGCAGGAATTCCTGTTCGCCCTGTCGTTCACCTCGACCGCCGACATGCGCACGCTGTCGGTGGGCATGAACGACTTCATCGGCCAGTACGGCATCCGCTACGGCGAGCTGATGGCGAGCGCCGTCATGGTCTCCCTGCCCGTCGTCCTCGTCTTCCTCGTCCTTCAGCGCCAGTTCGTCTCCGGCCTCACCGCCGGGGCGCTGAAGGGCTGACCCGTCGAACCGTCCCCGGGAGGACCCCGCCCCGATGCAAGCCCTGCAAGGCATCCGCGTCGTCGACTTCACCCAGATGATGCTCGGCCCCTTCGCCACCCAGTATCTCGGCGACATGGGCGCCGACGTGGTCAAGATCGAACGCCCCGTGCACGGCGAATGGGAGCGCGGGCTGAAGGCCTCCGGCCAGCTCCTGGACGGGACGAGCCCGTTCTTCCTGGCCATGAACCGCAACAAGCGCAGCCTTTCGCTCAACCTCAAGGCCGAGGAGGGGCGCGAGATCGTCCGCCGCCTGGTCGCCGAGGCCGACGTGGTGGTCGAGAACTTCCGGCCCGGCGTCATGGACAAGCTGGGCCTCGGCTACGAGGACATGCGCCGGATCAATCCGAAGATCGTCTACGCGTCGGGCTCGGGCTACGGGCCGAGCGGGCCCTATCTCTCGCGGCCGGGCCAGGACCTGCTGATCCAGGCGCTGTCGGGGCTGCTCGCCCAGAACGGCTCGGCCGACCGGCCGCCGGTGCCGGTCGCCTGCTCGATCATCGACGCCAGCACGGCGCTGTCGCTGGCGCTCGGCATCATGTTCGCGCTGTTCCACCGGGAGCGCACGGGCGAGGGCCAGAAGGTCGATGTCAGCCTGTTCGACACGGCGCTCGCCGTGCAGTGCCAGGAGCTGGTCGCCCACGCCAACCTGCCGCGCAAGGCCGAGCGCAGCGAGGCGGGCATCGGCGCACCCTGGCTCTCCGCGCCCTTCGGCGTCTACGGCACGGCCGACGGCAGCGTCGCGATCTCGATCAACGCGCTCGACGCGGTCGGCACCGCGCTCGGCCTGCCCGAACTCGCGACCTACGCCGACGAGGTCGCGGCCTACGAGGAGCGCGACACGGTGCGCCGGATCATCGCCGAGGGCATCCGCGACCGGACGACGGCCGACGTCGTCGGTACCCTGCTGGAGCACGACCTGTGGTGCGCGGAGGTCCACGATTTCGACGACGTGCTGGCCGACCCGCAGGTCGCCCACAACCGCATGATCGTCGAGGTCGACCACCCGAGCCAGGGCCGCCTGCGCATGACCGGCATCCCGATCACGCTGAGCGGCACGCCCGGATCGGTGCGCCTGTCGCCGCCGGCGGTCGGCGAGCACACCGACGCGATCCTGGGCGAGCTCGGCTACGGCGAGGCCGAGCGCGCGCGCCTGCACGAGGCGGGGGTCATTTGACCATGAGCGACTTCATCCTCGCCGAGGATCCGGCCGAGGGCCTGCGGCTGCTGACCCTCAACCGCCCGGACAAGCTCAACGCCCTGTGCACGCCGCTGATGGCGGATCTGGCCCGCGCGCTGGACGAGGCCGAGGCCGATTCGGCGGTGCGCGTCGTCGCGCTGACCGGGGCGGGCGACCGGGCCTTCGCGGCCGGCGCCGACATCGCCGAATATCGCGGGCGCGTCACCAAGGCCTTCGTGGCCTTCCAGCATGCCGGCCGGCGCCTGTTCGACCGGCTGGAGGCCCTGCGCAAGCCGACCGTGGCGGCGATCCACGGCTACGCGCTGGGCGGCGGGCTGGAGCTGGCGCTGTGCTGCGACGTGCTGATTGTCACGCCCGCCGCCCGCCTCGGCCTGCCGGAGGGCCAGCTCGGCCTGTGCCCGGGCGGGGGCGGCACCCAGCGCCTGATCCGCTCGATCGGCCGGCACGCTACGGCCGACCTGCTGCTCTCCGGCAACCGGCTGAGCGGCGAGCGTGCCTACGCGATGGGTCTCGCCGCCGAGCTGGTCGAGCCGGCGGGCCTGCGGGAGGCCGTGGCGGCGAAGGCCGCGCGGATGCGGGCCCTCGGGCCGCTGGCCCAGGCCGAGATGAAGCGGCTGATCCGCCAGGGCGCCGACGCCGCCCTGCCGACGGCCCTTACCCTGGAGCAGGAGACGCTGTTCCGGCTCTACGAGACCGACGACGCCCAGGAAGGGATCGACGCCTTTCTCGACAAGCGCCGGCCCGAATTCAGGGGGGAGTGACCCGCATGACCGACTTGAAAGACCGCGTCGCCCTCGTCACCGGCGGCGGCATGGGCATCGGCCGGGCCTCGGCCGTGGCGCTGGCGCGGGCCGGCGCCGCCGTCGCCGTCGTCGATGTCGACGAGGCCGCGGCGCGCGACAGCGCTTCGGCGATCGAGGCCGAAGGCGGGCAAGCCCTCGCCGTCACCGCCGACGTCACCGAGTGGGCGCAGGTCGAGGCGGCGGTCGACGCGGCCCGCGCGCGCTTCGGCCCGGCGGACATCCTGGTCAACAACGCCGCCCGCGCCATACCAGGCGCCGTCGACGCGATCGACGAGGTGACCTGGAACACGGTGATGTCGACCAACCTGACGTCGGCCTGGCGGTTCATGCGGCTGGTCGTGCCGGACATGAAGGCCGCCGGGCGCGGCGCCATCGTCAACATGAGCTCGGTCCAGGGCCTGACCGGCTTCGAGGGCTGGGCCGCCTACGCCGCGGCCAAGGGCGGGATCAATGCGCTGACGCGCCAGACGGCGCGCGATCTCGCCCCCTTCGGCATCCGGGTCAACGCCGTGGCGCCGGGCACGATCATGACGCCGCTGAACGAGAGGGTCTTCCGCGAGGCCGCCGACCCCGACGCCCTGGTCCGCCGCTGGTCGGAGATGCACCCGATCGGGCGTTTCGGCGAGGCCGAGGAGGTCGCCGAGGCGGTCGTCTTCCTGGCCAGCGACCGGGCGTCCTTCATCACCGGGGACATCCTGCGCGTCGACGGCGGCCTGATGGTCAAGGGCGACTGAGCCGTGGCCGAGCCCGTCACCCTGGAGAGCCCGCGCGCCCGCGTCGCCCTCGACCCGGCCTGCGGGCATCTCGCCCGGCTCGCGCTGGGCGCCGGTGGCGCGGCGGTCGAGCCGCTTTACCGCGCGCCCTGGGCCGACCGCGCCGACGCGCTCGACCCGGCCCTGCCGCCGGTCCTGCGCCACCTCTCCGGCGACTTCTTCTGCGCGCCCTTCGGCGCCTGCGACGTCGAGGAGGGCCCGGCCCACGGCCCCGCCGCCAACGCGCCGTGGCGCCTGCTCGCCCGGGAGGAGAGCGGCGAGGATCGGCGCCTGGACCTCGCCTGCACGCGCACGATCCTGGGCGCGCGGATCGAGAAGACGCTGCGCCTGCGTGGCGACGATCCGGTGCTCTACCAGGATCACCGGCTGGTCGGCGGCGACGGCGCCGTGCCGGTCGCCCATCACGCCATGATCCGCGCGGCCGGCGGCTGCCGGCTGTCGACCTCGCCGAAGCGCCTTGTCGCGACGCCGCCGGAGCCGCTGGAGCCGGACCCGGCCGTCGGCACGTCGATCCTCGCCTACCCACAGTCGGTACCGGGGCTCGACAGCCTTGCGCTCGCCGACGGCAGCACGGTCGACGCGCGCCGGTTCCCCTTCGCCGAGGGGCATGACGACCTGGCGATGATGGTCGAGGCCGACCTCGACGGTCTCGGCTGGACGGCGGCGGCCTGCGTCGCCGGCGGCTTCCTGGTCTTCACCGTCAAGCCGGCCGCCGTGCTGCCGGCGACGGTGCTCTGGCTCAGCAACCGGGGCCGGACCTACGCGCCCTTCGACGAATCCCCGGGCCCCGTTCTGGGCATCGAGGACGCCTGCACCTTCTTCCATCTGGGCCACCGCGCCTCGGCGGGGGACAACGCGCTGACGGCCGAGGGCGTGCCGACCGCCCTGGCGCTGGCGCCCGGCGGCGCCCGGTCCGTCCGCTTCGCGATCGGGGCCGTGACGATCGACGCGCGCTGGTCCGGCGAGGTGCGTCTGACCATCGGGCGCGGCCGCCTCGACATCGAGGACGCGGGCGGTCCCGCCGTGACGATCCCGTTCGATACCGACTGGTTCACCGTCAAGGAGGCGGCCGGCCATGGCTGAGGTCTCGCTGCGCGAGGTCACCAAGCGTTGGGGGGCCTTCGCGGCCGTCGATTCCGTCTCGCTGGACATCGCCGACCGGGAGTTCGTCGTCTTCCTCGGCCCCTCGGGCTGCGGCAAGACGACGACGATGCGCATGATCGCGGGGCTGGAGGACGCGACCTCGGGCGAGATCGTCATCGACGGCCGGGTGGTCAACGACGTGCCGGCCCGCGACCGCGACCTCGCCATGGTGTTCCAGAACTACGCGCTCTACCCGCACATGACGGTGGCCGAGAACATCGCCTATCCGCTCAAGGTGCGCGGCCAGTCCCGCTCGGCGCGCTACGAGGCGGCGCGAGGCGCGGCGCGCCGGGTCGAGCTGGAGGACCTGCTCGACCGGCGGCCGGCCCAGCTGTCCGGCGGCCAGCGCCAGCGCGTCGCGCTCGCCCGGGCCATCGTGCGCGAGCCGCGGCTGTTCCTGATGGACGAGCCTCTGTCGAACCTCGACGCCAAGCTGCGCACGGCCATGCGCGCCCAGCTCAAGCACCTCCAGCGCGAACTGGCGATCACGACGATCTACGTCACCCACGACCAGGTCGAGGCGATGACGCTGGCCGACCGCATCGTCATCCTGCGCGACGGCAAGCTGCAGCAGATCGGCTCGCCGCTCGAGGTCTACGACCGGCCGGCCAACGTCTTCATCGCCGGCTTCATCGGCAATCCGCCGATGAACCTGCTGGAAGGCACCCTGGCCGACGGCCGCTTCTCGTCGGAGGGCATCGACGCCCTCGCCCTGCCTGGCGCCCTGCCCGGCGCGCGGGACGGCCGGGTCGTGGTCGGCGCCCGCCCGGACCACGTCGCGCTGACCGCGCCGGAGGAGGGCGATATCCGCGGCACGGTCTACGCGGTCGAGCAGCTGGGCGAAGGCGCGCTGGTGACCGTCGAGGCCGGGCCGCACCGCCTGGTCGTCTCCGCCGCGCGAAACACGCCAGTGCGGGAGGACGAGGCAGTCGGGCTGAGCCTGGAGCGCGAGGCCCTTCACTTCTTCGACGGCGACACCGGTGAGCGCCGGGAATGACGGCGCCGCCCGATCCCTAGAGCATCCTGCGCCCGGATGGGCGCAGATAAGATGCCCTAGGTTGTTGAAGATGGGGCAATTTTCGAACTGATGGTTCAATCGGCTCGAAAATTGCCAAAGGAGCACGACCATGCGATTCGCCACCGCGGAGACCACCGACCTGCCCGCCGAGCGCGCCTCGGTGCTGTTCGACGGCGCGCTGAGCGAGCCCCGCCTCGCCCATCCCGAGGGCGTGGCCGTCGGGCCCGACGGCGCGGTGTGGTGCGGCACGGAGACCGGCGGGATCATGCGCCTGGCTGCCGACGGCAGCGGCATCGAGGCGATCGCCACGACCGGCGGCTTCGCGCTGGGCATCGCCTTCGACGGCCGCGGCGGGCTTTTCGTCTGCGACCTCAAGCATGCCTGCGTCTTCCGCCTCGACCTAGACAGCCGGGCACTCGAGGCGCATCGGGCCGAGGGCATGCGCATCCCGAACTACCCGGTCGTCGACGGCCGGCGGGGCGTCCTCTACGTCTCGGACTCCCACGCCTTCGATACGCCCGGGCCGGGGATCTGGCGCATGGATCTCGCGACCGGGCGCTGGGACCTGTGGTTCCCGCACGACCTCGTCTTCGCCAACGGCATGGCGCTCAGCCGGGACGGGAACAGCCTGTTCGTCATCGAGACCTTCGCGCGGCGCATCTCGCGCGTTCCCATCGGCCCCGACGGCGCGGCCGACGCGCCGGTCCCGGTCGCGCAAGACCTGCCGGGCCTGCCGGACGGGCTCGCCGTTACCGACGCCGACGAGCTGATCGTCGGCTGCTACGAGCCTTCGCGCCTGCTGCGGATCGCGGCCGACGGAAGCGTCACGGTCCATATCGAGGACGTGACCGCCCACACCCTGTGCCACCCGACCAACTTGGCGCTCGACGGCTCGACCCTCTACACGGCCAATCTCGGCCGCTGGCACGTCACGCGAATCGAGACCACGGTCTCCGCGCCGCGCCTCTGGCCGGCGGCGAGCTAGAGCGGTGCCGATCGGCGACTCCCGCGGCCCGGCCGACGGCCCCGCGGGGCAAGCGGGCTTGGCGACCGTGCCCGATACGGCCCTCGTCGGCGTCGGCTGGGACCACCCCCGCTGCCGCGCCCCGCTCGACGCCAGCGTCGCGCGCTATGCCGCGGTCGCGCCCGACGTCGCCGTCACCTGGCGCTACCGCAGCCTCTACGAGTTCGGGGAAGGCCGGCTGGACCGGCTGTTCGGGGCCGGCGACCTTGTCATCTTCGATCACCCCTTCGTCGGCGAAGCCGCCCGCCACGGTTACCTGCTCGACCTCGCGCCCTTCCTGTCGGACGGCGATCGCGCCGCGATGGCGGCCGACAGCGTGGGGGCGTCGTTGCCCTCCTACCGCGCCGAGGGCGGCCTCTACGGGCTGCCGATCGACGCCGCGGCCCAGGTCGCCGCGGTCCGGCCGGATCTCCTCGACCGGCTGGACCGGCCCCTGCCCCGGACTTTCGACGAGGTGCTGGCCCTGGCCGACGCCGCGCGCACCCGGGGCCTGCATGTCGCCGCGCCGGCCAAGCCGACCGACGCCCTGTGCATGATGATCACGCTGGCGGCCAATACCGGCCATCCGCCCGCGCGCGAGGCCGAGGGTTTCCTGGACCCGGCCGTCGGCGCGGAGGCCCTGGAGAGGCTGCGCGCCCTGGTGGCCCGGCTACACCCCGCTTCGGCGCGCTGGAACCCGATCGCCTGCCTCGACCACATGACGGGCGGCGACGAGATCGTCTACGTGCCCTACACCTTCGGCTACACCAGCTATTCCCGGCCAGGCGTCGCCCGGGCGGTGCGGTTCCACGACATCGTGGCGGCCGGCGAGCACGGCCCGGCCGGCAGCCTGCTCGGCGGCGCGGGCGTCGGCGTGCTCGCCTCGACGGCGGCGCCGAAGGCGGCGGTCGCCTATGCCCGCTGGCTCTGCGCGCCGGAGTCCCAGCGCTCCTGGTATGTCGACGCCGGCGGCCAGCCGGCGAGCCGTTCGGCCTGGACGGACCCGCGCTGCGATGCCGTGACGGGCGGGTTCTTCTCGAACACGCTGGCGACGCACGACATGGCCTACGTACGCCCGACCGTGCCCGGCTTCCTGCCCTTCTTCCGCGCGGCGACCGAGGTGGTGCATGCCTGCCTGTTCGACGGCACGCCCGCCCCGGCGGAGGCCGCTCGCCGGGTCGACGCGCTCTACCGCGACCACGTCCGGTCCTGACGACAGGCCAGACGCCCCGGAGCCCGGCGCGCTCAGTCGATCACGACGCCGACCGCGCCGGCGTCCAGGCCTTCCTCGCCTTCCGCGATGTTGACCGCCTTGACCGTGCCGTCGGCCGGCGCCTCGTGCGGCACCTCCATCTTCATCACCTCCATGATGAAGAGCGTGTCGCCCGCCTTGACCGTGTCGCCTTCCTTGACCAGCACCTTCCAGATATTGCCCGCGGTCTGAAGCGTCACTTCGTGCGCCATGCGTGGAGTCTCCGTTAGGGGCTGTCGGGGGCCACGAGGCCCGGTCCGTGATGTTCGACGAAGGCGGTATGGGTCCGCCCGGCGGCGAATTCGGGGTGCGCCATCAGCCGGACGAGGAAGTCCCGGTTGCTCGCCAGACCCTCGATCCGCGTCGCCGCGAGCGCCGCGCCCAGGCGCTCCAGCGCCGTGCCCCGGTCCTGGCCATGGCAGACCAGCTTGGCGATCATCGGGTCGTAGAAGGCCGTCACGGCGTCGCCCTGCCGGAGCCCCGTCTCGATGCGCAGATGCTCGGCCGCCTCGGGAAAGACCAGCGTCTCGAACCGGCCCGGCGAGGGCAGGAAGTTGCGCGCCGGGTCCTCGGCGTAGAGCCGGACCTCGACCGCGTGGCCGGTGGCCTCGATCACGTCCTGAACCAGGTCGGCGCACGGGTCGCCGGCGGCGAGCCTGAGCTGGAGCAGGACCAGGTCGCGGCCGGTGATCATCTCCGTCACCGGGTGCTCGACCTGGATGCGGGTGTTCATCTCCAGGAAGAAGAACGCCTCGGTGTCGTCGTCGTAGAGGAACTCCACCGTCCCGGCGCCGCGGTAGCGCTCGCGCTCGGCCAGCGCGACCGCCGCCTCGGCCATCGCCGCGCGCACCGGCGCCGCGATACCGGGCGCCGGCGCCTCCTCCACGATCTTCTGGAAGCGGCGCTGGATCGAGCATTCCCGCTCGAACAGATGCACCGCCCGGCCGTCGCCGAAGCCGAAGACCTGCACCTCCACGTGCCGGGCGCGGGGCACGTAGCGCTCCAGGAACACCGCCGGATTGCCGAAGGCCCGCTCGGCCATGGTCCGGGTGGCCGTGACCGCGGCGGCCAGCTCGTCGGGCGCGTCGACCCGCCGCATGCCGATACCCCCGCCCCCGCCGGCCGCCTTGACGATCAGGGGGTAGCCCACCGCCTCGGCCAGCGCCGCCGGATCGAGCCCGTCCTCCAGCCGCGGGCTCGCCGGCAGCACGGGCACGCCGGCGGCCTCGGCCCGGGCGCGGGCGCGTTCCTTGTCGGCCATCGCCTCGACCGTGTCGGGATGCGGGCCGATCCAGACCAGCCCGGCCGCCTCGACGGCCCGGGCGAAATCCGCGTTCTCCGCCAGGAAGCCATAGCCCGGGTGGATCGCCCGGGCGCCGGACCGGCGCGCCGCGTCGATCACCTTGGCTTGGTCGAGATAGCTCTCCGCCGGCTTGGCCGGGCCGAGATGGACGGCGTCGTCGGCCTCGCGGACATGCAGCGCCTCGGCGTCGGCGTCGGAATAAACGGCGATCGACGGCACGCCGAAGGCGCGGCAGGCGCGGTGGATGCGGCAGGCGATCTCGCCCCGGTTGGCGACCAGGACGGCGCCCAGGGCGTCGGCCCCCGGCTCAGACGATCGCGTCATCGTCACACAGGCGCGTCAGCGCGCGCGCCATCTCCTGGGCTTCTTCCACCGTGACCGCCTTGAAGGTAAGGATCTCCGCCGGCCGGGCCTGGGCGAGCTTCCAGAACGCCGCCTGGACGACCGTGTAGGGGTTGATGAAGCCGCCCATGCTGGGCGCGTCGGCGACCAGGATGATCGGGGTGCGGCCCGCGAGATTGATCGCCCCGCGCGGATAGCCCTGGTCGATGATGTTGGAGGGATCGGCGCCGTGCTCCGGCGGCTTGTCGGTCGCCTTGGGCGCATAGAGCCATTCCGGGCCTTCGAGGCGATAGCCGGTGCGGTCCGACTTGGCCGAGAGCTTCCAGTCCGAGCCCAGGAACCGCTCGTGGCCCTCGGGCGAGATCCAGTCGTCGTTCGGCCCGGCGACGACCTCGATCTCCCAGCGCTTGTCGCTCGCGAAGACCGGGCGCCGGTCGGGCTTGACGGTGCGCCCGGCGCGCCCCGCCAGGCCGCCTTCCGGCTCGCCGGTCGGGATGGTCTGGCCTTCCTTCAGGGCGTGGCCCTCGACCCCGCCGACCCCGGCCTTGTGGAAGGTCGAGCGCGAGCCGAGCCAGGGCTCCGTCGCGATGCCGCCGGCGATGGCGACATAGGCCCGCGCGCCCGCCTTTGCGAAGGACAGGACGAGCGTCTGGCCCGCCTTGACGGGCAGCGAGGTCCACATCTCGACGGGTTCGCCGTCGAGGGTCGGGCTCATGTCGGCGCCGGTCACCGCGATGACCGTGCCGACGCCGAAGCGAAGGGTCGGGCCGGCGAACTGGCATTCCAGCCCCGCCGCGCCCGGCGGGTTGCCGACCAGCCGGTTGGCGAGGCGGAACGACCAGCTGTCGAACGGGCCGGAAACCGGGAAGCCCTGGTCCATGTAACCGAGGCGGCCGGGCCAGTCCTGGACCGAGGTCTCGAGGCCGGGCTTGACGACGTCGAACATGGGGCCTCCTCAGAACCGGACCGAAAGGTCGAGCCCGTCGACCCAGGCCTTGTAGGCCGGGACCGAGAACTTCTGGTACTCGACCACGTTGAAGACGTAGGAGCCCTCGTCGACCTGGCGCTCGACCGCCTCGAACTCCTCCAGCGTGCAGGGCACGAACTTGATCCGGTCGCCGGGTTTCAGCAGGCAGATCGAATCGCGGAACACGTCGAAGCGCTGTTCCCGGTCCCAGATCGGCACGGGCGTACGGGCGAAGACCTGGATGCCGCCCGGCAGGTCCTCGGGGTAGATCCCGACATTGGAGCCGCCGAGCCCGACCGTGCCCTTCTTCGTCCAGATCCGCGGCGGGTCGTATTTCGGCACCGTCAGCCGGCAGCGCGGATCGAGCGCCATCATGAACGGCACGCCCGGCCACCAGCCGATCGCCGAGACCCAGTATTCCGAGCCCGAATGCACGCGAACGAGCTGGTCGGTGTCGGCGAGATCGTTGAGCTCCACGATCAGCTCGGGATCGCGCGTCTTCTCCGCGATGTCGCGGATGTAGCGGTCGATCGCCTCGGCGCTCCACGGGTCGAGATAGGCGGTCGGCAGATAGAACAGCCGGCTGTCGAGCTCCAGCTCGTCGCTGGAGCCGAGCGCGCCGGTCAGCTCGACCAGCGCGTCGACGAGCCGGGCGTAGTCGACCTCCTCCGGCTCGTAGTGCACCAGCAGCGAGGCGAAGGCGGGCGCGGTCTCGATGACGCCCGGCGGGCGGTTCTCGGCGATCAGCGCGGCCAGGCCCTGGGCCTTGAAGTTGAGCTCCAGGTTGGTCTCGTTGCCGAATTCGATCAGGACGTAGCGGTCGCCCGCCGGCAGGATCTTCGGCGTGTCATAGATCATGGGGCGGCTCGTTCGCGCGTGGACGGTCGGGCGGCGGGCAAGTGGCGGTCTTCGGCGATCCGGCCGGTCATTCGCCACCGGGTCATTCTGCGGCCTCGACGGCGAGCGACCGGTCGCTCAGCACCTCGCGCAGGGTCCGCGCGACCTCCGGCGCGTTGGGGCCGTCGCCGTGCACGCAGAGGCTCTCCGCCGGCATCGACAGCCGCTCGCCCGTGGTCGCCGTGATCTCGCCCGTGGCCAGATAATCCGCTAGGCGGCGCTTCATGTCCTCCAGATCGACCGGCCGCTTCTCGCGCTGGAGCACGAGGCTGGCATTCGCGTCGTATTCCAGGTCGAAATAGACCTCGCGGACCAGCGTGACGCCCGCCGCCCGCGCGGCCTCCGGCAGGGCCCGGCCGTCGACCGGCGCCGGCCAGTAGAGGCGCGGGCTCGGGCAGACGTCGATGATCGCGCGCACCACCGCCTCGGCCAGGTCGGCGTCCTCGTTGAGCATGAGGTAGAGCGCGCCGTGCGGCTTGACGTGATGCAGCGCCATGCCGCGCGTGGCCAGCATGCCGGCCAGCGCTCCGGCCTGGTAGGTGACGTAGGCATAGGCCTCGTCCGGCGTGATCTGCATGCGCCGCCGGCCGAAGCCCATCAGGTCGGGCAGGCCCGGATGGGCCCCGACCGCGACGTCGTTGGCCGCCGCCAGGTCGATCGTGCGCAGCATCGTCAGCGGGTCGCCGGCGTGGAAGCCGCAGGCGACGTTCGCTGTCGTGATCGCCGGCATCAGCTCGGCATCCGCGCCCATGCGCCAGTTGCCGAAGCTCTCGCCGCAATCGCAGTTGATGTCCAGGCTCGCCGTCGCCATGGCTTTCCCCCCTCGTTCGAACTCCGGCGCGGATCAGGCCCCGCCGGCCGCCGCCGTCGCCATCATGCCCGCTTCCGCCCCGATCGCCCGGCCGTCGGCGGCGAACAGGCGCAGGGCCTCCGGCCGGGCCGTCAGGACGAGGCGGTCGCCCGCCGAAAAGCGGGTCTCGGCGTCGGTCTCGACCTGGATGGCGTCCTGGTCGACAAGATAGCCGGCGTCGCCCACCGGGCGGCATACCAGGATATTGCTCCGTCCGAGGTGTTCGGTGAAGGTCACCTCGACGGGAATCCCCGCCTCGCCCGGCGCGGCGAGGCTCAGATGATGGGCGCGGATGCCGACCAGCACCTCCTGGCCCTCGCCGATCGCCGCACCCGGCGGCAGGGGCAGGACGGCCGCCGGCTCGCCGACTGCCCGGAGCGACGCCCCGTGCCGGCCCATGTTGAAGACGTTCATCGACGGGCTGCCGATGAAGCGGGCGACGAAGATGTTGGCCGGATCGGCGTAGACGCCGGCCGGCTCGCCCGTCTGCTGCACGCGCCCGCCGTTCATGATCGCCAGCGCGCTCGACAGAGTCATCGCCTCGGACTGGTCGTGGGTGACGTAGACGATGGTGATGCCGAGTTCCTGGTGCAGCCGGCCCAGTTCCAGGCGCATCGCCTCGCGGAGCTTGAGGTCAAGGTTCGACAGCGGCTCGTCCATCAGGAAGACGCGCGGCTTGCGGATCAGCGCCCGGCCGAGCGCGACGCGCTGGCGCTCGCCGCCGGAGAGGTGGCGCGGCTTCTTGTCGAGCAGCCGCTCGATGCGCAGAATCCCGGCCGTCGTCGCCAGGCGCTCGGCGATCTCGGCCTTGGCCACGCCCTTGTTGCGCAGGTTGAAGGTGATGTTGCGCTCCACCGTCATGTGCGGATAGAGCGCGTAGTCCTGGAATACCATGGCGATGCCGCGGTCGCGCGGCCTGAGCCCGGTGACGTCGCGGCCGCCGATGATCACGCGACCCGCCGTCGGGTACTCGAATCCCGCGAGGATGCGCAGCAGCGTGGTCTTGCCGCAGCCGCTGGGTCCCAGGATCGAGAAGAAGGCTCCCGGCTCGATGCCCAGCGACACGCCGTCCAGCGCCGGCTGGCGGGCGCCGGGATAGGTCTTCGAGATCCCGTCGAGAACGATTCCGGCCGCCTCGTCCATCAGCGCATCGCTCCCAGGCTGACGCCGCGCGCCATCTCGCGCTGCAGCAGGAAGACCACGAGGACGAGCGGCAGGAACGAGACGATCGCCCCCGCCGTCAGGAAGCCCCAGTCGGTCTGGAACGGGGTGATCGTGCTGCCCAGCCGGACCGGCAGGGTGACCCACCGATCCTTGGTCAGCAGGAAGGCGTAGAGGAACTCGTTCCAGGCGAAGACGAAGGTGAAGATCGTCGTCACCGCGAGGCCGCTCTTGGTCATCGGGACGATGAAGCGGAACAGGATCGTCAGGTGCCCGGCCCCGTCGGCCTGGGCCGCCTCGTCGATCGAGCGCGGCACCTCGGCGAAGAAGCCCTGGAGCATCCAGATCGCGAAGGGCAGCGAGAACGAGAGGTAGACGCCCACCAGCCCGACATAGCTGTCGAGCAGGCCGCCGCCGCTCAGGATCAGGTAGAACGGCACGACGGTGGAGATCGGCGGCAGCATCCTGAGCGACAGGATCCACATGCCGATCTGCTCGCGCCCCGCGATGTCCGAGCGCGACAGGGCGTAGGCCGCGAAGCAGGCGAGCACCATGGACACGAGCGTCGCCCCGCCGGCGATCAGCAGACTGTTGAGCAGGTAGCGGCCGTAGTCCCGCTCGGTGAACAGCTCGATGTAGTTGTCGAGCGTCGGCGTGAAGACGAAGCTCGGCGTCAGCCCGGTCAGCCCGCCCTCCGGCTTCAGCGAGGTCAGCGCCGTCCACAGGATCGGGAACAGCCAGGCCAGCACGACGACGCCCAGCGGCAGAAGCCAGGCCGGCCCGGCCCGCCCGGCGGCGATCCGCGCGGCCTTGCGCGCATCGGCCGGCGTGCCGGCGGGGGAGTCGGTGGGGGACACTGTGGCGGTCATCCCTGGCGCCCCGTCACGCCGGATCGGGCGACCACGCGCACCAGGGTCGTGATGATGATCGCGACGAGCACCAGCAGCACGACCGAGGCCGCGGCGGCGTCGCCCATCTCGAAGCTCACGAAGGCGGTCTCCCAGATCAGCACCGGCAATGTGTAGGAGGCGTCGCCCGGCCCGCCCTGCGTCGTCGCGACGATCACCTCGAAGGCCCGCAGGAGATCGATCAGGCGCAGCAGCAGGACGATGACCAGGATGCGCCGCAGCAGCGGGATGGTGACGAACAGGGTCTGGCGCCAGAAACCGGCGCCGTCGAGCTCGGCGGCTTCGTAGTATTCCTCCGGCACGCTGTGCATGCCGGCGAGCACGATCAGGAAGACGAAGGGCGTCCACTGCCAGACATCGATCGCGGCGATCGAGAAGATCGCGATCGAGGTGTTCGACAGCCAGCCGATCGCCGGGATGCCGACCAGCGACAGCAGATGGTTGATGACGCCGAAATCCGGCTGGTACATGAACCGCCACATCACCGCCGCGACGATCGGCGCGACCAGGATCGGCGTGGTCAGCGCCGTGCGCACCAGCGCCATGCCCGGCAGGTGGCGCAGGCGGTAGACCCAGGCCGCCAGCGCGAAGCCGATGACGAACTCCGCCGCCAGCGCGGTGCCGGTGAACACGGCGCTGCGCAGGAGCGAGGTCGTGAACCGCGAGGTGTCGAAGAGATAGGTGTAGTTCTCCACCCCGACAAAGCGCGGCGGCGTCACCTGGAACAGGTTCTGGCGGTAGAGCGAGGTGTCGATCAGGAAGACGATCGGCCCGATCACCACCGCCAGAAGGAGCAGGACCACCGGCGCCAGCATGAGCGCCGGCACGAGCCGCTCGCCGCGATAGACGGCGCCCGTCGCGGCCCCGCCGGAATCGGCCGGGGCCGCGGGCACGCGCTCGGGTTCGCGGGCCGTCGTCGTCATGACGGCCCGCTCCCCGCGCCGCGCCGGCATCGCTGGCGGCGGCGGTCCATCAGATGTAGCCGGCGCGCCGGAACAGGGCCTCGGCGTCGGACTTCATGCCGGCGCAGGCCTCCTCCGGCCCGACGACGCCGGTCGCCAGGTCGCCGATGTGCTGGGTGATCACCTGGAAGAGCTGCGGGCCCTCCGGGAACTGGGCCAGGTGGTGGCCGTGGGCCACGCCCTCGGCGATCGACTTGAAGACCTGGTACTCGTGCTGCTCGCCCCAGCTCTCCAGCAGCTGCGTGTTGGAGGGCTGGCCGCCGCCGTTGATGAAGGTCTCCGCGTTGCCCTGGCTGACCGTGAACTTGGCGAAGTCGAAGGCGAGCTCGACATTGTTCGAGGCCTTCG
This sequence comes from Azospirillaceae bacterium, assembly GCA_040220455.1. GTDB lineage: Bacteria > Pseudomonadota > Alphaproteobacteria > DSM-16000 > Inquilinaceae > JAVJUS01. Next base: position 89,831 of record JAVJUS010000033.1, read on the forward strand.
GGATCGCCAGGCCGAAACCGCCCTTCATGCCGGTGCGCGTCGGGTCCGGGTTCGACCCGCCGACCGGGAAGTCGCGCGAGATCAGGGCGTCGTGGAAGTTCGGGTTCTCGGTCGGGCTCTGCAGCGTCATGAAGCCCGACCACATGACCTGCTGATGAACGATGTCGTTCTTGAACGCCTCGGCGTTCTCGAACTCCAGCGCGTTGAGCGAAGCCTCGTTCCACACCGCCGCGAGGTCGCGCATCATCGTCGCGGCGGCCATCGCCTCGTCGGAATCGAGCAGGATCGCGCCCGAGCCGCGCTCGGGGTCGATGCGCCCGAAGGCGTCCATCTCGTCGTGCTCGTACCAGCGCCCGCCGAAGGAATGGAGCATACCGGTGAAGGTCATGCCCAGGAACCACTGGGTCCGCCCGGCGCAGGTCATGAAGCCGGAATCGGCCTGGCGCTCGTTGAGGACCTTGGTGTTCTCCAGGATCTGCTCGAAGGAGGTCGGCTCGGGCAGGCCCGCCTCCTCGAAGACGTCGCGGCGCCACCAGGTCATCATGCAGTTGGCGTCGTGGACCACGGCGTAGGGCACGCCGTCCCAGTCCCAGCTGCCGCGATAGGCGAAGGGCACGCCCTCCAGATAGTAGTCGCGCCATTCGGGATCGGCGTCGAACAGGTCGGTCAGCGGCTGCAGCTTGGGCCAGCTCTGCCCGATCAGGACCGGGTCGAACAGGTGCAGGTCGAAGTCCGAGGAATCGTCGATCAGGCTGGTGCCGATGCGCTGGTAGTGCTCGGCGTAGGGCGACACCAGGATCTCGATCTCGACCCCGGGATTGGCCTCCTGATAGGCGCGCGCGCTGGCCTTCAGCGCACCTTCCCAGCGCGGCCCCGGCATGGTCGTGACGACGAGGCGCTGGCTCTGGCCGCGCGCGCGGCGCCACGGCAGGCCGGTCGCGGTGACCAGCGCGCCGGCGGCGCCAGCCTTCAGGATCGTGCGACGGCGGGGTCCGGTCGGGACGAGGGTCGGACCCGGATGCGAGGGATCGTGCGACATGATGCTCTCCCTGGATGCCCGCCGCTCGCCGGTCGGCGATGACGGATTGAACTTGACTTGATTCAAAGATAATTATCTTTGATGAAAGGCTATGAAGGTGGACATGCTCTTGTCAACAGGATTGCCCCGACCATCTCGCCGTGCATCGGATCCGCGCCGGAGGCGGCGGGCCGGCCGGCGGGGGTTGACCCCGCGCGGGGTGGCCCCTAAACGTCAAAGGCGTTCAGTTTTGACCTGTCGGGCACGCAGCGATTGTCGCGCGGCACCCGCGGCGGCCGGCACCCCCGTCCGCCGCCGACCCGCCCGCGGTGCCGACAAGACGAGTACCCGCGATCACCGCCATGCAGCATCCTGACATGCCATCGGCCGACCCGGTGCCCGAGGGACCGGCACCCACCGACACGCCGTCGAACGGGGCCCGAGAGCCCTGGTCCTTCTACCCGATCGCCAACGCCCGCGCGCACGAGGCGGTGATCGAGCAGATCACCTTCGCCATCCGCGCCGGCGCCTTCGCCCCCGGGGACCGGCTGCCCCATATCGACGCCCTGTCGAAGACGATGAAGGTGAGCAAGCCGGTCATCGGCGAAGCGCTGAAGGTGCTCTCCCGGGCCGGCGTGCTGCAGGTCCAGCGCGGCATCAACGGCGGGCTGACCGTGCTGACGACGGAGATCCCGCCGGGCATCATGGCGCTCGGAGCGCCGGCCCCGCATCTGAGCATCGTCGAGATCGTCGAGGCGCGGCGCCCGGTCGAGACGGCGCTCGCCGTTCTGGCGGGCGAGCGGGCGACCGACATCGACTTCGAGATGCTGGACCACTGCGTCTCGGCCCTGCGCACCCATCGCCGCGCGGCGCTGGAGAAGCGCATCCGCTACGATCACCTGTTCCACTACAATATCGGCCGGGCGGCGCGCAGCCGGGCGCTGGCGGAATACCAGCACCAGATCATGGAGCAGCTCTTCCTGCGCATGCGCTCCTATTTCAAGGAGATCGAGGACGTCGACAGCGTCGTCGCCCTGCACCAGGAGACGCTGGCCGCGCTGCGCACCCGCGACCGGGCGACGATCGAGCGGGCGGTGGACGTCCATCTGCGCCCGCTGGAACAGGCCGTCGCCGCGCGCAACCAGGACTGAGGCGGGACCCGCGCTCATTCCAGCAGCCCCGCGACATGGGGCGCGAGCTCGGCCTTCTCCTCGATTCCAAAGCCGGGCGCGTCGGTCGGCGCCACCGTCCCGTCGCCCACCGCGCAGGCGCCCGGATAGCCGCCGAAGGGCTGGAAGACGCCCGGATAGGCCTCGCAGCCGCCGAGTCCCAAGCCGATCGCCACGTGCAGCCCGATGACGTGGCCGCCATGGGGATGGACCTGGCGGCGGTCGAAGCCGTGGGCCTCCAGCGTGTCGATCATCGCGGCGAACTCGACCAGGCCGTAGCTGAGCCCGGGATCCATCTGGAAGTAGTCGACACCGGGCCGCATCCCGCCGAACAGCACCAGGTTCTCCACGTCGCGGCGGGAGAACAGGTTCTCGCCGGTCGCCACCGGGTGCGGATAGGCCTCGACGAGCCGGCGGTTGAGGTCGTAGTCGAGCGGGTCGCCAGCCTCCTCGTACCAGCGCAGGCCGTAGCCGGCCATCTCCCGGCCGTAGGCCAGCGCGGTGTCCCGGTCGAAGCGCCCGTTGGCGTCGACGGCGAGCCGGTCGGCCGAGGGCACGCCCGCCAGCGCCGCCTCGATCCGGCGCATGTCGGTGGCGAGGTCGGCGCCGCCGATCTTCATCTTGAAGAATGTGTAGCCCTGCTCGGCATAGCCGCGCATCTCCTCCGTCAGCTTGGCCAGGTCCCCGTCGGCGCTGTAGTAGCCGCCGGCGGCATAGACCGGAACCGAGTCGCGGGGCGCGGCGACGGCGAAGTGCTCGGCGATCAGGCGGTGGGCCGGGACGCCGCGGGCCTTGGCGTTGGCGTCCCACAGGGCGAGTTCCAGCGCCGCGACGGCGCCGGCCCGACAGCCGTGGCCGCCCGGCTTCTCGTTCTTCATCATCGTCGCCATCGCCGCCGCCGGGTCGAAGAGCTCGCCGACGGCGTCGGTCAGGCTCGCGGCGTCGGCCTTCATCAGCCGCGGGATGAAGCGCTCGCGCATCAGGCCGCCCTGGGCGAAGCGGCCGATCGAGTTGAAGCCGAGCCCGACGACCGGCCGGCCGTCGCGCTCGGCGTCGGTGATCACCGCGACCAGCGAGACGTCGTGCTCGTCGAAGCTGACGACCGCGTTCTGAATGTCGGCGCGGAGCCTGACCGCGACCTCGCGGATCTCGCGGATGCGCATGGACGTCTTCCCGTTCTTGCAGCGTTGCCCCGTCCGGGGCCGGGCCAGCCGCTCAGATGGCGCGCAGAGTGCGTTCCAGCGCGGCGACGCCGGCGACGATGTCGTCCTCGCCGACCGTCAGGGCGGGGTAGAAATGGGCGCTCATCTCGTCGGCGTCCTTGGCGAAGCGCACCAGCAGCCCGTTGTCGTAGGCCGTCGCGCGCATCTTCAGGATCAGCGCGTCGCGGTCGGCGATGTCGGCGATGTCCAGGACGACGCTCGACAGCAGGCCGATCACCGAGACCTCGCGCAGCCGGCCGATCGCCTGGCCCATGCGCTCCAGCTCGCGGCGCAGGACCGGCTCCATGGCCGCCGCGTTCTCGACCAGCCGCTCGGTCTCCATGATGTCCAGGCAGGCCTGCGCGGCGGCGCAGGCGACCGGATGGCCGGCATAGGTGTTGAGGTGGATCAGCGGCTTGTCGGCGAAGGCGGCGTTGACCCGGCTCGACACCGCGACCGCGCCCATGGGCACGTAGCCGCTGGTCAGGCCCTTGGCGAAGGTCGTGATGTCGCCGCGCACGCCGAAATGCTCGATGCCGAACATCCGCCCCGTGCGCCCGAAGCCGCACACCACCTCGTCGACGATCAGCAGGATGCCGTGGGCGTCGCACAGCGCGCGCAGCCGACGGAAGTAGTCCGGATGCGGCACCTTCACCGCCTGGGGGATGGCGATCGGCTCGGCGATGATCGCGGCGATTGTCTCCGGCCCCTCACGGGCGATCGCCGTCTCGATGTCGTCGAGGCAGGCGAGCGTGCAGGCGACGTCGCCGCCGCAATGCCCGCAACGCTTGGGCGAGGGCTGGTTGACCTGCATGAAGCCGGGCGCCAGGTCGCCGAAGCCGCCGCGGAAGACGTCCATGCCCGTGGCCGCCATGCCGGCATAGGTCCAGCCGTGATAGGATCCGGTGCGCGAGAGCACCTTGGTCCGGCCCGGCTCCCCATTGCGGGCGTGGTAGTTGCGCGCGATCTTGACCGCGAGCTCGTTGGCCTCGCTGCCGCTCGAGGTGAAGGACAGGTTGGCGTCGTCGCATTCGGCCATGCCCGACAGCCGCTCGGCCAGGTCGACCGCCGCGGCATGAGTGACGCCGCCGTCGAGCGAGACGAACTCCAGCCGCCGCGCCTGGTCGGCGATCGCCTCGGCGACCTCCGCCCGGCCGTGGCCGATCTGGCAGGCGCCCAGATGGAGGCCGGCGTCGAGCAGGCGATTGCCGTCCTCGTCGATCAGGTAGGCGCCCTCGCCGGACACGATCACCTTCGGGAAGGCGCCGGGATAGGCCCGCTCGAAGCCGGGGAAATCGACGACGAAGTGGCGGAGGTAGCGCTTGGCCCGCTCCTGGGTGGAGGGGCGGTCGGCGACCGACGGGCTCGAAGAAGTCATCGCGGGGCTCGCGCGGCGGGCTGGGAAGGGGTGGGACGGGCGCGCACGGAGCGTCTCAGCTCCGCATGACGAAGGGGTTCTGGACCTCGTCGCTCAACTCGCACCACACGCTCTTGGTCTGCAGATAGGCGTCCATCGCCTCGATCCCGTTCTGACGGCCGATGCCGGACTGCTTGTAGCCGCCGAAGGGCGAGTTGAAGGTCATGCCGCGATACATGTTGACCCAGACCGTGCCGGCCTGCAGGCGCGCGGCGACCCTGTGGCCGCGGCGGATATCCCGGCTCCAGACGCCGGCGGCGAGGCCGAACTCGGTGCCGTTGGCGAGCGCGATCGCCTCCTCCTCCTCGTCGAAGGGCATTACCGCCAGGACCGGCCCGAAGACCTCGTTATGGGCGATGAAGCTGTCGGGCGCCGCGCCGGTCAGCACCGTGGGCTGGAAGAAGAATCCGTCGGGATAGCCCTCGACCGCCGCCCGGCCGCCGCCGGCGGCGACCTCCGCGCCCTCTTCCCGGGCGCGCGAGACCATGGAGAGGTTCTTGTCGAGCTGGGCCGAGGTGGCGACCGGGCCCATCTGCGTGCCGTCGTCGAACGGGCTGCCGATGGCGATGCCGCGGGCCTGGCCGACCAGCCACTCGACCGTCTCGTCATAGATCGAGCGGTGGATCAGCGCGCGCGAGCCGGCGACGCAGGTCTGCCCGGCGGCGGCGAAGATGCCCGCCAGCAGCCCGGCCCTGGCCTGCTCGATCCCGGCGTCGGGGAAGACGATGTTGGCGCTCTTGCCGCCCAGCTCCAGCGTGACATGGGCGAGCCGGCGCCCGGCGCGCTCGGCGATGGCGCGGCCGGCCGCGACGCCGCCGGTGAACGCGATCTTCGCCACGCCCGGGTGATCGACCAGAGCCTCGCCCGTGGCGCGCTCGCCGGCGACGACGTTGACCACGCCGGGCGGGATGCCGGCCTGCTCGGCCAGGCGCGCGGCCTCGATCGGGCCCGCGGGCGTGACCTCGGAGGGCTTGATGATCACGGTATTGCCCGCCGCCAGGGCCGGCGCGACGGCCATGATCGTCAGGAACAGCGGCGAGTTCCACGGCGTGATCGCGGCGACCACGCCCAGCGGCTCGCGCCGGGTGTAGTTGAGCACCGAGGTCCGGTCGAGCGGAATGACCCGGCCCTCGATCTTGTCGGCCAGGCCGCCGTAGTAATAGAGCCAGTCGCAGACGATCTTGGCCTGGAGCACCATCTCGCCCGGCAGCTTGCCGTTCTGGGTCGCCTCCAGCCGGCCGAGGCGCTCGGCCTCCGCCGCGATCGCGTCGCCCCAGCGCATCAGCAGTCGCCCGCGGCGGGTCGGCGACAGCGTCGACCACGGGCCGGTGGTGAAGGCGTCGGTGGCGACCGAGACGGCGGCGTCGACCGCCGCGGCGTCGGCGACCGGGAACTCCGCCCAGGGCCGGCCGGTCGTCGGGTTGACCGAGACGAAGCGCTCGGCGCCCGTCGGGAACACGCTCTCGCCGCCGATGTGGTGGCCGTAGCGCTCGAGCCCGGCATCGCCTCGCGGCGCGGTGTGTTGGCTGGCGATGGTCATCGCGATCCGTATCCCTAAAACATCAATGTTCTTTATTTTTTAGCATAGGCCCCGGCCGAAGCGGCTGTCAAGCACCCGGAGCGCCGCCCGGCGCCTCAGAAATCCGCCTCGGCGCGCAGCGCGTCGACCACGTCGCGGCCCGTCCGCGCGACCCGGCCAAGATTGAAGTGGAAGGCTCGCAGGGTCGCGTCATGGGCGTCGGCGTCGTAGTCGGCGGTGCCCTCGTCGACGATGACGCAGGCATAGCCGCGGTCGGCGGCGTCGCGCGCGGTGGTCTCGACGCACGCATTGGTCGACACGCCGGTGATCACCAGGGACTCGATGCCCATGGAGCGCAGTACGGTGTCGATGTTGCCGCTGTTGAAGGCGCCCATGGTCAGCTTGCGCACGATGGTCTCGCCCGGCGCCGGCGCGACCTCGGGCCGCGGCTGATAGCCTTCGCCGCCGCTCCAGAAGATCCGCTCGACGCCGGAGTCCGTCTCGAGCTTGCGCGCCCATTGCCGGAAACGCTCGGGACAGTCCCGCATGTCCTCGTAGTCGGAGCCGAGCAGGACGTGGATCACCGGCAGCCCGTCGGCGCGGAAGGCCTCCAGCAGCTCGCGGATCGTCGGGATCATCACGGTCTCGACCCGGTCGTGGAAATAGGCCATGGAGCCGGGGGCGACCCGCTCCATGGCCAGGCACACGCCGTGGCCGGGCGAGGCGTCGCGGTGCTGGACGTCGATAATCACCAGCGCCGTGGTCCCGTCCCGGCGCAGCGGGACGGGCGGGACCAGTGAATAGCCGTAGTCGAAGAAGCGCGTCCCGGCCCCGGCGGTCTCGTCCTTCGTGTCGGTCGTGTTCGTCATCGGCCGGTCCTCACCACCAGTACATCGGGATCTTGGTCACCATCTCGATGCCGTCGCGGGTGACGATGAAGTTGTTCTCGAAGGTCGCGGTGCCGACGCCCTCCCGGGTCAGGAAGGCCTCCGAGCTGCAGACCATGTTCTCCTGGTAGACCTCGTCGCCGGTCAGGCAGTCGAGGTTGAGCAGGGGCTGTTCCCACATGCAGCCGTTGGAATGGCCGTAGTACGGCCAGTTGGCGTCGTACTCGCAGCGATCGCCGCGCACCGCGTCGTGGATCGCCATGGCCGAGCGGGTGATCTCCGCCATGTTGGCGCCAGGGCGGACCTTGGCCTCGATGCCCTCCTCCAGGATCCGCGCGCAGTCCTCGACCAGGCGGCGCTGCTCGGGCGTCGGCTTGCCGCCGCACACGCCGGTCCGCCCGGGGTCGAGCCAGTAGCCTTCCAGGATCGGGCCCCAGACGAAGACGTGGAACATCTCCCCCGGCTCGGGCGCCGTGGTCGAGAAGCCGTACATGGGCGAGCTCTCCGGCATGTGGCAGAGCGCGCCGTGCGAGATCGAGACCCGCTGGAACCCACCGCCCCGGCGCATCAGCTCGGCGATGCCCGCGCCCGCCGCCTCGGCCTCGGTACGGCCCATCGTCAGGGCGTTCATCACTTCGGTCATGGCGGCGTCGGCGATGTCGCCGGCCTCGCGGAAGACCTCCAGCTCGGCCGGGCTCTTCACCCGGCGGACCGTGGCGACCAGGTCGTCCTCGTAGACGAACTCGATGCCCGGCAGCGCGGCCTCGATCTGCTTGCCGTACTTGACCGGCAGGACGTCGCCACCGACCCAGGCGACCTTGCCCTCGATGCCGCGCGCCCGCAGCGCGTCGGCGACGCCCTTGATCGGGTCGAGATGGGGGACGTGGCGTTCCGTCGCCATGCGGTCGAGCCGCGGCGCGAACTCGTCGGAATGGACCTCCGGCTCCTCGCCCGCATGCAGGATCGTGCCGGAGAAGGAGCGCGCCTGGAACGCCGGCGTGTCGGGTTCCTGGCCGGAATGGCTCGAATAGAAGTTGGTCAGGTAGAGCATGTCCATCGAGCGCTCGTAGGTGCCGGCGCTCTTGCCCCAGACCACCGCCGTCTCGTAGCCGCGGCGGCGCATCTCGGCGTAGACCCGCGCCCAGCGGTCCTCGTACTCGGCCTGCGAGAAGCGGCGCGCCGCGCCGGGGGTCCAGTCCTTGCCCATGGTATCGACCTCTCGTGTCGGTCTCGGGGTTGCGGGAGGGGGCCGGGCCGCCGGACGGCGCCTAGCCCCGGTAGCGGGTGACCCTGAGGGCGAGCAGGCTGGCGACCAGGATCAACGTGACCAGCACGACGCCGACCACGTTGATGCCGGGGTTCACCCCCTTGCGCAGCATGCCCCACATGAAGGTCGGCAGCGTGTTGCCGCCGCCGATGGTGAACAGCGCGATGACGAAGTCGTCGAGCGACAGCGCCATGGCGACCAGCGCCGCGCCGATGATCGTCGGCCGCGCCACCGGCAGGACCACGGTCGCGAAGGTCCGCCAGGGCGAGGCGCCGAGATCGCGCGCGCTGTCGATGATCGCCGGGTCGAAGGCGGCCATGCGGGCGTAGACGATCAGCACCACGAAGGGCAGCGTGTAGACCAGGTGGCCGAGGATCACCGTCGGCAGCCCGAGGCCGAGCCCGGTGCCGACGAAGAAGGTCAGCATCGACAGCGCCAGCACCAGCGGCGGCAGCATCACCGGCAGGCTGAATACCGAGATCAGCGCGCCCGCGCGCCGCGCCGGCAGCCGCGCCATGGCCATCGCCGCCATGGTGCCGACCGTGGTCGAGGCGAAGCCGACGGCGACGCAGACGACGAGGCTGTTCTTCAGCGCGATCCAGAACTCCGGCGTCGCCGCCAGCTCCCGGTACCAGCGCACCGACCAGCCGGTCACCGGCAGCGTCAGGACCGAGCCCGCGGAAAACGAGAAGACGAACAGCGCCACCAGCGGCGCCAGCATGAAGAAGACCGCCGCGGTGCCGGCGACCCACCAGACCAGGGCGATGGCGTCGAGCCGCCTCATCGGTAGGCCACCGCCCGGCGCACGCCGAGCGCCACGGCCGAGACCACGACCAGGCAGCAGGCGAGCATGGTGAAGGCCATGGCCGCGCCCATGGGCTGGTTCAGCCGCTGGGTGAACTGGCCCTGGACGAAGACGCCGAAGAGCGAGGCGTCCGGCCCGCCGACCAGCCGCGCCGTCGCGAAGTCGCCGCTGGTGAACAGGAAGGTCAGGGTGAAGGCGGCGACGATGCCGGTGCGGCACTGGGGCAGGACAATGTGCCGGAAGACGTGCCACCGGCTCGCCCCCAGGTCTCGCGCGGCCTCCAGCGGATCGTCCCGGATCGCGTGCATGACGCCGTAGAGCGGCAGGATCGCGAAGGGCACCAGGTAGTGGCCGAGCGTGATCACCACCGCGACCGGGTTGAACAGGAAGACCGAGATCGGCTCCTCGATCAGCCCCGCGGTGATCAGCGAGGCGTTGAGGATGCCGCTGTCGCCCAGGATGGTGCGCCACATGTAGATCTTGGTGAGGTAGCCGCCGAACAGCGTCAGCATGGCGGCGAAGAGCAGCAGCGGCGCGAAGCGGCCCGCCTTGAACCGGCAGAGATAGACGTAGAAGAACGCGAAGCCGGTCACCGTCGTCGCGACGATGAAGGCGAGCACCAGCGTGTCGAGCAGCGGACCGGAATAGTCGGTGAAGACGCGCAGGTAGTTCTCCGCCGTCGTCTCCTTGACCAGGCGGTAGGAGCGCACCTGCCAGAAGCTGACCACGAAGAAGTACGCCGCCGGCAGGACGAAGCACACGGCGAAGACCCCGAAGGCGGGGGACAGCAGCACCAGAGGGCCGCGGCGAAGCGTCATGGCGCCGGCCCGCCGGCGATCACGACCTGGTCCGCCGGCCGCCAGGACAGGACGACGCGGCTGCCGATCTCCAGCGGTTCGACCGGGCCGGTGACGGTGCGCGTCACCGCGATCTCCCGGTCCCCGACGGCGACCAGGAACTTCACCGACGGCCCGAGCGGCACGATGTCGACCAGCCGCCCGTCCAGCGCGATCCGGTCGCCGCCCCGCCCGGCGGCGCCGGCGGCGGCCGCCGGTCCGGTCTCGAGCGTGATCGCCTGGGGCCGCACGACGGCGGTGACGGGGCCGTCGCGGCCTGCGTCGGCGAACGCGGGGCCGATGTCGAGATCGACCCGGCCGCCCGCGCGGCGCCCGTCGAACAGGTTGGCGTCGCCGACGAAGGTGGCGACGAAGCGCGTGGCCGGCCGGCCATAGATCTCGGTCGGGCCGCCCTCCTGGACGACGCGGCCGTCCTGCATGACCAGGATGCGGTTGGCCAGCGCCATCGCCTCCTCCTGGTCGTGGGTGACGAAGACGAAGGTGCCGCCGATCGACCGGTGGATGCCGCGCAGCTCCTCCTGCATGGTCTTGCGCAGCTTGAGGTCGAGGGCGGCCAGCGGCTCGTCGAGCAGCAGAACCTCCGGGCGCATCACCAGCGTACGGGCGAGCGCGACGCGCTGGGCCTGGCCGCCGGAGAGCTGCGGTGCGAGGCGGTCGGCGAAGCTCTCCATGTGGACCAGCGCCAGCGCCTCCTCCACCCGCCGGTCGCGCTCGGCCGCGGACACGCGCGCGATGCGCAGGCCGTAGGCGACGTTCTGGCGCACCGTCATGTGGGGGAACAGGCCGTAGCCCTGGAAGACCATGTTGGTCGGCCGCCGGTCGGGCGGCAGGCGTGTGACGTCGCGCCCGGCGATCTCGATCGTCCCGCCGCTCGGCTCCAGGAAGCCGCCGATCATGCGCAGCAGCGAGGTCTTGCCGCAGCCCGACGGCCCCAGGATCGCGACGAAGTCGTGGCGGTGGACCGCGAGATCGACCGGGTGGACGGCGACATGGGCGCCGAAGCGCCGCGTCACGCCGGACAGGCGGACGAGCGGCTCGGCCCGCCCCGCCCCGGGCGCGGGGCCCGGGGCGACGGCGGACCGAGCATCCGTGGAGGCCTGGAGGCTCATGCCGTTCAAGCCTTCAGGAACCGTTCCCAGCCCTCGAGGATGTCGTCATAGGTCATGTAGCCGTCGACCGGCTCGACCGGCCAGAACGGGAACAGACCGCCCGCCTTGGCGAAGTAGCCCTCGATGTCGTCATAGGGATAGATGCTGCGGGGCTGCTCGCTCAGCATCGGGACCGCGTCGGCGACGGTGACCGCCGTCAGGTTCTCCTCCGCCGTCTTGGCCTGGGCCGCCGGGTCGATCGTCTGGTTGAGGATGGTGTAGGCCGCGTCCTTGTTGGGCGCGTCGGCGACCATCGACCAGACGTCGACGAAGGTCAGCGTGCCTTCCTCGGGGATCACCCACTCGATCGGCGGCGCGTCCTCGCCTGCCCAGACGCTGATCGGCTCCCAGCCCGGCGCCATGATGACGTCGCCGCTGGCGAGCAGGCCGGCGAGTTCGCCGTAGCTGCTGGTGACCGTGCGCAGGTGGTCCTTCTTGAGCGTGATCAGCAGGTCGACCGTCTTCTCGAGCTGCTCGCGCGTGACCAGGTGCGGGCTGTCGATGTCGTTCGCCGCCATGAGGAACGGCGTCATGATCGAGACCACGTCGGTCGACACCGCGACCTTGCCCTTGTACTCGGGCTTCATCATGTCGAACCACGAGGTCGGCGTCTCGGTGACGACATTCGCGTTGTACATCAGCGGCACCGAGCCCCAGATGAACGGCACGGCGTAGACCTCGCCGTCGACGCGGATCGTCTCCATGTCCCGGAACAGCGGGAAGAGCTTGTCCCAGTTGGGCAGGCGGGAGAGGTCCAGCGGTTCCAGCGCGCCGAGCTGGACGTAGAACGGGATGTAGCTCGCCACCGGCGTGACCACGTCCATCGACCCGCGGCCGCCGGCCTGGATCGAGGCGATGATCTCCTCGTTGCCGGCCATGTAGGTGGTCTGCAGCGTGATGTCGTTGGCCTCGTAGAAGCCGTCGACGTCGATGCCCGTGTCGTAGCCCTGCCAGCCCATGTAGTTGACCCGGGTCTGCGCGGCGGCCCGCGGCGCGAAGGGTGCCATCGCGGCCATCCCGCCGGCGGCCAGGAGGCCGGCGTTGAAGCCCCGGCGGCCCATCGAGGGAAGGGCCAGACGGGTGCGCAGGAGGCCATCGGGGCCGGCGGCGGGAGGGCCGTACGGGCCGTTCCGCCCGATGTCTCGTGTCATTTGCTGTCGTGCTCCCTGTTCTTATATCAGTTAATCATCAATATCTTTGATGAATTGCCACGCGGATTCAAGCCCCATGTCGCGGCGCACCGCAACTCCCGACTGTCGGCCGGAGCGCGGTGCCTCGGGCGCCGTGCGCAGACCCCAGGGCGCCGGCGCCCCCGGGACGGGCTGCTACCAGGCGAGCAGGTTGCGGATCGACCCGCTCAGGAAGTCCGAGCAGGCGGGATCGATGCCGACCTCGGAGAAATGGCCCCAGGCGCCCGGGATCGTGCGCAGCTCGGCGTCGCGCAGGCGCTCGGCCTCCCAGGCCATGTCCTCGGGCGGGAAGTAGAGGTCCTGCTGGCCGGGGCTGAGCACCGCCTTGGCCCGGATCGCGCCCAGCGCCTTTTCCAGGTCGCCGTCGTAGCCGGGCGTCGCGGCGAGGTCCGCCGTCTGCCAGGTACGGAGCTGGCTGAGCAGGTCGTTGGCGTCGCAGGCGACCCAGAAGGCCTCCCAGAAATCGGTCAGGAAGGATTCGACCGTCTCGAAGCCCATCTGTTTGTAGAGCTCCTCGCGGTAGAACTGCTGGGACAGCGCCCAGCCCGCCCAGACCCGGCCGAGCGCCTTGAGCCCGGTCGCCGGAGGGCTCGAATAGTCGCCGCCGGCCAGCGCCGGGTCGGCCTCCAGCGCGGCCCGGGCGCCGTCGAGAAAGACCCAGCAATGCCGGCTGACCCGCGCCGCCCCGCAGCACGGCGCCAGCCTCTCGACCAGGTCGGGATAGTCGAGCGCCCACTGGTAGACCTGGAAGGCGCCCATCGAGCCGCCGATCGCCAGCTCGATCCGCCGGACACCGAAATGCTCGGTCATCAGCCGGTGCTGGGCGCGCACGTTGTCGCGGATCGTAATGGCGGGAAACCGCGCCCGGTCGTGGGGCGGCGGCGTGTTGGACGGCGAGGAGGACAGGCCGTTGGCGAACATGCTGGGCACGACGACGAAGTAGCGGCTCGTGTCCAGCGGCTTGCCCTCGCCGATCAGCCACTCGACGTCGGCGTGGGTGCCGACGAACCAGGTCGGGAAGACGATCGCGTTGTCCCGCCCCTCGGCAAGGGTGCCGTAGGTCGTGTAGGCGATCCGGGCGTCGGGCAGCGTGACGCCGCAGTCGAGCGGGAAGTCGCCGAGGGCGAAGGTCTCGTGCGGGGTCGCGGGGCTCATAGCGCGGCCATCCCGCCGTCGACCATGTAGTTGCCGGCGGCCACGAAGCTGGATTCGTCGGAGGCGAGGTAGACCATCAGCGGCGCGACCTCGGGCGGCTCGGCCCGGCGGCCGAGCGGCGTGAACGCGACCAGCATCTTGGCCTCCTCGGGGGTGACGCCGCGCGACATTGGCGTGTCGACATAGCCGGGCAGGACGCAGTTCACCCGGATGCCCATGGGTGCGTAGGTCACGCCCGCGTTCTTCGACAGCATCACCGCCGCGCCCTTGGAGGTCTGGTAGGCGGTGTTGTTGGCCACGCCCGACCAGCCCCAGACCGAGGAGACGTTGACGATCGAGCCGCCGCCGGCCTCGATCATGCCCGGGATCACCGTCTTCATGCCGAGGAACATGCCCAGCGTGTTGCTCTCGAAGGCGGCCTTCATGCCCTCGATCGTCTCCTCGTGCACCGGCTTGCCGGAGCCCAGCGCGCCGGCGTTGTTGATCAGCACGTTCGGGTGGCCGAACGCGGCGACGCAGGCGGCCAGGGTCTCGGCCCAGGACTCCTCGCTGCGCACGTCGGACTTGGCGAACGTCAGCCGGTCGCCGCGGTCCTTCGCGACGGCGGCCAGCTCGTCGCCCGGATCCTTGATGTCCGCGGCGAGGACGCGCGCGCCCTCCTCGACGAACAGCCGCGCCGTCGCCGAGCCGATGCCCGTCGCCGAGCCGGTGACGATCGCGACCTTGCCTTCGAGCCGTCCGGCCATTGTGCCTCCCCTCTCCAGGTTCTCGTCCTCGGTGGCCGGCTCATCCGCCGGCGTCGGATGGCGTCCCCGCGGCCCGCCCGCGCGGCAGGGCCCGGCCCAGCACCGTGTCCTTCAGCGTCAGCCGGCCGGCCAGGAATTCGAGCGTGATGACCGTGAGCAGCAGCGCCCCGGTGACGAGCTGGACCAGCGAGGCGGCGCTGCCGCGCGCCGCCAGACCGGCGCCGACCACCGACAGCACGGCGACGCCCAGCGCCACGTTGATCACCGTCCCGCGCCCGCCGTAGAGGCTGATCCCGCCGAGCAGGGCGGCGGCCGCGGCGCTCAGCAGCAGGTCCTCGTAGTTCTGCGGCGCCGCGCTGCCGCCGCGCGTGGCCGCGAGAGCGCCCGCCAGGCTGGCGCAGCCGGCCGAGATCGCGAAGGCCACGGTGAGCGGGCGGACCCGGGGTACGCCGGCGGCGATCGCTTCGTTGCGCGCCCCGCCGATGGCGAAGATCTCCCGGCCCCACCGAGTATAGGTCAGGAACAGCCCGGCGATGGCGAAGACCGCGATGGTCACCAGGCTCGACACGGAGAAGACGCCGTAGCGCTCGAGCAGCGGGTCGGTGATCTCGAAGTTCTCGATGATGATCGGCGCGTGGCCGCTGGCCAGGAACGTGATCCCGCGGAGCATGATCAGCGTGCCGATCGTGAAGACCAGCGAGTTGATCCTGAGATAGGCGATCAGCCCGCCCTGGATCGCGCCCAGGACCGTGCCGCACAGGACGGCGATGGCGATGCAGCCGATGAGCCCCGCGGGCGAGGCGAGCACGGCGATCACCGCGGCCAGCGCCGCCATCGAGCCGACCGAGAGATCGAGCTCGCCCGCGATGATCGTCACCGCGAGGCCCAGCGCCACCAGCCCGACCAGGGGAAAACCCTCGAGCACCGCGTAGATGCTCGCCTGGCCGCGGAAGCTGGGCGTCGTCGCGGCGATGACGATCCAGGTGATCGCCAGCACCGCCAGCGGCATCATGTAGGGCCTGAGCCGTGTGTAGAGCTGCCGGGTCATGACCGTACCGCCCCGCGGCGCCGCAGGTAGTCCATCAGGACGACGACCACGACGACCACCGCGCCCTGGACCGCCAGCCGGCCGCCGCTGCTGAAATCGTTGAGCACCATCATGTTCGAGATCACCGCGATCAGGAGAGCGCCGCCGGCCGAGCGCAGGGGCGAGCCGCGCCCGCCCTGGATCGCCGTGCCGCCGACCAGCAGCGCGGCGATCACGTCGATCGTCAGGTCGCGGAAGGACACCGCCGTCGCCTGCCCAAAGGCGGCGCCGTTGAGGATTCCCGCGAGCGCCAGGCCGACGGAAAAGATGGCGAAGGCGAGGATCGTCACCCGCGTGGCCGAGATGCCGCTGATCCGCGCCGTCGCGCGGTTGGCGCCGACCAGCACGGTCTCCCGTCCGACCACCGTGCGCGCCATCAGCAGCGAGACCGCGGCGGTGAAGACGAGGAAGACCAGCACCTGGACGGGGATGCCCGCGACCGTGCCGCTGCCCCAGTCGAGCGGCGCGCCGGCGCGCACGATGCCGCCGCCGGTGACCTCGGACACGACGCCGAAGATGATCGCGCCCGCCGCCAGGGTCGTGATGATCGGGTTCAGGCCCACCGCGACGACCGCGCCCTGCAGGATGCCGACGACGATCAGCCCGGCGATCACCACCGGGATCGCGACCGCCTGGGGCCAGCCGGCGCCGACCATGGCGACGAAGCCGACCATGGCGAGCATCGCCGACTGCGAGATGCCGAGCGAGACGAAGTTGCCCGACAGGGTGACCGGCGTCATGGCGACGGCGACGATCCCGACGATCGAGGCGTTGCGCAGGATGGCGCGCAGGTTGTCGACCGTCAGGAAGCCGGGCGTGATGGCGATGGCGACAAGGATGGCGAGCGCCGCCGCGCCCATCAGGACGGCGAAGCCCACCCATTCCGGCCGGGCCCGGCCGGGGCCGGTGGAATGCGACGCCGGGCCGGCGTCGACGGCGGCGCCCGGGGCCTCCCGGCTCATGCGGCGGCCTCCTGGTGCATGACCTCGCGGACGAGAGAATCCTCGCTCCAGGCGTCGTGCGGCTTCATGTCGGTCATCCGGCCCCGGTAGAAGGTCGCGATGGTGTCGGACAGGCCCAGGATCTCGGCGGTGTCGGAGCTCGCCACGATGATGCCGAGACCAGCGTCGCACAGGTCGCGCAGGCGCTGGTAGATCTCCGCCCGCGCGCCGATGTCGACGCCGCGCGTCGGCTCCTCCAGCAGCATGACGCGCGGCTCGGCGCCCAGCCACTTGCCGACGGCGACCTTCTGCTGGTTGCCGCCGCTCAGCGTGCCCACGGCCGCGCCCAGGCGCTTGACGTCGATGGCGAAGCGCCGCGCGATTTCGCTGGCGCGGTTCGCCTCCCCGCGCGCCGAGATCCAGCCGCCCGGCGCGACCGAGCGGATCCAGGGCGAGGACAGGTTCTCGCGGATCGCCCGCTCGGCGAAGATGCCGTCGCGCTTGCGATCCGCCGAGCAATAGGCGATGCCCCGGCGCAGGGTCGCGGCGCGGCCGCGCAGGGAAACCACCGCCCCGTCCAGGCGCGCGCCGCCGGCCAGCGGCGGCGCCATGCCGGCGAGGCAGCGCACCACCGCGCCGGCGCCGCTGCCGAGCTGGCCGGTCAGACCGACGATCTCCCCCGGCCGGACGTCGAAGGAGACGGGCTCGACCAGCCCGGGGGCGAGCAGCCCCTCGACCCGCATCAGCGCCTCCCCCGACACGGGGCGGCGCGCGGGGAACATGGTCTCCAGGTCGCGGCCCAGCATCATGGTGATGACCCGGTCGACATCCAGCTCGGAGGTCGGCGCCGCGGGCAGGCTGCGGCCGTTGCGGAACACGGTCACCCGGTCGGCGAGGCGGAAGACCTCCGGCAGGCGGTGGGTGACGTAGATGACGCTGCGCCCCTCGGCCGACAGCCGGCGGATGACGGCCAGGACGCGCTCGATCTCCTTGTCGGCCAGCGCCGCGGTCGGCTCGTCGAAGATCAGAATCCGCGCGTCGCGCACCAGCAGGCGCGCGATCTCGAGGAGCTGCATCTCCGCGACACTCAGCCGCTCGACCGGCGTGCGGGGGTCGACATGGTCGAGGCCGACCGTGGCCATCAGCTCCCGCGCCCGGGCATTGAGCGGACCTGGCAGCCAGAGCGGCGGCACGCCCTTCTGGCCGAGCACCAGGTTCTCCGCGACGCTGAGCGTCGGCACGGAGCTGTATTCCTGGTGGACGACGGCGACGCCCGCGTCCTGGGAGCGCGCGGCCGGGTAGAGGTCGACCGGGCGCCCGTCGATCTCGATCGAGCCCGAGTCGGGCGCGACGAGGCCGGAGAGCACCTTGACCAGCGTGCTCTTGCCGGCGCCGTTCTCGCCGAGCAAGGCCATGACTTCGCCCGGCCGAAGCTCGAAATCCACTTCGGCCAGAGCCTGGACGTTGCCGTAACGCTTGGAGAGGCGGCGCACCGACAGCCTGGGCCGGGGCGCCGCCTCGTCCGCGTCCACGTCCGTGATCGCGGGATCGCTGCTCACGGGTTCGAGGATCAGCCGGCGCAGATTTCGTCGGCGGTGTAGCCCCAGATCATGGTGTTGGCCACGCCCTCGGGACCGACAGCCGGCGCGTGCGGCATGTAGTTGTACTGGGCCGGCGGATCATCGTTGATCGGCGGCGCCTCGGCGCTCACCTCGAGCTGGATGACATCGCCCTCGATCGTGCCGTTGGCGATGAACTTCGCCGCCGTGCGCACGGCCAGCGCGCCCTCGACCGCGGCCGGCTGGATGCCGGTGCCGAAGGTCTCGCCGTTCTTGACGGCGTCGAGCGTGCCCGAGCAGTCGCCGGAGACGATGTAGACGTCCTCGCCCGGCGTGATCCCGTTCTCCTTGAGCGCGCGGATGATGCCGTTGGCCGCCTGCTGGTTGGACACGAACAGGAAGTCGAACTCGCCCTTGAAGCGCGGCACGACCTGGCTGCCGATCTCGTAGCCGGACTCCGGGCTGTTGGCGCCGTATTCGGTGTGGATGATGTTGAACGGCTCGTCCTCGGTGACGGCGAGGAAGCCCTTCATGCGCTCGGTGCCGGTCTTCTCACCCTCGGGGTGCTGGAAGACCAGCAGGTTGCCGTTCTCGCTCTCGAACTCCATGCCGGCCTCGCGCGCCGCCTCGCGGGCCTGCATCATCATCTCGCCCAGCGTCTCGCCGATCAGGATCTGGTTGGCGCCGGAATAGGCCTGCACGTAGGGCCAGGCCTGCTCGTTGGGCTCCTGGGTCAGCATGATGACCGGCCCGACGCGGGAGAGCTGGCGCACGCTGTTGAGCGCGGCCTCGGCGACCCACGGCCAAAAGATGATCGCCGCCGGCTCGGCCCCGCTGGCGATGTACTGCTGGACCTGGCGGTCCTGCTCGGGCTGGGAGAAGTTGTTCTGGAAGACCGTGAGGTCGTAGCCCAGCCGCTCGGCCTCGGCCTCGGCGCCGCTGATCTGGTTGGCGCCGTAGACGTTCGACGCGGTGATGGTGAACATGACGAGTTCGGCGCCGTTGCCTTCGACGCTGCCAGTGCCCTCCGCGGCCGTCGACGCGCCCGCGGCGCCCATCGCCACGGCGCCGGCGCAGACGATCGCTGCAAGTCTGTTCGTGGATCTCATCGGAAGCCTCCGGTTGATGTTCTCGTTGGTCGGACGCCGCTCCGGCATGCCGGGCCGCTATGGTGGACTCGTTCGGGTCGGCTCAAAGAACAAAGATTTTGATCTTTAGCGTAGAAGTCGGTCGGCCCTTCTGTCAAGCCGTATGCACGCGTTCGTGTGGCGATCATCGCGCCGCGCCGGCCGGCTGGCCAGGATGCACAAGTATGTATTCGCCCGCCGCCGGCGCCCGTCGGGGTCGCAAGCATGGCCGGGTCCGGCCGGTCGCGCGCGGCTTGACAGCGCGGCGCGCGCCGGACACCATTTCTCAAAAGTATTGATCTTTAATGTTCAGAACGGGAGACCGGGCCGTGATCAGCTTCAACTGGGTCATCACCCTGCCCAAGCACCTGACCGAGGAGCAGTTCGATTCCTGGTACCTCGGCATCCATACCGGCTACGCCAAGATCGCCCACAAGATCATCCGGTACTCCATCAATCGCAAGATCGCGAAGCAGCCGGCCGTGGCCCATGGCGAGTTCTACCGGATCGCCCAGGAATACTGGGAAGACTGGGACTCGATGGTCGAATGCTGGAACCACCACACGGGCCACGCGCTGCTGGGCGACGGGCTCGCCAACATGGGCCTGGATCCGGGCACCCTTCCCGGCATCGCCCTGACCGAGCACACCCAGTTCGAGGTCGCGAATCCCGCGCAGTTCTCGACCTTCCAGCGCGGCTATCGGGCGCGCAAGGACGGCACGATCACCAAGTTCATCGCCTTCGGCCTGGCCAAGGACCCGGCCGGCATCAAGGACTGGTATGCCGGGCGCTTCGCCGATCTTGGCCAGGACGCGCTGGTGCGCGAGCACGTCTTCGGCACGACCGTGGGCCGGACGATCGAGGTCGGCTACGTCGCGCGCCTGCCCAACGAGCACATGACCAGCTACGACTGGAACCTGGAGCTCTGGTTCGATTCCAACGCCGACGCCCACGCGTTCCTGGAGTCCGACCGGTTCAAGGCGTATTTCGACGAGTTGAAGGGCGCCAGCACGGAGACGCTCGCCGGCCTGTTCCGCGGCCAGGAGATGCTCGTCTCCAACACCGCCCTGCCCCATCGCGACGAGTAGTACCGGCCGTCGACGCGCGGTCGACGCCCTGAGTCGCCGGCCTTTCCTCCCGGCCCCTAGAGGCCCCGACCGCGGTCGGGGCCTCCTTTTTTCGCCCGGGCCGGCTCACTCCCGATCGGGATTGGCCAGCGGGGCGGCGGGCAGCGGCTCCGGCGCGACCGGCGCCAGGCTCTCCGCCGCCGGCATGGCCGTGTCGCGGCCGGGCATGGCCTCGACCCGGCGCTCGCGCCAGAAGACATAGAGGCCGCTCGCCACGATGACCGCGCTGCCGAGCACCGTCCAGCGGTCCGGAATCTGGCCGAACAGCGCGAAGCCGAAGGCCGAGCTCCACAGGATCTGGGTGTAGCTGAACGGCGCGATGGCCGACGCCGCCGCGCGCAGCAGCGCCACCGCCATCAGCCCGTGGCCGAGGATCGAAAAGAAGCCGTAGGCGAAGAGCACCGGCACCTGTGCCGGCGTGATCGACCAGTCGCTGCCGCCGGTCAGCATCAGCCCGGCGACGGCGCCGAAAAGGTTGGCGAAGACCAGCGCGCCCAGCGTGCCCCGGATGCCGCCGGTATCGCCTGTCCAGCGCATGGCGATGATGGCCGCGGCCCAGCAGGTCGCCGAGGCGATCGGCAGCAGATGGGCCGCCGTGAAACCCGCGCCGCCCGGCCGGACGACGATCAGCACGCCGGCGAAGCCCACGGCGATAGCCGCCCAGCGGTGCCGGCCCACCCGCTCGCCCAGCAGCGGGATCGACAGCAGCGTGATCACGAAGGGCGAGACGAAGCCGATCGCCGTCGCCGTGGCGATCGGCAGATGGGCGAGCGCCGCGACGAAGAACGCCGCCGAGCCGAAGATGCCCAGCCCGCGCACCAGGTTGGCCACCGGATGCTCGAGACGCACGAGCTCCGACCGGCGCAGCGTGAAGACGAACGGCAGCAGCCAGGCCAGCGCCGTGACGAAGCGCGCCGTGACCACCTGGAGGGGGGACATGGTCTGCGTCAGCGCGCTCGCGACGGCGTCGGAGGCGGAAAAGGAGACGAGCGCCACCAGGACCAGGACGATCCCCGTCGTCTGGCCCGGCGCCCGCAAGGCGGCCGCGAGAAAGCTCATCACCGTCACTCGAGAGAAAAGCGGGCCGAATCGGCCGGCATGACAAGACTATGGGCATCGAATGCTTCGAAGTCGTGTCGATCCTCGCTTCCGACCCCTGCAATTCTTGCAAGGCCGGTGTGCGTTCCGGCCGCCTGCGGCCCCGCCTGACGCCGGCGAAGACTCCGACGATCGGCCCCATGAGTGTCCGCGCGAGCATGGAATATACCTCTTTCGGGCAGGACTTCACTGGCAAGGGAATAAGGAAACGTCAATCTTCGTATTTCTCTTGGAGAGGAAAACCAAATCCTTGTCTCGCTTCTTGCGGTCGACTCTTTATGAAAGCCGATCCATGTACAATCCGGCCCATGAAGATCGAATCTCGCGCATCGAGGGTAGGGGCCTCTCGAGCTTCCCATTGGCTAGGCATTTTCGCTACGTCACGTCGCGGGACTCGCAGCAGGGGTGGGTGCGCATCCGCCGTGCCGAGCAGAAGCTGGCCGGCGCCATCGCGATCCGCTGCGGCAGTCTCCGCGCCATGACCGTCATGACGATGCCCGACGGCCGGGCGCGCCGGTAAACGGACACCGGAACCGAATCCCGGCGGGCGCGTTCAGCTTCTCGACGTCGCATCCGATCGAGGGCCAGGATGGCGCCAGACCCGAGAGACGATCCCCCCGGCACCGGATCCGCCGGAGTGCGCGCCCCGGCCGACGCCCCGGCACCCGCGGAGCCGGAGGCCGGGCGCGGCGAGCGGGCCCTCTTCATCCTGTCCCTGGCGGGCCTCGCCGTCCTCGCCTTCCTCGCCGGAACCATCGTGATGCGGGCGGGCCTCTTCCCGGCGCCGCAGATCGACCGGGCCTACCGCGCCGCGGTGGCGTGGAAGGACAGCCTGACCGGCTATCGCGACGTCTACGCCACCGACCTCTGGTATCCGGCGCGCCGGGACGACACGGGCGTGACGGTCCTGGAGCCGGAGGGCGCCACCGGCGGGCCGACGCTCTACACCTCCGGCCACGCCCCGGCCGCCTTCCTGATCGACCGGGAAGGCCGGGTCCTGCACGAGTGGCGCCGCGCCTTCGGCACGGTCTGGCCGGAGGGCGAGAGCCCGATCGCCGATCCCCAGCCCGACAGCCATGTCTTCTTCCGGATGGCCCGCGCCTTCCCGAATGGCGACCTGCTGGCCCTCTACGAGGCGGCGGGCGACACGCCCTACGGCTACGGCCTGGTCAAGCTCGACCGGAACGCGGAGGTCCTCTGGGCCTATCCGGGGCGCGCCCACCACCAGTTCGACATCGCGCCCGACGGCCGGATCTTCGCGCTGACCCACGGCATCTTCGACGACGAGCTCGACTATCTGGGTCATCTGGAGCGCCCGCGCCTGGAGGACGAGCTGGTCGTCCTGACGCCGGACGGCGAGGAGACGGCGCGCTTCCGCCTGCTGACGGCGCTCGCCGACTCGCCCTATCGCCAGATGATCTACACGCTCGCCGGCTTCGCGCTCGGCGATCCGCTGCACGCCAACGCCGTCGAGTATGTCGACGCCGACAGGGCGGCGCGCTTCGCCTTCGCGGAGGACGGCGACGTGCTGCTGTCCTTCCGGGAGCTGCATGCCCTGGCGGTCCTGGATCCGGAAAGCGGCGCGATCACCTGGGCCCTGCGCGGCCCCTGGATCGGCCAGCACGACCCGGACATCCTGGACAATGGCGACATCCTGCTGTTCGACAACTTCGGCAACTACGACACGGCCTCCGGCTTCTCGCGCGTCATCGAGATCGATCCGCGCACGGCCGGCATCGTCTGGCAATACGCCGGCACGCCCGACGCTCCCTTCGTCAGCCGCATCCGCTCCGACCAGCAGCGCCTGCCCGACGGCAACACCCTGATCACGGAGTCCAACGGGGGCCGGCTGCTCGAGGTCACCCGCGACGGCCGGATCGTCTGGGAATTCGTCAATCCTGTGCGCGGCGGCGAGAACGACGCGCAGATCCCGGTCATCGCCTGGGCCGAGCGCTACGAGCCGGGCCTGCTCGGGTTCCTCGACACCCCGTAGGTCGATCGAGCGTCAGCGAGCCCGACGGCCTCGACGGCGGGGCAGGCGCCCCTGTCGGGCTCGCTCCGCTCGACCGACCTAC
>JAVJUS010000034.1:0-13937 GCA_040220455.1 Azospirillaceae bacterium
CTGGTCGAGCGCTTCTTCAACAAGATCAAGCACTTCAGGGCCATCGCAACGCGCTTCGAAAAGCATGCCGCCAACTATCTCGCTCTCGTAAAACTCGCTGCCGCCCGTATCTGGATGCGGTTTATGAGTCGGTGACCTAGACGAATTGCCAGGATGGCGGAAACGTCGACGCGCCGCCGGGCCGCGCGCGCCTTCCCGGTCCGGCACGGTTGCGCCCGCTCGGGCCATGCGGAGCCGCGACGCCGGCAGAGCCCCCCCCCCTCGCCTCCCGGCGCGGCCGGTGTCGATCAAGCCTGGGCGGACAGCCCCTGCTCCTCCACCTCCCTTTCGGCGTCGATCATGTAGTCCCGGGTGATGGGAACGGCATCGACGCGTCGCGTGACCTGGAGCTGGAACACCATGTTCGTGCGCCGACGGAATCCGACCTCGCAGAGTGCCAGATAGTATTCCCACATCCGGCAGAACCGCTCGTCGTAGAGGGCCGCGACCTCGTCCCACCGCGCCATGAACCGTTCGCGCCACAGACGCAGGGTCTCGGCGTAGTGCAGACGGAGGATCTCGACATCCGTTGTCCAGAGGCCGGTCGGCTCCACGGCCGCGAAGACCTCGGACATCGAGGGAAGATCCGCTCCCGGGAATATGTATTTGCGAATGAAAGGATTGATCGGCGCCGGCGTATCGGAATAGCCGATCGAATGGACGAGCGCGACGCCATCGTCGGCCAGGAGTTCACGGATCCGTTCGAAGAACTCGGAATAATTCCGTTTTCCCACATGCTCGAACATGCCGACCGAGACGATCCGGTCGAACGGGCCTTCGACGTCGCGATAGTCCTTCAACTCGAACCGCAGTCGCCGGCGCGCCGGCGAGGCGGCGGCCCGGCGGACGCTGTGGGCATGCTGCTCGGTGCTCAGGGTCACGCCCGTGACATCGGCCCCGAACTCCTCGGCGAGGTAGAGACCGAGACCACCCCAGCCCGAGCCGATATCCAGGACTCTCAGGCCGGGCCGGTCGAGGCAAAGCTTCGCCGCGATGTGGCGCTTCTTCTGCTCCTGCGCGGTCTCCAGCGTATCCGCCGGCGTCATGAAATAGGCGCAGGAATACTGGCGGTCCGCATCCAGGAAGACGTCGTAGAGCGCTGAAGAGAGGTCGTAGTGATGGGCGACGTTGCGCCGGGCCCGCGCCGCGGGATTCGCCTGCTTGAGGCGCCGGCCCCATCGTTCCAGGAGGTCCAGCCAGGGGTTGCGACCGGTCCTGCCGTAGTTTCTCGCGACGACGTCGAGGAAGGAGTAGAGGCTCCCTTCCTCGATCACGAGCCGGCCGTCCATATAGGCTTCCCCGATGGAAAGCGCCGGATTGAGCGCCAGCACGTACCCGCTTGCCGCGGTGGTCAGCCGCAAGGTCGCGACCGGAGGGCTGTCATCGCCGATGTGCCGTCGCCGACCCGCCGAGTCGACGACACAGAGACTGCCTTCCCGCACGACCGATCCGAGCAACGTCGTGAACAGCATTTTCCGACCCCGAGATCGCAGGGTGTCGGCCGCCCCGTACCCCTGGGAATCGAGCATAGCCGCGTGGTTCGATCCCGAAAACCGGGAAGATCGCTGAACGGGCGCATGCGCGCTCCCTCGACGGCTCCACGCGAGAACCCGGCCGGGACCCGCCCTGGTCACGGATTGCCTCGGCTTGCTCGACAGCCGCGATGAGCTATCGCGACGGTTTCGGCAGCACCCAGCCGTCGTCGACGGCCACCGCGACCCGGTCGCCGACGGCGGGCGGAGGGCCGGAGGTGGGGACCTGGAGGACCGTGTCCTGGTCCGCTTCGACCCGGGCATGCACCGTGGTCACCGGGCCGTGGAAGATCAGATTGTCGACCCGGGCCGGCACCGCGTTCCCCGCCTCCTCGTTCCCGGCGAGACGCAGGCGCTCGGCGCGCAGCACGGCCCGGCCGGCGCGTCCCGGCACGGCGGCCCCGCGCAGGCTGACCGGCCGGTCCCAGAGCCGCGCGGCGACCCGGCCCGCGCCGTCGCCGCCCTCGATCGCCACCGGGACCACTTGCCCGCGCCCGACGAAGCGGGCGACCGTCTCGTCCGCCGGCTCGTCATAGAGGGTGCGCGGCGGCGCGACCTGGGCGATCCGCCCGTCGACCATCACGGCGACCCGGTCGGCCAGCGCCATCGCCTCGGCCTGGTCGTGAGTGACATAGACGAAAGTCGCCCCGGCCGCCGCGTGGAAGCGCCGGAACTCGACCTGCAGGCTCTCGCGCAGATGGACGTCGAGATTGGCCAGCGGCTCGTCGAGCAGGACCACCGACGGCTCGGCCGCCAGGCACCGGGCGAGCGCGACCCGCTGGCGCTGCCCGCCGCTCAGCGCCGCCGGCCGGCGGTCGGCGAAGCCGGTCAGGCCGACCAGCTCGAGCGCCAGGGCCACCCGCGACGCGCGCTCGGTCCTGGCCACGCGCCGGACCTTGAGCGGATAGCCGACATTGTCCGCGACGCTCAGATGCGGCCAGAGGGCGTAGGATTGGAAGACCATGCCCAGGCGCCGGCGCTCCGGCGGCACCGCCGTCCGCGGCCCGGCCACGGTCTCCCCGTCGATGGCGATCGTGCCGTCATCGGGATGCTCGAACCCGGCGAT
This sequence comes from Azospirillaceae bacterium, assembly GCA_040220455.1. Classification (GTDB taxonomy): domain Bacteria; phylum Pseudomonadota; class Alphaproteobacteria; order DSM-16000; family Inquilinaceae; genus JAVJUS01. Next base: position 2,638 of record JAVJUS010000034.1, read on the forward strand.
CAGGCGCAGCAGCGTGGTCTTGCCGCAGCCCGAGGCCCCCAGCAGGGCCACGAATTCGCCGGGGGCGACGCGCAGCGACACGCCGTCGACCGCCGCCGTCTCGCCGAAGCGCTTGGTCAGGCTGTCGAGGCTCACGCCTGCCATGGCAGGACTCCGTGAGGGAGGCGGCGGGCGACCAGGCTCGCCAGCGCCGCGACCGCGAGCGTCGCCGCGACACTGAGGACGGCGACCGCAGCGGCGGCGGTGGCGTTGCCCTCGTCATAGAGGCTGAAGACGACGACGCCCAGCGTCTCGTTGCCCGTCGACCAGAGCAGCGCGGAGACCGTGAGCTCGTTGACCGCCAGCAGGAAGACGAGCAGCGCGCCGGCCGCGGCCGTCGGCGCGACCGTGGGCAGCACGATCTCCCGCAGGCGCTTCAGCGCACCGGCGCCGCAGATCTGCGCCGCCTCCTCCTGGGCCGGGTCGAGGGACTCCATCCCGGCCGCGGCCGGGCGCAGGCCGACGGCCAGGAAGCGGCCGAGATACGCGACCAGGATGATCCAGGCCGTGTTGTAGAGCGAGACGTCGAGCACCGGCAGCGGGCGCAGATAGACCAGGATGCAGGCGATGGCGAGCACGATCCCCGGCAGCGCGAAGGGCGCGTCGGCCACGCCGTCGAGCAGTCGCGCGACCCGCGAGCGCCGGCGCACGGCCAGGAAGGCGATGGGCACGGCGATCGCCCCCGTCGCCACCGCCGCCGCCCCGGCGAGCGCGAAGGAGTTCACGAAGGCGCGCCGCGTGGCGTCGTTGTCGAAGAGCACGTCGCGATAATGCTCGAGCGTCGCGGTGCCGGGCGTCAGCGGCACGCCGATCGCCTGGATCAGCGAGGTCGAGACCAGCGCCAGCAGCGGCAGGATCGCGATCACGGCCAGCAGACCGCCCAGCGCGGTCTCCACCACCGGCCGCCAGGGGCCGAGCGTGAAGGGCGCCAGCGGCCGGGAGGTCCGGTCGAGCGCGAGACGGCCGCGGCGCTTGGCGATCGCCTGGAGCGCCAGGCCGGCGGCGGCGAGCAGCGCCAGCACGAAGGCCAGCACCGCCACCTCGCCCAGCACGCTCGGCCCGAAGCCGTTGAGGCGCTGGTAGATCAGCGTCGTCAGCATGGTGTAGCGCCCCGGGATGCCGAGCAGCGCCGGGACGCCGAAATTCCCGATCGCCGAGACGAAGGCGAGCGCGCCGCCGGCGATGATGGCGGGGCGCAGCAGCGGCAGCACGATGCCGACCGTCGCGCGCGCCGGCCCGATGCCCGAGGCGCGCGCCGCCTCCACCAGCTCGCCCGGCAGGGTGCGCAGCCCCGCGCGCACGGCGAGGAAGACCATCGGCGCGTGCTCGATCCCCATCAGCAGGATGATGCCCTCGCGCGAATAGAGCGGATTGCCGCCGCGCGCCGGGTTCTCGATCAGCGGCAGGCGCCACAGCGGGCTGGACGGCCCGATCAGCTCCAGCCAGGCGAGCGCGGAGATCTGCGCCGGGATCAGCAGCGGCAGGATCAGCAGGAAGACGAAGGCGGTCCGCGCGCGGATATCGGTCAGCCCGACCGCGAGCGCCGTGCCGGTGCCCAGCACGATCGACAGGACCGTGGCGCCGAGGCTCGCCTCCAGCGTGTTGACGAGCGCGATCCGGGTGAAGCGGGAGGAGAAGACCTCCTCGACCAGGGCGGCCGTGCCCTCCCCGCCCGCCGGCGCGACCGCCTCCGACAGCAGGCGCAGCAGCGGCAGGGCGCACAGGGCCGCGACATAGACGGTGACGACGGCGAGCAGGACCCGCTCGCCGTCGACCCGTAGCGCAGGGGGGCGCGCCGGTCCGGCCGGCGCGCGTGTCGCGACCCGCGTGGTCACCCGCCGAACCGCTCCGCGAAGGCCTCCTTGTTGGCCTGGTCCTGCTCGATGATCGTGGCGGGGTCGGCGGCCATGATGGTGATGTCGTCGGTCGCCGGGAAATGGGCCGGAGGTGCCACGCCCTGCTTGGCCGGGATGTAGCCCTGCTCGGCGGCGAAGGCCTGGCCCGCGTCGGAGAGCTGGAAGTCGACGAACGCCTTGGCCGCCTCCACGTTCGAAGCCGTCGACAGGATCGCCACCGGCTCGGTGATCGCGGTCACGCCCTCCTCGGGGAAGACGAAGTCGACCGGCGAGCCGTCGCGCTTGGCGTTGAGCGGCATGAAGTCGACGATGATGCCGTAGGCCTTCTCCCCGCGGGCCACGGCGTCGAGGACCGAGCCGTTGCCGCGGCCGGCCACCGCGCCGTTGTCCATTAGCGCGTCGTAGTAGTCCCAGCCGAAGCCGTCCTGCTCGGTCACCGTGCCGACATGGTAGGCCGCCGCGCCGGAGTAGAGCGGGCTCGGCATGATCACCCGGCCCTCGGCCGCCTCGCTCGTCAGGTCGGTCCAGGAGCTCGGCGCCTCCTCCACCAGGTCGGTGTTGTAGGTGATGCCCGTGGTGATCAGCTTGGTGCCGAAATAGGTCATGTCGGCATCATAGACGGCCGGGTCGAAGCCCTCCACCGGGGCCTCGGGATAGGCCATCAGCCGGTCGTCCTGCTTCAGGTCGGTCATGACCAGGGAGTTCGCGACCAGCAGCACGTCGGGCTGCGGGTCGCCGGCGGCGAACTCGGCGGCCAGCTTGTTCATCACCTCGGTCGTGCCGGAGCGGAAGAAGCTGACCTCGACCTCCGGGTACTCGGCGTTGAACGTCTCGATCAGGTCGTTCATCGCCTCGGTCGGGGTCGAGGTATAGATCATCAGTTCGCCCGACTGGGCCGCGGCCTCGCCCGCGCCCAGGGCGGCGACGGCGATCAGGGCGCCCGCGGCGCCGGCGATCTGGGTCTTGGTCATGAAGGTGCCTCCGGAGTGTCGAGAGCGGGCCGAGCCTTGGGAAACGGGCGGCGCCGGGACGTCGGCCGCGGGGCTCTCGCGAGATCGGGATGATTGGCGGCGCCACCCCGCGTGACGGCCGGCTGATAGCAGGTTTGCGTTGCAGTTTTTCTACGATCATGCCGATCGGGCAACATCGGCGTATGCGCCGGATCGAGCGGACCCGGCCGCGCGGCGCCAGCGGTGGCGGCTCGCGGGATGCCCTCGAACTGGACGTCGGCGCCCGGATGTGGTCGTGTGCGGCCTCATCACCCTGAACCGGGAGTCGCCGCGCCATGCGCCGGATCCTGCTCGCCACCGTCATCGGGAGTCTCGTCGCCGTCATGTCCGCCGCCAGCCCCGCCCAGGCCCCGGAAGACACGCTGCACCTGGAGCTGTCGACCGGCCCCGTGACGATCGAGATGCGCCCGGACCTCGCCCCACGCCATATCGCCCGCATCAAGGAACTCGTGGGCGAAGGCTTCTACGACGGCGTGATCTTCCACCGCGTCATCGACGGCTTCATGGCCCAGACCGGGGACCCGACCGGCACCGGCCGCGGCGGCTCGGACAAGCCGGACCTGAAGGCGGAGTTCACGGACACGTCGTTCGAGCGCGGCACGCTCGGCATGGCGCGTACGCCCGACCCGAACAGCGCCAACAGCCAGTTCTTCATCATGTTCGCCCCCGCGCCGCACCTGAACGGCCAGTACACGGTCTGGGGCAAGGTGGTCGAGGGGATGGAGAACGTCGACGCCCTGCCGCGCGGCGAGCCGCCGGCCGAGCCGGGCCGCATCGTCTCGGCGACCGTCGGCGGGCAATAGCGCCGCGGGCGTCGGCGCCGACGCCAGGATCATGCGACGGGACGAGGCGATCGGCTGGATCGTCTGGGGCGGGCTGACGGTCGTCGCCGCGCTCGCCCTCGTGGCGGTCGTCGTCGTGCTGGTGGGCTCGATCCCGCTGCTGATCGCGCTGTTCCCGCTCACCCTCGCCGCCGTCGCCACGGTCGTCGCCGTCGTCTGGTGGCGCGAGCGCCAGGCCCGCAAGCGCCGGTAGGGCGCCGCCCGTAGGTCGACTGAGCGAAGCGAAGCCGACGCGGCGCGGCCGTGCCGAAGCCGAATTGTCGGGATCGCTTCGCTCTCCCGACGTACGACGCAAGCCGGCCTACGACGACGGGTCGTGGTCGATCGGTGGCAGGGAGAGGATGTACCGGGCGATCGCCTCGCGATCCTCGGCCGTCAGCTTCGATGTGGTGTTCTGGATGACCTCGTTCATCGAGCCGCCGACGAAGTCGCCCTCCGGCGTCATGCCGAGCTCGAGCAGGAAGGTGACGTCGCCCTCGCCCCAGCCGCCGATCCCGGTCTCCGGATGGGGCGTGATGTTGGGCACGAGATCGCCCTCCGGCCCGTCCGCCCAGCCGGCGAAATGACGGTCGAGGTCCGGTCCGCCGAGCGGGCCGCGCGGCGTGTGGCATTGCCCGCAATGGGCTAGCGCCTCGGCCAGATAGGCGCCGCGGTCGTCCGGCGTCGCGCCCGTCACCGTGATCACGTCTTCCCCCCGGCGGAAATTGAGCGCGCGCCAGACGGGCAGCATGAACCGCCAGGAAAACGGCGGCGGCACGTCATGGACGCGGTTCTCCCGCCGCACCGGCTCGACCGTGCGCAGATAGGCCCACAGGTCGTCGATATCGGCGTCGGTCATGCCGGTGTAGGAGGTATAGGGAAAGATCGGGAAATAGGCCGAGCCGTCAGGCGACACGCCCTCGCGCAGGGCGCGGTCGAAGTCCTCCCGGGTCCAGTCGCCGATCCCGGTCTCCGGGTCGGGGGTGATGTTGGGCCCGTAGAAGATGCCGAACGGCGTCTCGATCCCCCGCCCACCTGCGAGCGGCGGCGCATCCGGGCGATCTTCCGTGTGGCAGCCCGCGCAGCCGGCGGCATGGAACACGTACTCGCCGCGCAGCTCCGGGTCTTCGGCCGTCGGGCTCGGAGAGGGCGGCGACGGCGCCGCCTCCGCGGCGGCATCGCCGGTCCCGGAGGTCGCGTCGTCTTGGGCACGCACAGGCCCCGCGATCGCCAAGGCCGCGCCCAGAGCCGCGGCGGCGACCGCGAGACGCGTCGCCGCCGGGCCGCCGGCTCTCCGGATCAATCCTGCTGCCGGAAATCTTCGTGGCACGCGCCGCAGGCCTGGCCGGCCTGCGCGAAGGCGGCCTTGAGCTCGTTCTCGCCGCCCTCGTCGGCGATCGCCGCGGCGGCCTGCCAACGCTCCTGGGCCGTGCCGACGACCTCGGCGAAGGCGTCCGGCTCCTCCCAGACGGTCGCCAGCGCCTCGCTGTCGGCGACGCCGACGCCCGTGCCCTCGGGGAACTGCGCCTCCAGGTCGGGCGCCTTCTCGCCCAGGGTCTTGAGAGCCGCGCGCACCTCGTCGAGCGTGCCCTCGCCCTTCTGGAAGTAGTCGCCGGCCGTCTTCGCCGCGCCACCCAGCGACTTCATGTAGTCCTGCCGCGCCTCGACCTGGGCTTCCGGCGACTGGGCCCGCACGGCGGTGGTCGCCATGCCGCCCACGGCGATCATCACGGCCGCCGCGGCGGCCCCGAATGCGATAGCGGTTTTCATCCCGCAGCCTCCCCTGATTCGTTGTCGGACGCGCGCGCACACGCCTTGGCGTGATCATAGCCGGCGATTCGGCGCGCTTGGCCAGTTACAATCTAGTGAGGTGGCCCGGCGATGCGTTTTGTCCAATGCGGGCAACATGCGCGGGTCATGTGCCCGCCGGACCCTCATAGGCGAGAATGGCCCCGGCCAGATCCTCCAGCGCGGCGCCGACGGACTTGAACAGCGTGATCTCCGCCGCCGAATCCCGGCCAGAAACCGCGCCGCGCGCCAGATCGTACAGATCGCCGGCGATCGCCTCCGCGCTCAGGACACCGGACTCCATGGGCACGGCAATGTCCCCGGCTTCCTTGGTCGCGCCCGGGCGCGTGTCGACGAAGACGCGCGACCGGCGGATCGCGTCGTCGTCGGTCTCGCGCATGTGTGGGCGGAAGCCGCCGACGAGATCCAGGTGGCAGCCCTCTGGCAGCCACGCGCCGGCGACGACGGGCGTATCGGACAGGGTCGCGCAGCTCACGATATCCGCCGCCCCGACGGCGGCCTGCGCCCCCTCGGCCGTCGGCGCCGCCGCGGCGGCCTCGAAGCCGAGTGCACGGGCCTCGGCCGCCAGTGCCTCGGCCTTGTCGGCCGAGCGGCCCCAGACCGTCACCCGCTCGATCGGCCTGACGGCGGCATGGGCTTCGAACAGATTGCGCGCCACCCGGCCGGTGCCGATCAGCACCAGATGCCGCGCGTCGGCCCGCGCCAGATAGTCGGCCGCGAGCGCCGAGGCCGCGGCGGTCCGCCGGGCGGTCAGCATCCCGCCCTCCAGGATCGCCAGCAGCTCCCCCGTCCGACCGTCGGAGAGCAGGTAGCTCGCCGAGATCGACGGCCGGCCGCGCGCGGCGTTGCCGGGGAAGACGTTGGCGACCTTCACCCCCTCGTAGCGCCCGGGCACCCAGGCCGGCATGAGCAGGAGGGTCGCGTCCGGCTCGTCCGGCACGGCGACGGTGTGGTGATGGCGCACCGGCATCTCGCAGCCTTGCGCGAACATCGCGCGCAGGGCCTCGACGAGCGGGCGCCAGGGCAGCGCCGCCTCCATGGCGGCGGCGTCGAGGAAACGCATGGGTTCAGGCTCCGAGGGCCGGCTCGGCGAGGGTATGGGCGGATTCGAACCCGGCGAGCGCGCTCACCAGGTTGTCGGCCAGACCGTCGCACAGGTAGCCGCCCTCCTGCACGATCACGCTCGGCAGGCCCAGGCGGGCGACCGCCGCGGCGATGCGGCCGAAGCCGGGGGTGGTCACCGTCAGCCCGGCCAGCGGATCGCCCTCGAAGGCGTCGAGGCCGAGCGCCAGGACCAGCCCGTCCGGCGCGAAGGCCCGGATGCGCCTCGCCGCCCGGTCCAGCGCGTCGAGAAAGCCCTCGTCGCCCGTGCCGCGCGGCAGCGGCAGGTTGAGGTTGAAGCCCTCCCCCGGCCCTTCCCCGCGCTCGTCGGCATGGCCCCAGAAGAAGGGATAGAAGCGCGCCGGGTCGGCATGGATCGAAACGGTCAGCACGTCCGGCCGGGCAAAGAAGATGCCCTGGGTGCCATTGCCGTGATGCAGGTCGACATCCAGGACCGCGACCCGCGCCGCCCCCCGGTCGCGCAGGACCTGGGCGGCGATCGCCGTGTTGTTGAGGAAGCAGAAGCCGCCCGCCATGTCGGCGAAGGCGTGGTGGCCCGGCGGCCGGCACAGGGCGTAGGCGGCCGGCGCCCCGGACGCGACCAGGGAGGCGGCATGGGCGGCGGTGTTGGCGCTGGCCGTCGCCGCCTCCCATGTTCCCTCCGCCATCGGGCAGGCGGTGTCGGCCATGTGAAAGCCGGCCTGGCCGACGGCGCTGGCCGGATAGCCGCCGGCCCGCGCGCCGGCGCCCCGGCCGTTGGGATGGACGTTCGGCACGACCTCCTCCGACGCGCCCTCGATCCGCCGCCAGCGCGCGACGATGGTCTCCAGGAACTGGAGGTATTCCGGCGTGTGGACCGCCGCCCGCGGCCCCGGCCCGTGGTCGGCCGGGGCGACGACCACGTGCCCGGCCCGGCGCACGGCCGCCAGCAGGCGCTCCGCGCGCTCCGGCACCTCGGGGCTGGCCTGCGGCGCGCCGCTGACCAGGAAATGGCGCGGGTGATGGCGGAGCTGACTATCGGCGAAGACGACCTGCATGGCGGAACGGGGCTCTCCGGTCTCCGGATTGTCGGGCGCGCCGCTCAGAAGGCGACCCGGTCGGCGCCCTTGAGCGCCAGGGCGGCGCGCGCCTCGTCGGGCGTGGCGATCTGCCGGCCCAGCGCCTCGACGATGCCGCGGATGGTGGCGACCTGCTCGGCGTTGGTCTCGGCCAGCCGGCCGGGTCCGCCCCACAGGCTGTCCTCCAGCCCGACGCGGACATTGCCGCCGAGCACCGCCGCGACGGTGGCGAGGCGCATCTGGTTGCGCCCGGCGCCAAGCACGGAGAAGCGGTAGGCGTCGCCGAACAGACCGTCGGCGATCCGCTTCATGTGCATGAGGTTTTCGACGTCCGGGCCGATCCCGCCCAGGATGCCGAAGATGAACTGAATGAAGAGCGGCGGCTCGACCAGACCGCGGTCGAGGAAGTGCTTGAGGTTGTAGAGATGGCCGACATCGTAACACTCGAACTCGAACCGTGCGCCGCGCTGCTTGCCCAGATCCTCCAGGATCGTCTCGATGTCCTTGAAGGTGTTCTTGAAAATGAAGTCGCGCGTGCTCTCCAGGTATTCCGGCTCCCAGGCGTGCTGGAACTCCTTGAAGCGGCCCAGCGCCGGGAACAGGCCGAAATTGATCGAGCCCATGTTGAGCGAGCACATCTCCGGCTCCGCGCGGTAGGCGGCGGCCAGGCGCTCCTGCACGGTCATGCTGAGGCCGCCGCCCGTGGTGATGTTCACCACCGCGTCGGTCGCCTGCTTGATCCGGGGCAGGAACTCCATGAAGACGTCCGGATCGGGCGTCGGGCGGCCGTCCCGCGGATCGCGGGCATGAAGATGCACCACCGCCGCGCCGGCCTCCGCCGCGCCGACCGCGGCCTCGGCGATCTCGTCCGGCGTGATCGGCAGATGCGGCGACATCGACGGGGTGTGGATCGAGCCCGTGACGGCGCAGGTGATGATGACCTTGTCCTCGGCCATGGCGATTCAGCTCCCAGGAAGGTTCAACTCGGCGGCGAGGGCCGCGAGTGCATCCTCCATCCGGCGGGCGATCTCGTCCACATCCTCTCGGGTCGCGATCAGTGGCGGGCAGACCATGACATGGTCGCCGGCGAGCCCCCCGCGCGAACGCCGGGAATAGACGATCAGGCCGCGCTCGAAGGCGTGCTCGACCAGCCGGGCATGGGCGTGCAGGCCCGGGTCCAGGGGCGCTTGCGTCTCCCGGTCGGCGACCAGCTCGATCGCTGTCAGCAGGCCGCGGCCGCGCACGTCGCCGATGAAGAGCCAGCGCTGCGCCAGTTCGTGGAGCCGGGCGAGCAGGTGTTCGCCGACCGCCGCGGCGTTGGCCGGCAGGTCGCGGGCCAGGGTCTCGCGCAGCACGGCCAGGCCCGCGGCGCAGGCCAGCGGATTGCCGGCATAGGTGAAGCCGTGGATGAAGCCGCCCGCGTCGAGCACCGGCTCGACCAGCCGGCCGGGCGCGATCATGGCGCCGAGCGGCGCGTAGCCCGACGCGAAGCCCTTGGACAGGGCGATCAGGTCGGGTTCGACGCCCCAGTGCTCGCCCGCCAGGAACCTGCCCGTGCGCCCGGCCCCGGTCATCACCTCGTCATGGATCAGCAGGACGCCGTGACGGTCGCAGATCTCCCGGATGCGCGGCAGATAGCTGTCGGGTGGCACCAGGGCGCCGGTCGAGGCCCCGCCGATCGGCTCCACCAGGAAGGCCAGCATCGTCTCCGGCCCCTCGCGCAGGATCGCCTCCTCCAGCAGGTCGGCGTAGCGCCGGCCCAACTCCTCGGCCGACAGGCGATGCCGGTCCGGGTCGCGGTAGAGGGTCGGCGCGGCGATCTTGGGCATCTCGCGCATCATCGGCGCGAAGGGCGCGGTCATCGGCGCCGTCCCCGTCACCGCCAGGGCGCCGAGGGTCGCGCCATGGTAGGACGGGAATCGGGAAATCACCTTCCAGCGCGACGCCTGGCCCGTCGCCACCGCCCATTGTCGGGCGAGCTTGAGGCAGGATTCGATCGCCTCCGATCCGCCGGAGACGAAGAAGACCCGGTCGAGCCCCGCCGGCATCAGGGCGGCGATCTCCGCGGCCAGGGTCTCGGCCGGCTCGTTCTCGAAATGCAGGCGGTAGGCGAAGGTGGCCCGGTCGATCTGGGCCTTCATCGCCGCGATGACCCGCGGATTGCCGTGGCCCAGATTGACCACCATGGCGCCGGAGGACCCGTCGATCCAGCGTCGGCCGTCGGCCGACCACATGTGGATGCCTTCCGCCCGGTCGATCAGCGGGCGGCGCTGGCGGGTCTGGTAGAACAGGTGCGAGGGCGGGCGCGCGGGCGGCTCGCCGGCCGCGCCGGCCGGACCCTCGGAGCCGAGGGTCGCCGTCATGCCGCCCCGTCCCGCGCGCCGCCGTGACCCGGCAGCAGGACGCAGTCCTTGGGGCGCAGGCTCAGCGCGACGGCCGTGCCCTCGCCGTAGGGCGCGCCGTCGATCGGGTTGATGACCTGGAGCGTGTGGCCCGCCACCTCGACGAAATAGCGCGCCGCCTGGCCCTGATAGTCGACGGCCGAGACCGTGCCCGACAGCACGCTCTCCGCCCCGTCCACCACCATGTCCGGCGGGCCGAGGCGCAGCTTCTCCGCGCGGACGACGACGCGCACCGGGCCGTCCGGCGCGCCGGCGCCGTCGATTGCGGCGCGCAGCCGGCCGACGCCGTCGATCGCGACCTCCGCGATCCCCTCGGATATCCCGGAAACCGTGCCGTCGAACATGTTGGAATGCCCGAGAAATCCGGCCACGAAGGAAGAGCGCGGCCGGTCGTAGACCTGCTGCGGCGGGCCGATCTGCTCGATATGGCCCTGGCTCATCACCACCACCCGGTCGGACATGGCCAGCGCCTCGGCCTGGTCGTGGGTGACGAAGACCGTGGTGATGCCGAGCTCGCGCTGGATGCGCTTTAGCTCGACGCGCATGTTCTCGCGCAGATTGGCGTCGAGCGCGGACAGCGGCTCGTCGAGCAGCAGGACGTCCGGCTCGATGACGATCGCCCGGGCCAGCGCGATGCGCTGCTGCTGGCCGCCGGAGAGCTGGTTCGGCAGCCGGTCCTCGACATGCGGCAGGCGGACGAGCTCCAGCGCCCGGCGCACCTTCTCGCGCGCGTCCGACCGGTTGACGCCCCGGTATTTCAGCCCGAAGGCGACGTTGTCGAAGATCGTCTTGTGCGGGAAGAGGGCGTAGTTCTGAAACACGACGCCCAGGTTGCGCTTGTGGATCGGCAGGGCGTTGACGCGCCGCCCCTTGATCAGGATGTCGCCCTCGCTCGGGTCCTCGAGCCCGGCGATCATCCTGAGCGTCGTCGTCTTGCCGCAGCCCGACGGGCCCAGCAGCGTGACGAAGCTGCCGCGCGCGATGCCCAGGTCCATGCGGTGGACGGCGACGAAGTCGGCGAAGCGCTTGACCACGCCCTTCAGCTCGACCGCGCCCGCCGCGCCGCCCGTCTTGTCCATGTCGCTCACCCGATGACCCCCGGCGTCGTGGCTGGGCAGGCAGGCAGGCAGGCAGGCGGTGGGGCCCGCCCGGGGGGGGGGGGCCCCCCCCCCCCCCCCCCCCCCCCCCCCCCCACACCCCCCCC
>JAVJUS010000035.1:0-5542 GCA_040220455.1 Azospirillaceae bacterium
CGTAGGTCGGCTGAGCGAAGCGAACCCGACAGGCACGGACAGAGCCGACCACAGGTGACGTCGGGCCGCTTCGCTCGACCGACCGACGGGCACCGAGAAACGTAGGTCGGCTGAGCGAAGCGAACCCGACAGGCACGGACAGGGCCGACCACCGGTGACGTCGGGCTCGCTTCGCTCGACCGACCTACGGGCACCGAGAAGCGTAGGTCGGCTGAGCGAAGCGAACCCGACAGGCACGGACAGGGCCGACCGCCGGAGACGTCGGGCCCCGTGGCTCGACCGCCCCAACGGCCCCCCGAAACCTATGGCGGGGGTGGTGGGTGGGTGGCGCGAAGCGCCCCGCCGACCGCTGGGGCCGGCTCGGTCCGTGCCCGTCGGGTTCGCTTCGCTCAGCCGACCTACGCTTCTCCACACCCGTCGGTCGGTCGAGCGCGAGCGAGCCCGACATTGCCTACCGCAGTATGATGGCGAAAATGCAGGCCTCGGCCCCGTCGGCGGCGCAGGCGACCTCCTCGCACCGGGCCGGTCGGGCGCACAGCCTGCGGGTCAGGTGCTCGAAGGTGGCGGCGTAGAGGCCGCAGACCGGGGCGCCCGCCCCGGTCAGGTGGCGGGCCAGCGGGCAGTTCCGGATCACGACTTCGACCTCCCCGCCGGGCAGCACCCGCCAGGCGAAGCTGCCCGAGCCGGCGAAGGTCCAGGAATGGCGCGCCACCGCCTTCATCAGCAGGCGAAGCGCCAGCCCCGGCGGCAGCAGGCGGAGCATCGCCTGCGCCGGGCGCGGGATGCGATGGGCCAGCAGGTAGTCGGCCGTGCGCCGGCCCGCCTCGGCGGCCACGGCGTCGGCCGTGCCCGTGCCCAGGTCCCGGCGGAGCGCGGCGTTGAGGCGGGTGACCTCCCGCTCGTCGACCATCGCCGCCGGCGGCTCGGCCAGATAGCCCGAAAGCCCGGCGCGGGCGAAGACGGCGCGCGTCACGCCCGGGCCGATCAGGGCGTCGATCGCCTCGGCCGTGCGGGTGACGGCATTGGGGCCGACCCGGCCAGCCGGCGCCGGGATCTCGACCGGCGCCGATCCGTTGACCGCTGCCGTCGGGAGCGGTGCCGTCGGGATCGCCGCCTGGCCGGGCAGGGCGGCGAGGCCGCCCGGCGGCGCGGTCATTCCGCGGCTTCTTCTGGCACGCGCTCGGCCTCGGTGCGGCGGGCGGCCTTGACGGCGCGCGCCTCCTCGGCGACGCGGCGGGCACGCTCCAGCTTCCTGGCCGGCGCGGCCTTCCATTCCCCGATGACCGGCTTGACCACGGTCTTCTTGTGCTCGTCGAAGTCGAAGTCGACGGTCTTGCTCGAGCCCCAGTAATGGACCCGGCCCAGGTCGTAGAACTTGCGCTTCACGCCACCGACGGCGAAGGCCTTGAGGCAGCCCATCATGTAGCGCCGCTTTGTCCGATCGCGGATCCAGGGATAGTTGAACAGCGCCTTCTTCGTGTAGAAGCGGCGGTAGTTGTTCATCACGCGATCCAGGACCTCCGAGCGTTCCATCGCCTCGGGCTTGATGATCGGCGTGACGAAGTTGTACTTCTCGAAGTCGTAGATCTCGACCTTGTCGCCCAGCTCCTTGAACAGGTCGGAGAACGGCCAGGGCGTGTACATCGCCCAGTTGGCCATGTCCGGCTGCCAGTCCTGGGCCATGCGGTAGGTCTCTTCCAGGGTCTCGGCGGTCTCCGTCTCCATGCCCACGATGAACTGGGCCTCGGTGACGATGCCGTGCTTGCGCAACAGCGCGATCGCTTTCTTGTTCTGCTCGATCGTCGTTTCCTTGCGGAAGCGGTCGAGGTTGAGCTGCGCCGCCGCCTCGGTGCCGAGCGAGACATGGATCAGCCCGGCCTTGCGGTAGAGCGGCAGGTATTCCTCGTCGCGCAGGATGTCGGTGACCCGGGTGTTGATGCCCCATTGGACGTCCAGGTTCCGGGCGACCAACTCCTCGCAGAACTCGATGAACTTCTTGCGGTGGATGGTCGGCTCCTCGTCGGCGAGGATGAAGAAGCCGACATCGTGGTCATGGACCAGCGCCTCGATCTCGTCGACCACCCGCTTGGGCTCGCGCACCCGGTAGGTGCGCCAGAACATCCACTGGGAGCAGAAGCTGCAGGTATAGGGGCAGCCGCGGGCGAAGTTCGGCACCGCGACGCGTCGGCCGGTCGGGATGTAGGTGTACTTCTCCCACTCCAGCAGGGACCAGTCCGGATCGAGGCGGTCGAGCGCGGTGATCGGCGGTGCGGCCGGGGTGGCGACGATCCGCCCCTCCTCGGCATAGGCGATGCCGCGCACGGTCTCGCGCTCGGCCGGCCAGCAGCCCTCGTCGACGGCGCGGATCAGCTCGGCGAAGACGTGCTCGCCCTCGCCGCGGACGATGCAGTCGATCCAGGGCGCCTCGGCCAGGACCTGCTGGTACATGAAGGTGGCGTGGATGCCGCCCAGGACGGTCACCGTGGCCGGGTCGACCTCCTTGGCGATCTCCAGGATCCGCTCGGCCTTGTAGATCGAGGGGGTGATCGCCGTGGTGCCGACGACGTCGGCCTGCTCGGCCTCCAGGATGGCGCGGATCGCCTCGTCGTCGAGATGGTTGGTCATCGCGTCGACGAAGCGGATGTCGGTGTAGCCCGCCTCGCGCAGGCTGCCCGCCAGATAGGCGACCCAGGCCGGCGGCCAGTTGCCCGCGATCTCCGCGCCGCCGGAATGATAATTGGGATGAATCAGCACGATGCGCATGGCCTGGTCCCCGGACGCCGTTGGGTCGGTGTCCGATCAAGCTGACACAGGCTCTGTCATCCGAAATTGACATAGCGCATGCCCGGCCGCCCGCCGCCGTGGCGTCGACGGCGAACCCGGCTCGCCGGGCGGTCGGGGCCGTCAGGCGTGGCCGGCGTCGCCCGAGAGCATGGAGGGGCTGATGCCCAGCTTGGCCAGCGCCCGTTCCCACTTGCTGTCGAGGTCCGGGTCGAAGATCAGGTCGCGGTCGGCCGGCGCGTTGAGCCAGCCATTCGCCTGGATCTCCCGGTCGAGCTGGCCGGGCCCCCAGCCGGCATAGCCGAGGGCGAGCAGATGGTCGCGCGGGCCGTCACCGCCGGCGATCGCGCGCAGGATGTCGAGCGTCGCCGTCAGGGCCACGTTGTCGTCGACCACCATCGTGCCCTCGCGCACGAATTCCGCCGAATGCAGGACGAAGCCGCGGCCCGATTCGACCGGACCGCCATAAAGAACGGCGCGGTGGTCGGCGCTCTCCCCTTCCTCGATGCCGAGCTGCTCGAGCAGGTCGGGGAAGTCGATCTGCGGCATCGGCTTGTTGACCACCAAGCCCATCGCCCCGCTGGAGCTGTGCGCGCACATGTAGATCACGGTGCGCGAGAACGGCTCCTCCGTCAGGCCGGGCATGGCGATGAGAAGCTGGCCCGTGAGGTAGCGGCCGGTGTCGTCCGTGCTCTCCATGATCAACGCGTCCTTGCGCCGGGGCCCGCCGGCGCCGTCGGCCGCCCCGGGGCGGCTGTGGCCTCACGACGCGGGCGACGGCCCTGACGGGATTGTGACATTGGGCCGAAGGCCTTACCACCTATATAGTCGGCCAGGACGGGGCGCGAAGACTTGCCGTTGAAGACCGGTCCGGACCGGGCCCGGAGACGGAACGGCCCGCTGTCGGCGGGTCGGGAGCGAGCCATGACGCGAGAGTCACGCGATCTTCGGGATGCGGCCGTGCGGAAGGCCGGTGATGCGACCCGTGTCGCCGCGCTCGCCATGCTGGTGCTCGCGGCCCTGCTCGCCGGGCTGGCGCCGAGCGGCGCTGCGCGGGCGGAGACGGGGCCGTGGCGGTCCGCCGTCCTGGATGCGGAGAGCCGGGTCGAGGCGCGGCTGATCGCCGCCGTCGACGGTGTCGGCACACTCGAGGAGATCCCGGCCGGTCTGCAGGTGCGCCTGCCCGACGGGTGGAAGACCTACTGGCGCTCGCCCGGGGAGGCGGGTCTGCCGCCCCGGCTCGACTGGTCGGCCGCGGACAACCTCGCCTCGGCGGAACTCGCCTATCCGGCGCCGCACCGCTTCACGCTCTTCGGCCTCGACACCTTCGGCTATGCCGAGGAGGTGGTCTTCCCGATCGCCGCCCGGCCCGCCGCGCCCGGGGAGCCGATGCGCCTGGCCGCACGGGTAGACCTGCTGATCTGCGCCGATCTCTGCGTCCCCGCGACCTTCGACCTGCGTCTCGCCCTGCCGGACGGGCCGGCCACCGGCGATCCGGCGGCGGCCAACCTGATCGACCGCTACGCCTCGCGCGTGCCCCAGGACCCCGCGGCCTCCGGCCTCGCCATCGAGGGGGTCGCCGCGGCGCCGTCGGGCGACGCGCTGATCGTCGAGGCGCGGGCCCGGGACGGCTTCACCGACCCGGACGTGCTGGTCGAGGCCGGCGATTTCTGGATGTTCGGCGCGCCCGAGCCGCTCGCGGCCGATGGCGGCCCGGCGGATGTCCTGCGCGCCCGGCTGCCGGTGCTCCAGACCCCGACCGACGCGCCGGCGCTCGCCGGGCAGACGGTCACGCTGACCCTGGTCGACGGCGTCCGCGCGGTCGAGACGACGACGACGATCGCCCCGGCCGGCGAGGACGGGACGGCCGTCGCCGGCGCGGGCGCCGGGGGTGGTGGAACGGGTCTTTCCACGGGCGGGACGGTCTCCGGCTCGGCCGCGGGCGGCGGGGGTGGCCCGGGGCTCGCCGCGATCCTCGGCTTGGCGCTTCTGGGCGGGCTGATCCTCAATCTCATGCCCTGCGTCCTGCCGGTCCTCTCGATCAAGCTGATGGCGGCGCTCGGCCATGCGGGCGGCGCGCCGGGGCGGGTGCGCGCCGGCTTCCTGGCCTCGTCGGCCGGGATCCTGGTCTCGTTCCTGGCGCTGGCCGGCGGGGCGATCGCGTTCAAGGCGGCGGGCGGCGCGGTCGGCTGGGGCATCCAGTTCCAGCAGCCGCTATTCCTGGTCTTCATGATCGTCGTCCTGACCCTGTTCGCCTGCAATCTGGCCGGGCTGTTCGAGATCGCGCTGCCCGGCGGGCTGGGCGACGCGGCGGGCCGGGCCGGCGGCAAGGGCGGTCTGGCGGGCGACTTCGCCACCGGGGCCTTCGCCACGCTGCTCGCCACGCCGTGCTCGGCGCCGTTCCTGGGGACCGCCGTCGCCTTCGCGCTGGCCCGCGGGCCGGCCGAGATCCTGGCCGTCTTCCTGGCGCTCGGCCTCGGGCTCGCGGCGCCCTATCTGGCCGTCGCCGGCTTCCCCGGACTGGCCCGCCGGCTGCCCCGGCCGGGGCCGTGGATGGTCCATCTGCGCCGGGTGCTGGCGCTGGCGCTGGTCGCCACGGCGGTCTGGCTGGCGAGCGTGCTGGCCGCGCAGATCCCGATCGAGGCCGCGCTGATCGTCGCCGGGCTGATGGTCGCGCTCGCCGGCGCGCTGGCGCTCCGGCGGCTCGGCGGCTCGGTGCGCCGGGTCGGCGCCCCGGCGGCCGCGGTGCTGGCGCTGGCCG
>JAVJUS010000036.1:0-20083 GCA_040220455.1 Azospirillaceae bacterium
AAGGCCCTCGACGACCCCGGCATGCCCGCCTACCCCCGCGACATCGACGGGCTGAAGGCGGGGTAGGGCCACGGACGGGGGGGTCGGGTTCGCACCCGCTCGACCGCCCGACGTCGCAGCGTCCCGTAGGTCGGTCGAGCGCGAGCGAACCCGACACCCCCGACCGAGGCCCTACCCCGCCTTCAGCCCGTCGATGACGCGGCGGAAGGCGAGCATGCCGGGGTCGTCGAGGCCCTTGGACTTCTCCGCGAAGATGCGCGCACGGCCGACCTGGGCCGGCTGGCCGCGGAAGGCCTCCAGGGTCTCGTCGACCGCCTTGTCGGCCGCGTCGAGCAGCGCCTTCGGGTCGTCCACGCCGTCGGTCGCGTCGCGCACGGCGGCGATGACGTCGAGCACCGTCTTCTGGCCCAGCTCCGCCTTGCCGCGCTGCATCATGGCGTCGAGCGCCCCGCCGATCAGGGCGGAGACCTCGGACCATGGCACGGTCTGCCGCCCTTTCACGCTCTTGGCCGTGGCCAGCAGGCCGGTGGCGAGCAGGGTGCCGTAGCTGGAGCCCGAGGTCTTGGTGAAGCCCTGGGCGATCTTCATGAAGGCGGGGCCCAGATCCTCGGGCAGGTCGTCGAGGTCGGCGACCACCTGCCGGCCGCCGCGCACCATGGTGACGCCCAGGTCGCCGTCGCCGAGCTGGCCGTCGGCGTGGTTGAGCTCGTCGGCGCAGGCCTCCATGTGCGCGGCGATCCGGCGCGCGGCGTCCTTGATCGCGTCGATGTCGAAGCCGTCCGTCGCCATCGGCTCAGACCTTCCAGAAGGCGCACTCGGCCGGGGCCTTCAGCAGGCCCTCGAGCTCGCCGTCGAGCTTGCAGAAGGTGAAGGACACGCCCGCCATCTCCATCGAGGTGGCGTAGCGGCCGACCAGCGGCATGACGATCTCGGCGCCGGCGTCCTCCAGGCGCTTCTTGACCGTGCGATAGAGGATGTAGAGCTCCTCCGGCGGGGTCGCACCCAGGGAGTTGACCATGGGGGAGACCTTGTCGCCCTTGGACAGGGGCTGGTCCTCCAGCAGCTTGTCGACCATCTCCTCGGCGATCTGGTCGGCCGTGCGCAGCTTGCCGCGCCACACGCCGGGCTCGCCGTGGATGCCCATGCCCATTTCCATCTCGTCGTCGGCGATCTCGAAGGTCGGCGTGCCGGCCTGGGGCACGATGCAGGGCGTCAGCGCCGCGCCGACGGAGCGGCAGGAATCGGCGGTCTTCTGCGCGATGCGGGTGACCTCGTCGAGATCCTTGCCGGCCTCGGCGGCCGCGCCGGCGATCTTGAAGGCATAGACCATGCCGGCGACGCCGCGGCGCTTTTCCTTCTCCGCCGGCGGGGCGGAGGAGACGTCGTCGGTCAGGATGGCGGTCGTGCAGCGGATGTCCTCCATCTCCGCCATGTCGCCGGCCATGTCGAAATTCATGACGTCGCCGCCGTAGTTGCCGTAGAGGCGCAGCACGCCGGCGCCGCCATCGGCCTCGCGGATGGCGTCGGTCATCTGCTCGACCGAGGGCGAGGCGAAGACGTCGCCGATGGCGCAGGCATCGAGCAGCCCCTTGCCGACATAGCCGGTGAAGACCGGCAGATGGCCCGAGCCGCCGCCGGACACGATGCCGACCTTGCCCTTGACCGGCCCGCCGGCCCGCTTGACCACCCGATGCCCGTCGCCGGCGAGCGCGTAGTATTCCGGATGCGCCGCCACCAGCCCGGCCAGCATCTCGTCGACATACTTGTACGGATCGTTGAGGATCTTCTTCATCCCGGGCGGGCTCCCTACGTTTCGGTTTCGACTCGAATGGTCGCGATTGAGCGCCATGGTATCGTCCCGGACCGCCGCGGCAAGAGCGGTGAAGCCATGGGTAGGCACCGGATTCCTTGATGATCACGCGCATTCCGCCTATGACACGCACGACCCTCGACCCGGAAGAGAAAGACGCCGCCCCCGGCGGCGCGGGAGCGAAGTTCGTGCCGGCGACGACGTTGGAGGATGCCGAGGACGCGGCCACGGTGGAGCCGCTTCCCGATGACGACCCGCGCTACACCGACCTGAGGGCGGCGCGCGGCGACGACGACGCGCTCAAGTGGCTGACGCGCAAGGTCAAGCGCGCGATCGCCAAGGGTCGGAACGCCAATCTCGTGCTGACCGGTCACAAGGGGGTGGGGAAGTCCACCGAGCTCCTGCGTTTCGAACGCGCGATGCTGACCGAGGGCGTCGCCTACCCGGTCCACCTCGTCATCGACCAGACGCTGCTGGAGGAGGGCGATGTCTCACTGGTCATCCTCTGGCTGGCCCACCGATTGGCGTTCGAAATGGCCAAGCGCGGCATGCCGATCGAGGACCGCTATGTCGAAGAGGTCGCGAGCTGGTTCGACGAGAAGGTCAAGGTCGGCATCGAGACCAAGCAGGTGGATGAAAGCGCGAGGCTCAGCACCGAGGCGAAGGCCGGGCTGACGGGATTCGGGTTCGGCGTCAAGGCGTTGGCCCGCTTGACGGCCGCCATGAAGAGCAGCGACCAGCAACGCCAGGAAGCCAAGCGCGAGCTCCAGAGCTATGCGCAGGATCTTCTGGGCACCTTCAACAATCTGCTCGATGCGGCCCGCGACGCTATTGCGGCGCATGGCGATGTGCCGCGAGAGTTGCTGATCGTCATCGACGATCTCGACAAGTTCCGCAATCCGGATGTGGCGCAGAGCTTCTTTTTCGGCTCCGGAACCCTGCTCCGGGATCTCGAAGTTCACTGCGTGATGACGGCGCCGATCGATATCGTTCTGTCGCCGCGCCGCCTGTCCATGGCGTTCACCGAGCAGCGAACGCTCAAGACGCCGAATCCGCGCAAACGCGATGGGAGCCCTAACAATGCTGCGATCGAGGGCCTGCGCGACCTGATCGCACACCGCATCTCGGTCGAGGATGTCTTCGAGACGCGTGACGCGCTGGACCGGCTGATCTGCGCCTCCGGCGGCAGCCTGCGCGAACTGATGCGCCTCATCGGCTATGCGGTCGACGATGCCTTCGACCGGGACGGCACGAAGATCGGTCCGGCCGACGCCGACGGCGCGGTGGACCGTGTTCGCCTGGAGTTCGAACGCGTGCTGATCCCCTGGACGGTCTACATGCCCTATCTGGCTGGCCTGCACCACTACCGGGCCCCGGCCGAGGAGCTGGGCGAAACCGACGGCCGGAACCGCCTGTCCGACCTGCTGCTGAACGGCGCCGTCATGGAATACAACGGCGGCGCCACTTGGTACGACGTGCACCCGGCGATCACGGAGGCCGACATCTTCCGCGAGGCGCTGGCGAGGATCGATCATGGCGACAGCGGTTGAGTCCGAAGACGAGGACAAGCCGCCGCCGTTCGAGCGCGAATTCAAGCGCCTGAAACGGCTCGCCTTGCGGACCGGGCGCCTTCGCCTCGGGCTCGCGACCTACGATACGGTGCCGACGCGCACGAAGACGATCGACCGCCTTCGCCAGGATCTTGAGTCAGAGGGCCACCAGCTTCTCGTCGCAGATCTGACCGATGGCAACGAAGACACGATCGTCCTCGACGAGATCGAGGCGGCGCTGGAGCGGGCGGAACCCGACAAGGCCCCGGCGGTGATGGTCATCGGCCTGGAAAGCCTCATCGACTTCACGCAAGGCGGCTCGCGCTCCGGTTCGACCGACGCCCTGTTTCACCTCAACCTCCACCGCGACACGCTCGGGCGCCGGACGCCGGTGCCGATCGTCATCTGGGCATCGCCAGAAGCGATGCGCACGCTGGCGCATACAGCACCGGACCTGTGGCACTGGCGGGTGGGCACTTTCCAGTTCGCCAAGGAGGATGCGAGGGAGACTCGGGCGCGCGAGTTACTTGAGAATTTGATACCAGAGCTTGAAACAACGCCAGAAGAGAAGTCCCCGGCAGAGCTGCACAAACGTCGCCAGATGTTCCGCGAGCTGATTGCCTCAAGCGAAAAGAACGTGGTGAGACAATCTCCCCAGTCCTACCGCCAAGCGGTCTGGATGCGCCGGGAGCTCGGCAACATCGAGTACCGACTAAACGATACGGATCGGGCGGCCGAGGCTTATGGCCGCGCCCTCGAATTGGGGCGAGACTGGCAGGGTAGCTATCCCGATGACGAGAGAGCCCGCCGCGACATCTCCATCAGCCTCGATCACATCGGTGATCTCCGACACGACCGCGGCGATCTCTCCGGCGCCGAGGCGGCTTTCGTCGAGAGCCTGGAAATCGCACGCTTTCTCGCCGATCGCAACCCGGACAACACCCAAGCCCAACGCGATCTCTCTGTCAGCCTGAACAACATCGGCGATCTCCGACGCGACCGAGGCGATCTCCCCGGTGCCGAGGCCGCCTTCGCCGAGAGCCTGGAGGTTCGACGCGCCCTCGCCGACCGCGACCCGGAGGGCATTCAGGCTCGGCGCGATCTCGCCATTGGTCTTTCCCTGTTAGGAATATTAAAGGCTCAATTAGGTCATTTTTCAGCAGCGCAAGAGGCCCTCTTTGAGTGCCGTGAAATCCTCCTGTCACTAGAGGCGCAAGGCGATCCCTGGCCAGCACTCGAAGGCTTCTATACCTCGGTAAACTCCAGCCTAGAAGAAATCGCAGCCGCCCTCGCCGCCCAAAAAAATCCCCCGGCCGCGGGTGACGCGGCCGGGGGCGAAGGCTCCGAGTGAGGGAGCGGCCGGCCCCGCAGGCCCGACCGCCCCCCGAGAAAACATACCCCTCAGATCTGGTACCCCAGCGCGCGGGCGCCGCTGAGGAAGTTCTGGTACTGCTGCTTCTGCTTGTCGATGCCGAGGTTCTGGACGATCTGCGTCCATTCCTCCGCGGCCTCGTCGAGCGCCTGCTGGGAGGTGAGATCGCCCGCCACGGCGCGGGAGATGTTGCGCCCCAGCGCGTCGGCGAGTTCGGGCGTGCCTTCCCAGTAGAACTGCGGATAGCCGACCTCGACGTTCGACAGGCCGCCGTCCAGGTGATCGCGCGCCCGCTCGAAGGTCGAGAAGATGCCCGCGTTGGTCGGCCACAGGTCGTTGTCCGTGCCGCGCTGCGGATTGGGCTGGATGTACTTCTGCGCCGCCGCGTCAGTGTAGTGCGAGGCACCGAACGGATCCGAGCCGCAATACTCGTCGGCCACGATCTCGTCGGAGATCGACGGATGCGACATGCGGTAGAGGAAGTGGAAGGCCGCGCGCTTGACGTCCTCCGGCGCGTTGGCCGGGATCGCGCCGGTACGGCACCAAAGGCTGAGCGCCCGGTGCCGGATCGAGCCGTCGTCCTGCTCCCAGCCCGGGACGATCGCCGCGCCCTGCTGCTCGGCCAGCTCCATGCCCTGCTGCTGGACCGTGAACTCGGCCAGGTCGATCCACCACACCGACATCACGTCGGCGCCCGACTGCCAGCGCTGGATGGTCTGGGCAAGGTCCATCGACTCGCGGCCCGGCGGGCCGAAGGAGATGATCTCCTTGAACATGTCCAGCGCCTCGACCGCCGCCGGCGTGTTGATCTGCGGCGTCATGTTCTCGTCGAAGTAGTTGACGCCGTTCGAGGCCGCCAGGTTCATCCAGAAGCCCCAGCCGAAGTTCGGCGGATTGACGACCATCGAGGTGCCGTAGACACCCTGGCTCGACAGCTCCTCGGTGAAGAACTGCACGCAGTCCCGGAATTCCGGCCAGGTCTGCGGCACCATAAGCTCACGCTGGAAGCGCGCCGAGTATTTGCGCTGAAGCTCGGGATCGGCGAAGTAGTTCTTGCGGTAGTGCAGGATGTGGATGTCGCCGTCGAGCATGACGCCGTACCGGCTGCCGTTCCACTTGGTGTAGAACTCGCCGTAGGCCGGCATCACCCAATCCAGGTATTCCTGGGCGTCGGCGTATTCCGCGTAGTACTGGTCGAGCGGCTCCAACTGGCCGGTCTCGGCGAAGGCGCCGAAGAACAGGGCCGGGAACTGCACGAAGTCGAAGCGCGGGTTGCGCGACAGGAGCTGCGGCAGGATCTTGGCCACCGTGTCGCCGCCCTCGTAGAGCTCGCGGCCGGCGATCGACACGCCCGCATGCTCCTGGAAGTGCTGCGACAGCCAGAGCGGCGCGTGCAGCCAGTTGGAATCCTGGAAGTAGTTCAGCTCGATATTGTTGAACTTGCCCCCCGGGGGCGCCAGGAAGCTCATGTCCTGGGCCCGGCCCCGCCGTGGCATCCAGAGGTTCGAGGTGCCCAATGCGCCCGCGCCCATCGCGGCGTTGCGCATGAACTTGCGGCGTGTCAGCCCGTTGAAGATACCCATCGCGTCCTCCCTCTTCGTCGTTGGGGTCCGCCGCCGTTGGCGGCTGCGGACCGGAGGCCGCGTCTCGCTGCGGCCGGGCGCCCGGAGGGCCCGCGGCTCGGGTGGCCGCGGGCGCGGCCTCAGCCCACGAAGGCCTCGGTCTCCGGGTGGAACAGCATCACGTCCTCGGGCCGGTAGTAGAGCGTGACCGACGCCCCCCGGCCGGCATCGACGGTCGGCGGCACGAGCGCGCGGAACTCCTCCGCGCCCGAGCGCAGGGTCAGGATCGTCATCTCGCCCAGATACTCGTTGAGCACGATCTCCGCCGTGATCGACCCCATGCCGGGCTGCGGGTCGACCGACAGGCTCTGCGGCCGGACGCCGATGATGGCGCTCTTCAGCCCCGCCGAGCGGGCGGCGTGCGCACGGCGCGCGTCGGTGTGGAATCCCAGCTCCCCCGCGCGCGGCGTCAGCGTCACCCCGTCGCCCTCGACCGTGACCGTCGCCTCCAGGAAATTGGTCGGCGGCTCGCCGATGAAGTCGGCGACGAACTTGTTGGCCGGCCGGTGGTAGAGCTCGTTGCGCGTGGCGAACTGCTGCAGCCGGGCGTTCGACATCACCGCCACCCGGTCGGCCAGCGCCAGCGCCTCCATCTGGTCGTGGGTGACGTAGACCATGGTCTTGCCCAGCGACTGATGGATGCGCTTGAGCTCGAACATCATCTGGAACTTCAGATGCGCGTCCAGGTGGCTCATGACCTCGTCGAGGATGAAGACCGCCGGGTCGCGGATCAGCGCGCGCCCGAGCGAGACGCGCTGCTGCTGGCCGCCGGAAAGATTGGTCGGCCGCGATTCCAGCAGATGCTCGATCTGCAGCAGCGTGGCGATGCGGTGCACCTCGCGCTCCCGCGACGCCTTGTCGACGCCGCGGACCTCCAGCGGGAAGCCCAGGTTCTCCGCGATCGTGAAGGTCGGGTAGAGGGCGTAGGTCTCGAACGCCATGGCGACGTTGCGCTGCTCCGGCGAAAGGGCGTTGACCACCCGGCCGTCGAAGCGGATCTCGCCGGAGGAGATGTCCTCCAGGCCGACGATCATGCGCAGGCTCGACGTCTTGCCGCAGCCCGACGGGCCGAGCAGGGCGACGAACTCGCCGTCGCCGATCTCGATGTTCAGGTCCTGGACGGCGTGCACCGGACCGCGCTTGGAGGCGTAGATCTTGTTGACGCCGTCGAGGGTGACTGTGGCCATCGATCCTGGTCCCGCGCCCCGCCCGGGCGGCTCAGAGGTGAAGGTTCTGGCCGGTCTCCCGGCTGAAGTAATGGAAGGCGCCCGTCTCCATGCCCAGGCGCACGGGCTGGCCCGGCTCGAAATGCGCGTCGGGCGAGGTCAGCGCCGTCAGACTGACGCCGCCGGCCTCGGCCAGCAGCACGCCGATCGCGCCCAGCGCCTCGAAGATCTCGACCCGCGCCTCGATCACCGGCAGGCCGGCGTCCGCCCCACCCTCGCCCGGCACGCCGTCGGGGGTGGTGTCGGGCGGCAGCACGCGCAGGTGCTGCGGGCGGATGCCGAGCGTGACGGGCGTGCCGTTGACCGCGGCGAGGCCCTGGCGATGGCGCGGCGCCACCGGCACGCGCAGGTCGGCGCCACGGGCCCGGGCCATCAGCCCATCGCCGTCGCCCTCGAGCGCGCAGGCGATCTCGTTGATCGAGGGCTGGCCCAGATGGCGGGCGACGAACAGGGTCGCCGGCTGCTCGAAGAGCTCGCGTGCCGTGCCGACCTGCTCCAGCCCGCCATGGCCCATGACCGCGATCCGGTCGCCCAGCGACAGCGCCTCGGCATAATCGTGGGTGACATAGACGGTCGCGACCCGGCGCAGGTCCTCCAGCTGGTGGAACTGGCGGCGCAGCTCGTGGCGGATCTTGGCGTCGAGATGGCTGATCGGCTCGTCGAGCAGGAAGACATCCGGGCGCGCGACGAGCGTGCGGCCGAGCGCGGTGCGCTGCTTCTGCCCGCCGGAGACCTCGTGCGGCCGGCGGTCGAGCAGATGGTCGATGCGCAGCAGCTCGGCGACCGAGCCGACGCGCCGCTTGATCTCGGCCGGGTCGGTCCGGCGCGCCTTTAGCGGGCTCGCGATGTTCTCGAATACCGTCAGATGCGGATAGAGCGCGTAAGACTCGAACGTCATCGCGACGTTGCGGTGATAGGGCTTGAGGTCGGTGATGTCGCGGTCGTCGACCAGGACACGGCCCGCGTCGAGCCGCTCCAACCCGGCGACGCAGCGCAGCAGCGTCGTCTTGCCGATGCCGGACGGGCCGACCAGGACGAAGAACTGCCCCTCCTCGACCGTCAGCGTGATCCGGTCGAGCACGGGCTCGTCGAAGCCCTTGCAGATGCCCTGGAGCTCGAGGCGTGCCATCCGTCGCGCCCCCTCAGCCCTTGACCACGCCGAGGGACAGCCCGCGGACCATGTAGCGGCGCAGGATGATGAACAGGGTCACCGGCGGGATCATCGCGACCAGCGAGAACGCCATGACCAGGTTCCACAGCGTCTGGCTGCCGAGCGTGAAGGTCGGGATGTGCACCGGGAAGGTCTTGACGTTGGAGCCGGTCAGCAGGTTGGCGAAGAGGTATTCGTTCCAGGCGAAGATCCAGCACAGCATGGCGACCGAGATCATGCCCGGCAGCACCAGCGGCAGCGTCACCTTGAAGAACGCGCGCAGCGGCGTATAGCCGTCGAGATAGGCCGCCTCCTCCAGCTCTCGCGGGGTGTCGCGGAAGAACACCATCATCAGCCAGGTCGCCAGCGGCATGTTGAAGACGAGATAGAGCAGGATCAGCGAGATGTAGCTGTCCGTGCCCCACGGCGTGGCGTCGAACAGGAAGAACATCGGGATCAGGATCGCCACCGGCGGAAACATCCGGTTGGACAGGATGAAGAAGGCCAGGTTCTCGCCCACCGCGCCGCGCATCCAGCGCGCCAGCGCGTAGCCCGCCAGCGTGCCCAGGAACAGCGACAGCGCGGTGTTGGAGAAGGAGACGATCAGGCTGTCGATCAGCGACTTCAGGCTGCCCGGATCGGCGAAGATGCCCGCGTAGTTGCCCGGCCGGAAGGATTCGGGCCAGAAGGTCGGCACCATGCGGTTGATTTCCTCGACCGGCTTCAGCGAGGTCACCAGCATGAAATAGAGCGGGAAGAGCGTGAACAGCAGCCACACCGCCAGGAAGGCCAGCAGGACGATGCGCACGACGCGGAAGTTGGTCTCGCCCATGGCTCCCGCCCCTCAGAGCCCCTGCGCCTTCAGCACCCGCTTGAGGTACTGCAGGAACAGGACGATCAGGATGGCCGCGAAGACGAAGATGATGATGGCGTAGGCCGCCGCCTCGCCGATCTGGAACTCGCGGATGCCCTTCTGGAAGGCGATGAAGACCGGCAACTCGGAGGACTGGGCCGGCCCGCCGGAGGTCATGACGTAGACCTTGTCGACGAACTTGTAGGCGTCCATGAAGCGGATGATGAAGGCGATGGCGATGATCTCGCGCAGCATCGGCAGGGTCAGCCGGCGCATGACCAGCCAGCGCGAGGCGCCGTCGACGCGCGCGGCCTCGTAGATCGCCGGCGGCAGCGAGACCCGGCCGGAATAGACGATGAGCAGCGGCAGCGCCGTCCATTGCCAGGTGTCGGCCATGGTCAGCGACCAGAGCGCCAGGTCGGTGTCGAGCCACTCGATCCGCTGGGTCGGGTCGAGAAACCCGAGCGCGATGAACAGGTGGTTGACCGCGCCGTTGTTGGCCTGGAGCAGGAATTTCCAAAGCACGCCGACGATCGAGGGGGGCAGCATCATCGGCAGCACGAGCAGGATCAGCAGCACCGTCTTGAGGACGTTGCTGCGCACGAATTCGTAGAGGATGAGCGCCAGCGCCGTGCCGAGCAGCACCTGCAGGCACGCCCCGAAGGTCAGGTAGATCGCGAGATGCGTCAGCGAGGCGTGGAACCGGTCCGAGGACAGGACCGTGGCGAAATTGGCCCAGCCCACCGGCGACCAGTTGCCGGTGAACAGGCTCATCATGTTGGTGTTCTGGAATGCGTGGTAGAACATCCACACCGTCGGGTAGATGACGATGCAGACGATCACCAGGATCGGCAGCCCGACCATCACGGTCGGGACCCACCAGCTCACCAGCCGGCTGCGCCCGCCGCCCTTGGCCTTGAACCAGTCCGGGTAGGGCCGGCCCGCGAAGGCGCGGGCATCGTCGGCGTCGGCCGCCGCGTCGCCGGGAACCGCCTGCGTGCTCACGCCCACTCCCTCCGGGCGGCGGCGGGGCGCGGCCGGGGCGACTCGATCGTGAAGGCACCGGCGTCGCGCCGTGGCCTCATGGACGCCTCCCTATGGCGATCCGGCTTGCCTCGCCCGTTCTGGCGGGCGCCGCCGGCTTCGGCGCCGTCCGGCGCGCATCGGCGCCGGCGGCATTTGTTCGTTTCGATGACAAGTGTTACCAGCGCCCCTAGGCGAGTCAAGCTGTTGCGCGGTAAATCGGTTCTCGATCAACAATACGAAGGTCGATGAGATCAGGGAGGATCGACGATGGCGCTGAATGTGCCCGAAGGTTACCGAGCGCTGGCCGAGGACACGGTCGCCGACTGGCTCGCGGGGCTGCCGGGCATGGCCGAGCGGCTGGGCGGCGGACCGGCGGACTGGACCGTCGGGGAGGTCGGCGACGGCAACCTGAACCTGGTCTTCATCGTCGAGGGCCCGGCGGGATCGGTCTGCGTCAAGCAGGCGCTGCCCTATGTCCGGCTGGTCGGCGAGGGCTGGCCGATGGAGCTCAAGCGCGCCTTCTTCGAATCGGAATGCATGCGCCTGCACGCCCCCCATGTCGGCCGGCTGCTGCCCGAGCTGCTGCATTACGAGCCCGCGCTCTACGCGCTGGTGATGGAGCGGCTGCACCCGCACGTCATCATGCGCCGCGGCATGATCCGGGCGGTGCGCTACCCGCGCTTCGCCGAGGACATCTCGACCTTCATGGCGCGCGCGCTGTTCTTCACCTCGGACCTGGCGCTGGCCGCGCCGGAGAAGAAGGCGCTGCAGGCGGTGTTCCTGGACAATACCGAGCTGTGCAAGATCACCGAGGACCTGATCTTCACCGACCCCTACCGGATCCACGAGCGCAACCGCTGGACGACACCGCAGCTCGACGGCATCGCGGCGGAGTTCCGCGAGGACGCCTCGCTGAAGCTCGCGGTCTCCCGCCTCAAGGCGAAGTTCATGAACACCGGCGAGGCGCTGATCCACGGCGACCTGCACACCGGCTCGGTGATGGTGACCGAGGACGACACCCGGGTGATCGACCCGGAGTTCTCGTTCTTCGGGCCGATGGGCTTCGACCTGGGCGCGATCCTGGGCAACCTGCTGATCAACTACTTCGCCCAGGACGGCCATGCCACGCCCGAGGACCCGCGCGAGGCCTACCAGGACTGGGTGCTGGAGACGGCCGAGCGGGTCTGGACCCTGTTCGAGGCGAAGTTCCTCGACCTCTGGCGCGCCCATCCGACGGGCGATGCCTACCCGGCCGACCTGTTCGCCGACCCGGCCTCGGCCGAGGCGCTGGAGGCCGAGCGCCGGGCCTACATGGCGCGGCTGTTCGCCGAGGCGATCGGCTTCGGCGCGTGCAAGATGATCCGGCGCATCCTCGGCCTCGCCCACAACATCGACCTGGAATGGATCGAGGACCCGGACCGCCGCGCCGCCTGCGAGACCCGCTGCCTGCGCCTCGCCCGCACGCTCCTGGTCGAACGCGAACGCTTCCCCGACATCGCCGCCGTCACCGCCGAAGCCCGCCGGGTGCGGGAGCGGGTGTGAGGGGACCCTGTCGACGAAACGCGAGCTCGGGAGGATCGCCGTGAACCGGGTCTGGACCATCGGCTACGAGAAGACGCGCCAGGACGATCTCATGGCGACGCTCGCGGCCGCCGGCATCGAAATCGTCGTCGATGTCCGCGAGCGCCCCCAGTCGCGGCGGCCCGGATTCTCCCGGCGATCGCTGGAGGCGGCGCTGGTCGAGGCGGGCATCGGCTATCGCAGCGTCCGCGCCCTGGGTACGCCGAGGTCCGGCCGCGATGCCGCGCGACGCGGCGACCTGGAGACACTCTGGGCCGTCTTCGGCGCCCACCTGGCGGACCCGAGCGCGCAGGCCGCCCTGGCCGAGGTGATCGATACGGCGCGGGATCGGCGCGTCTGCCTGCTGTGCTACGAGAAGGACCCGAGGCGCTGCCATCGCGCGATGGTCGTGGACGCGATGGCGGCGAACGGCGCCTTCGAAGCGATCCACCTGGATGTCGGCGAACAGGTCTTGTCGAATCCGTAGGGCGGGATCGGCAAGCGACCGCGCTCCGCCTCTCCGGCACAGAATCGCAGCCCTACCCGTACCCGGGCGGCCGCGTCGGCCGCCCCCTCAGGCCGGTGCCTCGCGGTCGCCGGTCAGCAGCGCGACCCGGCTCAGGAAGCGGTCGGGCTTGATCGCGCCGTCGGGCTCGACCGCCAGCGGCAGGGCGTCGGCGACCGCTTCCAGCAGCGGGTCGAGCCAGGCCTCGTCGGCCTTGGCGAAATCCTTGAGCACCCAGGACTTGACCTGGTTCTTGTCGCCCGGATGGCCGACGCCCAGGCGGATGCGCCAGTACTCCGGGCCGAT
The DNA here is from genome assembly GCA_040220455.1 of Azospirillaceae bacterium. Classification (GTDB taxonomy): domain Bacteria; phylum Pseudomonadota; class Alphaproteobacteria; order DSM-16000; family Inquilinaceae; genus JAVJUS01. The sequence continues at coordinate 12,981 of JAVJUS010000036.1, forward strand.
ATGCCGGTCGATGGAGCGGATGCCGTTGTGCCCGGCCGCCCCGCCGCCCTTCTTCATGCGCACCTTGCCGGGCTCCAGCGCGATCTCGTCGTAGAGGACGACGACCTGCTCCGGCGCCAGCTTGTAGAAGCGCACCGCCTCGCCGATCGCCCGGCCGGATTCGTTCATGTAGGTGGTCGGCTTGAGGATCAGGGCCTTCTGCCCGCCCAGCCGGCCCTCCGAGGCGAGCGCCTGGAACTTGGCGCGGAACGGGCCGAAGCCGTGGCGCTCGGCCACGTCGTCGACGGCCATGAAGCCGATATTGTGCCGGTTATAGGCGTATTGCGGCCCGGGATTGCCCAGGCCGGCGACGAGCAGCATGGCCGGCTCCCGGAAGGCGGCAGGGCGCGAAGGCACGGAGTGCGGGCGGGCCGGCCGGGCGCCCCCGTGACGACGGGGTGCCGGCCGGCCGCGCGGCGTGGATCACTCCTCGCTCTTCGCCTCGTCCTCGCCGGACTCGCCGCCGCTCTCCTCGCCGGATTCGGCCTCGCCGGTCTCCTCCTCGGCAGCCTCGGCCTCGGCGGCCTCGGCCTCTTCCTCGGCGGCCTCGTCCTTGACCACGGTCGGCGCGGCGATCGTCGCGATGGTGAAATCGCGGTCGGTGATCGTCGGCTCGACGCCGTCGGGCAGGGTGATCGAGCTGATATGGATCGAATCGCCCACGTCGTAGCCGGTCAGGTCGATCGTGATGGCATCCGGAATCGCGTCGGCCCGGCTCGACACCTCGACCTCGTGGCGCACGATGTTGAGCACGCCGCCGCGCTCGAGGCCCGGCGACTCCTCCTCGTTGACGAACTGGACCGGCACGTTGACGTTGGTGCGCGTGCGCGCGCTGACCCGCAGGAAATCGACATGGATCGGGAAGTCCAGCACCGGATCGAGCTGGACGTCGCGGGCGAGGACGGTCTGCGGCTTGCCGTCGATCTCGACCGAATAGAGGTGGGTATAGAAGGACGGGTCCTTGAACAGCCGGAAGAACTCCAGCTCGTCGACGGTGATCCCGACCGGCGGCTTCTTGTCGCCGTAGATCACCGCGGGAAGGCGGCCCTCGCGTCGTGCTGCCCGGGCTGCCCCCTTGCCGGCCCGGTCGCGCGCCGCGGCCGCGATCGTGATGGCGTCGGCCATGGCGTCGAACTCCTCGAATGGACGATGCCCCGCGCGCGACGCCGGCTCCCTAGTCCTGCCGCGCGTGTCCTTCGGCGAGGAAGGCGGCGAGGAAGACGGGGCGCCGAGCCGGCCGGGGCCGATCGATGGTTGAACCCGCGGGGCCGCCTCCAGGGGTGTCGGCGCCCGCCATCCGCGACGGACCCCCGCCGCGAAGCGCGCGTCTATACCACCGCCCCGCCGCGACTGGCAAGCGGGGCGGCCAATGGCGGCGCAGGGGGCAGATGGTCGGCCATCGTCGCGGCGTGCCCGACGCCGCCCCAGGCCGCGCGGGAGCCGATCACGTAGAGCCGGTTCTTGGCGCGCGAGACGGCGACGTTGAGGATGTTGGGCGTACCGGCGGCCCAGCGCCGCGCGCCCGCCTGGGCGGCGTCCGGCGCGCCCAGGACCAGGATCACCGCGTCGGCCTCCCGCCCCTGGAAGGTGTGGATCGTGCCGATCCGGTCCATGGCCCAGGCGCGCGGCTCGGCGTCGAGTACGGGGAGGCACGACGGTGCGCCGGTGACCTGCCGGCGCAGCTCGGACGCCACGACCCGGAACGGCGTGATCAGGAAGACGTCCGGCTTCTCGAGCCCCGCCTTGCCCAGGCGCTCAAGCAGGTCGATCGCCGCCGCGCCCTCGGCCGGCGACCACTTGGCCGTCGCCGCGCCCTCGACATCGATCCAGCCCGACGGCCCGAGGACGGCGCCCACGGGGGAGGGCCGATCCGCCTCGGTCGCGTGGACCATGTTGCCGGCATAGGCGATCTCGTTCGAGATGTCGAACATCGGCCGGTCGCAGCGCCGATGGACCAGCAGCGGCATCCCGACGATCCGCTCACCCTCCTCGTTGTGGATCGAGGTGCGGTAGGCCGAGGCCCGGTCGGCCAGCGTCTGGGCCGAGGCCGCCGGCGCCGCCCAGGCATCGGGGTCGACGTCGAAATGGCGGCAGAGCGCAGTGGTCAGCCGGTCCGACATCGAGACCACCGGCGGAATCTGCAGCGGATCGCCGACGACGACCGCGCGCCGGGCCCGGGCGAGCGCGCCCGCCGCCGCCTGGGGCACGGCCTGGCCCGCCTCGTCGACCAGCAGCCAGCCGATGCTGCCGCGCGGCAGGGCGCCCATCATCCGGTCCATCGAGGCGAAGGTGCTCGACAGCACCGGCACGACCAGGAACAGCGTCGACCACAGGTCGCCCAGCAGCGCCCGCTGCCCGGGTTTCGGCAGCGTGCCGGTGTCCAGCACGACCATCATCGCGCCCAGGCTGTGCAGCAGCTTCGGCGCCGCGGCGTCGATGAAGTGCTTGTGCACCTCGAGCGCCAGGGCGAACAGCCGCTCCCGCTTGGCCTGCAGCTCGTCGGGCAGCCAGGGCGTGGCCCGGTTCCAGTCGGCCGGCTCGCGCCCCAGCAGGGCCGCGTCCACGCGGCGGTCCGCCGGCACGTCGTGCCGGGCCGCGATCGCCCGGTCGAGGCGCGCCAGCGCCGCGGCCGCGGCCTCTGCCTCCGCGCGCCGGGCAGACAGCTCGCGGTCGATGCCGTCGCGTTCGCGGCGCGCCCGGGCGAGCAGGCCTTCCGCCGTCTCCTGCGCCAGGGCGGCGTCGTCCTCCGCCGCGCGCAGATCGGCGTCGACGGCCGCCCAATCCCGGTATTCCGGCTTGCGCAGGAGGCGGGCGAGGAGTCCGGGACGGCGCTTGCGGTGGCGCCGCCGTTCCTCGGACCGGCGCGCCGCCTCGTCCGCCGCCGCGCCCTCCTCGGCCCGCGCCCGCTCCACCTCGGCCGCGAGGTCGGGGCGCCGCGCCTCCAGCGCGGCGATGTCCTCGTCGAGCTCGGCGCGCCGCCGGCGTGCGCGGTCGCGCTCCTGGCCATCGCGGCGCAGCCGCTCCAGCGACGCCAGCTCCTCGCCGATTTCCCGGTCGAGGGCGATCAGCGCCCCCCGCGCCCGCATCCATGCCCGGCGCGCCTCGTCCGGGCCGGGCGGCTTCTCCGCCTCCACGATAGTGGGCTGGCGTCGGCGCGCCGCTCCGCCGGCGCCGGCCTCCCGGATCGACACGTCGTCGCCGCGGACCGCGCGCAGATAGGTCGAGAGGCCGCGATCCTTGTCCCACCAGAAGCGCTGCTTGAAGCGGTTCCGGTTGGCGCCGTTGCCCAGCACCGCCGCAATCAGGCCCCAGGTCCGGCCGAGCTCGATCCCGGCGCCGTCCTTGCCTTGCCGCGCGTGGACCAGATCGCCGAGCGTGCGCAGATAGGCCGGCCTGTGTTCCGCCTCGGCCACGGCGTCGCATCCGGGCAATTCGGTGCTGATGTTCTCGACCGCCTTGTTGTTGCTCGACGCGACCAGGATCTCGTGGCCCTTCAGGCTGTCGTCGAGGCGGTGGAGCCGGAGGAACGCGCCGTTGCCGACGGTCAGCGCCTCGCCGGAATCGGTGAACGCCTCGGCCGGGTCGTCGAAGGCCGCCATGGCCCGGGCGCGATCCAGCACGACCGCGGCGACGATGTCGCGCAGCAGCGTGGTCTTGCCCGTGCCGGGCGGCCCGTTGACCGCGACCAGCCCCTCCGCGCCGGCCAGTTCGCTCCTCGCCGCGTTGACCGCCGCCTGCTGGAGCATGACCAGCGCATGGCCCTGCTTGGCCGGCCAGCGGGCATGCGGCATGGCGGCCGGGGCCACCAGGGCCTCCAGCGCTTCCTTGTCCGTCAGCAGGTCGCGCGTCGTGGCGGGCCTGGCACGGCCGAGATACCGGTCGAGCGCGCCGCCGGCCGCGCCGGCCCGGACCGCCCCCGCGACACGGGCAAGGTCGCGCAGGAAGAAGGAGTTGAGCAGCACCGGCTCCGGCGGGGTCGACGCCTTGTCGGGCTGGTAGGCGCGGATCACGAAGCCCGGCGGCTCGACCAGATCCGATGACAGGCCGCAGAGCTCGAGGGCGCGGCGATGGGCCGCCTCGATCATGCGCTTGTCCAGCGGCAGAGGCTTGCCGCTCCGGTCCGCCTTGCGCACCGCCTTGCCCAGCGCCTCGACGATCTCTCCCTCGCGATCGGGCCAGGAACCGAGGCTCCGCAGATCGCCGTCCAGCGCGCGCGGCAGGGCCCAGGCGAAGCTGCACACGGTGACGGCCTCGTCGGTCTCGACCGGCCGGCCGGTGCGATCGACCAGGACCGCGGCGATCGCCGCCTTCTCCCGCTGGCGCGACCGCCGCTCGTCGGCCTGGTCGCCCTCGCCATGGACGCGGACGAGCTGGTCGGTCGCCCGGTCCATCAGGATGGCGCCGAGCACGACCAGATAGAAGAGCTTCATCTTCGGGCGGGAGCGCTCGCCCGTCTCCCACGGCAAGGGCGCGCCGTCGTCGAGCATGGCGACCCGGCGCCGATCGCCGTCGGCCAGATCCTCGGGCTTGCGGAAGGTATGCGGATCGAGGGCTTCCAGCGCGATCCAGGCATCGACGATCGAGGCCGGCGTGCCGGCGCCGGTGGAGGTCGCGGGCGGCAGGGTCGCGGGCTTGCGCGGCTTGCCGGCCGGCGCCGCGGGCTTGTGGGCCGGCGCCGCGGGCTTGCTGGCGGGCGACGGTGGGGGCGCCGCCTCGGCCGGCGGCGCGTCGTCCAGCGCCGAGCGGACCGCCTCGCGCAGGAGGATCGCGCGGGGCCGATTGCGCAGTGAGAGTTCGGCGTCGAGCTTTTCGAGCGTCGCCCGGTCGAAGCGGGACTCGGTGAAGAGGGCTTCGAGTCGGTCGATGGACAGGCCGATATACGGCCGCTTGCTGTCGCCCTGTCTCGCCATCGCACGCCGCGCTTTCCACTTCGGGGGAACAGCGGCGAAATCTATCGCGCTTCACGTGCAGCAGCAATGTGATGAGAGGATGAAGGGTGATCGGCCCGCTTCATCTTTCGGTGGCAAGCCGCTCGAGGCGGACTCGCGCGCCGCCCCTCAATACCCTCGCCGGCTGGTCAGGGCGGCGATCAGGGTGCCGTCGTCGAGGTAGTCGAGTTCCCCGCCCATGGGCACGCCGTGGCCCAGATGGGTGACCTTGACCCCGGCCTCGGCCAGGCGGTCGGTGATGTAGTGGGCCGTCGTCTGGCCGTCGACGGTGGCGTTGAGCGCCAGGATCACCTCCTCGACCGACCCGCCGCGGGCCCGGGCGACGAGCTGCGGGATGCCCAGCGTCTCCGGCCCGATGTCGTCGAGGGCGGAGAGCGTGCCGCCCAGCACGTGATAGCGGCCCTTGAAGCCGCGCGTGCGCTCCAGCGCCCAGAGGTCGCCGACCTGCTCGACGACGCAGATCAGGGCGGCGTCCCGGCCGGGATCGGCGCAGATGCGGCAGGGATCGGTCGTGTCCAGGTTGCCGCAGGTGCCGCATTTGCGGATCGCCGCGGCCGCCTCGGCGATCGCCTCGCCCAGCGGGCGCATCAGGTCGTCGCGGTTGCGGATCAGATGGAGCGCGACGCGCCGGGCCGAGCGCGGGCCGAGGCCCGGCAGCTTCGCCAGCAGCCGGATCAGCCGGTCGATCTCCCCCGCCGCCGCATCGCCGGAGCGACGCGGTAACGCGGCCGCGTGCCCCGGCGCATCGCCGGCGGGCGGCGGGTCGTCCCGCTCCGATCGGTCGGTCACGCGCGGCGTCCCTTCCCGCTTAGGGCGATTTCCGAACTGATGGAATCATCAGTTCGGAAAAAATTGCCCTATCTTCAACAACCTGGAGCATCTTATCTGCGCCCGTTCGGGCGCAGGATGCTTTAGAACGGCAGCTTCATGCCGGGCGGGAGCTTGAGGTCGCCCATCAGCTCCTGGGTCTTGGCCTGGATCTCGCCCTCGACCTTCGACTTGGCGTCGTTGACGGCGGCGACCACCAGGTCCTCCAGCACCTCGACATCCTCGGGGTCGACCAGGGACTTGTCGATCTTCAGGCGCTTGAGCTCGTACTTGCCGTTGAGCGTGGCGGACACCATGCCGGCGCCGGACTGGCCCTCGACCGCCAGATCGCCGAGAGACTCCTGCATCTCGGCCATCTTGGACTGCATCTCCTGGGCCTGCTTCATCATGTTCGAGAAATTCTTCATCACCTGGTTCCCGATAATCGGTGTCGCGCCGGCCCGCCCGCCGGTCCGGCGCCGCGACGGGCCCGCCGGCGGGGCGGCGGCCCGGGGATCGTGCCTGTCAGTCCTCGTCCGGATCGAAGGGCATGGCCTCCGGCCCGTCCGGGTCGCCCGGATAGCCATCCGGGCCGTCCATATCGTCCTCGCGATCCGGGTCGGCAAGCACCGGCTCGGCCGGCGCGATCAGGGGACCTTCCTCGGGCTCGGCATCGTGGACGGAGGTGATCTTCGCCCCGGGAAAGCGGGCCAGCACCGCCTTGACGACCGGGTGATCGTCGACGGCCGCCTTGTCCTGCGTCTTGAGCGGCGGCTCGCCGACCGCGTCGGAGATGCTGATCATCCAGCGTCGGCCGGTCCATTCCTGCAAGCTCGCCCCGATCTTCTGGGCGAGCTTGGCCGGCGCGAATTCGTCCGGGCGGTATTCCAGGCGCCCCGGCTCGTAGCGGACGAGATGGACGTTGTTGTAGAGCGCGGCATGGACCTGCGGGTCGCCGCGCCGCTCGAACAGGCGCACCAGCGCGCGGAAGTCCGGCGGCACCGGCACGGTCTCGTCGGCCCCGTCGCCCGACGCCTCCCCGGCCGGCTCCCCGTCGAGCGCCGGCGGCGGCCCGGCATCGCCCACGTCGCGCGCGTCGCTTTCCAGCGGCGGCGGCTCCGGCCCCGGGGGTGCGTCATCCGGTGGGGCGTCGTTCGGAGGGGCGTCATCCGGCGGCGGTTCGGGCGCCGGCTCGATTGCCGGAGCGGCCTCCCGCGCGGCGGGCTCGGGCGCCGGCGCGCGGGCGACCACGGACAGCGCCGGACCGCCGGACCGGGGCGCGGGTTCGACCCTGGCGGCGTCGGCCCG
>JAVJUS010000037.1:0-3291 GCA_040220455.1 Azospirillaceae bacterium
CGCAGCGTCCCGTAGGTCGGTCGAGCGCGAGCGAGCCCGACGTCTCCGGCGGTCGCCCTGTCCGTGCCTGTCGGGTTCGCTTCGCTCAACCGACCTACGACGCAGCGTCCCGTCGGTCGGTCGAGCGCGAGCGAGCCCGACGTCTCCGGCGGTCGCCCTGTCCGTGCCTGTCGGGTTCGCTTCGCTCAGCCGACCTACGTCTCTCCATCCCCGTAGGTCGGTCGAGCGTGAGCGAGCCCGACGTCTCCGGCGGTCGGCCTTGTCCGTGCCTGTCGGGTTCGCTTCGCTCAACCGACCTACGTTACTCCATCCCCGTCGGTCGGCCGAGCGTCAGCGAGCCCGACGACCAGCCGGGTCACTGCCCCCGGATCACTGGTCGCCGAAGTGGAACTGGACCGACGGGCCGTCGTCGCAGTCGTTCCGGCCGAGCAAGCGGCGGCCGGCGCTCTCGCAGCGGATCTCGCGGCGGCCCTGCGGGCTCCACAGATCGGCGGTGCCCGGCCGGGCGGTGGAGCCGATGCCGTAGCGCTGCTCGCCGTAGCGCTCGCTCGGGATCGGGTCCGGGCCGTCGGTGGTGATCGAGAAGCGCGGATTGCCGGCGCCGTCGCCGTCGCCGCCGAGCGCGGCCTCGGGATCGCCGCCGCTCCGGCTCGCCGGCGGGATGCCCAGCTCGGGGCGCGGCACGCCGCCGGACGCGGTGCCCGGCGGCGGCAGGGGACCGTAGTCGGTCGCGCCCGGCGCGCTCAGGTCGAGCTGGGCCGCGGCCGGCCCGGCGGTCGCCAGGATGCCCGCCAGGGCGAGGGCGGCGGCCAGCACGGGGGCAGCGATCGGGCGAAACGTCAGGCGCGGCATCGGCGACCTTCCCGGAAGGCAGGCCCGGACGGAACCGGGCGCGGGGCATACGCCGGTGATATGCGCCGTCCCGGGCCGCGCGCCAAGAGGGTTTCGTACCTTATCCCCTCGGCGCGCCGGCGCTCGCCCCGTTCGCCTCGCCGGCGTCCCCGCCCCCGCCCCCGCCCGGGCCCTCGCCCAGGAAGGCGGCGAGCAGGGCGCGGGCGGCCGCGCCCGGGGTCTCGCGGCCCTCGACCACCGCCGCCTCGTGGGCGGCCAGCGCGTCGGCGACCGGCGGATGGGCGCGGAAGCGCTCGACCAGGGTCTCGCGGATCTCCTGCCACATCCAGGCGCGCGCCTGCTCCGCCCGCCGCCGGTCGAGCGCGCCGGTCTCCGCCGCGTGCGCGCGCAGGCGGCCGATCTCGGCCCAGACCTCGGCGATGCCGCGAGTCTCGACCGAGGAGCATTGCAGCACCGGCACCACCATCCCCGCCTCGCGGGGCTTGAGGAGGGAGAGCGCGTGTCGGTACTCCGCCTCGGCATGGTCGGCGGCGGTCTTCATGGCGCCGTCGGCCTTGTTGACCACGATCAGGTCGGCGATCTCCACGATGCCGCGCTTGATGCCCTGCAGCTCGTCGCCGCCGCCGGGCAGGAGCAGCAGCGCGAACAGGTCGACCATGTCGGCGACCGCCGTCTCCGACTGGCCGACGCCGACGGTCTCCACGACGACCACGTCGAAGCCGGCGGCCTCGCAGACCAGCATGGCCTCGCGCGTGCGCCGGGCGACGCCGCCGAGCGTGCCGCCGGCGGGCGAGGGGCGGATGAAGGCCTCCGGCGTGCGGGCCAGCTCTTCCATCCGGGTCTTGTCGCCCAGGATCGAGCCGCCGGTGCGCGCCGAGGACGGGTCGACCGCCAATACGGCGATGCGGTGGCCCTGGTCGATCACCCGGCGGCCGAAGGCCTCGATGAAGGTCGACTTGCCGACGCCCGGCACGCCGGAGATGCCGAGCCGGACCGATCCCCCCGTCGCCGGCAGCAGCGCCTCCAGCAGCCGCGCCGCGGTCTCGCGATGATCGGCCCGGGTCGATTCGACCAGCGTTATGGCCCGCGCCAGCGCCCGCCGGTCGCCCGCCCGCACGGCCTCGGCCAGGCGGTCGGGATCGGCGGTCCGGGAGGCGGCGCCCGGGCCGGAGCCCGGCGGGCTGTCAGGCATCGTTGGAGGCCTCGACCGCCGCGGCGAAGGCCTCCGCCCCGGGGCCGAGCGGCTGGCCGTAGCTGAACTCGACGAAATTGCCGTCCGGGTCGATCACGCCGCAGAAATAGCCCACGGGCCAGGGCAGGCGGCGCGGCGGCCAGAGCAGCCGGCCCTCGGCCTCGGCCTTGGCGGCCAGGCGGTCGACCTCGGCCTCGCTCTCCACCGCGAAGCCCAGATGGCCGAAGTCACGCCGCTTCGGGTCGCGCCCCTCGCCGCCGGGCAGGAGGACGAAGACGAACTCCTGCTCGCGCCCGGGCTCGGCGATCCACAGGATCCGCTCGCCGTCGTCGGACAGCCGCTCGTGGACCACGGCCATGGCGCAATAGTCGGCGTAGAACGCGGCCGCGGCGCCGACGTCGCGGACCTGCAGGGCGATATGCGTCATCCGGGGAGTCATGGCCGGGACGCTAGCATGGCCCCGCGCGGGACCGGAAGACGCCGGGGCGGGCCGAGCCGGCGAGGGGTGTGTCGGTGAGGGGCGCCTCAGGCGGTCGCCGGGGCCTCCGCGGTCACCGCGTCGCCCACGGCGATCGTGCCCGGCTGGACGACCTTGCAGATCAGCCCGCCGCGCGCGTCGGTCTTCAGCGCCGCGCGCAGGCCGGGCTGCCGGGCCTCCATCTTGGCGCAGGGCAGGCTCTCCCCGGTCACCTCGAGGACCACGCCGCCGATGGCGAGCCGCCCGCCGGGCGTGGTGTCCAGATCCAGCCCTTCGACCAGCAGGTTCGCCCGGCGCGTGGTCCAGTCCAACTCGACACCCAGTTCGGCGCAGGTGGCCTCCCAGGCCTCCCGGCTCAGGATCGTGACCTGGCGGTTGCGAATCTTGCCCAGCAGGTCGCCCTCGATGCCGGTGACCCGGTCGATCTCCGCCCGGTCGAGCAGCTCGCGCTCGGGCGAGCGGCCGGGCTTGCGGGCGATGGCCAGGAGTCGGCCGGCGGCGGGGGAGTCGGCGGTCATGGGGGAGGGGCTCCGTCGTCGGGGGGGGGGGGCAGGGGGTTGGCGGCACTGGCGCCTTTTCGAGGCACGATCGTCGCCTGCCGCGTCCCCTCTCCCCGAGGGAGAGGGAAAGGGTGAGCGACTGTCTGTCGGGTCAAGCGGTTTGGGCGATTTGAGCGCGGGCCTCTCGGGCTTTGGCATTGAGCCGGACGAGGAGTTTACGGGCCAGGGCGACGCGGATGACCTTGCTGGGCTTGCCGGCGGCGCGCAAC
>JAVJUS010000038.1:0-37344 GCA_040220455.1 Azospirillaceae bacterium
CGGCGCCCGTCCTGCCGCGGAAGCGGGCGCGCCGCGCGGCGCGGCACCCGCGCTTCCGGCCCGGCAGGCATCGCCGCCCCCGCGCCGCGCCCCGATTCAACGCCGCGGGGCGGCCGGACCGCAAGGCGCCGCCGTCCCGCAGCGGCGCCCAACCGAGGACGTGACCCGGACCGATGACCGCCTCGACTCCCGCCGACAAGACCCGTTCCGACGCCGGCAAGGACACCCCTGGCAAGGACACCCCCGGCAAGGCCGCCGACTACAAGTCGACCGTCTTCCTGCCGCGCACGGACTTCCCCATGCGCGCCGGCCTGCCGAAGAAGGAGCCCGAGATCCTGGCCCGCTGGGAGACCATGGACCTTTACGGCCGGCTGCGCGCGCAGTCGGCGGGCCGGGAGAAATGGATCCTCCATGACGGCCCGCCCTACGCCAACGGCAACATCCATATCGGCACGGCGGCCAACAAGATCCTCAAGGACATCGTCTCGCGCAGCTACCAGATGCTGGGCTATGACGCCAACTACGTGCCCGGCTGGGACTGCCACGGCCTGCCCATCGAGTGGAAGGTGGAGGAGCGCTACCGCGCCGAGGGCAAGGACAAGGACGCGGTGCCGGTGCTCGACCTCCGGCGGGAGTGCCGGGCCTTCGCCGACGAGTGGATCGGCGTGCAGGCCGAGGAGTTCAAGCGCCTGGGCGTGATCGGCGACTGGCAGCGCCCCTACACGACCATGACGCCCGCCGCCGAGGCCCAGATCGTGCGGGAGATCCACCGCTTCGTGACCAATGGCGGGCTCTATCGCGGGCTCAAGCCGGTGCTCTGGTCAGTGGTGGAGAAGACCGCGCTGGCCGAGGCGGAGGTCGAGTACGCCGACCATGTCTCGACCACTTGCTGGGTCCGCTTCCCGGTCGCCGAGGCCTCGCTGCCGGCGCTGGAAGGCGCCTCGGCGGTGATCTGGACGACGACGCCCTGGACCCTGCCGGCCAACCGCGCGATCGCCTATGGCGAGGAGATCGACTACCGCGTGATCACGGTCGACGCCGTCGATCCGGACAAGGCCGGCGCGGACGGCCCCGCCGCCCGGGTGGGCGAGACGCTGGTCGTCGCCGCCGCGCTGGCCGACGACGTGCTGGGGCGCGCCGGCGTGACGGAATCCCGGGTCGAGGCGACGGTGCCGGGCAGGGCGCTGGCCGGCACCGTGTGCCGCCATCCGCTGGCCGGCCAGGGCTACGACCATCCGGTGCGGCTGCTGCCGGCGGATTTCGTGACGACCGATCAGGGCACGGGCCTCGTCCACATCGCCCCGGGCCACGGCGAGGACGACTACGAGCTGGGCCTCGAGCACGGCGTCGAGTGGCGGCCCATGGTCGCCGAGGACGGCCGCTACCTGGACAGTGTGCCGCTGTTCGCCGGCAAGGCGATCTACACCGCCGACGGCAAGAAGGGCGAGGCCGACGGCGCGGTGCTGGCCGCGATCGGAGAGGCCGGCGGCCTGCTCGCGCGCGGCAAGCTCACCCACAGCTACCCCCATTCCTGGCGGTCCAAGGCGCCGCTGATCTTCCGCGCCACGTCCCAGTGGTTCATCTCGATGGACACGGGCGAGCTGCGCGAGAAGGCGCTGAAGGCGCTGTCGACGACCCGCTTCGTGCCGGCCGCCGGCAAGAACCGCCTGACCTCGATGATCGAGCAGCGGCCCGACTGGTGCATCAGCCGCCAGCGCGCCTGGGGCGTGCCGATCGCGATCTTCGTGAACAAGGCGACGGGCGAGATCCTGCGCGACGATTCCGTCCTGGGCCGGATCGCGGAGATCTTCGAGGAAGAAGGCTCGGATGCGTGGTTCGCGCGGCCCGCCTCGGACTTCCTCGGCCCCGACCACGATGGGGAAGCCTTCGAGCAGGTCTTCGACATCGTCGATGTGTGGTTCGAGTCCGGCTCGACCCACGCCTTCGTGCTGGAGCACCGCGACGACCTGAAATGGCCGGCCGACCTCTACCTCGAGGGCTCCGACCAGCATCGCGGCTGGTTCCATTCCTCGCTGCTGGAGTCCTGCGGCACGCGGGGCCGCGCGCCCTACGAGAGCGTGCTGACCCACGGCTTCGTGCTCGACGGCGAGGGGCGCAAGATGTCCAAGTCGCTGGGCAACACGGTCGCGCCGCAGGACGTGGTCACGGCCTCGGGCGCGGACATCCTGCGGCTGTGGGTGGTCGGCTCGGACTTCACCGCCGACCTCAAGATCGGCGACGAGATCGTCAAGTACCACGCCGACAGCTACCGCCGGCTGCGCAACACCCTGCGCTACCTGCTGGGCGCGCTGTCCGACTTCGACCCGGCCGAGCGCGTGACGCCGGAGGAGATGCCGGAGCTGGAACGCTGGGTCCTGCACCGGCTGACGGAGATGGACGCCCTGGTGCGCAAGGCTGTCGCCGATCTCGACTACCACGAAATGGCCACGGCGCTTCATACGTTCTGTAATCACGACCTGTCGGCCTTCTATCTCGACGTCCGCAAGGACGTGCTCTACTGCGACCGGCCCGACGGTCTGCGCCGGCGCGCGGTGCGCACCGTGCTCGACCGGCTGTTCGACTGCCTGACCGCCTGGCTCGCCCCGGTCCTGTGCTTCACGGCGGAGGAGGCGTGGTGGACGCGCAACGGCGAGGCGGCGGGCTCGGTCCACGAGCGGGTCTTCCCGACCCTGCCGGAGAGCTGGCGCGACGAGACCCTGGCGGCGAAGTGGCGATCGATCCGGCAGGTGCGCCGGGTCGTGACCGGGGCGATGGAGCTGGAGCGCGCGGAAAAGCGCATCGGCGCCTCGCTCCAGGCCCATCCGACCGTCTACGTCACGGCGGATGTGGCGCGCGACGTGGCGCGGGTCACCCGCGCCGAGGACATCGACCTGGCGGAGATCTGCATCGTCTCGGGCATCCGGGTCGAGACCGGCGAGGCGCCGGCCGACGCCTATCGCCTGGCCGAGGTGCCGGGCGTGGCGGTAGTCGCCGGGCTGGCCGAGGGCGAGAAGTGCCAGCGCTGCTGGAAGGTCCTGCCCGAGGTGGGCGAGCACGGCCATCCGGACCTGTGCGGGCGCTGCGCCGACGCGGTCGACCACCTGCGCTCGGCGGCGGCGTGACGGACCGGCGGCGGATGCGGGCGGCGGCCCGGTGACCGGCGGCGCGCGACACGGCGTCCGAGTGCTCGGGGCGGTGGTCGCGCTCGCCGTGCTTGTCGCCGACCAGGTCAGCAAATGGGCGATCCTGACCCGGGTCTACCGCTTCGAGCCGCCGATCGGCCCGGACGCCTGGCATCCGCCGATCGAGATCACCGGGTTCTTCAACCTGGTCATGGTCTGGAACCGCGGCGTCAGCTTCGGGCTTTTCGCCACGGAGTCGGACGCGACGCGCTGGATGCTGATCGGCGTGGCGAGCGTCATCGCCGCCGCGCTCGCGGTCTGGCTCTGGCGCGCCCGGGAGCGGTTCCTGGGCGTCGTCCTGGGCGCGGTGATCGGCGGCGCGATCGGCAACGTGATCGACCGGCTGCGCTTCGGCGCGGTGGCGGATTTCTTCGACGTGCACGTGGCGGGCTGGCACTGGCCCGCCTTCAACATCGCCGACGGGGCGATTTCGGTCGGGATCGCGGCGCTCGTCCTTCACTCGGTGTTCGAGGGCCGCGAGCGGCCCGAGGGCGCCGGGCGGGAAGACGGCGGCGCCGGTCCGCGCGCGCCGAAGGCTTGAACGCGGCGCCGGTCGGCGGTAGGTGACGGGGGCGGGCAGGCCGGCACGCCCGGGAGGGGCGGCGGGCCGGAAGACCCGAAATCGGCGGGGACGAATCGCGATGCGACATGAATTCACGCGACCGGGATTGACGCGACAGGGATTGACGCGACAGGGACTGATCCTGGCGACGGCCGCCTTGGCCCTGGCGCCGGCGCTGTCGGGCTGCGGCGAGGCGCAGCGCGCCTTCGGCTTCGACCGCACGATACCGGACGAATTCGCGGTCGTCTCGCGCGCGCCGCTCGCCGTGCCGCCGGATTATGACCTGCGCCCGCCGAGCCCCGGCGCGCCGCGCCCGCAGGAGGCCGCGCCGCGCGACGCCGCCCGCTCGGTCCTGTTCGAGCCGGGCCGCGACGTCGCGGTGGCGACGGAGGCCGACGGCTCCGTGACGCCCCTGACCCAGGGGCAGAGCGCGTTGCTGCAACAGGCCGGCGCGCAAGCGGCCGATCCGGACATCCGCCAGGTGTTGGACGAGGAGACGCGCCAGATGCTGTCGGCGGACGAGACCTTCGTCGACAGCCTGCTGTTCTGGCAGGAGCAGCCGGAGCCGGGCACCGTCGTCGACGCGGAGGCCGAGGCCGAGCGCCTCCGCACCAACGAGGCCCTCGGCCGCCCCCTGACCGAGGGCGAGGTTCCGATCATCGAGCGCGAGCGCAGCGCCCCGCTGGAGGGGATCTTCTAGGGCGGCTCGTGCGGCAATCGGCGAAGGCGTTCGCGCAGCCCCCGCGACCCATCGCCCCGGCGCGCGGCATACGGTTGAGAGCGCCGCGGCGGCGCCCCATTTGGTTGGCTCCATAGCGTTTCCGGCCCGCCGCCCGGCGGGGCCGACACGGAACGGAGCGCCCTCGCCTTGACCGCCTCTCTCCGCCGCGCCCGCGCCGCCGCGTCGGGCGCCCGTCTCGCCGCCGTCGCGGCGATCGCCCTCCTCCTGGCCGGGGCGGCGCTGCCGGGCCCGAGCCGGGCCCAGGTCTACGATCCGGAGACCTTCACTCTCGACAACGGGCTGCAGGTGGTCGTCGTGACCAACCGGCTGGCCCCGGTGGTCAGCCACATGATCTGGTACCGCGCCGGATCGGCGGACGAGCCGGCCGGCAAGTCGGGCGTCGCTCATGTCCTGGAGCACATGATGTTCCAGGGCACCGAGGAAGTCCCTGACGGGCAGTTCAGCAGGATCGTCGCGCGCAACGGCGGCAACGACAACGCCTTCACCTCCTCCGACTTCACCGCCTACTGGCAGAATGTCGCGGCCGACCGGCTGGAGCTGGTCATGGAGCTCGAGGCCGACCGGATGACCGGCCTGGCGCTCGACCCGCAGGATTTCGCCACCGAGCGCGACGTGGTCATCGAGGAGCGCAAGCAGCGCATCGACAACGACCCGGCCTCGCGCCTGGGCGAGCAGATGTCGGCCGCGCTGTGGCGCAACCACCCCTACGGCACGCCGATCATCGGCTGGCAGGAGGAGCTGGAGCGCCTGGAGTTGGCCGACCTGCAGGCCTTCTACGACCGGTGGTACGCGCCGAACAACGCCGTCCTGATCGTCACGGGCGATGTCGACGCGGAGACCGTCCGGCCCCTGGCCGAGCGGTTCTACGGCCCCATTCCCGCCGAGGACGTGCCGTCGCGCACCCGCCCGCCGGAGCCCGACTTCCGGAGCGAGACCCGGGTCGTGCTGCGCGACGCCGATGTCCGCCAGCCGCTCTGGCGGCGCTATTACGCCGCGCCCAGCTACGCGACGGCCGAGGGCGACACCGCCTACGCGCTGGAGGTCCTGTCCGAGATCCTGGGCGGCGGATCGACCAGCCGGCTCTACACCGCGCTGGTGGTCGAGGACCGGATCGCGGTCCAGGCCGGCACCTGGTACCGGGCCACCGCGCTCGACGACACGACTTTCATCGCCTATGCCGCGCCGGCCGAGGGCGTCGATCCGGGCCACGTGGAATCCACGCTGGAGGCGGAGATCGGCCGGCTGATCGAGGAGGGCGTGAGCGCCGAGGAACTGGCCGCCGCCAAGGAACGCCTGCGCATCGAGGCGGTCTACGCCCGCGACAGCCTGCGCAGCGCCAGCTACAGCTTCGGCCAGGCGCTGGCTACCGGGCGAACGGCCGCCGATGTCGAGGATTGGCCCAACCGTATCGAGGCGGTCACGGCCGAGCAGGTGGTCGCTGCGGCGCGCGCCGTGCTCGATCCCGCCCGGTCGGTGACCGGCACGCTGCTGCCCGAGGCGCCGGCCGAGACCGCCGCGGCGCCCCCGGCGCCCGCCCCCGATCCGACCCCGAGCACGGAGGTCAACTGATGCCCGCCCGACCGTTGCGCGCCGCCCTGCTGCCGCGCGCCCTCCTGGCGGCGCTGGCGATCGCCGGCGTCCTGTCGCTCGCCGCCGGCCCGGCGCGCGCCGCCGCCGAGGTCCAGCGCGTCGTCAGCCCCGGCGGGATCGAGGCCTGGCTGGTGGAAAGCCACGCCGTGCCCGTGATCGCCATGGACTTCGCCTTCGAGGGCGGCACCGCGCTCGACCCGGAGGGCAAGGAGGGGCTCGCCAACCTCGCCTCGGCCACGCTCGACGAGGGCGCGGGCGATCTCGACAGCCAGGCGTTCCGCCAGCGCCTCGCCGACAACGGGATCCGGCTGCGGTTCTCGGCCGGCACGGACACCTTCTCCGGCAGCCTGCAGACGGTGACGGAGAAGGCCGAGGAGGCCTTCTCCCTGACCGCGCTGGCGCTGACCGCGCCGCGCTTCGACGAGGCGGCGGTGGCGCGCATGAAGGCGGCGATCGGCGCGGAGATCCGGCGCAATGTCGCCGATCCGGACTGGCTGTCCCGGCGCGCGCTCTATGAACGGGTGTTCGCCGGCCATCCCTACGGCCGGCCGTCGCGCGGCACGCTGCCGACGCTGGCCTCGCTCACGCCCGAGGACCTGCGGGGCTTCGTCGCCCGCCGGCTGGCCAAGGACAACCTGGTCGTCGGCGTCGCCGGGGACATCACGCCCGAAGAGCTGGGCTCCGTCCTCGACCGGGTGTTCGGCGGCCTGCCGGACACGGCCGCGCCCGTGGACATCCCCGAGATCGAGGCGCCGTCGGCGGCGGGCGAGACGATCTTGGTCGAGCGAGCCGGCGCGCAGTCGACGCTCTTCATCGCCCAGCCCGGCCTGCGCCGCGACGATCCGGACTGGTACGCGGCGACGGTGCTGAACTCGATCCTGGGGGCCGGGGTGTTCACCTCGCGCCTCGGCACCGAGCTGCGCGAGGAGCGCGGCCTGACCTACGGCATCTACAGCAGGCTGGCGGCCTGGGACCACGCCGATCTCTGGCTCGTCTCCGGCTCGCTGTCGAACGCGAATGTCGCCGAAGCGCTGGCGACGATCCGGGAGGTCTGGTCCGGCGTCGCCGAGGACGGCGTCACGCGGGCCGAGCTCGACGACGCCAAGACCTATCTGACCGGCTCCTTCCCGCTGAACTTCACCTCGACCGACTCGCTGTCGGGGGCGCTGGTGGCGATGCAGCGCGACGGGCTGGGGATCGACTATCTCGACCGGCGCAACGGGTATGTCGAGGACGTCACGCTGGACGACGTCAACGCGCTCGCCGCCCGGCTGCTCGACGCCAAGGCCATGACCACGGTCGTTGCCGGCGATCCGCCCGAGGGCGCGGTCGCCGCCGATGAGACCCTCCCGGTCGACGCGCTGGCCGCGCGGGAACTGGGCGAGGGCAGCTGACACCGGCAGGCCGCCCACGGCCGCCAGGCCGTGGGCGAGGGCGAGGGCGTTGAAGCCACCGCCCTTTCCCGTCATCCCGGGCGCCAGGCGAGCCCACGGCCCGCAAGGCCGTGGGTGGCGAGCCTCGCGACCCGGGATCCATGCGCCGGGCCCCGCGTGACCGCCGGCGGCAGGGCCGCCTGGATCCCGGCTCTCCGCTCCGCTCCGGCCGGGATGACGGAAAGTCGGGCCCGGGCGGCCCGCACCGCGACCGCTACGCCGCCAGGCGCTCGCGGACGAGCTTGGCGAGGTCGACTTCCGGGCGCGCGCCCATGTGGGAGATGACCTCCGCGGCCGCGATCGCGCCCATCCGGCCGCATTCCGCCGCGTGCCGGCCCTCGGCGTAGCCGAACAGGAACCCGGCGGCGTAGAGGTCGCCGGCGCCGGTCGTGTCGACGACCTTGGACACCGGCTCGGCCGGCACCTCGTAGACATCGGTGCCCTGCAGGATCACCGAGCCCTTTTCGCTGCGGGTGATCGCCGCGGTCTCACACTCGCCGCGCACGGCCTCCAGCGCCTGTTCGATCGTGTCGACCTGGTAGAGCGACAGGATCTCCGCCTCGTTGGCGAACAGGATGTCGATATGGCCGTCGATCAGCTCGCGGAAGCTGTCGCGGTGACGCTCGACGCAGAACGGATCGGACAGGGTGAGCGAGACCTTGCGCCCGGAGTCATGGGCGAGGCCCGCGGCCTTGACAAAGGCGTCCTTGGCCCGCGGCTTGTCCCAGAGATACCCCTCCATGTAGGTGATCTCCGCCGCGGTGACCTTGTCGGCGTCGACATCCTCCGGCCCCAGCTCGACGCAGGCGCCCAGGAAGGTGTTCATGGTGCGCTGGGCGTCCGGCGTGACCAGGATGAGGCACCGCGCCGTGGGCGGCTGGCCCTTGACCGGCGCGCTGTCGAAGGCGACGCCGAGACTGCGGATGTCGTGGCCGAAGACCTGGCCGAGCTGGTCGTCGCAGACCTTGCCGATGAAGGACGCGTTGCCGCCCAGACTGGCGATGCCGGCGATGGTGTTGGCGGCCGAGCCGCCCGAGATCTCGATGCCCGGACCCATCTTGGCGTAGAGCGCCTCGGCCTCGTCGGCCTCGATCAGGCGCATGATGCCCTTGTCCAGGCTGTTCTCGGCGATGAACGAGTCCTCCGCGTGCGCGAGGACGTCGACGATGGCGTTGCCGATACCGAGAACGTGGTGTCGGGACTGCATACCCTACTCCCGTGGTGGTCTGAAGGCCCCCGGGGTGGGGGGACGGCGCCCGGAACGGCGCCGCGCGAAGGGGCCGCAGTATAGGGACGAGGTGCGCGACCACAAGGCCCCCTCCCCGAAGCGGTCGCTACTGGATCAACCGAGACATTTGAATCCCTTGGTCCTGACCGGAGGCGACGACACAAGCCATTCAAATGGCTTGATAAGTTGATCCATCGACAAAGTACCTAGGCGTTCGAAGCGTCAGATTCGAACGACTAGGGGGGATCCGGAAGGCACCCACGCCGGGGCGCATCGCCCCGAATGCGCGCGCGAAAGCGGGGCCCCCGCATCCCGAACGCGAGGGCCCCGTTCCCGCCCGGTGGCTTGCGGGGCGGCGCCGGCTCCGTTAGACGGGCGCCATGATCCGCTCCCTCACGCTCGCGATCGAGCAGCTCGGCGATCCGGCGATCCGCCGGGTCCTGTGGCTCTCCATCGCGCTCACCCTCGCCACCGCCGTCGCCCTGGTGGTCGGCGTCGCGGCCGCGCTCGGCTCGGTCGACGTCGTCGCGATCGGCTGGCTCGACACGGTCATCGACTGGCTGGGCGGGCTCGCCGCCGCGGTGCTGGCGATCATCTTCTTCCCCGCCGTCGTCGGCATCATCGCCAGCCTGTTCCTGGAGACCGTGGCCGACGCCGTGGAGGCTCGCCACTATCCCGGCCTCGGCCCGGCCCGCGGCCAGGGCGTGATCGAGGCGCTGGGCACGGCCTTGCGCTTCTTCGCCCTTCTGGTCATCGCCAACCTGATCGGTCTGGCGGTCGTCTACGTCATCCCGGGGATCAACGCGATCGTCTTCTACGCCGTCAACGGCTATCTGCTGGGGCGGGAATACTACGACCTCGTGGCGCTGCGCCGGCTCACGCCCGCGGCCGCGCGGGAGGCCAGGCGCGCGCGGGGCGGGACGGTGTTCGCCGCGGGTGTGGTGATCGCCGTCCTGTTGTCGATTCCCATCGTGAATCTCCTCGCCCCGATCGTCGCGACGGCGTTCATGGTTCATATATTTCAGCGCGTTGTCATAAAGTCTTGACCATGCGCTTGAAAGCTTGTGTAACCTGAGTCAATTGGTGTTAGGGTTCGCGACGATCCCCGCTTCGCCCGATGGGCGAGCCCGCCGCGCTCCCCTCGGACAGGCTTACCGGAGGACACGCGCCCGTGTTTCGCCGCCGCCCACCCGCCCTTCGCGACAGCGCCGCCGAGGAGCCTCGGCCGACGGAGCCCGGCTTCCGGGCGGGCGCCGATCGGGATGCCCCCGACGGGACCATGGGCGACCGGACCACGGGCGACCGGACCGGTGCGGAAGAGTCGTCGGTGCGTCGGCTCGACGCCGGGCCGGCGGGCCCGGCCGGCGCGGGCGCGAGCGACGAGACGCCGCTGACTTTCAAGGGACGATCCATGGCTGACAGCAAGACGCCGAGCCCGCCGACGCGGCCCGACATGCCGCGCCGCGTCGTCGACATCCCGGGCGCCCCGTCGATCCCCGGCCGCAGTCGCCCGGGCGAGGCGACGGCCCAGGCGGCGCCGAGCGGCCAGCCGGCCGCCGGATCGGCGCCCGCGGGCACCGCGGCGACGACCGAGCGCAAGCTGATCGTCGGCCGGGAGATCTCCCTCAACGGCGAGATCAACGCCTGCGACCACCTGGTGGTGGAAGGCCGGGTCGAGGCCAAGCTGGCCGACTGCAAGACCATCGAGGTGGCCGAGGGCGGCACCTTCAAGGGCAGCGCCGAGATCGACGAGGCGACGATCGGTGGCCGCTTTGAGGGCGACCTGATCGTGCGCGGCCGCCTGCGGCTGACCAGCGGCGGCGTGATTTCCGGCACCGTGCATTACGGCGAGCTGGAGGTCGCGGCCGGCGGCCGGCTGATCGGCTCGATGGAGCCGCTGGAGTCCACCGTCACGCCGCTGGTCGACCCGAAGGAACGCGCCGGGCGCGAGTCCGCCGCCGGTCCGGAGACGGGCGGCGAGGGCCGGGACAGCCGCGACATGGCGCCGGCCGGCGGCTACGACGAGGCCGACTGACGATGATCTGGCTGGGGGTCCGGCGAGGGGTCCGGCCGTGGCGGCGGCGAGGCATGGCGGGCATCGTCCTCGGGATGACCGCGAGCCTGTCGGTTGCCGCCTGCGCCACGGATGGGAACATGGCGGCACGCTCGGTCGAGGGGGATCCGGAAAAGCTGATCGGTCTCGACGCCGTGGCGATCGCCGCGCTGCTGGGCGAGCCGGAGCTCAGGCGCCTGGAACGCCCGGCGGAGGTCTGGCAGTACCGATCTGACGCGTGCGTCTTCGACATCTTCCTGTATCGCGAGGAGCAGGGGCCGCGCGTCGTCTACTACGAAGCGCGGGAACGGCGCGGCGAGGGCGCCGCGGCGGCGCCCGGGGCGGGGCCCGAGGGCGCGATCCGCCAAGCCAACGCGCCGCGGTGCCTGGGCACGCTGCTGACGCGCACGGGGGCGGTCAGTTGAGCGCGGCGACCATGAATATGGCCCCGATGGCGAGAAACGTGATAATCCTGTCGGGAGAGCACGCGGAAGGCGATCCGCGGCGGGTGTCGTCGGCCCGCCGACCGGACGCGGTATCCGGCCGCCGTGCGGGCGGCCCGGTCGCGGCGGGAATCGCGAGAATGGCGGCGCGGAACGGTTGGCGGTTCGTGCGTGGCGACGAATACGACGACAACGGCGACAACAGCCGGCGAGGCGCGAGATGATGAGGTCGGTAATCAACGGACTGATCGAGGGTGGGCGGATCGACGGCGGGCCGCAGCGGCTCCTCTTCCTGTTCCTCAAGGTCGAGTTCGAGGGCGAAGGCGCAAGCACGGACGAAGGCGCGTTCGAAACGGCCGAGATCGCGATCGACGCCACCGGCACCATGACCCCGGTCATGGTCACCGACCTGCCCGCCACCCGCGACCTGGACTTCGAGCGCATCGTCGACGAGGCCGATGACGTCAACGAGGACTGGGAATACGTCATGATCGCCGCCTGCCCGGAGGAGGACGGCGACCTGGAGGAGCGCATCGAACGCTGTCTCGAGGACATGGCGACGCGGGTGATGACGGGCGGCGACCTGTCCCGCTTCCTGATCGTCGACCGGGCCCAGAACCCGGTTCATCTCGACGACGACGAGGACGAGGACTCGGTCATCCCGCCGACGATCCATTGATCGCGGGGACGGCCCACTTTACGACGTTGATGTCGGCATTCGGCTTCGCTCGGCCGACCTGCGCTTCTCCACACCCGTAGGGCGGTCGAGCGCCAGCGAGCCCGACATCGCCGACGCCGGAGCGGGCACCCCTGTCGGGTTCGCTTCGCTCAGCCGACCTACGCCTACCCCACACCCGTAGGTCGGTCGAGCGCCAGCGAGCCCGACATCGCCGACGCCGGAGCGGGCACCCTTGTCGGGTTCGCTTCGCTCAGCCGACCTACGCTGCTCCACACCCGTAGGTCGGTCGAGCGCCAGCGAGCCCGACATCGCCGACGCCGGAGCGGGCGCCTACCGGGCGTAGTCGGCGATCAGGGCGCGGGCTTCCTCGACCAGGGCCGCGGCGTCGACGCCTTCCGCCGTCCGGGCGGCGATCCAATCGGCGATGACGGGTTCGGTCGCGGCCTTCCAGCGTGCCGTCTCGGCCTCGGTCAGCCGCACGATGGCGTTGCCCTCCGCCTCGGCCATGGCGCGGCCCGGCGCCTCGGCGGCGTCCCAGACGGCGCCGATCTCCCGCGCCAGCGCGATCCCCGAATTGGCGTCGATCACCGCCTTCAGGTCGTCGGGCAGCCCCTCGTAGACCGCCTTGTTCATGGCGAACAGGAAGACGGCCGTGTAGAAGCCCCGCTCGCCCGGGATCTCGGTGTGGCTGTCGACCAGTTCCGGCACGCGCAAGGGGCGCGCCACCTCCCAAGGGATGACGGCGCCGTCGATCACGCCGCGCGACAAGGCTTCGGGCACCTGGGGCACGGGCATGCCGGTGGGCACGGCGCCCAGCGCGGCCAGCGCGTCGTTGGTCACCCGCGTCGGGGCGCGCACCCGCTTGCCCTCGAGATCCTCCAGCCTGCGCACCGGCTCGCCGCGCATGTGGAAGGTGCCCGGCGCGTGGACATGCAGCATCAGAACGTGGACGTCGCCGTACTCCGCCCGCAGATGGCGCTCGTAGAAGGCCTGGGCGGCCTGGCTTGTCGCCTCGGCGCTCGCCGCCATGAAGGGCAGCTCAAAGACCTCGGTCAGCGGGAACCGGCCCGGGGTGTAGCCCGGCAGGGTCCAGACCACGTCGACGACGCCGTCGCGCACCTGGTCGTAGAGCGCGGGCGGCGCGCCGCCGAGCTGCATGGCCGGATAGATCTCCACCGCGATGCGGCCGCCCGACTGCGCCTCCAGCCGCTCCGCCCAGGGGACGATGAAGTCGGCATGGGTGGTCGAGCTCGTCGACAGGAAGTGCTGCACGCGCAGCGTCACCTCCTGGGCGCGCGCCGGCGCGACGGGGGCGAGCAGCGCGGCGAGGCCCATGGCGAGGCCCGCCAGGAGTGCCAAGGTCGCTTGACGCGTGCGGGGCGGAACAGACCTCGTGTGCATCGACGGTCCTCATCCGGTGCGAAGGCGCCCGCGCCGACTCGCCGGCCGGGCCGGGCGCATTCAGCCACCCCGCCGCGCCGCCCGCAACACCCCCGTACCGGGCCGAGGGCGCGCCCGCGGCGGCCGTGCCGCGCGCCAGCCCTCTTGACGCCCGGCACGCCCCGGCGCAGGCTTGTTCCACGTGGCCGGTCCGCCGGCGACGATCCAGCCGTCGCAATGCCTGTGCGACGACACCGGCCGGCCTCGCGACCGCGGGCGGGGCCGGGCCCGACATGACGAGAGACCGTGTACGGGAGCCGCTGCCGAAGGGCGACGGCTCCCGTCCGACGAGTCCCGCCCCGTAGCCCCAGCGGAACCGGCCGGACCCATGCGGATCGCCACCTGGAACATCAACTCGGTGCGCCTGCGCCGCGACCTGGTCCTGCGCCTGATCGCGGAGGAGGCGCCGGACGTCGTCTGCCTGCAGGAAACCAAGGTTCCGGACCCGCAATTCCCGGCCGAGCCGTTCGTCGAGGCGGGCTACGGCCACATCGCGACGGCGGGGATGAAGGGATACAACGGCGTCGCCATCCTCTCCCGCCTGCCGCTGCAGAGCTGGGACGTGTTGCACTGGTGCGCGCGGGAGGACTGCCGCCACGTCATCGGCCGGCTGCCCGGCGGGGTGGAGCTGCACAATCTCTACGTCCCGGCCGGCGGCGACGTGCCGGACCCGGACGAGAATCCGAAATTCGCGCACAAGCTCCAGTTCCTCGACGAGATGACCGCGTGGTGGGCCCGGGAGCGCGACGCCCGCACGCCGATGGTCCTGGTCGGCGACCTGAACATCGCGCCGCTGGAAAACGACGTCTGGTCGCACAGGCAGATGCTCGACGTGGTCAGCCATACGCCGATCGAGGTCGACCGGCTGTCGGCCATGCAGGGCTCGCTCGGCTGGATCGACGCCGTGCGCCGCTTCGTGCCGCCGGAGGAGAAGCTCTTCACCTGGTGGAGCTACCGGGCGCGCGACTGGGACGCCTCGGACCGGGGCCGGCGGCTCGACCATGTCTGGGTGACGCCGCCGCTGGCCGACGGGCTGAAGGGCGCCCGGGTCATCCGCCCGGCCCGCGGCTGGGCGCCGAAGCCGTCGGACCACGTGCCGGTCATCGTCGACCTGGACGTCTGAGGGCCGGCGCCGCCGCCGCCACCCTCACGCCACCAGTTCACGCTCCCTCGCCGTCGCGCGGCAGCGGCAGCGTCAGGACCGCTCGGGCGCCGCCGCCGGGGCGGTTGTCCAGCACCACCTCCCCGCCATGGGCCCGGGCGACGGAGCGCGCGATGGTCAGGCCCAGGCCGATGCCGCCGGTCTCCCGGCTGCGGGAGGCCTCGCCGCGCACGAAGGGCTCGAACAGGCCGTCGCGCCGGTCCTCGGGAACGCCGGGCCCGTCGTCGTCGACCACGACCCGCGCGGTCACGCCGTCGGGGGCGCCGTCGAAGTCGAGCGCGACGCGGGCGTTGCCGCCGTAGCGCACGGCGTTCTCCACCAGATTGGCGACCGCCCGGCGCAGCGTCGCGGGCCGGCAGGCGGCGACCAGCGGCGGCCCCTCGGCCAGCACCGCGTCGTGGCCGAGCGCGGCTGTGTCGTCGACCACGCTGTCGACCAGCGCGCGCAGGTCCACCCGGCGCGTCGCCTCGGGCGTCGCCTCCTCCCGCGCGAAGGCGAGCGTCGCCTCGATCATCCCCGTCATCGCCTCGAGCGTCGCCAGCATGCGCTCGCGCGTCTCGGCGTCCTCGACCATCTCGGCGCGCAGGCGCAGGCTCGTCACCGGCGTGCGCAGGTCGTGGCCGATGGCGGCGAGCAGCCGGGTCCGGTCGGCGACGAAGCGCGTCAGCCGGTCCTGCATGGTGTTGAAGGCCGCGGTCAGCCGGCGGATCTCGATCGGGCCGGCCGTGGCGTCGAGCGGTGCCACCGCCTCGCCCCGGCCCAGCGCCTCCGCCGCCGCGCCGACGCGGGCCAGCGGCCGGGTCAGCCGGCGCACCAGCAGGAAGGTCAGGATCATGACGGCGAGCGCGGCGAGCCCCAGCCCCACCACCGGCGCGGCGGCATAGCCGGGCGGCGCGGCCGGCGTCGCCGTCTCGAGCCAGAGCCAGGGGCCGCCGGGGCCGGCCGCGTCGCCGGCGCCCGGCCCGTCGAGCCGGATCGCCGCCACCAGGATCAGGGAGTCGGGCGGCGGGCGCGGCGGGCCGCCCCGGTCGTCGCGATCGTCGCGATCGTCGCGGTCCTCCCGGTCGTCTCGATCATCGTCGTCGTCGCTCTCGTCCTCGCCGAAACCGCGCCGGCCGTTGCCGTGATGGGCGTCGTGGAGCCGGTCGTGCAGCGCCGGCGGCATCGCCATCGGCGGCGAGGGGCGGTCCCGGTGGAAGGGCGCGACCAGCCGGCTGCGCAGGGCCCCGGCGTCGAGCCGGACCTCCGCCACGCCGGGCAATTCCCCGGCCAGCCGAGCGGCGATGCGCGTCTCGCGCGGGCTCATCGCGTCGGCGGCGATCGGGCTGTCGGCGAGCAGCGCGAAGCGCAGGCGCGGCGAGCTCATCGCCCGCAGGACGACGCCCTGGCGCTCCGGCGGCGTCTCCTCCAGCAGGCGGATGGCGGCGGCGGTGCGCTGGAAGACCTCCTCCCGCCCGGCGGCGAGCAGGGCCAGGCGCCGCTCGTCGGCGAACAACGCGATACCGATCGCCTGGGCGACCACGAGCGCCAGCAGCAGCGACGCGACGAGCTGGCCGGCCAGCGTGCGGGGCAGCAGGCGCCTCATCCGCCAACCCCGCCGCCGGCCTCGCCGGCCTCGCCCGGCCCCCCCTCCTCCGCGACCGGGGCGGCGAGGGAGTAGCCGCCGCCCCAGTGCGTCCGGATGATCGCCGGCGTCTTGGGGTCACGCTCGATCTTGCGGCGCAGGCGGCTGATCTGGTTGTCGATCGACCGGTCGAACACCGCCGCCTCGCGCCCGCGCGTCAGGTCGAGCAGCCGGTCCCGGCCCATGACCACGCCGGGCCGGCGCACCAGGGCGTCGAGCAGGCGGTACTCCCCGGTGCTCAGCGGCACGACCAGGCCGGCGTCGTCGATCAGGGTGCGCGTCGCCCGGTCGAGCGTCCAGCGGTCGAAGCGCGCCCGGTCGCGCGCCGGTGCGTCGCGCTGGGGCGGCAGGGCGTGGGTCCGGCGCAGCACCGCCTTGATCCGAGCGACCAGCTCGCGCGGGTTGAACGGCTTGGTGACATAGTCGTCGGCGCCGATCTCCAGCCCGACCACCCGGTCGGTGTCCTCGACCAGCGCGGTCAGCAGGATCACCGGCACCGTGCCGGCGGCGCGCAGCTCCCGGCACAGGACGAGCCCGTCCTCGCCCGGCATCATGATGTCGAGCACGACCAGGTCGATCGCCGCGTCGCGCAGGACGCGGCGCGCCGCGGCGACGGACTCCGCCCGGTCGACGCGGTAGCCCTGGCGCTCGAGATACCTGGCCAGGGCGTCGCGGATGTCCCGGTCGTCGTCGACGACCAGGATATGGGGGCTCGGCGGGGCGGCGGTGTCGGCGGGCATGGGTCGGGCGGTCGAGGCTGCGGGCTTCGGGGCCGAGTATGCCGCGCCCGGCGCCGCCGGCGGGCGGGTGAATTGTAACGACATGTGTCAGGCCCGTCCGCCGTGACGGATCGATACGAATGCGGCCACGGGCCGGCAAAGTTCCGCGACAGATCCGGCGTGAAGTGGCCTCCGTGGCCGGCGCCCGACGCGGCTCGGCCTTCGATCGAACCGGAAACTCGGAGATCCTTGTCATGACACGCATGAAACTCGCCCTCGCCACCGCCGCCACCGCGCTCGCCGTCGGCGTCGCCGCGGGCGGCATCGCCCTCGCCCATGACGGCCGCCAGGGAGGCCCGATGGGGGGCGGCCCGATGATGGGCGGCGGCATGATGGACGGCCCGATGATGGGGGGGCCGATGATGGGCGGCCCGGGCGGCGGCATGATGGGCGGCGGCCATGCCCGCGTCTTCGAGATGTTCGACGCCGACGGCGACGGCACGATCACGGTCGAGGAGATCGCCGCCACGCGCGAGGCGCGCTTCGCGGAGACCGACGCCGACGGCGACGGGACGGTGAGCCTGGACGAGTTCGAGGCGCTGTTCCTGGAGATGATCCGCCCGCACATGGTCGACGCCTTCCAGCATCTGGACGCCGACGGCGACGCCGCGGTCACGGCCGAGGAATTCGCCGCGCCGATCGACCGCATGGCCGGCTTCGCCGATCGCGACGGCGACGGCGCCATCGAGCGGGGCGAGATGGGCCGCGGCATGCGCGACGGCGGCCATCGCGGCTTCGGCCGTCACCACCACGGATGGGACGACGACGACGAATAGGCCGGCGACGAGGTGGCCCGCGAAGAGTGGGCCGGCGCACCCTTCGCGGGACGGCGCCCGACCTGGCCCGATGGCGATCCGGACCCCCGGGGACCGAAAAAGGGTGGCGTCCGGCCGCGGGACACCTACCTTCTGCGGCAGCGCCGCACGCCGATCCGGGCGGGCGCGGCTGGTCCGGAGGGTTTCGCATGGAAGGATGGCTGTCGCTGCTGGTGTTCATCGCGCTCAACGTGGCCGTGGCCTCGACGGGCGCGATCTTCCAGCCGGGCGCCTGGTATCGCGAGCTCGCCAAGCCCCGCTGGAACCCACCGAACTGGCTGTTCGGCCCGGTCTGGACGGTGCTCTACGCCACGAACGCGGTGTCGGGCTGGCTGGTCTGGGAGACGGCCGGCGGCGCGGCCGGCTGGGCCTTCGCGATCTATGGCATCCAGCTCGCGCTGAACAGCCTCTGGTCGTATCTCTTCTTCGGCCTCAAGCGCATGGACATCGCGTTGGGCGAGGTCGGCCTGCTGTGGCTGTCGATCGCCGCCACCATCGCCGCCTTCGCCCCGTTCCACACCGGCGCGGCGCTGATGCTGGTCCCCTACCTCGCGTGGGTCACCATCGCCGCGGCGCTCAATCTCCGCCTCCTGCAACTGAATCGGGATCGGGTGGGGGCTTGAGGCCGCCGGAGCTGGCGGGAGTGACGCGACCGGACGCGCCAGCTACGAGAGCCCCGAAAACGAACGGGGGTGGCGCTGTGGCCACCCCCTGGCTCGTCGCACGGGTTTCGACCCGATCATGCTTCAACGTATACCGAGTCCGACGGAACACTAGGGAACCGACGTAACCGTTCAGAATCCACACGAGAGAGGACCGACAGTCTGCTTGATCGCAGGCTCCGAGCCGTGTCGTTTCAGACCTGCTTACGTTAGCACGTTTTCGTCCCGGCCGCGAACAAGAGTCTGCGGCGGCAGGTCGAGCGGCTGGACCGTGTCCAGGATCACGTTGTCGCGCACCAGCCAGGGCGGCAGCCGGCCCGGCCCCTCGCCGCCCGGATTGTTCACGGCGATGCCGAAGACCGGGCCGGTCACCGCGTTCTCCGTCACCGTCAGGAAGCGGCCGCGCGGGCCGTGCACCTGGATGCCGGTCGAGTGCAGCCGGTCGAAGCCGGCCCGGGCCGCCGCTTCCGCCGCCCGGCCGGCGCGGCCGGCCCGGCCGTCTAGGCTGTCGGCGGCGTGCGCCGTCTCCAGCGCGATGTCGTTGCCGGTGACGCGGATGCGCTCGGCATTGCCGACGAAGACGCCGTGACGGTCCGCGTTGAGCGGCACGACCGCCAGCGCCACCCGGTTGTCGGCCACCGTCACCCGGCCGGCCGAGCGGGCGGGCGCGCGCACGCCGGGCGCCGTGCCGCCGCGGTCGCTCACCCCGACATGGATGCCGATCATCGCCCGGTCGATCCGGTTGCCGGTGATCGCCACGTCCGCCGCCGCCCGGCCGGCGACGACGATGGCGCGGCGCAGCACCGGGGCCGAGGCGGCGCGCACCTCGCGATAGAAGCCACGAAACCGGTCGCTGGTCGCGCTTTGCCGGTCGCGGCCCAGCCGGACCCGTCCGGCATTGGTCCAGATCGTCGCCGCCACGCGGCCCAGATGCTGGGCGACCTCCCCGACCTCCCCGTTGGCGCCGACGCCCGGCGCGATGTCCAGGCGGAGATAGTCCTCCCAGGCCTGCGCGATCGCCGCCGGCGCGTAGAACCGCGCGCCGTACCGCCCGGCGAAGTCGTCGACCGCCAACGCCCGCCAGAGCGCGCCGCGCACCGAGTCCGGCCGGCGCCCGCTGTCCGGCATGACGCCGCGCGCCACCGACAGGAAGCGCAAGGTGAGCGCCGTCAGGTCCGCGCGCACCGCCGGATCGCGGGTCCAGCGCTCGAAGGCCCGGTCCGCGTCAGCCTCCGCCAGGGTCGCGATACGGTTGTCGGCGACGCGCACGGTCGCGCCATTGACCACGAGGATGCCGGTCTGCTGGTCGCCGACCGTCAGGCGGCTGTCGCGCACCGTCACGTCGCCGGCGCCGGCCCTGTGGCGGCGCTCGCCCTCGGCCCGGCGCCGCGCCGTGATGCAGGCCGAGCCCTCGCGCCGGCCCGGGCCGCAGGTGATCCACGCCCCCTCGACCGTCACCGGGCCGCAATCCTCGAAGCCCAGCGCGCCGTAGAGGTCCCTCGGGTCGTCGGCGACCATGCCGGTCCCGGTCACGCCGGCGCTGATCGCCAGGTCGCGCACGGTCACGCTGGCGCAGCGCGCGAAGACCAGCGCGCGCAGGGAGTCCCGGATGACGATGCGCGTGCCCGGCCCGGCGCCGTGGAGCACCAGATGCCCCCGGCTCGCCACGCGCAGCGGCCGGTCGAGCACGAACTCCCCGACCGGCAGGCAGATCTCCGCATGCGCCCCGGCCGGAACGCGGGCCATAACCTCGGCCAGGTCGTCGCCGGCGCGGGCGGTGACCGTGCAGGTGCCGTCGCCGTCCCGCGCCAAGCGGTCGAGCGCCTCCTTCACCGTCTCGACGCCGGTCAGGTGGCCCGCCGGCGGGGTGTAGCCGACATCCTCCGCCCGCAGGTCGGTCAGCGGCGGGAAGAGCGCGCGCAGATCCGCCTCGACCACCAGGCCCGCGCCCTGGCGGCGGACCAGCGCGAGCGCGCAGGCATGGCGCTCCCCGCCGGCCGGGCCGACGAACTCCGCCCCGTCCGCCACCAGATCGGGCGGGTCGTAGGGCGGCCAGAGCACGTTGCCCGTCGCCGTACGCGCCGGCACGACCCAGTACGTCCCGGCGGCGTATGTGCCCGGTCGGAAGCGCACGCGTACGCCCTTCTCCAGCGCCTGCCAGTCGCCGGTCATGGCGACGACCGCGTCGCCGCCCGGGTCGGTGCGCCAGGTCCGCAGGCGCGGCCCCGCCTCCATCGGCGGGATCGCCGGCGCCCCGTCGAAGGCGAGCGGCGCGCCGGGCGCGCTGGTGATCCGGGTCATCGTCCCCGGCCGGGCGAGCCGGTCGTCGGCGACCGTGACCAATTCCACTCTGACACCCGGGGCGTACAGCGCTTCCGGCCCGCGCGGATCCTCGGCCGGCACCAGTGCGTTCTCCGGCGCCGGCGTCCGGGTCAGGACCCAGGGCGTCGAGGACTCGCCCGTCCATTTGAAGGCCGGCGGCTGTTCGCCCGGCGGTGGCGGGAAGGTGCCGCCGCGATGGATCTCGATGCGGTAGAGCCGGTTGGCGGTATCGAGGTAACCGGCCTCCGGCGGCAATAGGCAGTCGCCCTCGTCCGCGTTGTCCGCCGGATCGGCGACGCCGGCAGCCATCAGCCCGGTCGGCGCCACGGCCGCCGGCAGCGCCAGCGTGCCCGCCGCCACCCGCGCGCGGAGCTGGTCCGCCGTCAGCCCCAGCTCGGCCAGCGGCGTGAGGCGGACATGCCAGTCGAGCTGGCGGCGCGTCGCCGTGTCCGGCCCGCCCAGCGCCACGTCGGCGAGGTCCGGCGACTCGGCCACCGTTCGGTCACGCAAGCCCGCGACGACCTGGACGACCGCCTGCTCCCCGTCCGCGATGTCGGCCAGCTCGG
Organism: Azospirillaceae bacterium; assembly: GCA_040220455.1. GTDB lineage: Bacteria > Pseudomonadota > Alphaproteobacteria > DSM-16000 > Inquilinaceae > JAVJUS01. The sequence goes on from JAVJUS010000038.1 coordinate 21,283, forward strand.
CGAGCGGCGGCGTTCCAAGGGCGAGGCCCTGGTCGCCATAGGCCAGCGGCGCGCGGTTCTCGATCGCCAGGCCGTCGAGGAACAGCGTGCCCTCCCCGACGGTGAAGCCGCCCGCGCCGCCGGCGGTGACGGCGAAGCCCGGGTCGCCCTTGGGCGCGCCGCAGGGCCCGATGGTCCAGCGGCCGAGGCGGCGGTCCCGCTCCAGGGAGATGGCCGCCTGCTCGTTCCAGTCCGCGTCGAGCAGCGCGCGGCCCTGCTGCAGGGCGACGCTCTGGTCCCCGAGACGGATGGCGCGTGCCGAGGTGATCCGGCTGAAGTCTCCGCGCATGGGTTCTCGCCCCTCCCTGATCGGGCTCGTGTTCTGGGGCGATTTCCGAACCGACGGCGGCGTCCGTTCGGAAATCGCCCTATCATCAATAACCTAGAGCATCTTATCTGCGCCCTTCGGGACACAGGATGCTCTAGGGCCGCTCGATCCGCAGGCCGACGTCGTGGCCGAAGCGGGTGAAGTCGGGTAGCAGTCGGGCCAGGCGGTCGAGCCGCTGGCCGATCGCGGCGTCGGCGAAGGCGCCGATCTCCCGTCCGTGCTCGCCGCCGAGGCGGATCGCGTCGCTCGTCTCCGGGCGCAGCGCCGCGTAGCCGGGCGCGCCATAGGCCGTCGCCTCGAACCACGGGGCCGGTGGCGGGCCCTGGGATATCCAGGGCAGGCAGCGATAGGGCCGCGGCACGACCGATCCCGGCGGCAGGGCGCAGTAGCGGAAGCACCCGGTCTGGACGCCCGTCACGCGCACCAGCGGCGCCGGCGCCCCGCCCCGGGGATCGGCGGCGAGCAGGCCGGTCACCTCGCGCACCGCCATCAGGCGGACCGCGCCCAGGATCGTCGTGTCACGGATATCGGCGATGCCGGCGTCGAGGAAGCCGCCCGCCCCGTCCGGGCCGCCGGACAGGGCCGGCCGCGCCGGATCGGGCGCGTCGAGGATCGAGGCCTCGATATCGATCGTGGAGTCGGGGTCGAGCTCGACCGGCCCGGTGACGCAGCGGCGCAGCGCGACCGTGCAGCCGCGCGCCTCGATCCGGAGCGACGCCGCGGCCGGCGATCCCGGAGTCCCGTCGGGGCCGACCGTCAGGCCCGGAACCAGGGTGCAGTCCTCCAGCACGACGGCGCGCAGGCCCCGGCTGCCGGCGGGCTGGCGCACGACGAGCGTCCCGCCGGCGATGCGCAGGCCGCGCAGGGTCAGCGTCGCGTCGCGCCCGCCGGTGATCTCCACCGTGCCCGCCCGCTCCAGCAGCGGCCACTGCCCCGAGCGGGCGGCGAGCACGCAGTCCGTGTCGGCCGGCACGGCGATGGTGGCGCGCAGCGGCAGCGTGCGGCTCGTCGCCAGGGCGATCACCGGGACGGCGGAAAAGGCGGGCAGCGCCGTCGCCGCGTCGTCGACCACCCGTACCCCGTCGCCGAACAGGTCCGCCTCCGCCCGGGCGTAGGCGCCGCCGCCGATCGCCGCCGGCGCGGCGAAGGCGTAGTCGACGCGCACGCCGTCGGCCGGGTCGATGCGATCGCCCAGGATGAAGCGCCCGAGCGCCGGGTCGAGCTTGGTCGGCGCCGGGTCGCGGGCCGGGCCGCGCCGGTTCCAGGTGCCGTCCGGCCGGTCGGCCAGGTTGCAGACCAGGATCTCCTCGGCCGGCACCGTCTCGCCGCCGACGCGGATGGCGAGGCTCGGGCCGTAGAAGGCGGCCGGCTCGCGGCGCATCGCCGTCCGGTCGATCGCGTCGGGCAGGTCCGCCGCCCGGGTGCGCGTGCGCGTGGCGTCGGCGAGCCCGGCGACGTCGCGCACCAGCGCCCGGTCGAGGCCCAGCGGGTCGAAGCGGAAGCGGCGCGAGGCGCCTTCCCGCCGGGGCTGCGCGCCGACATGGCGCCGGCTCTGCCACGGCCAGACGAAGACGCCGACATTGGGCAGGTTGACCCGGCCGCCGTCGATCATGCGGCGCATGTCGGCGCTGCGCGGCACGGCGCTGTCGGGGCGGTCGAGCCGGGCCAGCGCGGCGCCGTCGGTGGTGTCCACGCTCTGCGGCGCGAGCGGCGGCGGCAGGTCGAGATGACGCGCCACCAGTACCCGGGGGAAGTATTCCACCGCCATCACCGGCCGGCGGGTCGCCGCCCGGCCCAGGATCTCGAGCGCCAGCAGGGTGCCCTTGCGCCGGCGCGTCGCCACCGTGTCGGCGACCCGGGCGCGCGCGGTGTCGGCCGCGCCCTCGCCCTCCGGCAGGGCGCGCGCGGCGACCAGGTCGCCGATATAGGGCACGACCCAGTCGGCGCAGGTCTCGATGAACTGGTCGGCGTAGAGTTGGTCGATATCCGCGTCGACCGCATCGAGCATGCCGGCGAGGATGTCGACGAGCTCGAAGAGCGGCCCCGTCGCCTCGTCGATCGGCGGCAGGGGCAGACCCAGGCGCGCGCGCTCGGCCTGGCCCTCGTGGGCGTCGCGGGCGCGCAGGAATTCCGGCAGCAGGCGATAGAGGGTCTCGGCGTCCACGCTCATGGCGTCGCCTCGCTCGCGGGCAGGAGGGTCAGCTCGACCGGGCGCGGGTCGAGCAGGAGAAGGACCGCCGGCTCCGGCTCGGCGCCGGGCGCGAGCCGCGTGCCGCCCTGCGGCGCGGGCGCCGGCAGGCGGCGGGGCAGATCCTCGACATCGACGTAGAGCGCGTCGAGATCGACCCAGTCGACCCCCTCGACGCCCTGCAGCACCGCCATCGCCTCCGAGCGCGCGACCGGCTGGCCGAGGTCCCGGGCGGCGAATCCGAAGGCGGCGGCCAGCGCCGCGCGACAGCCGGCGTCGACGGCCGCGACGGCGTGGCCCGGCAGCGCCTTGACTCGGGCGCGCAGGCGGAACCGGCGCGGGCGGACATTGCGCACCATGACCGGGACATGGGGGTCGCCGTAGCGCCGGTAGTCGGCCTCGAGCGCGCGGAGATCCGCCGGATCGGCGGTCACCGCCAACCCGTCGGCCCCGGCCACGGTGACGAAGACGCCGCGCCGCGTGCCAAGCCAGACCCAGGCGACATGCGCCTTGGCGAAGGCCGGCCGGGCGCGGGCGAAGTCGGCGTAGTCCGACAGCGAGACGACCCGGCCGAAGGTCAGGACATTGGTCGGCGCGGTGCGCCGGGCGTCGTCCAGGGTTTCCGGATCGGCGGCGCCGGCGGTCGGCACCGGGTTGGTCACGCCCTTCAGGCCGAGCGGGCGGGAGCCGGGCAGGGTCAGCGCATCCGCCGCCAGCCGGCCGGCGAGCCCGCTGCCGACGCGCCAGCGCGCGGTGACGATCTCCGGCCCCGTGGGCAGGTGCGCGCCGTGAACCCCGTCGCCGAATTCGACCGAGGCCGAGCCGTCCTCGTTGTAGCGGAGCGCATAGACCGGATCCTCCGGCCCGGCGTCCTGCAGCCGGCGGACCCGGCGCCAGGCCACGCCGTCGACCCGGACCTCCAGTTCGGGCGCGACGCCGGAGGGCGTCGCCGCGGTGACATGGGTCAGCGGCTTGTCGGGCAGACGGAAGCGCTGGCCGGCCTTGCGCGCGTCGCCGTCGCCGATCGGCTGCTCGCGCGTCTCGCCATGGGTGGCGCGGGCGACATTGGCGTTGATCCGCACCGTGTCGCGGGCGAGCGCGTGATCCAGCGGCCGGTCCAGCGTCACCACCGTGTGCCCGTCGGCGAGATCCACGCGCTCGGCCATGCGGATCGCGCTCGCCGTCGCGCCGTCGAGGTCGACCCGTTCCCCGGTCACGGCGAGCGCCCGGCCCTCCGCCAGGTCCAGATACGGCCCGTCGAGCACGATCTCGGCGCCGGCGACGTCGTCGGTGACCGGCACGGCCAGCAGGTCCAGGCGCTCGCTCTGCAGCAGGACGACGGTCGAGCGGGTCATGTAGCCCGTGAAGTCGTTCTCGTCCGCGTCGATCTCGATGCGCGAGACCGTCGCCGACAGGCCGTACTTGGCGGCGCCCACGGGGACGTTGTCGACGATGCGGAAGGCCTGGAAAGCGCGGCCGTTCGCCGGATCGCCGATCATGACGTAGCTGCCGGGCACCGCTTCGGGATATTCGGCGTCGAGCGCGAGCCTGAGCGCGCCGTCGGTGCCGGTGAACTCCCGCGTCAGGCCGCCCGGGGCGCTCGGCGTCGGGGGCGAACCGGTGCCGAGCTCGGCGAAGATCCGCTCGAAGGCCGCGCCCGCGCCGGCGTCCACGGTCGGCGCGTTGTGGCCGAAGACGGCGGCGCGGGCCCGGAACCGGTGGAGCCCGGTCGCCACCTCGGGCTCGTGGCCCGGCTCCGGCTCCACCGGCGCCGCGAGCTTGACGCGGATATGGCGCGAGAGATCGGCGACCGGCTGGCGGTGGACCGAAAGCGCGGCCGTCAGGTCGGCCTGGCGCACCCGCTTGCCGAAGACCGCGCTGCGGGCCCAGTCGGCGGTCACCGTCAGGGGCGCGAGTTGGAAGACCGGCGTCACCGCGATCGGCAGGAGCGGCGCCAGCCAGTAGCGCGGCGTCGTCGCCGCCAGCGCCAGGCGCGTCATCTGCGGCCCCGGCTCCGGCGTGACCGTCTCGACGAACAGGTCGGTGTCGTAGTCCGGCCCGCCGCCGTCCGCCTCCCGGACCAGGAGCAGCCGCTCGCCGGGGCGGATGTCGCCGCGCAGCCCGGCGACCCGGGCGAGCCGGCCCTCCGCGATGCCCGCCAGGGTCTGCGGGCGCTCCAGGCGCGGCCGGATGGCGTTGAAGTCGGGCCGGGCGGTGATCGCCTCGACCGTCTCGAAGGTCTGCATCTCCTCGCCCGGGCCGGGCACGGACATGACCGTCAGCCCGGCGTCGAAATCGACCGAGGCCGGCGCGCCGGGCGCGGTCTCCAGCGTGAAGGCGAGCCAGGCATTGGCCGCCTTGCCCGGGCCCAGCTCGTAGTCCAGGTGCCGGGCGAGATAGCGCACCGAGCGACGCTCGGTCGCCGTGCGCAGCCAGACCTCCTGGGCCAGTCGCTCCTGGTAGAAGGCGAGCACGTCGCCCATGGTCGCCGCCGCGTCGATCAGGGCGACCGTCCAGTCGTCGTCGGCGCGGGTCGTCAGCCGGGCGAGCAGCGGGTGGTCGGCGTCGGCGATGGCGTCGAGCATCGCGTGCTTGAAGACCGGATGGGTCGCCAGTCGATAGGCGACCCGGTCGCGGCCGGGCGGGTTCGGCGGGCGCTCGGGCAGGCTCATCGTCCGCCCTCCAGGTCGAGGGTGAGCTGGCCGCGGTCGGGGAAGTTCGGGTCGTTGTCGAGCAGCGCGATCTCCAGCTCGCCCAGGTCGATCAGCCCGCTGTCGAGGCCGGCCAGGCTCGACGGCGCGCCCAGGCGCTTGAACTCGGTCACCGCCACGTCGGTCACGCCGGGGACCGAGCGGGCGGCGGCGTAGAGCCGGCTGAGCCGGACCGGTTCGCCGAAGCTGCGGGTGTCGGGGTGGAACAGCCCCTTGCGGCCGTCCGGCAGGACCCGGGCGGAGAACAGGTCGTCGAGCGCGGCTTCGGCCGCCGCGCGCGGCGTGTCGGGCGCCAGGCAGACGTGTAGGGTGACCGCCAGCGGCACGAGGACGGGATCGTCGAAGATCAGGTGATGGCCCATCAGGCGGTAGGGCTCCAGGTGGTCGCGCAGCCGGGCCTCGAAGCCGTCGTCGAGCCGCGCGCCGCCGGTCCGGTCGACGATCAGGCGGATCGACCGCCAGCTCCCGCTCCACCGCTCCCGGGCCGCGGCGCGCTGGACCTCGGGCAGGCGTTCGGCCAGGCGGACATAATCGGCCGCGGTCACCGCCCGCATCGTGTCGGAGAGACCGGCCGGCGCGCGGCGGCGCACCGCGTCGACGCTTTCGGGCTCCACCCCGCCCGCGGCCGGCAGCACGTTGCGCACCAGCATGACGTCCTCGACCGGCCCGCGGATCGGCCGGCGCACGGTGCCGTCCAGATCCGGGCTCGGCACCGCGAAGACATGGGCGATGGCGTCGGGCGCGACATTGCCGGCCGCGCCGCTGCCCAGGCGATAGCGTACGGTCAACGGGCGTCCGGCCGGTGGCGCGCGGCCGTGGGAATCGTCGCCGAAACGCAGGCGCGGGGTCATGCCCGGTTCGCTCTCGGCGACCACATGGCTGTCGTCCGGCTCGCTCGCGATCAGGTCGGCCCGCGGCGTCCAGACGGCGAGCACCGGGCCGTCGGCCGCCGCCCGCTCCTCGATCCTGAGCGCGGCGCGGGCCCGGGCCGGATCGGTGCGCAACGCTCCCACGGCGCCCGGTCCGTCGGCGCCGGCGTCGAACGGCGCGGCGCGGGTGACCGGCGCGTCGGCGAGCGCCGGACGGAATCGCGAAGGCGCCAGGCCCGGCGGGCGCTCGGTCTGCTCCACCGCGCCCGAGGTGCCGTGGTCGGCAAGCACGATGTTGGCGCGCGCGACCGCCGAGGGCTGGTCGGGGCTGCCCACCGGCACGTCGTCGACCCGGTCGCGCGCCGTCACCCGGGCGAGCGGCAGACGGAACGGCAGCGCGTCGCCGGCGTCCCAGCCGACCTCCAGCAGCGGCATCGGCGCCCGGCTGCCATCGGCGTTCACCCGGCCGACCGGATCGACCGCGCGGCGCAGGCTGCGGACCCGGACCACGTGCCGGCGGGCCCGGTCGGCATCGGCGATCCGACCGGTCTCCGGGCCCAGCACCTCCTCCAGCAGCAGCCAGTCGCCGGCGGCGATCGGCAGGTCCTCGCCCGGGTCCTGGAGCAGCGCCGAGCGCGCCCCCTCGGCCAGAGCGTCGACCGCGCCGTCCCAGTCGTGCAGCACGATCCGGTTCAGCCTCGCATCCAGGCGCGCGGGGTGCATGGTCTCGAAGACGGCCGCGCCAGCGCCGAGGGCGGTCTCGAAATCCCGCTCCCGCCGGCTCGCCACGGCAAGGTCCGGCACCCGGGTCGTCAGCCGCGCGCCGGCGGCGACCTCCAGGGAGGCAGCCGGGCGCAGCCGCAGTTCCACGAAGGCGCGGGCGTTGGCCCCGTCATGCATGACGTAGTCGAGCAGCCGGGCGTGCCGCGCGGCCGAGGCGCGACGGCGCGCGGTCTCCAGATAGGCCTCCGTCGCCACCGCGTCCTGCTTGTAGGACAGCCGGTCGCCGACATGGGCGACCAGCTCGACCAGCGTCGTGGCCAGGTCGGCGGCGTTGTCGTCGCCGTCCTCGGGCTTCAGCCGGGCGATCCGGTCGAGCATCAGCCGGCGGAAGCTGGCGTAGTCCTTGGCCAGGTAGTCGATGCGCGGGGCCTCGCCGGGCGGCGGCTCCGGCGCCTCCGCCGTCTTGTCGAAGCTCGACGGGCAGGACGGCCGGAAGGAGAAGGGCAGCGCCGACAGGATCGGGTCGAAGCCGGGCGGCGGCGCGTCGGAATCGGCGCTCGCCACCAGGCGCAGGACATAGGTCGAGAAGTCGCCGCGCGGGGCGACCCCCAGGGTCAGCGTCACGCCGGCGACGCCGCGCACGGCTGTGCGGAAGACCGTGCGCCGCACCCCGCCCTCGATCCGGATGTTGGTCGCGTCGAGCGCGCCGGCCGGCGGAGCGAAGAGCAGCGTGACCTCCAGCAGCACCGCGTCGTCGCCCAGAGGATCGCCGTCCGCCGCCGGCAGCACGGCGAGCCGGGCGATGCCGTTGGGCGCCGCGCGCCCGGCATCGGCCTCGGCGCGCAGCAGCTCGACGCGCTGGATGCGCCGGTCGTCGTCGGGGGCGAGCGCGGCCACGGCCTCAGGCCTCCGCCGGGAAGCGGTCGCGTCGGACCTCGCCGGTCCGGCGCACCGCGTAGGTGATGTCGATGGCGAGCGTGGCGTCGTCGGCCGCGACGGCGACCCGGCGCACCTCGATCTCCTCGCCCAGCCAGCGCTGGAGCGCGCCCTGCACCGTCAGCTCGACCCCGGCGGCGAGCGCCGCCTCGTTGCCGGCGAAGACCAGCTCGCGCAGGCCGCAGCCGAAATCGGGGCGATTGACCCGCTCGCCAGGGGCGGTGAACAGCACCGCCTCGATGCGCTCGCGGATCGCGCGGTCGCCGGCGCTCGTCGCCGTGCGCCGGTCGTCGCCGACGCGGTAGGGCAGGGCCAGCCGGCTCATTGCGCGCTCACCCGCGGCTGGGCGACCAGGATGCTGGCGGGGCCGAGCGGCACCTGCGCGGCGTCGCGGCCGAGCGGCGCGCTCGCCTGAGTCAGGACGGGCTTGCCGGAGATCCGCACCCGGGTCGACGGCATGGTCCAGAACAGCGTCGCGCAGAAGCTGGGGCTCTGCGACGACAGCGGGCAGCCGGCGACGACATGGGTGTCGCCCTGCACGGCGGCGAAGGCGCCGGCCACGCGCACCCGCGCCTGGGTCGGCACGTGCTGTACCGTGCCGCCATGGGCGCACAGGATCTGGCTGGTCTGAGTCAGGATCGAAGCGGCCATGTCGCGTGTCTCCCCTCCCGCCTCAGATCACTTCGAGCGCGCCGCCGTTGACGGCGACCTTGGGGCCCTGGAGGCTGATCGACGCCCCCTGGCCGTTGTCGATCTCGATGCCCTGGGGGCCGAGCACGATCTTCGCGCCGGCCGCGCTCTCGATCGTCACCCGGCCGGCGCCCGGGGCGTCGTCGATCGTGATCGTGGCGCCGTCGAAGGCGAGCACCTTGGTCGTCGGGGCCGCCGGGCTCGCCGGCACGGGCTGGGCGTCGTCCCAGAACACGCCGGTCCAGATCGGCGAGTCCGGATCGCCCGCCTCGAACTCCACCCAGACATTCGCGTCGACCGGCGGCAGGGCGAAGACGCCGACCCCCGGCCCGGCATAGGGCATCGAGGGCAGCGCCCAAGCGACCCGGGCCGAGCCGTGGACGTCGGGCACGGCGACCTGCAGCCGGCCGAGCTGCATCGGGTCGACATTGGCGACGACCTTGCCGCGATACTTGCCGTAGAAGCGCGGCGCGCCCTCGGCTCCGGCCCGGGCGGTCACGGCCGCACCGCCGGGACGGTGGTTCCGGTCCCCTCGCGGACGAGCTGCGCGCTCTGGGCATAGGTGCCGGGGCGCACGGTGTGGGTCACCGAGGCGACGTACCACAGCCCGTCGTAGCGCCGGCCGACCCCGCGCAGGCCGACCAGCCGGCGCGCCTCCAGCACGTCGCCATAGGCCCCGCCGTCGATGCCGACGGTCGCCGTCACCGTGTCGGCGGCCCGGTCGGCCTCCGCCGTCGCCTCGGCCGCCGCCTGGACCGAATCGGTGCCGCCCCGGGCGCGGTAGCGGCGCCGGCGCAGCGTGTCCGGATTGGCACGCGCCGGCTGGGCGGCCAGCGGCGGCCGGCGGCTTGGGGCCGAGCGCACCTCGGTCTGCTGATTGGTACGTCGGTCCTGGACGCGGCCGGCGACCTCGGTCGCCTGCGCGGCGTCGTTCTGGAAGTCGATCTCGGTCACGTTGGTGTCCGGTCCCATGTCGACGGTGAGCGCCGGCTGGGGCACGCCCAGCCGCGGCGAGGGGCCGAAATAGCCCTGGCTGGTGCCCGGCGCGGGCCCGTATTTCAGCAGGAAGACGTAGTCGTGGGCCGCCGCCAGCCGGCGCAGGAAGGCGAGGTCGCTTTCCTGCTGGACGACCACCCGATCGATCGGCAGCGGCACTTCCAGCACCGGCGGCGGGATCACCGCCGGCACCATTCCGAACCGGGCGTAGCGCGCGATGACCAGCGCCGCGATCGCCGGCACCCCCATGCCGGGATAGGGGTCGTCACGCTCCTCCTGGTCCATCTTGAAGGTCAGGTCCTCGCCGGTCACGGCGATCACCGCGCCGTCGTCGCCGCGGCGGAGCTGCTGGTTGGTCACGATGCCGTCGATCAGCACCCGCGGCTTCAGCCCCAGCGTCAGCATCGCGACGAAGCGCGCGCCCGGGGCGATGGCGTCGCCGGACAGCAGCGGGTAGTCGAGCGCCGCCTCCGGGCTGTCGCCGCGCCCGGCCCTGAAGGTGATCTGGAAGCCGGAGCGGCCGTCCTCGCCGTGCTCCACCTCCAGCGCGTCGAGCGCGTCGAGGAGCTTCGGCGGCGCCGGACGCAGCACGGTCCGGCCGGTCAGCAGCGTCAGGCGGACGGCGTCGAGCATCAGCCCTCCTCTCCCCCGCCGGTGCCCGCGCCGCCGGCCCCGCCAGCCCCGCCGAGCCCGGGCAGGGCGAGCACGAGGCGGCGGCCCGGCCGCTCCAGCTCGGCCGGGTCGATCGTCGCGTTGGCGTCGGCCAAGCGCCAGAACGCCGCCGGATCGGCGCCGGCGCGCGCGGTCAGCGTGTCCAGGCGCTCCTCGGGCGCCACGGTGATCTCGCCCAGCACCTGCATCGCCTCGGGCCGGGGAATTAGCCGGCGGCCGAGATGGGCGACCTCCCGCGGCCGGCCGTCGGGCCCGGTCTCCGTCAGGGTCTTGCGCGCCACCGAGGCGTATCGGCTGTCGGGATCGATCATGGCTCTAGAGGATCCTCGCGTTGTCGCCGATCACCGCGTCGAGCGCATTGACCCGCGCGATCGTCGCCATCGCCTCCTTGGTCACCTGATGGGCCAGGAACAGGTGATAGCCGGGGTGCGTGCGCGGCAGGTCGGAATAGCTGAGCACGCGCAGGCCGAGCGAGACCTTGGCCTGGATCGGGTTGAGGTCCGGGTCGTGCGCCTCCTCGGTCGCGGAATACTCGGTGATGCGCACCGGCAGGACCCGCTTGCGGCCGTAGACGAACAGGGTGAAGGGCGCGCTCGCCGGCACGATCTCGATGGTCCCGGCGAGCGCCAGCGCCGTGTTCGCGATCACCGTCGCCGTCGCCGGATAGAGCAGCAGCTCCAGCGCCGCGAGCTGGGGCAGCAGGCCGTTCTCCGTCGCCGCCGCGTCGCCGGTCTCGAGCTGGTCGGCGGCGTCGAGCTCGATCTCCGCCTTGATCGTCTCGACCGGCGCGCCGGCCAGGCGATAGGCCTCGTCGGCCGCGCCCTCCTCGCCGGCCGCCTGCGCCTCCAACGATCGCTGGAGCGTGGCCGGGTTGTACTGGAAGACGATCACCGTCGGCGTCGTTTCCGGCAGCCGGTAGGCGACGATCGCGCCCTTGAGCAGTTTCGGCGAGGCGGGCGTGGGCATGGGTCACTCCAGCGTCTTCAGCGCGGCGTCCGTGTTGCGGGCCACCTCGCCCCGGGCGGCGGCGGCGCGGGTGGCGAGCGGGCCCTGGCCGTGGGCCTTGCTCAAATCGGCCGGCTTGCCACTCATTCCGCTGTCGTAATATTCCGTGAAGGCCGCGCCGGGCACCGATCCGCCGTCCCAGACATGGCCGTCGACGAAGGTCCGGATCGCGGCGGTCATGCCGGTCAGGGCCGCGGCCTGGGTGGCCTTCGACAGGTTGGCGTTGAAGATCGAGCGGATCTCGCCGTGGAAGGTGCCGGGCGACTCGCTGTTGGTGCCCTGCCCCTTGGTCTGCGGGACGACCTTCATGTCGGCACGGTAGCCGCCGTCCTCGACCGGCGCGTACACCGCCCCGGCATGACCCTGGAGCACGGTATGGCTGCCGGGCGTGGTATTGCCGGTGGCCGGGTCGCGGGCTTCGTCGACGGTACGGGCGTACTGCGACTTGTCCGGCGCCGTGATCAGGTACGTCGTACGCGTACGCCAGGCATGGGCGAAATCGATCCACTTCGTCGCGACCGCCATCTCCTCCGCCGTGGACGCCGACCGGGCGCGATCGACGACCCGGCCGATGTAGTTGCTCGGCATCCATTCGTGCTCGGCGTCGCCGGCCCCGCGGAACCGGCCGGCCAGCCAAGTCACGTTGGCCGGGACGTCCTTCTCCGTGTCCCAATCCGCCGGTGTGTAGCCGTTCGACGTCCTGTCCCGCGCCATGTCCTTGAGGAAATCGAGGATCCGGCCCGAGGCGGCGTCCTTGAGCGCCTGGCTGACCCCGTCGCCGGTCGCGCCGCGCGCCGCCGTCAGCATCGCCGCGCGCAGGGTGTCGTGGCGGGCGAGGTCGGCGGGATCGGCGTCGTTGTCCGTCAGGGCGCGCTGGACGAGGCCCAGCGCCGGATCGCCGCCATGGACCAGCGGCAGCAGGCGGTTCGAGATCACGCCGTCGAAGTCGTCGATCGGCGCCAGCGCCTGGCGGTCCTGCTCCGAGAAGCGACGGTCGGATTTGATCCGCTCGTAGCGCGCCTCGATCGCCGTCTGGAGGTCGCGGCCGAAGGCGCGCGAGGCCAGCAGCGGCTTTTCGTACTGCTCGGTCGTCTTCACGGCGTCGAGCACCGTGTCCCACCCGCCCTGATGGAAACGCTCGGGCGTCTCCTGGAGCAGGTCCCGCGCCGGGCTCTTCAGATGCGGGTGCAGGGCGTCGAGCTCGTCGGCGAAGATCTCCAGCACCGGCGTGCCCTCGCCGCCGATCTCCGCGAACAGGCCGTCGAGCGCGGTCTTGAGCTTGACCTGCTCGGCGTCGACCTCGTCGTCGGAGAGCGCCCGCCGGCCGCCGGATCCGCCCGATCCGCCGGCGCCGCCCGTGGCCTGTTCCGAGCGCCTGGCGGCCACATAGGCGTCGGCCTCGGCGTCGAGGCGGCGCAGCGACGCCACGGCGGCGGCATGGTGGCCCTCGGCCCGCGTCTTCTTGTCGGCGTCCTCGAGCGCCGCGATCTTCGGCTCGGCGCGCTCCAGCCAGGTCAGCACCGGCAGCGGCGCGCTGCGCAGCATCGGCGTCGCCTCGCGCCCGGCGACGTCGATCGACAGGGTATGGCGCGTGCCGTCGGCCTCGGTCACGGTCAGCCGCTCACCCACGTCGATGTCGCGGGCGTCGGTCTCCCGCCCGCGATCGCCCTCGGCGCCGGCGTCCGACTCCGCGCCGTCGCCGGCACCGCGCCGGCCCCGGCGGCCGGTGAAGCGCGCCAGCACCCGCTCGATCAGCCCGTCCACGGCCCGGTCGACGCGTTCCCGGATGCGCTCGATCACCCGGCGCACGGAGCGCGCGACATTGCCCAGCCCGATCAGCCGGGCGACCAGATCGATGCCGATGGGCAGCAGCCGGCCGAAGACCTCCTCGACCTTGGTGATCGCCTGGTCGAGCACGCCGCGCGCGATCCGCCCGATGCTGTCGGTGACGGTGGTGACCACCTCCATCATCCGGGAGAGCTGGTCGCGCAGGAAGGTGTAAAGGTTCCACACCGTCATGACGATCTTGACGATCGCCCCGACCGGGCTGAACAGGCCGGCGAGCCAGCCTATCCCGGCCATGATGACGCGCTCGACCAGGAAGGTCTTGATGCCCTCCAGGACCGTGTCCTTGAGGCTGGTCAGCCCCTCCCGGACGCGCTCGAAGACCGCCTGCCAGCCCTCGGTGACCAGGGTGGCGATCCAGTCGTAGGCGTATTCCAGGCGCTCGACGTTGCGCTCGCCGATGATCCGGGCGGCCTTCTCGCGCAGCCAGTCCCAGGTCAGCCCCAGCACCTGCCGGGCGATCGACAGCACGCCCATGATGTCGAAGCGCTCGGGGATCTCGATATCGCCCAGCGCGCCGGTCAGCCAGCCGACGATGCCCCGGCGCAGATGGCCCAGGAAGTTCGAGGCGAAGGCCCGGATGCCGCCCAGCACGGCGTCGAGCAGGTTGGACAGAAAGCCGACCGGGTCGTCGACGATGATGCCGATCGTCTCCATCGCCCGGCCGATGAAGCCGTAGAAGGTCTCCGGCGCGATGCCGAGCAGGCTCAGCACCGCCTCCAGCACCTTCTTGACGAGGCCCGACCAGTCGCCGGTGATGGCCGCCTGGACAAGGCCGACGGCGAAGTTGACCGCGCTCTGGAAGACGTCCAGCACGGCGTTCAGCGCGCCCTCCAGCGCGTTGACGATGGCCTCGACGCCGCGCTTCAGGCCCTCCGCCGCGGCGTCGACGACCGCCGTGGCGACCCGGGCCGCCCGGTCGATGGCGCTGTTCAACGCCGCGGCGATGCCCGGAAACACGTCGCCGAGCAGTGCGTCGACTGCCTGTTGCAGGAACCGCGCGAAGCCCTCGATCGCCGACTTGATGAAGTCGGCGGCCAGGTCGATCAGGCGGGTCGCGGCGGCGCGGGCGGCGTCCAGGATCGTCTTGACGGCGGCGCGCACCGCGTCGAAGACCGCGTTGATGGCCGCCGTCAGGGCCTGGAAGGCACGCTTGACGAAGCCGACGGCCCGGTCCCACCAGCTCTCGTTCTCGGACTCCCGCTCGGCCTCGCGCTTCTTCTCGCGGGCCTCGCGCTCGCCCCGGGCGACCTCGGCGTCGGCGTCGGCGCGGGCGTCGGCGTATTCCGTCTCGATCGTCGCGTTGTCGCGGGCGACCCGGTCGTCGATGTCGCGCCGGCGCCCCTGGCGCTCGGTGTCGGCCCGGCGCTCCAGGTCCTCGACCGCCGCCGCCTGGTCGTCGACGGCGCGCTGGCGCTCGGCCTGGATGTCCTCGCGCGCCCGGCCGACGGCGCCGCGCTGCTCGGTATCGGCCGCCTCGACCGCCGACTGCCGGTCGGTTTCCGCCTCGTCGAGCGCGGCCCGGCGGTCGGCGTCGCGCGTCGCCTCGGCGTCGTGCACCTGGCCCCTCGCCTCGGCGAGGCTCTGCTCCATCGGGGCCTTCTGCTGAGCATCGAAGGTGGCCGAGACCTCGTCCGGCAGCGCCAGGGCCTCGAGCCGGGCGGCCTCCGGCGAGGCCTCGACCGGCGCCACCTCCGGCGCCGGCGTGCCCTCGACCGGATAGGCCTCGTCCATCGAGCGCAGGGTGACGCTCTCCGGCCCCGGGCCGTCGAGCACCTTCTGCTGGGCCTCGCGGCGGGCGTCGCCCGCCTTGCCGGCCGCCTCGGCCTGCTTTTCCTCCTGGCGGGCCGGTTCGGTCGCGCCCTCCAGCGGCACGCCGGGCGCGGCGCCGGGGGAGGTCGCGATGCCCGGATCCTCGGTCGCCACCGCGTCGAGGCCGTCCTCGATATCCTCCGGCGCCGGCTCCCGCCCCGGGCGGTCGAGCAGGCCGTCGACCATGCGGCGCACGCCGTCATTGCCGTCGAAGCGCGCGGGCGCCGGCGTCGGCGCGATCGCCGTCTCCGGATCGGGCGGCGCGTCGTCCTCGAGCGCGGCGGCCGCCCGGTCCGGCGTCTCGACCGGCGGCACGGCGGGCAGCGCCTCGCCCTCGCCGCCCATTTCGGCGTGGAGATCGGGCAGCCCGGCGTTGAAGTCTTGGCTATCGGCCGTGGCCGTGTCCTGCAGCTTGCCGCCCAGCTCGCCCTGCCGGCGCGCCTTCACGCTGGGCGGCGCCTCGGCATAGGCGTCGACCACCGCGCCCGGGCTGTCGGCGGCGGCGATGGCCTCCTCGGCCGCCTGCTGCTCGGCCTCGCGGGCGGCCTGCTGCTCGGGCGAGAGCGCCGTGTCGGGCATCGGCGGCGGCGTGAAGGTCGGGTTGGGCTCGGCCTCGGTCTCCCCGGCCGCCGTCTGGCCGGCATCCGCCGCCCCGCGCGATGGCCGGTTCTCGTTCGCGCTGGCGGGCGCGGCAGAGCGGGCGGACTCCCGCCGTTCGGGCGCTTCGGGCTCGCGCCGATCGGGCGCCGGCGCCGGGCCGGAAACGGGGGAGCCCGCGCCGCTCCGGCGCAGGGCCAACGCGTTGCCCGGCATCGCCGCGGCCGGCTTGGCGCCCTCGCCGCCCTCCTTGTCCTCTTCCTCCTCCAGCTGCGCGGCCTCCTTCTCCGCCGGATGGTCGGGCGGCAGGACGGAGAGCGGGCCGGCGCGCCCGGCGGCCGGCGGCGCGGCGGCGGCCTGGACGACATGGACGACCTCGTGCGCCACGACCTTGTAGGGCACGTCGGCGCGCGGCAGGTAGATCGCGCCGTCGACCGTCGCCGCGTCGGCGCCCATGGCCTCCAGCGCCTCGGCGACACGCGGCCCGGTATAGGCCTTGACGGCGCCGAGCCCGGTGCCGAACCGGCCCTCCAGCCGGCCGCGATGCGGCAGCGGGATCGCCACCGCCTCGGGCGGGGCCAGCGGCAGGGTCGGCGCCTCGCCGCGCTCCTGGTCGCGCCGGCGCTCGCGGCGCTTGGCCTCCTCCCGGCG
>JAVJUS010000039.1:0-14301 GCA_040220455.1 Azospirillaceae bacterium
GGGCCCGCGGCGCGCGCGCGACGCTCGCACTCGCGATCGGCGCCGGCCTGGCCGACGGAGCGCTGGTGGTCGCCCAGGCCGCGCTGATCGCCTGGATCCTCCACGGCGCGATCGCCGCCGGGCTCGACCGCGGCGCGCTGACCGGCGCCTTCCTCGCCCTGCTCGCGGTCTTCGCCGCGCGCGCGGCCGCCGCATATGTCGCGGAGGTCGCGGGCTTCGAGGCGGCGGCCCGGCTGCGGCGCGAGTTGCGCGACGCGGTGATCGACCGCCTCGCCCGGCTCGGCCCCGCCTTCACCACTCAGGGCCGCGCCGGGGCCCTGACCGCCCTCGCGGTCGAGCAGATCGAGGTGCTGGAGTCCTACTATGCCCGCTACCTGCCGCAGGCCGCGCTGGCGGTGGCGATCCCGCTCGCCCTGCTGGTCGTCGCCTTCGCCCTGGACGCCACGGTCGGCGCGATCCTGGCGATCGCCGGGCCGCTGATCCCCGTCGGCATGGCGGTGGTCGGCATCGGCGCGGCGGGGGCGAGCCGGCGCCAGATCAAGTCGCTGGGCCGGCTCTCCGGGCATTTCCTGGACCGTCTGCAGGGCCTCACGACCCTCAAGCTCTTCGGCCAAGCCCGGCGCGAGCTCGCCCTGGTCGAGCGGGTTTCCGACGAGCTGCGCCGGCGCACGCTGGCGGTGCTGCGCCTGGCCTTCCTGTCCTCCGCCGTGCTCGAGCTCTTCGCCTCGCTCGCCATGGCGGCGGTGGCGCTGCATCTCGCCGCGACGGTGATCCTGCCCGCCCTGCCCGGCGGCGAGGCGGCGGCTTCGGGGCCCGGGCTCTTCGTCGGGCTTTTCCTGCTGCTGCTGGTGCCGGAGTATTTCGGGCCGCTGCGCCGGCTGGCCGCATTCTATCACGACCGGGCCTCGGCGATCGGCGCGGCGGAGGAGATCCTGGGCCTGCTGGAGGCCGAGCCGCCGGGCCCCGCGGCCCCGGCCGAGCCGAAGCCGATCCCGGCGCCGGGCCGCGCCGCGCTGGCCTTCGAGGGCGTGACGGTCGCCTTCGACGATGGGCGCCGGCCGGCGGTCGAGGCGATCGACCTGGAGATTCCGGCCGGATCGCGCGTCGCCCTGGTCGGGCCGTCGGGATCGGGCAAGACGACGCTGATCGGTCTCGCGGCCGGCTTCGTCGCGCCCACCGCCGGGCGGGTCCGGCTCAACGGCGTCGCCTCCGACGAGGCCGATCCGGAGGACTGGCGCGCGCGCATCGCCTGGATCGGCCAGACGCCGCACCTCTTCCACGGGACGATCGCCGACAATATCCGCCTGGGCCGGCCCGATGCGGACGCCGCGGCCGTCGCCCGCGCCGCCGCCGATGCGCGAGTCGCGGAGTTCGCCGAAGCCCTGCCGGACGGGCTCGACACACCGATCGGGGAGCGCGGCTTCGGCCTTTCCGGCGGCCAGGCCCAGCGCGTCGCGCTGGCCCGCGCCTTCCTCAAGGACGCGCCGCTCGTCCTGCTCGACGAGCCGACGGCCAATCTCGACGCCGGCAACGAGGCCGCCGTCCTGGAGGCCCTCGACCGGCTGGTCGCCGGGCGAACGGTGATCCTGGCGACCCACGGGCCGCTGGCCGGGCGCGGGGCCGACCGGATCGTCCGGCTGCACGAGGGTCGCGCCGCGACGATCGACGCCCCGCCCTCGAGCGGCGGCGCGCCGACCGGAGGTGCGCCGGCATGAGGGATCTGGTTCGCATCCTCGCCCTGTTCGGCGACCACAAGGCCTGGCTGGCCGGCGGCGCGGTGCTGGCGCTCACGACGGTCGTCATGGGCCTCGGCCTCATGACCACGGCCGGCTGGCTCGTCGCCTCGGCGGCCACGGCGGGCGCGGCGGCGGCGATCGGCGTCGCCGGGCTGGCGATCGCGCCGGGGCTGGCGATCCGGTTCTTCGCCGTCGGCCGTGTGCTGTCGCGCTACGCCGAGCGGCTGGTCACCCACGACGCCACCTTCCGGGTGCTGGCGCGGCTGCGCGTGTGGTTCTTCGACAAGGCGATCCCGCTGGCCCCGGCGCGGCTCGGCACCTGGCGCAGCGGCGATCTGCTCAACCGGCTGACGGCGGATATCGACGCCCTCGACACGGTCTATCTCAAGGTGCTGACCCCGAGCGTCGTCGCCATCGTGGCGGTCGCCGGGCTGGGCGTCCTGCTCGCCCTGTTCAGCGGCGCGGTCGCCGCGGCGACGGTGGCGGTGCTGGTGGTCGCCGGGCTGCTCCTGCCGCTGGCCGCCTATCGGCTGGCCGCCCCTTCGGGCGAGGAGCAGGTGCGCGCGACGGCCGGGCTGCGCACGGCGGTCGTCGACACGATCCAGGGTCTGGCAGAGCTGCTGGCCTTCGGCGCGGCCGGGCGCCAGCGCGCCGAGGTCGACCGGGCGAGCGAGCGGCTGATCGCCCACCAGCGCGCCGATCGCCGCGTCTCGGGCATGACGATCGCCGCCTCGGGCCTGGCCGGCCAGCTCGCCCTGTGGGTCGCGCTGTGGGTCGCGGTGGCCGAGGTCCATGCCGGCACCCTCGCCGCGCCGGTGCTCGCCCTGGTCGCGCTCGCCGTCGTCGCCGGCTACGAGGCGATCGCGCCCCTGCCCGCCGCCTACCAGGCGCTCGGCCGCAGCATCGCCGCGGCACGCCGGGTGCTCGCGGTCGCCGACGCCGAGCCCGCGGTGGTCGACCCGCCCGCCCCCGCCGCGCCGCCGGCGGGCAACGACCTGCGGATCAGCGGCCTTTCCTTCTCCTACGCGCCCGACGGCCCACGGGTGCTCGACGGGCTCGACCTCGACCTGACGGCGGGCCGAAAGGTCGCCCTGCTCGGACCCAGCGGCGCCGGCAAGTCGACGGTGGCGCAGGTGCTGCTGCGGCTGTGGCCCTACGAGACCGGCTCGATCACCTTGGGCGGGGTCGAGCTTGGCGATCTGGCACAGGCCGAAGCCCGGGCGCGATTCGGCTACCTCTCCCAGCGCACGGAAATCTTCGCCGGCACCCTGCGCGAGAACCTGCTGCTGGGCGATCCGGAGGCCGACGACGCCGCGCTGATGCGCGCGCTCGACGCAGCGCGGCTCGGCGCCCTCATGGCCGAGCTGCCCGACGGCCTCGATACCTGGGTCGGCGAATCGGGGGTGCGGCTGAGCGGCGGACAGGCCCGGCGGCTGGCGCTCGCCCGCGTCTATCTCAAGGACGCGCCGATCCTCGTCCTGGACGAGCCGACGGAAGGCCTGGACCGGGAGACGGAGGCCGAGCTGTGGTCGGCCCTCGACACCCTGGTCGCGGGGCGGGCGGCTCTGGTCGTGACCCACCGGCCGGGCGGGCTGGAGGGCATGGACGAGATCGTGGTGCTGGAGGCCGGCCGGGTCGTGGAGCGCGGGACGCCGGACGCGCTGGACACCGCCGGCGGGCGCTACACCGACCTCAAGGCGCGCTGGAGCGAGACACCTTGAGCCCGGCCCCGGCCGGCGAGGACGCCGACGCGGCCGCCGGCAAGGGCGACGGCGCCGACGAGACCCGGCTGATCGGCACGCCGCCGCCCGGCCCCGTGCGCTGGCTCCTGATCGCCGCCGGCGTGGCCTGCGTCGCGCTCGGGATAGTCGGCGCGGTCGTACCGGGGCTGCCCACCACCATATTCCTGATCCTGGCCCTGGCCGCCTTCGCGCGCTCCTCGCCCCGGCTGCACCGCTGGCTGTGGACCCATCCCCGCTTCGGTCCGCCGCTGCGCGCCTGGGTGCGCCACGGCGTCGTCTCCCGCCGGGCCAAGGTCGCCGCCCTGTCAGCGATGGCCGTGAGCCTCGTGATCATCGCGCTGACGAGCCGTTCGGTCGTGGCGACCGGCGGCGTCGGCATTCTGCTCGCGGGGATCGGCGGATGGCTGGCGCGCCGCCCCGAAGCGACATCGGAGGGGGGCGCGTCGCAGCAGCCCAACCGCTCCATTATCGACAAATAAAGTTCAGTTTCAACCTTTGAATTCGACGCACCGACTATCATGTTCCTAACCACCGCGACAGCAGCGGTCGCCCGACAGCGGGCATCGCTCGATCGATCATTCGACACGAGCCCGGTCGAGCCCACGAAACAAGAGCTTGGACGAGGCGCTGCGACTTTCCGCTGACGGCGGATCTGTTCGCATGACGCGACATGCCTTCGGCTTTGACGCCATTCGTCCTGAATTTTGCGCGGCACCCACGGGAGTCGGACCCGGGGCCCCTGTCGCGCTTGCGTCATTTGCCGGACGCTTCACCGAGGGAACCATCGACTGATGACAGCAGAGATCAAGCAGACCGATCATCGCTACAAAGAGTCGTACACCAAGGATTTCGTAGAGCACTGGGACGACCTGATCGGCTGGGAAGGCCGAGAGGCCGGTGAAGGCGGCTTCTTCGAGAGGCTGCTGGGCGCCCACGGCGTCGAGACGGTCGCCGATGTCGCGACCGGCACCGGGTTCCATGCCGTCATGATGGCCAAGGCGGGCTTCAAGGTCACCGCGACCGACGGCTCGGCCAACATGGTCACCAAGACCCGCGAGAACGCCGAGCGCTATGGCATATCGTTCGTCGATACGGCCACCGTGGACTGGCGCGCCTTGCCGGACAAGTACGGTGAGAAGGCGTTCGACTGCGTCATGATGCTGGGCAACTCCCTGACCCACCTGTTCGACCACGAGTCGCGGCGCGACGCGCTCGAGGCGCTCTACCGCGTGGTCAAGCCGGGCGGCATCATCGTGCTCGATCATCGCAATTACGATCGGTTCCTCGATCAGGGCTATTCGACCAAGCACCAGTACTACTATACGGGCGGCGCGGTCGAAGTGTACCCGGCCGAGCTCAACCGTCGCCTGTGCAAGATGGAGTACAACTTCGGCAACGGGCATGTCTTCCATCTCGACATGTACCCGCTGCGGCAGAAGTACGTGACGTTCCTGCTCGAGGACGCCGGCTTCATCAATGTCACCACGTTCGGCGACTTCGTCCGGCCGTTCCCGGATGACGTGGATTTCTTCCAGCAGGTCGCCTACCGGCCGACCGAAGAGATGGAGGAGACGCGCGGCGGCACGATCAACGAGAAGGTCGCCGAGGCCGCCGCGGGCAAGAAGGCCGAGGGCGTGGCCGGCGTGGTCGACGAGACCAAGGACTACTACGACGGCCCGGCCGACCAGATCTATCGCGATATCTGGGGCGAGAACGTCCACATCGGGACCTTCAAGAGCAAGGACGACTCCCTCCAGGACGCGATGGCGCGGTCCAACATCAACATGGCCGAGGGCGCGGGCCTGAAGGCGAGCGACCTGGTCCTGGACGTGGGCTGCGGCTACGGCGCTCTGGCCCGCTTCCTGGCGGAGAAGTACGGCTGCCGGGTGCTGGCGACCAACATCTCCGACAAGGAGATCGCCTGGGGCCAGGAGCTGACCGAGAAGGCGAGGCTCGCCGACAAGGTCTCGTTCGAATGGGCGGACTTCCACGACCTGCCCTACACGGACAAGAGCTTCGACGTGTACTGGTCGCAGGAGGCCTTCCTGCACGCCGCCGACAAGCGCAAGGTGCTGCGCGAGGCGCATCGCGTGCTGCGTGACGACGGCCGGCTGGTCTTCACCGACATCCTGGTGCGTCACGGCACGCCGCAGGCCGACCGGGAGCGGATCTACGAGCGGGTCAAGTCGCCCGACATGTGGGACGCCTCCGACTATGCCAAGGCGCTCGAGGAGGTCGGCTTCACGATCGACCGCCAGGAGGACTGGTCGGAGAACGTGGCGCCCACCTACGCCTGGGTTCGCGGCCAGCTCGAGCAGCGCCGCGACGAGTTCACCCGGCGCATCGGCAAGGACGTCGTCGAGCGCACGCTCGACGCCCTGCAGTTCTGGGTCGACAGCGCCAACGCGGGCAAGATCGGCTGGGCCTACTTCGTCGCCCGCCGCTGACGCCCCGATTTCCCGCCCGACGGTTCGCTGGCGCGCCCGACGCGCCGTGCGAGCCGTCGGCGCGGATCGCCATCTCCTTTCATCAAAACGAAGCGGAAGCCATGTCCAGGGAGTATATCTTCTCCTCCGAGTCCGTCGGCGAGGGTCATCCCGACAAGACCGCCGACATCGTCTCGGACAGCGTCCTCGACGCCATCTTCGCCCAGGATCCTCAGGCGCGCGTCGCCTGTGAGACGATGATCAACACCGGCATGATCATCCTGTCGGGCGAAATCACCACGACCGCCAATGTCGACTACACCCAGGTGGCGCGCGACGCGGCGATCGAGATCGGCTACAACCGCGGCGAGCTCGGCTTCGACGGCCATGCCTGCGCGGTGCTGCTGGCGCTCGACAAGCAGTCCCCGGACATCGCCCAGGGCGTCAACGAGGGCGAGGGCCTGCACCTCGACCAGGGCGCCGGCGACCAGGGCCTGATGTTCGGCTTCGCGACGCGCGAGACCGAAGAGCTGATGCCGATGCCGATCCAGCTGGCGCACCGGCTGACCGAGAAGCAGACGAACCTGCGCAAGAACGGCAAGCTGCCCTGGCTGCGCCCGGACGCCAAGAGCCAGGTCTCGATCCGCTACGTCGACGAGAAGCCGGCCGAGATCGACACCGTCGTGCTGTCGACCCAGCATGATCCGGACGTCGACTACGAGACCCTGCGCGAGGCCGTCGTCGAGGAGATCATCCGCCCGACGCTGCCCAAGAACCTGCTGACCGACAAGACCAAGTTCCTGGTCAACCCGACCGGGCGCTTCGTCATCGGCGGCCCGGTCGGCGACTGTGGCCTGACCGGCCGGAAGATCATCGTCGACACTTACGGTGGCATGGGCCGCCACGGCGGTGGTGCGTTCTCCGGCAAGGACCCGTCCAAGGTCGACCGCTCGGCGGCCTACGCCGCGCGCTACGTCGCCAAGAACGTGGTCGCCGCCGGCCTCGCGGACACCTGCGAGGTGCAGCTCGCCTACGCCATCGGCGTCGCCGAGCCGGTCTCGGTCCACGTCAATACCTTCGGCACCGGCCGCATTCCGGAGACCCGGATCGAGAAGCTGATCCGCGCGCATTTCGACCTGCGGCCGAAGGGCATCGTGCAGATGCTCGACCTGCTGCGCCCGATCTACCGCAAGACGGCCAGCAACGGCCACTTCGGGCGCGAGGAGCCGGAGTTCACCTGGGAGAAGACCGACCGGGCCGACGCCCTGCGCAACGACGCGGGCTCCATCGCGGCCGAATAAGGCCGGTCCCGTTCCGACGGGATCGCCCGACGGATATCCCGTTCGACCCGCCCGCGGTGCCCCGGCATCGCGGGCGGTCTCGTTTCGGCGTGACGGCGCGGCGGCCTCGCCGGTTCTGGCCGATCGTAGGTCGCCCACGGCCGTCAGGCCGTGCGCGACGGCGCCGCCGAGGACGTTGCGTACCGCTTCGCGGTGGGCAACCTACGCCCGCCCGATCCTTCTTCCCCGTCATCCCGGACCAGCACAGCCCGAGGCCCGATCGTCGACGGGCGCGGGAGTTCTACTTGAAGCTGACGTAGTCGAACCAGGCGCGCTCGAGCTCGCGCAGGGTGCGAGCCGCCTCGGCGAGGCGCTCGCGCCACGCATCGCTTTCCTCGCCCTCGGCGTTGGCGACCTGCGGATGACCGGCGCGCACCCGCGCGACAAGATCGAGGCCGCGATCGGTGAGCTTCAGGCGGACCTGGCGTCGGTCGCTGGGCGACCGGGTCTGGTCGACATAGCCGAGCTCGGCGAGCTTGCGGATATTGTAGGTCGCGGTCGAAGCGAGGTAGTAGCCGCGCTCGATCAGGTCGCGAATCGAAATCTCCGCCTCGCCGATATCCATGAGCAGCATCGCCTGCGCCGGCGTGACGTCCTCGATGCCTTCCGCCGCCAGGTCGATGCGCACCACGTCCAGGTGGCGCCGATGCAGACGCTCCAGCAGGCGCGTCAGCTCGTGATACGACTCCATTCCACGACCTTCTCGCGCGCCATCCTCCGTGCCGGACGGCCTTTCCACAATCTCGGGCCGCTCGACAGACTGATTATACATCGAAAGGTCGTCCGCGCGACCGTTGTCCCGTCCGCTCATCCGCCACCTCCGCCCAGCGTGTCGAGGCCGCCGCGGCGCGGCCGGAAAAAGACGCGATTGTAGAGCGGCTCCTCGCTGTCGAGCATCGGCACGAGGAGCGGATCGAAGTCGTACTTCACCTCGGCGACGACAACGACCTCGCCGTCGTTGATGACGAGCCCGTCGGGCGGTGATATCTGCTGGCCGGCGCTGCCGATCTCGCTGGCCGCCGCAAGGCCGCCGGCCCCGCTGCGCTGCCAGGCGACGATCACGTCGCCGTCGCTGTCGGTGGTCAGGCCCGAGAGGATGACGATGCCCCGCGTCGCCATGTCGAAGGGCGTGGCGACATGGGACACGGCGAAGAACATGTCGGTGATCTCGTCCTCGGTCCAGCTCGCATGCCGGGTCATCAGGTCGGCGACCGTCACCGTCGTGCGCTGCAGCTTCTGGTGCAGGAGAACGTAGCGCGAGAGCTCGACGCAGCCGAGGACGAGCAGCGTGAACACCGGCAGCGCGTAGGCCAGCTCGACGATGATCGCGCCGCGCCGGTCGCGCGCCAGGCGCCGGCCGAGGCCGGCCGCCCGGCGGATCCCCATGATGGTCATGACCGCGGACCTCCTGTCCTCGGGCCGCCTGGCAAGGCGGCCTACTCGTCGATGCCCAGATCGGCGGCGTCGAATGGTTCGTTGCGCACGGCGATGCTGGCTTCCAGGGGCATGATGCCGCTTTCGCCGATGATGTCGCCCATGAGCGGCGTCAGCATCTGCCAGTCGACCGCGATCTCGTAGAGGACGATGTCCTCGCCGCCGCCGGCCCCGGGCGTGCCGGCGTCGCCGTCACGCGTGCCGTTGCCGTTGAAGTCGGTGAAGGCCTCGCCGCTGTCCCACTCCCCGTTGCCGTTGTCGTCCTCGAAGGGCTCGCCTCCGCTGATCGACTGGAAGGTCGGGAAGCTCGTCACCGTGACGTCGCTGTCCTCGATCGTGACCAGGCCCAGGGTGTTGTCGCGCACGATCTCCAGGATCTGCGCCTCGCGGCTGCCGCCGCCCGGATCCTGGCCGGTGAAGCCGAAGCGCGAAGCCTCGCGCAGGCTGGCCTCCATCATGATCGACACGAACCCCACCAGCGCCATCTCGAGCACGCCGACCAGGATCAGGACCAGGATCGGCGCCGCAAGTGCGAACTCGACCATCGCCGCGCCCGACCGGTCGCCCGACAGGACGCGCAGCCGCCGGCGGATCAAATCTTCGACCCCGACGGCACGAGAAGAAGGATATGTCGTCATTGGTTTAGATTTCAGTAATTAGTGGCTGCCAGAGTGTTAACCATCGCGAGGACATGGACCCTCAACCGCTAAGGAGCCGTTAATCCATGAAGACCCGCACGATGGTGATGCGGACGGTGGCACCGGTACTCGCCACGCTTGCGCTGGGGGCCTGCGCGACGGATCAGGCCGCCGTCGAGGAAGTCCTCGACCCGCGCAAGCCGGAACTCACCGATTCCGCGCACGCCCCGACGCTGGTGCGTCTGGGCGACTACACGATGGCCCGCGGCGACACGGCCTCGGCCGTCACGATGTACCGCAAGGCGCACGAGACCGACCCCGGCGACCCGGAGCCGCTGATCCGTCTGGGCAAGGCGCTGGCGCGGCTCGGCTCCTACGAGGAGGCGGCGGGCGCCTACCGCAGTGCCCTGTCGCTGACCCCGGGTGACGAGGATGCCTTGCGCGGCATGGCCAACGCGGAGATCGCGCTGGGCCGGCCGCAGGAGGCGCTGCCCTCCCTGGAGCGCGCCGTCGAGCGGGCCGACCGGGACCCCGAGGTCCGGATCGATCCGCTGCTGCGCAACAGCTACGGCGTCGCACTCGACCATCTGGGCCGGCATGGCGAGGCCCAGGAGCAGTACCGCCGAGCCCTGACCTCCCGGCCCAACGACCTCGACCTGCGGACCAACCTGGCGCTCTCCCAGGCGCTGGAAGGCCGCTTCGACCAGGCCGTGGCCGGCATGCGCGAGGTCGCGACGGCCCCGGGCGCGACACCGAAGCACCGCCAGAACCTGGCGCTGGTTCTCGGCCTCGCGGGGCGCACCGACCAGGCCGCGGAGGTCGCCCGCGTCGACGCCGACGACGCCACGGTCAACCGCAACCTGGCCTTCTTCGCCGACCTGCGCGAGATCCCGGACAGCGGACGGCGGGCGGCCGCGATCGGCGAGGGCGTCCTCTAGGACGCCCCACCGGCCGACCCGGGCCCGCGTCCTCGCATCCGCGGCCCCCGAACGCACGAACGGACCGCCCCCGACGGGGCGGTCCGTTTCGTATGCGCGGGCAGCGACGCGGGCGGACATGGGGACTCCCCGGTGCTAGGGCAACTTCCCTATCTTCAACAACTTAGAGCGTCCTATCTGCGCCCGTTCGGGCGCAGGATGCTCTAGACGGCCGACAGCGTGTCCATGATGCGCAGGATGGCCGGGCCGATCAGCACGACGAACAGCGGCGGCAGGATGAAGACGATCATCGGCACCGTCATGATCGCCGGCAGGCGGGCGGCCTTCTCCTCGGCCCTCATCAGGCGCTCGTTGCGCAGCTCGGCCGACAGGACGCGCAGGGACTGCGACAGCGGCGTGCCGTACTTCTCGGTCTGCAGCAGCGTGTTGACCATGCCGCGCAGGCCCGGAAGGTCGGTGCGCTTGGCGAGGTTGGTCAAGGCCATCCGACGCTCGGGCAGGAAGCCCAGCTCCACGCCGGTCAGGGCGAGCTCGTCGGCGAGCTCGGGATGGGTCCGGCCCAGCTCGCGCGCGACCCGGTGCAGGATCGCGTCGAGGCCGAGGCCCGCCTCGGCGCAGATGACCATGAGATCGAGGCCGTCCGGCAGCGACTTGCGCAGCTTGTCGCGGCGCTTGTCGGCCTCGTTCTTGACGTAGAGTTCCGGCAGGTAGAGCCCGGCCACGCCGGCGGCGATCGTCAGCCCCAGCAGGTGCATGCGCGGCTGGTCGAGGATCTGCATGCCGAACAGCAGCAGCGCGGCGACCGCGGCGGCGACGAACGGCATCACCACCTTGGCGAAGAGATAGGCGATCGTGGCGTCCTGGGAGCGCCAGCCGGCGCGCGCCAGCTTCTGGGCGATACGGTCGGCCTGGTTCGACTTCAGCAGGTTGAAGCGCTTGACCACCTGGCGCATCAGGCTGACGCCGCGCATCGATTCCCGCCGGCGCGGCGTCACCGCCGCGGCCTTCAGGCGCGTGCGCCGCTCCGCCAGGGACCGGGCCTTGGCGGCCAGGGGATCGCGCTCGACCAGGGCGAGCCACATGGCGATGATGACCATGACGGCCGACAGCCCGGCGGCCAGGGCGATCAGATCCTCCGGCGCCATGCCGAAGGGAAGTGCGTCGAGCGTGATCATATCTCGAACCTGACCATCTTCCACATGACGGCGGCGCCGATCGCCATCCACAGTCCGCCGGCGACCAGCATCGACAGGCCGCGCGGGTCGGACAGCAGCGTCTGGGTGTATTCGGGGTTGATGCCGCGGATCAGCGCGAACATCAGGAACGGCAACGCGCCGATGATCATCGCGCTGGCTCGCGCCTCCGACGACAGCGCCTTGACCTTGAGCTTGGCCTGGCGGCGCTTGCGCAGGATGTCGGCGAGGTTCTCCAGCGTCTCGGCCAGGTTGCCGCCCGTCTCGCGCTGGACGGAGATGCTCACGACGAAGAAGCGGAACTCGGGCACGCCGATCCGCTCGGAGGCGAGCCACAGGCTCTCCTCCATCGTGTTGCCGAGATGGATGTAGTCGATGATCTGCTGGAACTCGCCGCCGACCGGGTCCTCGATCTCCTTGGCCACGACGCGCATGCTCTCGGTCACGGGCAGGCCGGACTTGAGGCCGCGGACGACGAGGTCGAGCGCCTCGGGAAACATCGACAGGAACTTCTGCTGGCGCCGGCGGATCAGGAAGCCGATGACGAAATGCGGCAGGCCCAGCCCGGCCGGCACCGCCAGCAGGCCCGACAGCATCGGCGGCAGGCCCGCGTATTCCCAGAGCAGGCCGAAGACCCCGAGCAGCGCGACGCCGGTGGCGAGCAGGTAGTTGCCGAGCGAGACGCCGAGCCCGGTGCGCATCAGGCGCTTGCGCATCATCTCGGGCTTCGGGACATATTTCTTGATCGCGGCGTCGAGGATGCGGAAGCCGCTGTCGGTGGTCGACCGGCGCAGGCTGACCTGGGAGGCCGCCGCTCGTGCCGGCCCCTCGCTCTCGCCCCGGCCGCGCCGGGAGACGGCGCGCACGCGCCGGGCCCGGCGCTCGTCGCCGCCGACAACGGCGGATACGGCGTAGCCGGCCAGCAGCATCGCGAGCATGACGCCGGCGGCGAGTACGATCACCGGCGTGGGCAGGCCGAACAGTTCCCCGGACATCACATCACCTCCATCAGCGCCTGGCCGAGGCCGAAATACTCGGCCTTGGGCGTGAAGTGCGGCCTCAGGCCGGAGGACGCGAACTCCCCGATCAGGCGGCCCGAAGCGTCCTCGCCGCGGAAGTTGAAGTTGTAGAGCTCCTGGGTCGTGATGACGTCGCCTTCCATGCCGACGACCTCGACCACATGGGTGATGCGGCGCTTGCCGTCGCGCATGCGGCTGACCTGGACGATCAGGTCGAGCGCCGAGGCGATCTGGGTGCGCACCGCCTTGGCCGGCAGGTTGATGCCGGCCATGCCGATCATGTTCTCCAGGCGGGTCAGGGCGTCGCGCGGCCGATTGGCGTGCAGCGTGCACATCGAGCCCTCGTGGCCCGTGTTCATCGCCTGGAGCATGTCCACCGCCTCGGGGCCGCGCACCTCGCCCAGGATGATGCGGTCGGGGCGCATGCGCAGGGCGTTCTTGACCAGATCGCGCATGGCGATCTCGCCCTGCCCCTCCAGGTTGGCGGGCCGGGTCTCCAGCCGCACCACATGGGGCTGCTGGAGCTGCAGCTCGGCCGCGTCCTCGATGGTGACGATGCGCTCGCCGTGATCGATGAGCTGGGACAGCGCGTTGAGCAGGGTCGTCTTGCCCGAGCCGGTACCGCCGGAGATCAGGATGTTGAGGCGCGAGCGCGACCCGATCTTGAGCAGCTTGGCCATCGGCGCCGACAGGTTCGACTGGGCCGACATGGTGTCGAGCGTGATCCGCTGGCGGGAGAACTTGCGGATCGAGATCGACGGGCCGACGATCGCCAGCGGCGGGATGATGACGTTGACGCGGCTGCCGTCGGCCAGGCGCGCGTCGCAGATCGGGCTCGATTCGTCGACGCGCCGGCCGATGCGGCTGACGATGCGCGTGGCGATGTTCATCACGTGCGCGTCGTTCTGGAAGCGCACGTCGGTCAGCTCGAGCTTGCCGCCGCGCTCGACATAGACCTGGTTGGCGCCATTCACCATGATGTCGGTGACCTTCTCGTCCTCGAGCAGGGGCTCGAGGGGTCCGAGGCCGACCATGTCGTCGACGAGCTGGGCGACCAGCTTGTCGTGCTCGCCCTTGTTGAGCTGGATCTGGAGCTCGCCGCGGATCTCGGCGACCACGCCGCTCAGCTCGCGCTCGAGCTGGTCCTGGTCGAGCTTGGAGGCGGCGGTGACGTCGATCCGGTCGAGCACGTGCGGCCTGATGCGCCGCTTGGCCTCCTCGATCGTCTGATCGCGCGGCGTCAGGCCGGAGGCGCGCACCGGCGCCGGCTCGACGCTGAGCAGCTTGTCCGCGTCGGCGCCCGATCGGGTAACGACCTCCCCGGTCGCCGGCGTATCGGCCTTGGCCGCCTTCTCCGCCTTGGCAGCGGGATCGGACTTGGACGCCTTCGACGGCGCCTCGGCCCCGGCCGCGGTCTCGTCGGCCGCCGCGGGATCGTCGCCCGGAACGGCGGCGTCGCCGTCCGACGCTTCAGCGCTCTCGGCCGCCGGCGCGTCGGCCGCCTCGGAGCGGTCCCCGGCGCTCGCCGCGCGCGGCTTCAGGATCGTCGTCGGCGCCGCCTCGGGCGCCGGTGCCTGCGTCGCGGCGGCGGCGGCCGCGCTGGCGTCGAAGGCGGCGGCGTCGGCGGAGAGCAGGTCGTTGATCAGGACCGTGACCAGGTGGCGCTGCTCGAACAGGTCGGGCGGCTCGGGATGCTGGTCGAGGATGGTCATGACCAGGTCGCTGATCCGGCGCGCGACCTCCTTGCGCGGCAGACGCTGGGCGTCGCCCGGCGTCAGCTTGGCCGTCACGGCCGGCCAGAGCCCTTCGCGGAACGCGGTCAGTCGGGGGCTGGC
>JAVJUS010000040.1:0-12626 GCA_040220455.1 Azospirillaceae bacterium
GCGGCCTGACCGCCGCCAGCGCCGCCGCCAGGGCCGCCGCCCGGGCCCGCGCCGGCGGCCCTGTGGGCGGTCAGGACGACGGTGGCCGCCTCGATTCCGGGCAGCGCGGCGACCGCCTGCTCGGCGGCGGCGCGCATCGGCTCCAGCCGTTCGCCGCGCCTCGGATCGACCGCGATCGACACGAGCGCCCGGCCGTCCTTGAGGTGCAGGCCGTCGATCATGTTAAGTGAGACGATGTCGGCGTCCCGGTCGGGATCGCGAATGCCTCGCAACGCCTCGCGAACCTCCGCTTCGGTCACCGTCGGCATGGTTGAAAACTCCGGTCGGTCGCCAATATCGGTGTGACCTTACGCACCGTCCGATCCGCCGACAACGTGGCCTTTCCGCTTGACGATGAAAGTGTCCGGTCGGTACGGCGTGCTCTTTCCCGTCCCGCGACGGGTATCCGGTGGCGGGCGGGCGATCGACGGCCCCGTGCCGGGACGGTGTCGGGGTTGACGCGGCAAGGAAAGGCTATCGATGCCCTGGAGTAATCAAGGTGGCGGCGGCGGCGGGCCGTGGGGCTCGTCGGGCGGCGGTACCGGCGGCGGCGGCGGACAGAATCCCTGGGGCCGCGGCGGCGGCGGTGGCGGTGGCTCCGGCGGGGGGCCGACGCCGCCCGATCTGGAGGAGATGCTGCGCCGCGGCCAGGACCGCTTTCGCAGTATCATGCCGCGCGGCTTCGGCGGCGGTCGGGGGATCCTGCTCGGCGTCGCCGCGCTGGTGATTCTCTGGCTCGCGACCGGTTTCTATCGCGTCCAGCCGGAACAGCAGGGCGTGGTCCTGCGCTTCGGGGAGTACGTGCGCACCTCCGGGCCGGGGCTGCACTACCATCTGCCCTCGCCGATCGAGACGGTGCTGCGCCCGGCGGTCACCCGCATCAATCGAATCGATGTGGGCTTCGTCGGGGCGAGCGACGGGCGAACCGTCAACGTCCAGCGCGACGTGGCGGAAGAGAGCCTGATGCTCACTGGCGACGAGAACATCATCGACATCGACTTCACGGTGCTCTGGCGCATCTCGAACGCGCAGGACTACCTGTTCAACATCCGCGAGCCCGAGGAGACGGTGAAGGTCGTGGCGGAGAGCGCCATGCGCGAGATCATGGGGCGGACGGAAATCCAGCCGGCACTGACCGAAGCGCGCCAGCAGATCGAGCAGCAGACCCGCGAGCTGATGCAGACGGTGCTCAACGGCTACGGCGCGGGCATCGCGATCGAGCAGGTCCAGCTCCAGAAGGTCGACCCGCCGCAGCCGGTGGTCGACGCCTTCAACGACGTCCTGCGCGCCCGTCAGGACCAGCAGCGCCTGCGCAACGAGGCGGAGGCCTATCGCAACGACATCCTGCCGCGCGCCCGAGGCCAGGCCGAGCAGACGATCCAGGAGGCCCAGGCCTATCGCGAGCAGATCGTCGCCCAGGCCAACGGTGACGCGCAGCGCTTCCTGTCGGTGCTCTCCTCCTACACGCGCGCTCCCGAGGTCACGGCCCAGCGCTTCTATCTGGAGACCATGGAATCGGTGTTCCGCGACACGGACAAGATCCTTATCGACGGGGAGACGGGCGGCCAGGGCGTCGTGCCCTACCTGCCGCTCGATCAGCTTCGCCGCGACCAGATGAACCGCGATCGCACGACAACGGGTGGCGGCTCGACCGCCGGCGGCGCGTCGACGATCTCCTCCGGCCAGGGAGGCCAGTGAGCGATGAACAAGAAGCTCGCCGCCCTTGGCGTCATCGTCGTGCTCGCCGGCATCCTGCTGTCGGACAGCTTCTACACCGTCAACGAGGCCGAACAGGCCCTCGTCATCCAGTTCGGCGAGCCGCGCGCCGTCGTTCAGGAGCCGGGGCTGCAGGTCAAGATGCCCTTCATCCAGCAGGTCACCTTCTACGAGAAGCGCGTGCTGCCGGTCGATCCGCCGGTCGAGCAGGTCATCCTGGCCGACCAGCGGCGCCTCGACGTGGACAGCTTCGTGCGCTACCGGATCGTCGATCCGCTGCGCTTCTTCCAGTCGGTCAACAACGAGATCGGCGCCCAGGAGCGCATCGCGACGATCACCAACGCCTCGCTGCGCCGCGTGCTGGGTAACGCCACCCAGCTCGAGGTCCTGTCCGAGGAACGTGCCAACCTGATGATCCAGATCCAGCGCGCGGTCGAGAACGGCACGAGCCAGTTCGGCGTCGAGATCGTCGACGTGCGCATCGGCCGGGCCGACGTGCCGGAGGGCACGGTCCAATCGGTCTACGACCGGATGCGCTCGGAGCGCGAGCGCGAGGCGGCCGAGTTCCGCGCCCAGGGCTTCGAGCAGGCCCAGCAGATCCGGGCCCGCGCGGACCGTGAGCGGACGGTCATCCAGGCCGAGGCCGATCGCGAAGGCCAGATCCTTCGGGGTGAGGGCGATGCCGCGGCGATCGACATCCTGGCCCAGGCCTATGGCCAGGATTCGCAGTTCTTCACCTTCTACCGGACGCTCCAGGCCTATCGGAACTCGCTCGCCTCGGACAGCACGAGCATGGTGCTGTCGCCGACCGGGGAGTTCTTCCAGTACTTCCAGAACCTGAGCGGCAGCGGCGATATCGCGGATTCGCTTTCGCGCATGATGAGCGGCGGCGCGGCCCCGGAGAGCGACTCGCGGGCCCTCGCGACCCCCGAGGCCGACCCGGACACGGTGGAGCGGGCGCGCGAGGCGATCGAATCCCTGACCGACCAATCGCGGCCGGAGGACTCGCCCGCCAACGAACTGCAGCTCCGGTCGGGTGAGGCGCCGGCGGACGGGACCGGCGACGGTACGGAAACCGTACCGGCACCGGCCGACGGCGGCGCTGGCGACGAGTCCGCCGCTCCGGAGGCCGGAGCCGATGGCGAGCCGGCCGAGTAGGCCGGCGCGCGGGGCCGGATGAGCGATCTGGTCACGGCGATCGGCCTCGTGCTGGTCATCGAGGGCCTGCTCTACGCGGCCTTCCCCGTAGCCATGAAGCGGCTCGTCGTCGCGATCATCGACACGCCGGGCGGCAGCCTGCGGGTCGGCGGGCTGGTGGCGGCGGTTATCGGGCTCGCGATCGTCTGGGTGGCGCGCGGCTGAGCGCCCGCGCCACCCCTGGTCGGTCGCCGACCGCTCCGGGGCCGTCGCCCTCAAGGCGATCGGCCGCTCGACGGATCGCAGGCGTTGGCGCCGGCGGCCGGAGACCGGACGAAGGTCCGGGCGCCTTGACGGAGCCATATTCGCCGGGCAGGTGATCCGGTCGGAACCGAAGGCCGAAGAGGCACCGGGACGAGACGACGGTATCGGCGCCAGCTATCGATACGGCGCCGGTCCGGCGGATTCACCGCGGGCGGGTCGACGCCGAATTGCGGTACAGCCAGGGAGGCGGTTTGGTGGTTGCGTGTGACATGGCCTATGGCGGGAACCCGTTCACGAGGTCGGGCGCTGGGCGGGCAACCCCGCGCGGGCCTGTGGCACGAGTCTGCCTCGCGCTCATGGCGGTGGTGCTGGTCGCGGTCTCCGCGCCTGCGTCCGCGCCCGCCCAGGGGCGGCCGGACAGCTTCGCCGACCTGGCCGACCGGCTCCTGCCGTCGGTGGTCAACGTCTCGACGACCCAGACGATGCAGCGCGAGGACTTCCCCGAGATCCCGAATTTCCCCGAGGGCTCGCCCTTCGAGGACTTCTTCCGGGACTTCTTCGAGCGGCGCGGCGAGCAGCCGAGTCGGCCGCGCCGGGCGACGTCGCTGGGCTCCGGCTTCATCATCGACACCGACGGCCACATCGTCACGAACAACCACGTGATCGAGGGCGCCGACGAGATCACGGTCATCCTGCACGACGACACCAACCTCTCGGCCGAGGTCGTCGGCCGGGACGAGCGCACCGATCTGGCGGTCCTGAAGGTCGACACCGACCTGCCGCTCCAGCCGATCGAGTGGGGCGACAGCGGCGAGATGCGGGTCGGCGACTGGGTGATCGCGATCGGCAATCCGTTCGGCCTGGGCGGCACGGTCACCGCCGGCATCATCTCCGCGCGCTCGCGCAACATCAACGCCGGCCCCTATGACGACTTCCTGCAGACCGACGCCTCGATCAACCGGGGCAACTCGGGCGGGCCGATGTTCAATCTCGACGGCGACGTCATCGGCATCAACACGGCGATCTTCTCGCCGTCGGGCGGCTCCGTCGGCATCGGCTTCGCGATCCCCTCGGCGCTCGCTCGCAACGTCATCGACCAGATCGTCGAGTTCGGCCGCACCCGGCGCGGCTGGCTCGGCGTGCGCATCCAGACCGTGACCGAGGAGATCGCCGAGGGCCTCGGTCTCGACGGCGCGCGCGGCGCGCTCGTGGCCGGCGTGACGCCGGACGGCCCGGCCGAGGACGCGGGCATCGAGCCGGGCGACGTGGTCATCTCCTTCGACGGCGAGCCGGTCGAGGAGATGCGCGAACTGCCGCGCATGGTCGCGGAGACCTCGGTGGGCGCCTCCGTCCCGGTCGAGATCTGGCGCCAGGGCGAGGTCATGACCGTCGAGGTCGACCTGGGCGAGTTGGAGGAGGCCGAGGCCGAAGGCCTGCTCGCCGGCGAGGCGGGGCCGGAGACGAGCGGCGACACGGCGGAATTCGCCGATCTCGGCCTGACCGTGGGCTCCCTGACCGCCGAGCGGCGCCAGGAATTCGGCATCGGCGAGGACATCGAGGGCGTGGTGATCCTGGACGTCGCACCCGGCTCTGCGGCCGAGGAAAAGGGCCTTGCCGCCGGCGAGGTGATCCTCGAGGTCGGCCAGGAGGCCGTGACCTCGCCCGGCGATATCGCCGAGCGGATCGATCAGGCGCGCGAGGCCGGCCGCCGGTCGGTGCTCCTGCTGATCGAGCGCGAAGGCGATCTCAGGTTCGTCGCGCTCGGGATCGGCGACGGCTGATCGCGGGCAGGCGGCCCGGTGACGTGACGACGAGGTCGGACGGCGCCGGGTGATCCCGGCGCCGTTTCGCGCTCGAGGGGGCCGACTCGCCTCTGGGGCCGGCGTGCCCCGAATGCCATGAGCGGAGCGTTCGAACGCGATGAAGAAGATCCTGATCGGCCTCGCCGTCCTTCTGGTCATCCTGGTGGCCGCCGTGGTGGCCGCGCCGTTCCTGGTGCCCACCGATGTCGTCGTCGACCGGGTGCGCCAGGCGGTGCGCGAACAGACCGGCCGCGAGCTGACGGTCGCCGGGCCCGTCGACCTCTCCGTCCTGCCGACCCTGAGGGTGCGGCTCGCCGACGTGGCGCTGGCCAATGTCGAGGGCGGTCGCGCGGCGAACCTGGTCGAGCTGGGCGAGCTCGAGGCGGCGGTGTCGATCACCGACCTGATCGGCGGCACGGTCAGCGTCGAGCGCTTCGTCCTCGTCGAGCCCACCATCGCCCTCGAGGTCGACGCCGAGGGCAACCCGAACTGGGTCTTCGCCCCGGCCGGGTCCGGAGCGGAGGCGCCGGCGGGCGATGAAGGCCAGGGCGGGGGTGGCTTCGCGCCCGGCGAAGTGCGGCTCGGCACCATGCGTCTTGTGGACGGCCGCGTCTCCTATTTCGATGCCCGAAGCGGCGAGGAACTGATTTTCGAGGACGTCGACGCCTCGGTCGACATGCCGACCCTCGACGACCGACTGCGCGCCGAGGGCTCCGGCCGGTTCCAGGGCGAAGCCGTGACGCTGGCGCTCGACGTCGCGGCCCCCCGGGCCCTGATCGATGGTGGCGGCAGCGACCTCGCCGTCGATATCGAGGCCGCGCCCCTGACGCTCGCCTTCGACGGCGCCGTGGCGACGGGGGCCGGGCCGGCGGCCGACGGGTCGCTGACGCTCGAGGTGCCGTCGATCGCGCGGCTGCGGGCGATCGCGCCGACCACGGTGCCTGTCCCCGACACGCCGGTCGACAGCGTGGCCTTTCAGGGCGGCGTGGTCGCCGCGCCCGACCGCGTGGCGCTGAGCGGCTTCGAGCTGACGGCCGACGCGACCACCGCCAGCGGCGATCTCGCCGTTTCCCTGGCGGGCGAGCGGCCGGCCGTCAGCGGGGAGATCGCGCTTTCGGCGCTCGACCTCGACGCCCTGATGCGCGACGAGGCGGCGGCGGTCGAGGGCGAGGCGGCGGCCGAGTCCGCGCCGCGGGCCGAAGGCGAAGCGCCGCCCGAGGCCGCAGCCGATGGCGAGTCGGAAGCCGCGGCGCTGCCGGAGGGCGCGATCGACTTCTCGCCACTCCGGCTCGCCGATATCGACCTGACCATCGACCTGGGCGGGCTGACCGTCGAGGGCACCGAGATCGGGCCGACGACGCTTGTCGTCTCGCTCCAGGACGGCGTGCTGGATGCCGAGGTGGCCGAGGCCGCCGTGTTCGACGGCACCATCGCCGGCGCGGTCCGCGTCGATTCTGCGGCCGAGACGCCGACCATCGCCGTCGACACGGCGATCGACGGCCTGTCGCTCGGCCCGCCGCTCGCCGCCTTCGCCGGCATGCCGGGGGCCGCCGGCGTGCTCACCCTCGACCTGTCGGTGGAGGGGCGTGGCGCGACGCGCCAGGATCTCGCCGACAGCCTCGCGGGGCGGGCGACGGGTCGGCTGACGGGCGGGGCCTTCACGCTCGAGGATCCGCAGGGCGGGGAGCCGATCGCGCTGACCGGCGTCGATGTCTCGATCGACCTGCCGAGCGTCGACGGCCCGCTGTCGGCGACCGGCCAGGCAACCGTGCGCGGCGAGGTGGCGCAGTTCGACGCGATGGTCGCGGCACCCCGCGCGCTCGTCGCCGGGCATGCTTCGGACATGGACATCTCGCTCGCGGCGCCGGCGATCTCCCTCGACTTCGACGGCACCGCCGCGATCGGCGACGCCCCGTCGGCCGCCGGCGTGCTGTCGCTCGACGTTCCCTCCATTTCGGGGCTGGCCGAGCGCGCGGCGGTCGCGTTGCCGCCGGACCTCCCGATCGACCGGTTCGCCGTCTCGGGCTCGGTCGAGGCCTCGCCGACCCGCGTCGCCTTGAGCGGCGGGCAGATCGACGCCGATTCGCTGACCGCTTCGGGCGACCTGCGCGCCGACCTTTCGGGCGCCGTGCCCTCGCTCTATGCGCGTCTGCGCACCGGGCCGATCGATGTCGACGCCCTGACCGCGCCCGCCGATGCCGCTCCGGCCGACGGGGCGGGCGACGGCGAGCAGCCCGCCGCCGAAAGCGGGGCCGGCGAGGCCGCGCCGACCGGGCCCGGCGGCTGGAGCCAGGCGCCGATCGACCTTTCGGGCCTGCGCGCGGCCGATGTGGACGCGGTGGTGGAGGCGGCGGGCATCACCGTCGACGGCATCGCGATCGGGCCGACGACCGTGACCCTGCGGCTCCAGGACGGGGTGCTCGACCTCTCCGTGCCAGACGCCCCGGTGTTCGATGGCCGGGTGGGGCTGGATCTCGGCATCGACTCGACCGCCGGCCCGCCGGCCTACGACATCGCGGCCAATGTGCGCGGCGTGCAGATCGAGCCGGTGCTGCGCCATTTCGCCGAGACCGACCGGCTTTCCGGAACGACGGAGGCGACGATCGACGTCACGGCTCGCGGCGCCAGCCAAGCGGAGATCGTGCGCGCGCTGAACGGCAACGCGGCGGTCGTGCTGCGCGACGGCGCGTTGAAGGGCGTCAACATCGCCGAGATGGTGCGCAATATCGGCTCGGCCTTCACGAACTCCGACAGCGGCGAGGCCCGCACGACCGACTTCGCCGAATTCGGCGGTACCTTCGCGATCACCGACGGCGTGGCGCGGAGCGAGGATCTGCGCATGCTGGCGCCGCTGTTCCGGATCGAAGGGCGCGGGCAGACGGCGATCCCCGAGCGCAGCCTCGATTTCCGGGTCGAGCCGCGGGCGGTCGCGACCATCGAAGGCCAGGGCGGCCAGTTCGAGGAAACCGGCGTGCGTGTGCCGATCCTGATCGGCGGCACCTGGTCGGAGCCACGCTTCGCGCCCGATCTCGAGGGCCTGATCCGGGGCACGCTGGAGAATCCCGAGGCTCTGCGCGACCAGATCGAGAACCTGCGCGAGGGGGGCGGCGCCGAGGACGTGCTGCGCGGCCTCCTGGGCGACGGAGCGAGCGGCCTGCTCGGCGGCGGGGGCGACAGCACGACCGGGACCGAGAGCGCGCCGGCGGCGGAGGACACCGCGCCCGCCGACGGCGGCTCGACGACCGAAGAGAGCGCGCCGACCGAGGAAACCGCGCCGACCGAGGCGCCGGCACCCGAGCAGGCGACGCCGGATCAGCTCCGCGAGCAGCTCGAGCAGGACCCGGTCGGCACGATCCGCAACCTGTTCGGCAATTGACGCCGCGCTCCCGGACGTGCCGGGGCGGCCGGTAGGTCGGGAGAGCGAACCGATCCCGACGTGCCCGCGTCTTCGTCACGCCCGGACGTCGGCATCGCTTCGCTAAGCCGACCTAAGAGGGTGCGCCCGGCTCGTAGGTCGGTCGAGCGTCAGCGAGCCCGACGTCACGGGCGGAGAGGGGGCGAGCCTGGACGTAGCGACCATGGTGTTCGGGGTCGGCCGAGCGCCGCGGACCCGACGCCTCCGGCAGGGGCGCCTGCTTCGGCGTCGGGAGTGTCGGGCTTGCTCACGCTCGACCGACCTACGGCCCGTTCGGTCGGGAGAGCGCCAGCGATCCCGAAGTCCAACGGGCGCCACCGCCGAGCTACGCGGTCACGATCTCGCTCTGCCGGTAGCCCTGCAGATAGACGAGCCCCGTCAGGTCGGCGTGGTCGAGGCGGGCGCGGACCTTCTGGCGGACGGTCGGCTTGGCGCGGTAGGCCACGCCGAGGCCGGCGGCCTGGAGCATCGGCAGGTCGTTGGCGCCGTCGCCCACCGCCATGGTCGCGGCCGGGTCGATGCCGCGCTCGGCGGTGTGCTCGCGCAGCGATTCCAGCTTGCGCTCCTTGCCGAGGATGGGTTCGCTGACCGTGCCCGTCAGGCGGCCCTCGGCGACGTCGAGGGTGTTGCCTTCCGCCACGTCGAAGCCGACCCGATCGCGCACGCGTTCCGTGAACATCGTGAATCCGCCAGAGATCAGCACGCACCGCGCCCCGTTGGCGCGCATGGTCCGTACCGCCGGCTCCGCGCCCGGGCTGATCGCCATGGCGTCGAGCACGCGGTCGATCAGGTCGGCCGGATGGCCTTTCAGCAGGGCGACGCGCTCCCGCAGGGCGTCGGCGAAGCCGATCTCCCCGTTCATGGCGCGCGCGGTGATCGGCGCCACCCTGTCGCCGACCCCGGCCAGCGCCGCCAGCTCGTCCAGCGTCTCGCCCTCGACGATGGTCGAGTCCATGTCCGCGATGAGCAGGGATTTCCGTCGGAACTCCAGCGGCTGGGCGACCACGTCGAGCGGCAGCCCGTCGAGCGCGACGATCGCCGCCGCCTGGGCCGGCGCCACGTCCACCCCGGTGAAGCGCAGGTCGCAGGCGATGTCCTCGGCCAGCCAGTCGGGCTGGCCCACATCGGCGCCCAGCTCGCCCAGCGCGTACCGGGCGAGGCGGACATCGCGCTCGGCCAGCGGAGCGTCGCGGCCGGCGAGGAGGGTCAGGACGCTGTCCATCGATGGGGCTCCAGGGGGCGGGGCTTCGAAGGCGGGGGCGGTACCCGACCGGGCGCGCGGCCCGGGCGGCCGGGTTATGCCCCAGCCGGCGGCGGCCTGTCCACCGGCGGCCCCGGCCGGGCAAGGCCCGGCGTTTCGGCCGTGAAAGGCCGTGTCCTCGTGGTCGCCGGGCCGACGGCGACGGGCAAGTCCGCCCTTGCCGTCGACCTGGCGGAGGCGACGGGCGGCGTCGTCATCAACGCCGACAGCATGCAGGTCTACCGCGAGCTTTCGATCCTGACCGCGCGCCCCGGCCCGGCGGCGCTGGCCCGCGTGCCGCACCGGCTCTACGGCGTGCTGCCGGCGGCCGAGCCGTGCTCCGCGGCGCGCTGGCGCGGCCATGCCCTGGCCGAGATCGCCGAGGCCCTGGTCCGCGGCCGGATGCCGGTCCTGGTCGGCGGCACAGGGCTCTATCTGCGCGCCCTGATCGAGGGGTTGGCCGAGATTCCGCCGGTCCCCGAGGCGGTGCGGCGAGAGGTCGCGGAGCGGCTGGCGGCGCTCGGCGGCGACGCCTTCCGCGCCGAGCTCGCCCGGCGGGACCCGGCGAGCGCCGCCCGGCTGGCCCCCGGCGACACCCAGCGGCTGATCCGCGCGGCGGAGGTGGTCGAGGCGACCGGCCGGCCGCTCGGCGCCTGGCAGGCGGATCCCGGCCTCGCTCCGCCGCCGGGGCTGCGCTTCGCCGTCACGGTCCTGCTGCCGGCGCGCGAACCCCTCTACGCCGCCTGCGAGGCGCGGTTCGCCGCGATGATGGAGGCCGGGGCGCTGGACGAGGTCCGGGCGCTCGACGCCCTGCGGCTCGACCCGTCGCTGCCGGCCATGAAGGCGCTGGGCGTGCCGCCCCTGCGCGCCCATCTGGCCGGCGAGATCGACCGGGCGACGGCGGTCGAGCGGGCGGTGCGCGAGACGCGGCGCTACGCCAAGCGCCAGACGACCTGGTTCCGCCACCAGCTTCCCCACGGGGCGGATAACGTCGAGAGCCTGGAAGTCTATGACGAGCAATATTCGGAAAGTTTGTCGCAGGCAATTCTAAGGAAAGTGCGAAAAGGCCATTGACCGGCCCGGCGCCGCCGTCTAGGTTGCGCACGCCGTGGCCCCGGGGCCACGCTATCACCCCATCGCAGACGGGCGCGCTTCGCCGAAAAAGGGCGGCGGGGGCGGGCCGACACGAGGTTCGAGAGATGTCCGAGCAGATGCCGACCGGTGCCGAGATGGTCCTGAAAGCCCTCAAGGATCAGGGTGTGGACACGATTTTCGGATATCCCGGCGGCGCCGTATTGCCGATTTACGATGCCCTGTTCCAGCAGAACCACATTCGCCACATCCTCGTCCGGCACGAGCAGGGCGCGGTCCACGCGGCGGAAGGGTATGCGCGGTCGACGGGCAAGGTCGGCGTGGTGCTCGTGACCTCCGGACCGGGCGCGACCAACGCGGTCACCGGGCTGACCGACGCGCTGATGGATTCCGTCCCGATCGTCTGCCTGACCGGCCAGGTGCCGACGCATCTGATCGGCAACGACGCCTTCCAGGAGTGCGACACGACCGGCATCACCCGGCCGTGCACCAAGCACAACTACCTGGTCAAGAGCGCCGACCGGGTCGCCCGCACGATCCACGAGGCGTTCTACGTCGCCCGGTCGGGCCGGCCGGGGCCGGTCGTGGTCGACCTGCCCAAGGACGTGCAGTTCGCCCCGGGCACCTATGTCCCGCCGGAGGACGTGGTCCACAAGACCTACCGCCCGCGCACCCGTCCGGATCGCGCGGCGGTGGAGCGCGCGGTGACCGCGATGGCGCGGGCCAAGCGGCCGATCCTCTACACCGGCGGCGGCGTCGTCAACTCCGGCCCGCGGGCGGCGGCGCTGCTGACCGAGCTGGTGGACGAGACCGGATTCCCGATCACCAACACGCTGATGGGCCTGGGTGGCGTGCCGGCGGCGCACCCGTCCTTCCTGGGCATGCTGGGCATGCACGGGACCTACGAGGCCAATCTGGCCATGTACAACTGCGACGTCATGGTCAACATCGGCGCGCGGTTCGACGACCGGGTGACGGGCAAGCTCGACGAGTTCTCGCCGGGCTCGACCAAGATCCATGTCGACATCGACCCGAGCTCGATCAACAAGAACGTGGCGGTGGAGATCCCGATCGTCGGCGACTGCGCCGAGACCATCGCCATGATGCTCGAGATCTGGCGCGAGCGCGGCCACAAGTCCGATCCGAAGGCGCTGAAGGCCTGGTGGGGCCAGATCGACCAGTGGCGCGGCCGGCAGTGCCTTCGCTTCAGCCAGTCGACGGCCGAGGGCGCGGTCATCCGCCCGCAATACGCGATCAAGCGGCTGGCGGAGAAGCTGGGCGACCGCGACGACGCCTACATCACGACCGAGGTCGGCCAGCACCAGATGTGGGCGGCCCAGTACATCCCCTTCCAGAAGCCCAATCGCTGGATGACCTCCGGCGGGCTGGGGACGATGGGCTACGGCCTGCCCGCGGCGATCGGGGCGCAGGTCGCCCATCCCGACGCGGTGGTCGTGGACGTCGCCGGCGAGGCCTCGATCATGATGAACATCCAGGAGCTGTCGACGGCGGTGCAGTACCGCTTGCCGGTCAAGGTGTTCATCCTGAACAACTCCTGGATGGGCATGGTCCGCCAGTGGCAGCAACTGCTCCACGGCGAGCGGTATTCGGAGAGCTATTCCGAGGCGCTGCCCGATTTCGTCAAGCTGGCCGAGGCGTTCGGCTGCACCGGCCTGCGCGCCACCAAGGTGGACGAGGTCGACGACGTCATCGACGCCATGCTGGCCGCCGACGGGCCGGTGGTGGCCGACATCCAGGTCGCCAAGGACGAGAACTGCTTCCCGATGATCCCCGGCGGGCATGCCCATTACGACATGCTGCTGGGCCCGGAGGATCACGCCGACTCTCCGGCTTCCGAGGACGGCATGGTTCTGGTATAGCCCGAGCCGCGCCGGCGGTCCTCGCGCCCCGGCGCGGCCGC
>JAVJUS010000041.1:0-19922 GCA_040220455.1 Azospirillaceae bacterium
GAAGTACGGCGAGAGATAGCCGCGGTCGAACTGCATGCCCTCGACGACCTCGAGCTCGGTCTCGAGCGACTTGGCCTCCTCGACCGTGATGACGCCCTCGTTGCCGACCTTCTCCATCGCCGCGGCGATCATGTCGCCGACCGACTTGTCGCCGTTGGCCGAGATCGTGCCGATCTGGGCGACCTCGGAATTGGTCTCGACCTTGCGGGCGCGCTTCTTG
Source organism: Azospirillaceae bacterium (assembly GCA_040220455.1). Classification (GTDB taxonomy): domain Bacteria; phylum Pseudomonadota; class Alphaproteobacteria; order DSM-16000; family Inquilinaceae; genus JAVJUS01. The sequence goes on from JAVJUS010000041.1 coordinate 221, forward strand.
ATGTCCTCGACCACGGCCTCGACCGCCAGGTCGATGCCGCGCTTGAGGTCCATCGGGTTCATGCCGGCGGCGACCGCCTTGATGCCCTCGCGCAGGATCGACTGCGCCAGGACCGTGGCCGTCGTCGTGCCGTCGCCGGCGACGTCGTTGGTCTTGGAGGCGACCTCCTTGACCATCTGGGCGCCCATGTTCTCGAACTTGTCGGAAAGTTCGATCTCCTTGGCGACCGTCACGCCGTCTTTGGTGATGCGCGGCGCGCCGAACGACTTGTCCAGCACCACGTTGCGGCCCTTGGGCCCGAGCGTGACCCGCACCGCGTCGGCGAGGGTGTCGACGCCGCGCATCATGCGGTTACGCGCGTCGACGTCGAACTTGACGTCCTTTGCCGCCATGGTCGTCTCTCCTGACTTCTATTCTCGATCGCGTGGGAAATGAGGGCGCGAGCCGATCCCGCCCGGCGGGCGGAACCGATCGCGTTGTCGAAGGGCCGCCGCGAACCGCCGCGATCAGCGGGCCGGTGGGTCGCTCGCACCGTCTCCGGCGCCTCGTCCCCTTCCCCGGCCGCGGAGCCGTCCGCGACCCGGCTCACGCCGGCGCGCGAGACCTACTCGATCACGCCCATCAGGTCGTTCTCGCGCATGATCAGATAGTCCTCGCCATCCATCTTGACCTCGGTACCCGACCACTTGCCGAACAGGACCTTGTCGCCGACCTTGACGTCGAGCGGATTGACCTTGCCGCCCTCGTCCCGCGCGCCGGGACCGACGGCGACAACCTCGCCCTGCATCGGCTTCTCCTTGGCGGTATCCGGGATGATGATCCCGCCGGCCGTCTTCTCTTCCTGCTCGATGCGCTTGATCATCACCCGGTCATGCAAGGGCCGGAAAGTCATCGTGCTTTCTCCAGGATCTTTGGACGCCGTTGATTGTTCCCCGGCATGCGAGGCGTTAGCACTCTCGCCAGGTGAGTGCCAAGGGTATAGGGATGGCGTTCCGGCGGGTCAACCCCGGGGGCGCACGCGAATGCGGATCAGCTCAGACGCTTTTCCAGGCGCGCGGCGTCGGCCGGGTCGAGATCGACGACATAGCGGGCCGAGGCGCCGTTCTCCCGCCGCTCGATCACGCGCCCGTGGGCATGGAGCCAAGCGATGGTCCGGCCGTCGCCAAGGTCGACATCGACCTCGACGCGACGCCGGCCGGCCTGGAGGCGCTCGGCGATCGCGCGGGTGAGCGCGTCACAGCCCTCCCCCGTCAGCGCGGAGACCGGAAGCAGGCCGCCCCGCCCCTCCGCGCCGCGGCTGACGGCCGCCGCGTCGACGTCCGGCAGCAGGTCGACCTTGTTGAGGACCTCGACCACGCGCGGATCGCTGTCCGCGTCGATGCCCAGGTCACCCAGCACCGCCACCACGTCCTCGCGCTGGGCCTCGGTCTCCGGATGGGAGACGTCGCGGACATGCAGAATCAGCTCGGCCGACCGGACCTCCTCGAGCGTCGCCCGGAAGGCGGCGACGAGGTGGGTCGGAAGGTCCGAGATGAAGCCCACCGTGTCGGACAGGATGACCTTCTGGCCATGCGGCAGGTCGATCGCCCGCATGGTCGGGTCGAGCGTGGCGAAGAGCATGTCCTTCGCCATGACCCGGGATTCGGTCAGGCGGTTGAACAGGGTCGACTTGCCGGCGTTGGTGTAGCCGACCAGCGCGACCACCGGATAGGGCACGCGCTCGCGCGCCGAACGGTGCAGGCCGCGGGTGCGCCGTACCTCCTCGAGCTGGCGCTCGAGCCGGGCGATGCGGTCGTCGATCTGACGCCGGTCGAGCTCGATCTGCCGCTCGCCCGGACCGCCCATGAAGCCCGCGCCGCCGCGCTGGCGCTCGAGGTGGGTCCAGGACCGCACGAGGCGGGAGCGCTGGTAGGAGAGATGCGCCAGCTCGACCTGGAGCTGGCCCTCCCGGGTGCGCGCCCGCTCGCCGAAGATCTCCAGGATCAGGCCGGTGCGGTCGATCACCTTGGCCGACCATCGGCGCTCCAGGTTGCGCTGCTGGATCGGCGTCAGCTCGGCGTCGACGACGATGACCTCGGGCTCGAGCGCGGCGGCGGCGCCGTGGATCTCGTCGACCGTGCCCTCGCCGAACAGCGTCGCCGGGCGGGGCCTGGACAGTCGCACCACCCGCTGCTCGACGATGTCGAGGTCGATCGCCCGGGCCAGCCCGACGATCTCCTCCAGCGCCGCCTCGGCCGGGCGAGCGGGGCGCGGCCGGTCCTTGCGGTCCGGATGCAGGACGAACGCGCGCGCGCCGGCGGTGTTGCCAGGACCCGCGCCCTGCCCCCCGGCACCCTGGGCCGTCGCCGCCCCCGTCGCCTCGGCCGACGTCACCGTGATCAGGCCTCTTCCTTCTGGCTCTGCTGGTCGAAGAGCTGGATCGGGTGGGCCGGCATCACCGTCGAGATCGCGTGCTTGTAGACGAGCTGGCTGTGCGCGTCACGCCGCAGCAGGACGGAGAAGTTGTCGAACCAGGTCACGATTCCCTGCAGTTTCACACCGTTGACCAGGAAAATCGTCACCGGGGTCTTGTTCTTGCGGATGTGGTTCAGAAAGACGTCCTGAACGTTCTGCGCTTTTTCGGACATGGGGCTCGGCTCGCTGGTCCTGTTGTTGGAGGCCTCGGTGGCGGACCTCGTGGGGATTCATCGCCTTCTGAGTGATCCGATATGGTATGCCACGCCGCCTACGCCAACCATGCCCGGATGGCGATTTCGCGGCCGCGACGAGGGCGGCGCGCCGTCAGCTCGCGCCAGCGCCCTCCGCATAGCCCTCGTAGGCGCGACGCAGCGCCGCGGCGATGTCGCCCGGGTGGCCGTTGCCGACCGACCGGTCGTCGATCCGGGTGATCGGCATTGCGTAGGTCGTCGCGCTGGTCAGAAACGCTTCGCGCGCCGCGTAGGCCTCCTCCACCGAGAAGGGCCGCTCCTCGAGGCGATAGCCGAGATCGCCGATCAGCCGCACCAGAGAGCCGCGCGTGATGCCGGCCAGGATGCGGGTGCTGAGGTCGCGCGTCACGATCACGCCGTCGCGGGTGACGATCCAGGCATTGGAGGAACAGCCCTCGGTGACGTAGCCGTCCTCGTCCACCTGCCAGGCCTCGAAGGCGCCGGCTTCTGCGGCCTTCTGCTTTCCCAAAACCTGAGGAAGAAGGGATATCGACTTGATATCACGTCGCTTCCAGCGGATGTCCGGGATCGTGATCACCGCGACGCCGCGGGCCATCTTGTCGGTCGCCTTCAGGTCGGCGCGCCGCACGGTCATGACCAGCGTCGGCTCCGCCCGGGCCGGGAACTTGAAGTCGCGCGGCGCCGTCCCGCGGGTGATCTGGAGGTAGAGCATGCCCTCGCGCACGCCGTTGCGCCGGATCAGCTCGCGCATGACGAGGCCGAGCGCGCGGCGCGACATCGGCGCGGCGATCGCCAGCTCCGACAGCGAGCGCTCCAGCCGATCGAGATGACCGGCCTCGTCGACCAGATGGCCGTTCTGGATCGTCACCACTTCATAGACGCCGTCGGCGAATTGGTAGCCGCGGTCCTCGATCGGCACGGCCGCCTCGGCATGGCGGCGGTATCGGCCCTGGACGTAGGCGATGCGGGGCATGGGGGAAGCTCCTGAGCGCGAAGGACAACTCGGACGGAACGGGACGGCTCGGCCGGGCGCGGAAAACGGGCCGGCGGCCGGTTCAGAAGAACTCCAGGCGCACGGCGAACAGCCGCTCGATCTTCTTGACCGACTTGGCGCCGGCCAGCAGCACGACCCGGTCGTGCGGCTTGATCACCGTGGACGGGCGCGCGATCAGCACCTGGCCCTGGCGCACGATGGCGCCGATGATCACGTCGGACGGCAGCGGAATGTCGCGCACCGGCTTGTTCAGCAGGGTCGAGGTCTCCAGCGCTTCGGCCTCGATGATCTCGGCGAAGCCGTCGCGCAGGCTGTGGACCGACTTGATCCGGCCGCGCCGGACATGCTGAAGGATCGTCGAGGCGGTGATCGCGCGTGGGCTGACCACCGCGTCGATGCCCAGCGTCGTGATCAGCGGGCTGTAGGTCGTCTTGTTGATCAGGGTGATGGCGCGCTGGGCGCCGTAGCGCTTGGCGAGCAGCGAGGCCAGGATATTGGCCTCGTCGTCGTTGGTCACCGCGACCACGACCTCGGCGGCGCCGATATTCGCCTCCTCCAGGAGCTCCGGGTCGAGGCCGTCGCCGTAGAGCACGGTCGTGCGCGTGAGCTGGCGGGCGATCCGCTCGGCCCGGACGCGGCTCGACTCGATAATGCGCACGGTCAGGTCCGGGTGCTGGGCCTCGATCTCCTCGGCCAGCACCAGACCGATATTGCCGCCGCCGATGATCACCACGCGGCGGGCTTCCGGCTCCTCGTGGCCGAAGGCGGCCATGGCGCGGGGCACGTGGCCGGTCTCGGCGACGAAATAGACCTCGTCGCCCGGCAGCATCTGGTCGTTGCTGTCCGGGATGATCGGCCGGTCGCCGCGGATGATCGCCACCACCTCGATGTTCAGGTCCGGGAACAGGCCGGTGAGCTGGCGCAGCGGCGTGTGGATGATCGGGCATTCCTCGGTACAGATGACCCCGATCACCCGGACCGAGCCGTCGGCCATGGGGATCATGTCGAAGGCGCCGGGCACCTGCAGCCGCCGGGCGATGCCGCGCGCCACCTCGATCTCCGGCGAGATGATGACGTCGATCGGCATGTTCTCGCGGCTGTAGAGATCCGCCCAGATCGGTTGCAGATAGGCCTGGTTGCGCACCCGCGCGATCTTGGTGGGCACCGCGAAGAGCGAGTGCGCCACCTGGCAGGCCACCATGTTGACCTCGTCCGACTGGGTCACCGCGATGATCAGGTCGGCGTCGCGCGCGCCCGCCTGCTCCAGGATCGGCGGCAGCGAGGCGTGGCCGACTATGGCCTGGACGTCGAGGGTGTCGGAGAGCTTCTGGATCAGCTCCGGCGACTGGTCGATGACCGTGACGTTGTTGTTCTCGGTGGCGAGGTAGCGGGCGATGTTCGCTCCCACCTGCCCCGCGCCGCAGACGACGACCTTCATGGCGGGCTATCCGTGCTTGCCGGGGGGGGGCGTGCGGACGAGTGGCGGCGCGCCGGGCTCACTCGCCCGCGAGGCGCGGCGTCGCGGAGGCCGGCTCGCCGTCGCGCTCGCCCCGATCGGCGCCGTGGACGCCCAGCGCCTTGAGCTTGCGGTGCAGGGCCGATCGCTCCATGCCGACGAACTCCGCCGTCTTCGAGATATTGCCGCCGAACCGGTTGATCTGGGCGACGAGGTATTCCCGCTCGAAGAGCTCGCGCGCGTCGCGCAGCGGCAAGCCCATCATCTCGCTCGACCGGTCCCATTTCAGCACCGCCGGCGCGATCGCGCCGATCTCGGGCGGCAGCATCTCCGCGCGCACCGGCACAGACGGCTCGCCGGCGGCCATGATCAGCAGCCAGTCCATGACGTTGCGGAGTTGGCGGACATTGCCCGGCCAGTCATAGGCCTGGAGCGCGGCGATCGCGTCGTCGCCCAGCCGACGCGGCGGCAGGCCCTGGCTCTCCGCCGAGCGGACCATCAGGTGGCGGGCGAGCAGCGGGATATCCTCGCGCCGCTCGACCAGAGAGGGCACGCGCAGCGGCACCACGTTGAGGCGATAGTAGAGGTCCTCCCGGAACCGGCCGTCGCGGATCTCCACCTGCAGGTCGCGGTTGGTCGAGGCGATGACCCGGACATCGACCTGGACCCGGCGGCTGCCGCCGACCCGGGTGAAGGTCTGCTCCTGCAGGACCCGGACGATCTTGCCCTGGGTCGCGACCGGCATGTCGGCGACCTCGTCGAGCAGCAGGGTGCCGCCATGGGCCTGCTCCAGCGTCCCGGTCTTGCGCTGGCGGCCGTCGCCCGCCTCGATGCCGAAGAGTTCCTCCTCCAGCCGGTCGGGGTGCATCGCCGCGCAGTTGAGCGCCACGAACGGCCCGTTCTTGCGCCGGGACAGGGTGTGGAGCTGGCGCGCCGCGACTTCCTTGCCGGCGCCGGCGGGCCCGGTGATCAGGACCCGGCTGCCGGTCGGCGCGACCCGCTCGATCTGCTGGCGGAGCTGGTTGATCTGGGGCGAGTCGCCGACGAGCTCCGCCTCGCCGCCGCTGCGCAGGCGCAGCTCCGCGTTCTCCCGGCGCAGCCGTGCGGCCTCGATCGCGCGCTCGACCAGCAGCAGCAGGCGGTCGGTCTTGAACGGCTTCTCGATGAAGTCGTAGGCGCCCTCCTTGATCGCGGAGACCGCCATCTCGATCGTGCCGTGGCCGCTGATCATGACCACGGGCACGTCGCGGTGCTCGCGCTTCATCTCGGCCAGCAGCTCCAGCCCGTCCAGCCGGCTGCCCTGAAGCCAGATATCGAGGACGATCAGGCTGGGCTGTCGCTCCCCCAGCGCGGACAGCGCGCTGTCGGCGTCGCCCGCCTCCCGGCAGGCATAGCCCTCGTCCTCGAGGATGCCGGAGATCAGCGTCCGGATATCTGCTTCGTCGTCGACGACGAGGATGTCATGCGCCATGAATCGCGCGCCCTTCCCTTGGCCCGGCCGTCCCGGCCGCCTCTCCCAGCGGGAAGACGAGGCGGACGCGGGCACCGCCGCCCGGTCGGTCGCCCAGGACGAGTCGACCGCCGTGATCCTCCATGATCTTCTTCACGATGGCGAGACCGAGGCCGGTCCCTTTCGCCCGCGTGGTGACATAAGGCTCGGTGAGCCGATCGCGTTCCTCGACCGGCAGCCCGCGACCGTTGTCCTCGATCGTCACCGTCGCCGCCTTGTCCTCGAACACGACCGACATCGCGATCCGGCCCTGCGGCAGCGGCGCCGCCTCGCCGTCCTCCCCCTCCGCCTGGCGTCCCTCGATGGCGTCGAGCGCGTTCTGCAGCAGGTTGGTCAGGACCTGGGCCACCTGGCGGGAATCGCACGGCACCGGCGGCCGTTCCTCCGGTACCTCGAGCGCGAAGTCGATCTCCGGATAGGCCGTGCGCTGCAGCGCCACGGCCTGCTGGCAGAGCACGACCAGGTCCTCCTCCTTCATCACCGGCGAAGGCATGCGCGCGAAGGCGGAGAACTCGTCGACCATCCGCCCGATATCGCCGACCTGGCGCACGATCGTGTCGGTGCAGATCTGGAAGGTCTCCGGATCGGTATGGATCTGCTTGGCGTAGCGCCGCTTGAGCCGCTCGGCGGAGAGCTGGATCGGCGTCAGCGGATTCTTGATCTCGTGGGCGATGCGCCGCGCCACATCGGCCCAGGCGGCCTTGCGCTGGGCGGACAGCAGCTCGGTGATGTCGTCGAAGGTCACCACGTAGCCGCGGCCGCCGGCGGCGCCGTCGCCGAGCTCCCCGACGCCCGCGTCGCCGCCGCCTTCCGCGGCGACACGGACCAGCAGCGTGCGCAACTCCGCCCCGCGCCGAACCTTGACCTGGTCCTCGACCTGCCGGCCGGGCCGGCCCGACAGCGCCTCCAGCGGGCCCGCCATCTCCGGCACCACGTCGACCAGCCGCCGGCCCGCCATCGCCGCACCCTCGAGGCCCAGCAGCTCCACGGCCGAGCGGTTGGCGAGGTCGATCCGCCCGTGTCCGTCCAGCCCCAGTACGCCGGCCGAGACACCTTCCAGCACCGCCTCGGTGAAGCGCCGGCGGGCGTCGATCTGGCTGTTGGCCTCGACCAGCTCGGCGCGCTGGCTCTGCAACTGGCCGGTCATGCGGTTGAAGGCGCGCGACAGGATGCCGAGCTCGTCATCGGCGTTGCCCGAGGTGACCCGCGCGGAGAGATCGCCCGCCCTGACCCGCTCGGCCGCGGTGATCAGCCCGCTGATCGGCGTGACGATCGTGTCGGCGAAGAGCATGCCGATCCACACCGCGACGAGCAGCAGCAGGAAGGCGACGACCAGGTAGATCGCGGTGAAGGTGATCTGGAGCGTCGAGGCGCGGCCCTCGAGCTGGCGGTACTCCGCCACCGCCCCCTCGACCCGTTCCATATGCGCGATGACGCGCGGCTCGATCAGCCGGCCGACGACCAGATAGCTGTCGACGAAGCGGTCGAGCTGGACGAGCGCGCGCACCCGGTCGTCGTTCGGGCCGGTGAGCTCGACCACCTCCCCGGCCCGTGCCTGCGCCAGCGCTTCGTCGGAGATCGGCTCGAACTGAAGCAGGAAGGTCAAGCCCGACCGCGCCAGCATCTGGCCGGTTCCGTCGATGACCATGGCCTCGGTCAGGTCGCGCAGCAGCGCCTGCGTCGAGACGTACTGGTTGAAGTACTGCTCGTCGGCCATCAGGCGCGGGGCTTCCCGGTTAAGGTCGTTGGCCATGGCGAGCGCGTCGGCGCGCAGGACCTGCCGGTGTTCCTGGAGATAGGCCTGGGCGACCGAGACGGATTCGTTGACGGCCGTGCTGACCCGCTCGGAGAACCAGGACTGGACCCCGAAGTAGAAGAAGAACGCCGAAAAGCCGGCGACGATGATCGCCGGCGTCACGGCAAGCGCGCTCAGCAGCACGACGAGGCGGACATGCAGGCGCGAGCCCGCGCGCCCGCGCCGCCGCTCGACCCAGATCCCGACCAGCCGCCGCGCGATCAGCCCGGCCAGCAGCAGCAGGATCACCAGATCGATGTTGAGCAGAAGATAGACCGTGTCCGGGTCGTGACCCAGCGGCGGGCTTTCGGTCAACGCGCCATAGGTCGCGAGCCCGGCCACGACCGCCGCCACGGTCAGCGCCAGGGCGAGCTTGTTCGCCAGGCCGGCGCGCGCCGCCCAGAGCGACAGCCGACGCAGCAGCAGAGTCGGCGACTCGCTTGTCCGGATCGTCATGACAGCTCGATTCCAGGCCGCCCCGGGCTCGTTCGCACATCGGGCCGGGCCGCCCGCGTCATGGGGACGGCGGTCTCCCCGGTCGGGTCCGGCCCGCCGCGGCCCGACGCGTCGCGCCGACGGCTCCGCCGGGCCCCCGACCGCGCGGGCTCACTTTAGTCCGCGGATCACCTGAATGTCTAACTCGCGGATCTTCTTGCGCAGCGTGTTGCGGTTGAGGCCGAGAAGCTGGGCCGCCTTGATCTGGTTGCCCTTGGTCGCGCCCAGGCTGATCGTGATCAGCGGCCGCTCGATCTCCTGGAGCACCCGGTCATAGAGGCCCGAGGCCGGCAGGGTGTCCTTGTGGGCCGCGAAGTAGTCCTTGAGATGGCGCTCGACCGCCGCGCTCAGCCCCTCCGACTGGCCGTCCTCGGCCGGCTGGCCCGGCGGCGCCGCGTCGGCCAGCTCCAGTTCCACCACGTCGGTGCCGATGACCTCCTGGGAATAAAGCGCGGCCAGGCGCCGCACCAGGTTCTCCAGCTCGCGGACGTTGCCCGGCCAGCGATGCTGCTTGAGCCGGTCGAGCGCGCCGTTGTCGAGGCTCTTGAGCGGCAGGCCTTCCTCGGCCGCCTGCTCGAAGAAATGCCGGGCGAGCGCGGGGATGTCCTCGGTCCGCTCGCGCATGGGCGGCAGGCGGATCGGCACCACGTTGAGGCGGTAGAACAGGTCCTCGCGGAACAGCCCCTGGCGGATGTGGTGGCGCAGATCCCGGTGTGTCGCCGCGACGATGCGGACGTCGGCGCGGATGGCCGTACGCCCACCGACAGTCGTGTACTCCCCCTCCTGCAGGACGCGCAGCAGGCGGGTCTGGGCCTCCATCGGCATGTCCCCGATTTCGTCGAGGAACAGCGTGCCGCCCTGGGCCTGCTCGAACCGGCCGCTGGAGCGCTGGGTCGCGCCGGTGAAGGCGCCCTTTTCGTGGCCGAAGAGCTCGGATTCGATGAGCTCGCGCGGGATCGCGGCCATGTTGATGGCGACGAACGGCCCGCCGGACCGCTTGCCGTAGTCATGGAGCGCGCGGGCGACCAGCTCCTTGCCGGTGCCGCTCTCGCCCGTGATCATCACCGTCAGGTCGGTCGCCATCAGCCGGGCCATGACCCGGTAGATCTCCTGCATCGCCGGCGACCGGCCGATCAGCGGCAGGTTGTCGTCCTCGTCGCGCGGCGCCTGCTGGATCTCCTTCGCCACCGTCTTGGGCGCCGACAGCGCACGCTCGACCAGGCCGACAAGCTCCTTGAGATCGAATGGCTTGGGCAGATATTCGAAGGCGCCGCGCTCGGTCGCCTTGACCGCCGTCAGCAGGGTGTTCTGCGCGCTCATGACGATGATGCGCAGCTCCGGGCGCAGCCGCTTGATGCGCGGGATGAGGTCGAGGCCGTTCTCGTCGGGCATGATCACGTCGGTGATGACGAGATCGCCCTCCCCGGCCTCGATCCAGCGCCACAGCGTGGCGGCGTTGCCCGTGGCCCGGACGTCGTGGCCGAGGCGGACGAGCGCCTGGGTCAGCACCGTGCGGATGGCCGAATCGTCGTCGGCGACCAGGATCGTGGCACTGGCCATCACGCCGGCTCCCGCCCGTCGGTGGCCGCGCCGGTGTCGATCGGCAGCGACACCTTGAAGGCGGTGCGCCGCGGCTCGGAATCGAAGCCGATGAAGCCGCCGTGGTCGTCGACGATCTTGGCGACCAGGGCCAGGCCGAGCCCGGTGCCGTTGGTCTTCGTGGTCACGAAGGGATCGAACATGTGGCCGTGCAGATCCTCGGGTATGCCGTCGCCGTTGTCCTGGACAGAGACCATGAGCGGCAGGTGGACGCGCCGCCCGGTGCCCGGCACGGCGACGCTGACGCCGCGCTGGTAGGCGGTGGTCAGCACGATCTCCCCGGTGTCCGCGGGCACCGCCTCGGCGGCGTTCTTGACCAGGTTCATGAACACCTGGATGAGCTGGTCGTGATTGCCGTAGACCGGCGGCAGCGACGGGTCGTAGCGCTCGACGAAGCGGACATGCTTGGCGAAGCCGTTCTGGGCGACCTTGCGCACCCGCTCCAGCACAGTGTGAATATTGACCGGCCCGCGCGTCGCCTGGCGGTCGGAGAAGACGTCCATCCGGTTGACCAGGTCGACGATCCGGTCGGATTCGTCGCAGATCAGCCGGGTCAGCGGGCGGTCCTCGTCGCTCGCCGTCTGCTCCAGGAGCTGCGCGGCGCCGCGGATGCCGGACAGCGGGTTCTTCACCTCGTGGGCCAGCATCGCCGCCATGGCGCTGACCGAGCGCGCCGCGTTGCGGTGGGAGAGCTGGTTGTCGATGCGCCGGGCGATCGACTGCTCGTGCAGCGTCATCACCGCCATGTCCGGCGGATCGCCGAGCGGGCCGACCGTCACCGTGACCACGTGGCGCCCGATGCGCGGCGTCTCGAGCGTGACGCCATAGTCCGACATCACCGCACCCTGCGCGATCACCTGATCGATCAGGAAAAACAAAGGGCTGTCGGCCGGGATGATGTCGTCGAGCGAATGGCCGACCAGCGCGCTCTCGCCGGTGTCGAAGAACTGCTGGGCTTCCAGGTTGACGAAGCGGATCGACCGGTCGGAATCGAGCACCAGCACCGGCACCGGCAGGCTGCCCAGCACCTGGCCCGGGTCGATCTTCCCGATGCCGCCGGGCCGGGCGCGCAGGGGAGTCACCTTGGCCATGTCAGGCGGCCTCACGCACCGGAGCCGCCTGGGCGTCGGACGCGGCGGCCGCACCTTCGTCGAAGGCGACATCGATCAACGCGCGCACGGCCGCCGGATCCTCCTCGGCGTTGACCGCGTCGCGGAACCGGGCGGCGTCGCGCAGGCCACGGGCGTACCAGGCCAGGTGCTTGCGCGCGATGCGCACGCCGCGCCGGATGCCGTAGTGGCTCAACAGCGCCTCGTAATGCACCAAGACGACACGCTTTTTTTCCGTGACCGACGGCTCCGGCCGACGCTCGCCGGTGGCCAGGTAGTGCGCCATGTCGGCGACGAGCCACGGCCGGCCCTGAAGCGCGCGGCCGATCATGATCCCGTCGGCGCCGCTCTCCGCCAGGCAGCGATCGGCGGCCTCGTAGTCCTCGATGTCGCCGTTGGCGATCACCGGGATCGAGACCGCCTCCTTGACCCGACGGATGAACCGCCAGTCCGCCCGGCCGGTATAGAGCTGGCAGCGCGTGCGGCCGTGGACCGTCACCAGCCGCACCCCCGCCGCCTCGGCGATCCGGGCGAAGCGCGGGGAGTTCCGGTCCGCGTCGTCCCAGCCGGTGCGCATCTTCACCGTCACGGGCACGTCGACCGCGCCGACGACGGCCTCCATTATCCGGGCGGAGAGAGCCTCCTCCCGCATCAGGGCGGAGCCGGCGAGCTTGTTGACCACCTTCTTGGCCGGGCAGCCGAAATTGATGTCGACGAGGCTCGCCCCCCGGTCGGCGGCGAGCTTCGCCGCCTCGGCCATCACCGCGGGGTCGTGGCCGGCGAGCTGGACCGAGACGGGCGCCGGGTCGACCGGCTCCGGACCGCCACCGCGGCCGGTGCGCTCGGCGTGCAGCATCTCCCGGCTGGCCGTCATCTCCGAGACGACGAGCCGGGTCCCGAACCGGCGCATCAGGTCGCGGAACGGCCGATCCGTGATCCCCGACATGGGCGCCGGAATGACCGCCGGCGCGAGGCGGAGATCGCCGATCGTCACGCCGCCGGACCCACGGGCCGCGATCCCCTGGCCACCGGCCCCGCGACCGGCACCCCCGCCGGCCTGCAGCCCTTCGCCCCTCACCCGATTGCCCATCAGATAGGCACTTTCGCTCTTTGCCAAAAACTTGGGCACGCTACCGTGTCGCAACGGATTTTCAAGGAAAAAAGCATCGCCCCGTGGGCGGGTTGGTCCGCGCCGTGAGCGCTTGGCGTCGGGGCGGCGACCGGCTAGGGTCGCGCTCTTCGTTGCCGCGCCCCCGGCCTTGCCAACCACCTCGCCCCGGCCCGCCCGCCTCCGGAACGTCATGCCCGATTGCGTCGCCCTGATCGTCGCCGCCGGACGCGGTGTCCGCTTCGGCGGGGATGTCCCCAAGCAGTACCGCGACCTCGCCGGCGTGCCGATCCTGCGCCGGACCGTGACCGCCTTCCTGGACCATCCGGCAGTCGATGGCGTTCGGGTCGTGATCGATCCGGCCGATCGCGCGTTCTACGACGCCGCGGTGGCGGGGCTGGCCGGCCTGATGCCGCCCGTCGCGGGGGGCGCGGACCGGCAGGATTCGGTGCGCCTCGGCCTCGAATCGCTGGGTGGGGACCCGCCGGCGACGGTGCTGATCCAGGATGCCGCCCGGCCGCTCGTCGACGCGGGAACTATCGCCGCCGTGCGTGCGGCGCTCGACGCCGGGCCGGGTGCCATCGCCGCCGTGCCGGTCAGCGACACGCTCAAGCGTGGCGACGATGACGGCCGGATCACCAGCACGATCGATCGCACGGCCCTGTGGCGGGCGCAGACGCCCCAGGGCTTCCGGTTCGCCGAGATCCTGGCCGCCCATCGCGCGGCGGCGGGCGCCGCGCTGACCGACGACGCCGCCGTCGCCGAGCGGGCCGGCCTGGCCGTCGCGCTCGTCCCCTCCCGCGAGGAGAACCTGAAGGTGACGACGGAGGCGGATCTGGCGCGCGCGAGCGCCTTGCTCGCCGCGGCGCCGACCGCCCCCGGCCCGGCGCCGCCCGCGCCCGAGTTCCGGACCGGCAACGGCTTCGACGTGCATCGCTTCGCGCCCGGCGACGACGTGACCCTGTGCGGCATCCGGATCCCGCACGACCGGACCCTGGCCGGGCATTCGGACGCGGATGTCGGGCTCCACGCCCTGACCGACGCGCTGCTGGGCACGATCGCCGCCGGGGATATCGGCGATCACTTTCCGCCCAGCGATCCCCGCTGGCGCGGCGCGGATTCCGCGACGTTCCTGGTCCACGCCGCCGATCTGGTGGCCCGGGCCGGCGGGCGGGTCGTCCATGTCGATGTCACGCTGATGGCCGAGCGGCCGAAGATCGGCCCGCACCGCGACGCCATGATGGCGCGGGTCGCCGGGCTGCTCGGCCTCGCGGAGGGCCGGGTTTCCGTCAAGGCCACGACGACGGAGCGCCTGGGCTTCGTCGGCCGGCGCGAGGGGATCGCCGCGAGCGCCACCGCGACGATCGCGATCGCGCCGTGAGCGGCCTGCTGCTGCCCGTCCCCGGCGGTCTCGGCGCCCGGCACCCGGCGGTCCTCGTCGCCACCGGGCTGGGCGTCGGCCGCCTGCCGCCGGCGCCCGGCACATGGGCCTCGCTCGCCGCCTTCGCTCCCGGCGCGGCGTTGATCGCCCTCGGCGGCACGGCGGCATTGATCGCCGGCATCGTGATCGCCACGGCGTTCGCCTTCTGGGCCGTCGCGATCATCGACCGGGCCGGCGACAAGGACCCGCGCACGGTCGTGATCGACGAGGTGGTGGGCCAGTGGCTGGCGCTGCTGCCCGTGGCGGGGATGCCGATCCTTTGGCCGATCGCCTTCGTCGCCTTTCGGGTATTCGACGTGGCCAAGCCTTGGCCCATATCCTGGGCGGATCGCCGCCTGCCGGGCGCGCTCGGCGTCATGGCGGATGACGTCCTCGCCGGCGTCGCGGCGGCGGCGATCACGACGCTCGTTGCACTCTTTATCGGAGGGACCCCTTGGCCGACGACGTGACGCTGCTGCCCGCCGACCTGGTCGGGCAGGCCGCCGAAGTCCTGGAGATGTGCCGCGACGGCGGGCTCACCATCGTGACGGCGGAGAGCTGCACCGGTGGGCTCGTCGTTGGCTGCCTGACGGAGGTCGCGGGATCATCGGACGTGGTGGACCGCGGCCTCGTCGCCTATTCGAACGAGGCGAAGACGGCGCTCCTGGGCGTGTCGGAAGCCCTCCTCGAGGAGCACGGCGCGGTATCGGAAGCGGTGGCCGAGGCCATGGCTCGCGGCGCGCTGGCCGCCGCGCCGGACGCCGATCTGGCCGTCGCGGTCACCGGCATCGCCGGACCCGGCGGCGGGACCGAGGACAAGCCGGTCGGCACGGTCTGGTTCGGGATCGCGCGTCGGGAGGGCGATGCCGCCGCGGTGCACCAGCACTTCGACGGCGATCGGGCCGAGGTCCGCCGGCGGTCGGTGGAAACAGCCCTCGCCCTGTTGCTGGCCGCCGCGCGCGCCAGCCCCTGACGCTCTCGCGCCGCGGATCGTTCCAGCGCCCGGGCGACGCCCCGGCGAGTGCTCAGAGCGAGCCGCGCGCGGAGGCCGAGGCCGTGTCGGATGTCGGGTTGTCCACGTCGCCGTAGAGGTCGCGCGCCCGGGCCTCGAACGCGGCCACCATGCGCCGGAAGGCCTCGTTGAACAGGGTGCCGATCAGCTTCTGCAGCATCTTCGAGCGGAACTCGAAATCGACGTAGAAGTCGATCAGGCAGCCATCCGGATGCGGGTGGAAGACCCAGTGATTGTTCAGGTGGCGCAGCGGCCCCTCGATATAGGAGACGTCGATCCGCTCCTTCGGGGTCAGAGTCACCCGGCTGGTGAACCGTTCGCGGACCATGCGGAAGCCGATGACGAGATCGGCCACCACGATATTGCCCTCCCGCTTGCGGATCCGCGCCGCCAGGCACCAGGGAAGGAACTCCGGATACCGCTCGATATCCGCCACCAGCTCGTAGAGCTGTTCGGGAGAATACGGCAGGACCCGCTGCTCGGCATGCGTAGGCATTGGACGCACATGGGATTTGTGTAAGGCGGGGTCGACCCCCGCGGACCGACTATTCCGCCGCGCCGGCAGCACCGGCCCGATCGGCCGCGCCCGATCCGGCGAGCTCGACCAGGTTCATGGTGTCGAGTCCGGCGAGCCTCGCCTCCCGCGCCGCGCGCAGCTTCTCGAAATCCGCGTCGGCGTGATAGCTCGACCGGGTCAGCGGCGTCGCGGAGATCAACAGGAAGCCCTTGCCCCGCCCGACCTTCTCGTAGACCCCGAACTCCTCCGGCGGGACGAAGCGGTCGACGGCGGCATGCTTGATCGTCGGCTGCAGGTACTGGCCGATGGTCATGAAGTCCACGTCGGCGGCGCGCAGGTCGTCCATGACCTGGTAGATCTCCTCCGCCGTCTCGCCGAGGCCGACCATGATGCCGGACTTGGTGAAAATCGACGGGTCGAGCTCCTTGACCCGGTGCAACAGGTGAAGCGAGGTGAAGTAGCGCGAGCCCGGCCGGATCGACGGATAGAGCCGCGGCACGGTCTCCAGGTTGTGGTTGAAGACGTCGGGCCGCGCCTCGACCACCCGCTCGATGGCACCGGGCTTGTTCTTGAAGTCCGGCGTCAGGATCTCGATTGTCGTCCCTGGCGAGGAGGCGCGGATCGCCGCGATGGTGCGCGCGAAATGCTCCGCGCCGCCGTCGGGCAGGTCGTCGCGGTCGACCGAGGTGATGACGATGTGGTTGAGGCCGAGTTCGCCGCACGCCTCGGCCACGTGGTCGGGCTCGTGCGGGTCCAGCTGGTCCGGCCGGCCGGTCGAGACGTTGCAGAAGGCGCAGGCCCGGGTGCAGACCTCGCCAAGGATCATCACCGTGGCGTGGCCCTTGGACCAGCACTCGCCGATATTCGGGCAGGCCGCTTCCTCGCACACCGTGGCGAGCTGCAGGCGCCGCATCAGCTTGCGCGTCTCGTGATACTCCGACGAGGTCGGCGCCTTGACCCGGATCCAGGAGGGCTTTCGCGCGATCGGATTGTCCGCGCGATGGGCTTTCTCGGGATGGCGGATCCGGTCATCGGCACGGGACATCACGGAACTTCCTTCATGGTCTGCGGTCCGGCGGGCGCGGCGCGGACGCTGGCACCGCCGATCCGACACGCCGAGCGGACCCACCATCGAACGGGGTCCCGGCGCGCGGCGCGATCGAGTGTAGCACATGGGGCCGGGGTGGCGCGCGGCCAAGCCCCGGCGCGGCGCCTTGCCGCCCGGCCGGACCCGGACGGCGGCCGGCACGCTCAGATATGCAGGGCCTGGTCGTAGGCGTCCAGCACGCTCTCGTGCATCATCTCGCTGAGCGTCGGATGCGGGAAGACCGTGTGCATCAGCTCGGTCTCGGTGCTCTCCAGCGTCTTGGCGATGCCGTAGCCCTGGATCAGCTCCGTCACCTCGGCGCCGACCATGTGCGCGCCCAGGAGCTCGCCGGTCTTGGCGTCGAACACGGTCTTGACCAGGCCTTCCTGCTCGCCCATGGCGATGGCCTTGCCGTTGCCGATGAACGGGAAGCGGCCGACCTTGACCGAATGGCCCTTGTCCTTGGCCTGCTTCTCGGTCAGCCCGACCGACGCGACTTGCGGCGTGCAGTAGGTGCAGCCCGGGATATTGTCGACCTCCACCGGATGCACGTCGTTCTGCCCGGCAATCTTCTCCACACAGACCACGCCCTCGTGCATGGCCTTGTGGGCGAGCCAGGGCGCGCCGACCACGTCGCCGATGGCGTAGACCCCTGGCTCGTCGGTGGCCAGCCACTCGTCGACCAGGATATGGCCCTTCTCGGTGCGGACCTTGGTCTTGTCCAGGCCGATATCCTCGATATTGCCGGTGATGCCGACGGCGAGGATCAGCTTCTCCGCCTCGATCGTCTGCTTCTTGCCGCCGGCGTCGACGGTCGCCTTGACGCCCTTGCCGCCCTTCTCGACCTTCTCGGTCTTGGCGCCGGTCATGATCTTCATGCCGGTCTTCTCCAGCGCCTTGCGCGCGAAGGCCGAGATTTCCTCGTCCTCGACCGGCAGGATGCGGTCGAGCAGCTCGACCACCGTCACCTCGGCGCCCATGTTTCGGTAGAAGGACGCGAATTCGATCCCGATGGCGCCGGAGCCGACGACCAGGACGGATTTCGGCATGGCCTCGGGGACCATGGCCTCCTTGTAGGTCCAGATCGTCTTGCCGTCGGGCTCGATCCCCGGCAGGGAGCGAGCGCGCGCGCCGGTGGCGACGATGATGTGTTTGGCCTCGAGCGTCTGTGTCTTGCCGTCCTTGTCGACCTCGACCTTGCCCTTGCCGGCTAGGCGTCCGTGGCCGTCGACGACGGTGATCTTGTGCTTCTTCATCAGGCCCGCGACGCCGCGCGAGAGCTGGTTGGCGACCTGGCGCGAGCGCTTGATCACCTTGCCGAAGTCGTAGCCGACCTCCTTGGCCGAGAAGCCGAACTGGTCGAGGTTGTGCAGGAGATGGTTGATCTCCGACGTGCGCAGCAGCGCCTTGGTCGGGATGCAGCCCCAGTTCAGGCAGATGCCGCCCATATGCTCGCGCTCGACGACGGCCGTCTTGAACCCGAGCTGCGCGGCGCGGATCGCCGCCACGTAGCCGCCGGGCCCACCGCCCATCACCAGAATGTCGAAACGCGTCTCGGCCATGGATCATTTCCCCCTGCCGGGCGCGTCCGACAGCGGGCGCCCGTGCCTAACGGTCGTCAAGCCGATGTCGCTCAGAGCAACATCGACATCGGATCTTCGATCAGCTTCTTGAACGCGGCGAGATATTCCGCCCCGACGGCGCCGTCGACGACGCGGTGGTCGACGGAGAGCGTGCAGCTCATCACCGTGCCGACGGCGAGCGCGCCGTCCTCGACCACCGGGCGCTGCTCGCCCTGCCCGACCGCCAGGATGCTGCCCTGGGGCGGGTTGATGATCGCCGCGAACTCCCGGATACCGTACATGCCCAGGTTCGAGACCGAGAAGGTCCCGCCCTGGTACTCCTCCGGCTTGAGCTTGCCGTCCCGCGCCCGGGTGGCCAGGTCCTTGACCTCGCCGGAGATTTGGCCGAGGCCCTTGTTCGCCGCGTCCTTGACGATCGGCGTGATGAGCCCGCTTGGCGTCGCCACCGCGACCGAGATGTCGACCCGGTCGAACAGCAGGATCGCCTCGTCGGTCCAGGCCGCGTTGGCGGCGGGCACCTTCTTCAGCGCGACGGCCGCCGCCTTGATGATCATGTCGTTGACCGACAGCTTGATGCCGTCGGCCTCGCCCCGGGCGTTGAGCTCCTTGCGCGCGGCGAGCAGCTTTTCCAGCCGGCAGTCGATCGTCAGGTAGAAGTGCGGGACGGTCTGCTTCGACTCGGTGAGCCGACGCGCGATCGTGCGCCGCATCGAGGAGAGCTTCTCCACCCGGGGAGGCCGCCGCTCGCCGCGCGCCGGCGCCGAGGGGCGCGGCCGGCTGAGGTAGTCGTCGATGTCGCGCTTGATGATGCGACCGCCCGGGCCGCTGCCGTCGACGGTGCTGAGATCGATGTCGTGCTCACGGCCGAGCTTGCGCACCAGGGGCGACGCGAGCACGCGGCCGTCGCTCCGCGCGGCCTTCTTCGGCGGCGCGCTCGGCTGGGGCGCCTCGGCCTGCTGCGCCTCGGACGATTGCGCCTCGGACGATGGCTCCTTCGCCTCCGCCGACTCGGCCTTCGGAGCCTCGGCCTTGGCGGCGCCGCTCTCGACCTCCTCGAGGAGCTTCGAGATGTCTTCGCCCTCTTCGCCGAAGATGGCGACGGGCGCGTCGGGCTCGAGCACCGCGCCCTCCTCGACGAGGCGCTTGAGCAGCACGCCGGGATCGAACGCGCGCCACTCCATGGTGGCCTTGTCCGTCTCGATCTCGGCGATCAGGTCATCGACCGCGACGCGGTCCCCCTCCGACTTCTCCCAGCGCGCGAGGGTGCCCTCTTCCATCGTGGGAGAGAGCTTCGGCAGTCCGACGATCTTGGCCATGAGAGCTCCTCCTCAGTCGAGGTAACAGACCT
>JAVJUS010000042.1:0-8302 GCA_040220455.1 Azospirillaceae bacterium
GCCCTGCAGCGGGCCGGCCGCAGCCTCGGGTGTCGCGACATAGAGGCGGTCGTTACCCGCGTCGCGGGCCGCGGGCTCGAAGGTCGCGGCCACGGCGTCGCCGAGCGCCGCCGGATCGATCGGGACACCGGCCGCGGTGGCGCCGGCGGCGTAGGCGGTCGCAAGCGGGCCGCGGTGGATCGCCCCCGCGCCGCTCGAGCGGATCATCGACAGACTCTGCGCCAATTCGGGGCGGACCATCGTCGCGCCCTCGGCGAGCGGCGCGCCGTCGGGGCCGCGGAAGGCATCGGGCAGGCGGCCGGCCGCCTCGGCCGCCGAGATGTCGGCCGCCAGCGCCCGGGGCACGCCGACGCCGAAGCGGGCCAGCATCTCCGCCGGGCGGACCAGCCGCTCCCAGCGCAGCCGTCCGCCCAGGGCGTGCACGGCGAAGAGGCCGCGGGCCAGCCCCGGCAGCGCGGCGCCGTCTCCGGTCGACGGGGTGAAGACGATGCCGCGTACCGTCTCGGCCTCGGCGTCGTGGACCAGGCAGGCCCCGCCGCCGCCGAGGCCGGCGCGCGAGGGCAGGGTGACGGCCAGCGCGAAGCCGGCGGCGACCGCCGCGTCCACGGCGTTGCCGCCCTCGTCGAGGACCGAGCGGGCGGTGCGCACGGCGACCGGCTCGTCGCCGGCGATCATGGTGCGCTGAAGGGCGACCTCCCGCCCGCCGCCGGTCACCTGGCAGCTCGCGATCGCCAGGGCGGCGGTGACCATGCCGCCGACGCGACACATTCTTCGGGCCCTATCGCGAACGGTCCCGCGCGCGGAAGCCCGTCCGAGCGTCCGCGCCTCGGGGCCAGTGCCCTCGGAGAGCCCGTCCATGCCGCGTTCCTCGCGCCGCCTCGTCGCCATCGCCCTCGCCCTCCTGGTCGCCGTCGCCGGGCCGCTCGCCGTCCTGCGCGAGGCGGAGGCCCAGTCCCGTCGTTTCTCGTTCATCCGGGACGCGGAGATCGAGCGCGTCATCGCCGGATGGGGGGCGCCGATCGCCCGGGCGGCGGGCCTGAATCCGTCCGCGATCGACTACTACCTTGTCAACGACCGCGCGCTCAACGCGTTCGTTGCCGGCGGACAGAACATCTTCCTGTTCACCGGCGCGCTGTCGCGGGCCGAGGACTATTCGGAAGTGGTCGGCATCCTGGCCCACGAGATGGGGCACATCGCCGGCGGCCATCTCGTCCGCGGCCAGGACCAGCTCGAGCAGGCGCGGCGCACGGCGCTGCTGACGACGCTCCTGGGCGTCGCGACCGCTCTGGCTTCGGGCAACGCCGGGGCCGGTGCCGCGGTGATCACCGGCGGCCAGGGTTATGCCCAGCGCGACTTCCTGTCCTTCACCCGCTCGATGGAAAGCGCCGCGGACCAGGCGGCGGTAAGCTTCCTCGACCGGGCCGGGCTGTCGAGCGCCGGTCTGCTCGACTTCCTCAAGCGGCTGGAGGATCAGGAACTCGTCCCGGCCTCCTCCCAGGTGGAGTACGTGCGCACCCACCCGCTGACCCGCGACCGGATCGATTTCCTGGAGCGGCAGGTCGCCCGCTCGCCCTATTCCGACGCCAATCCGCCGGCGGACTGGCCAGAGCAGTTCCGCCGGATCCAGGCCAAGCTGATCGGCTTCCTGGAGCCGCAGCTGGCGTTGCGCGACTATCCCGAGGGCGTCGACACGATCGCCGGGCGCTACGGCCGGGCCATCGCGCTCTACCGCAGGGGTGACTTCGCAGCCGCCCAGGCGATGATGGAGGATCTGCTGGCGGTCGAGCCCGACAACCCGTATTTCCACGAGCTCGAGGCGCAGATGCTGCTGGAGACCGGCAAGGCGGCGGAGGCGAGGCCCCATTACAGCCGCGCTGTCGAATTGGCGCCGGAAGAGCCGCTGCTGCTGACCGCGCTCGCCCAGACCGAGATCGAGGCGGGCGGGCCGCAGGATCTGGCGAGCGCGATCGAGCACCTGACGACGGCGACCCGGCTGCCGCGCGGCGATACGTCGCTCGCCTGGCGCCTGCTCGCCACCGCCTACGGCCGCACCGGCGATCTCGGGAT
This sequence comes from Azospirillaceae bacterium, assembly GCA_040220455.1. Lineage (GTDB taxonomy): Bacteria > Pseudomonadota > Alphaproteobacteria > DSM-16000 > Inquilinaceae > JAVJUS01. Next base: position 2,068 of record JAVJUS010000042.1, read on the forward strand.
GGCCGCGGTCGCGCTCGCGGAGGAGGCGCTGGCCAAGGGCGACGAGGAGACGGCGCGCGCCCAGGCGCAGCGTGCGCTCGACCAGCTCCCCGCCGGCTCGCGCGGGGCGCTGCAGGCCCAGGACATCCTGGCCACCGTCGAGCCGTGAGCCCCGCCATGCCACCGCTCGTCGGGGCCGCCGCGCCATCCGGGCGTCACGCAGCCGTGATGCGGCGCGACCGGGGCGCGCTTGCCCGCGCCGACGCCGCGCGGCATTGTCCTGGCTTTCGGGGTGACCGGGCGGCCGCGTGCCGCCCGCGCCGTCCCGATCCGCCCCGCCCCCGATCCGACCCCCGACGATCCGGAGTGCCGCCCGTGACCCGCCTCGCCGCCTTGCCCGCCGTCCTGCGCGCGGCCCGCCTCGCCCTCCCGCTCGCGCTCGCCGCCCTGGCGGCGGTGCTGGCGCCGGGCGCGGCGACGGCCCAGTCCGGCGGTCAGTCGACCGTATTCGAGCCCGAGGAGCGGGCCGCGGTCGAGGAAATCGTGCGCCAGTACATCCTCGACAATCCGGAAATCATCGTCGAGGCGATCGAGATCCTGCAGAGCCGCGAGCAGGAAATGGCGGCGGACCGCCAGCGCCAGACCATCGAGGAGCGAGGCGAGGAAATCTTCGCCAGCACGTCGTCTCCGGTGATCGGCAACCCGGACGGCGACGTCGTGCTGGTGGAGTTCTTCGACTACAACTGCGGCTACTGCAAGCGCATGCTGGAGCCGATGCAACGGCTGGTCGAGGAGGACTCGGGCCTCAAGATCGTGCTCAAGGAATTCCCGATCCTGGCGCCGAGCTCGGACGTCGCGGCGCGCGCGGCGCTCGCCTCGCGCGAGCAGGGCATGTACGAGGCCTATCACAACGCCCTGATGGCCCATCGCGGCCAGCTCGACGAGGCGGCCATCTTCTCGATCGCCGAGGATCTGGGCCTGGATGTCGAGCGCCTGCGCGCCGACATGGGCGCGCCCGCGGTCACCGCCGAGATCGACGCGAATCTGGAGCTCGCCCGCGCGCTGGGCGTGCGCGGGACCCCGGCCTTCCTCATCGGCGACGAGCTGATCCCCGGCGCCGTCGGCTATGACGGCCTGAAGCAGGCCATCGAGGCCGAGCGCGGGAGCTGACGGTCGCGGGGAGGCGCGGCTCTCCGCTCCACCCCCGCCGGGCCATCCGCCCGACACATTTGATCGGTAGCGCTTCCGATCGAGGGCGGGGCGCGCTAGAAGATCGGGCCTTCCGGGAACCGGATGGCCCGCGCGGCCGTTGACGCCGTCCTGATCCCCCGCCGGCTCCAGGGGCCGCCCACGGCGCGCCGGGCCGGGAAGTGTCGGTAGATTCCGCCTCATGCGCTTCGTCGGTTGGGTTTTCTCCTCTCTCGCCCTGCTCGCCATCGTCGGCGCCGTGGCGGCGTTCGGGCTGATGCAGTATTTCAGCCGCGATCTGCCGGACTACGCCCAGCTCGCCGACTACGAGCCGCCGATCACCACGCGCCTGCACGCCGCCGATGGCCGGCTGATGGAGGAGTACGCGGTCGAGAACCGGATCTTCGTGCCGATCGGGGCGATCCCCGACCACGTGATCCAGGCCTTCGTCTCGGCCGAGGACCAGCACTTCAACGACCATCCGGGCGTCGACGTCGTCGGCATCGCGCGCGCCGCGGTCACCAACCTGCGCAACCTGGGAACGGGCCAGCGCCCGGTCGGCGCCTCGACCATCACCCAGCAGGTCGCCAAGAACTTCCTGTTGACCAACGAGGTCTCGATCACCCGCAAGGCACGCGAGTCCCTGCTGGAGCTGAGGATCGAGGAAACCATGAGCACGGACGAGATCCTCGAGCTCTACCTCACCCAGATCTATCTGGGCCGCGGCGCCTACGGCGTGGCGGCGGCCTCGCTCGCCTATTTCGGCAAGCCGCTGGCCGACCTGACGGTGGCCGAGGCGGCCTATATCGCCGGCCTGCCCAAGGCGCCGAACAACTACAACCCCGTCACCCGCACCGAGGCCGCCCTCGCGCGGCGCGCCTACGTGCTCGGCCGCATGCGCGAGGACGGCGCGATCACCGCCGAGACCGCCGCCGAGGCCGGAGAAGCCCCGCTCGAGGTGGTCGGCCGCGATCCGGCCGAGGTGGTCGAGGCCGACTACTTCGCCGAGGAGGTCCGCCGCGAGCTCCAGGACATCTACGGCGACGAGCAGCTCTACGAAGGCGGGCTGTCGGTGCGCACGACGATGGATCCCGGGATGCAGGCCATCGTCGACCGGGTGCTGCGCGAAGGGCTGCTGGACTACGACCGGCGCCACGGCTGGCGCGGCCCGGTGGCGACGCTGGAGAGCTTCGACGACTGGCCCGGCCGGCTCGCCGCGATCGAGAAGCCCGACGACGCGGGCGACTGGCGCATGGCCGCCGTGCTCGACGTCGACGCGGAGCGCGCTCTGATCGGATTCGTCGACAAGAGCCGCGGCGTCATCCCGATGTCGGAGCTCGACTGGGCCCGGCCCTGGCGCGAGGAGCAGCGGGTCGGCGGCGCGCCGGACAGCGCGGACGATGTCCTCACTCTCGGCGACGTGGTCCTGGTGGAACCGGTCCGCGGCGCCGTTCCGGTCGCCCCGGCCGAGGGGGAGGAGCCGCAGCCGGTCTACGCGCTGCGCCAGGTGCCCGACATCGAGGGCGCGATGGTGGTCATGGACCCGCACACGGGCCGCGTCCTGGCCATGCGCGGCGGCTGGTCCTTCGCCGAGTCCGAGTTCAATCGCGCGACCCAGGCCCTGCGCCAGCCGGGCTCCGCGATCAAGCCCTTCGTCTACATGACGGCGCTCGACCACGGCTACACGCCGTCGACGATCATCCTCGACTCGCCCGTGGCCGTCGACCAGGGCGAGGGGCTGGAGCTCTGGCGGCCGAAGAACTACTCCGGCGACACGCTGGGGCCGGTGCCCATGCGCGTCGGCATCGAGAAGTCGCGCAACCTGATGACGGTGCGCATCCTCCTGGAAATCGGGCTGGAGCCGGTCAAGCAGACGACGGAGACCTTCGGCGTCTACGACGACATGGACCTGCTCTACTCCATGGCGCTGGGCGCGGGCGAGACGACGCCGCTCAGGCTGACGGCGGCCTATGGCAAGCTCGTCAACGGCGGCCGGGCGATCTTTCCGACCTTCATCGACCGCATCCAGAACCGGCGCGGCGAGACCATCTTCCGTCACGACGACCGGACCTGCCAGGAGTGTGCCGGCGTGGACTGGTCCGGCCAGGCGACGCCGGTCCTGCCCGACGATCGCGAGCGGATCGCCGATCCGGTCAGCGTCTATCAGACGGTCTCGATGATGCGCGGCGTGGTCCAGCGGGGAACGGCCGCGCGCCTCGCCCGGCTCGGCATTCCGCTGGCCGGCAAGACGGGCACGACCAACGACGGCAAGGATTCCTGGTTCGTCGGCTTCACGCCCGATCTGGTGGCCGGCGTGTTCGTCGGCTTCGACCAGCCGCGCACGCTGGGCCCGCGGGAGACGGGCTCGTCGGTCGCCGCGCCGATCTTCGGTGCCTTCATGGAGCAGGCGGTCGACCCGGCGCAGGTGCCGCCCTTCCGCATTCCGCCCGGCGTCAGCCTGGTGCGCATCGACCCGGCGACGGGCGCGCTGGCCCCGCCCGGAACGCCCGGCGGCATCTGGGAGGCCTATCGCCCCGGCACCGAGCCGACCTCGACCACCAGCGTGGCCGGCACCGGCCCGGAAAGGGGGGGCGAGAGCTTCGGCGGCGGCTCGGGCGAGACCCAGGGGACGGGTGGACTGTACTGAGGGCCATCGGGGACGCAGCCCGAGCGCACCGGCACCCTCTTTACGCGCCGCGCCCGGAGGCTTACACCTCGGGTCCCGTTCGTGCCATTCGTGCCCAGCAAGCCGGGAGGTATCGCGCCCATGCGCGCCGAGACCCAGGACCGCGTCACCGAGATCAAGCAGTCGCTCGCGCTGCTGAGGAGGTCTCTTTGACTGGGAGAACGCGCTCTCCCGCCTCGACGAGCTGAACGCCCTCGCCGAAGACCCCGCGCTCTGGAACGACCCGGACAACGCTCAGCGGATCATGCGCGAGCGGACCCATCTGGAGACCGCGATCGAGGGCTATCGCGCGCTCGAGCGGGAGTTCGACGACATCGTCGGGATGATCGAGTTGGGCGAGGAGGAAGGCGACGCCGATGTCGTCGCCGAGGCCGAGGAACAGCTAGCCGCCCTCGCCGCGAACGTCCAGAAGCGCCAGCTCGAGAGCCTGCTGTCCGGCGAGGCCGACGCCAACGACTGCTATCTCGAGGTCAACGCCGGCGCCGGCGGCACCGAGGCGCAGGACTGGGCCGAGATGCTGCTGCGCATGTATGTCCGCTGGGCCGAGGCCCGCGGCTTCAAGCTCGAATGGCTGGAGGAAAGCCCGGGCGAGGAGGCGGGCATCAAGTCCGCGACCCTGCGGGTCAAGGGCCACAATGCCTATGGCTGGCTGAAGACCGAGTCCGGGGTGCATCGCCTGGTGCGCATCAGCCCCTTCGACAGCCAGGCGCGCCGGCACACCAGCTTCGCGTCGGTCTATGTCGCGCCGGTGATCGACGACTCGATCGACGTCACGATCGAGGACAAGGACCTGCGCGTCGACACCTACCGCGCCTCGGGCGCCGGCGGGCAGCACGTCAACAAGACCGACTCGGCGGTACGCATCACCCACCAGCCGACCGGCATCGTCGTGCAGTGCCAGAACGACCGCTCGCAGCACCGCAACCGCGACACGGCGATGGAGATGCTGCGCGCCCGGCTCTACGAGCGCGAGCTCAAGCGCCGGGAGGAGGAGGCCCAGGCCCTGGCGGACACCAAGTCCGACATCGGCTGGGGCCACCAGATCCGCTCCTACGTGTTGCAGCCCTACCAGATGGTCAAGGATCTGCGCACGGGCGTGGAGCGCGGCGACCCCTCCAAGGTGCTCGACGGCGACCTGGACCCGTTCCTGGAAGCCTCGCTCGCCATGAAGCTCGATCGCATGGAAGAAGCGCGGGCTTGAGGGACGCCCGAGCCGCCGTCTGGCACCGACGCGGCTCAGCCGTGGCCCTGCCGGGCCGCCGGCTCGATCAGGTCCCACTTGTTGCCGTAGAGGTCGACGAACACCGCGACGGTGCCGTAGGGCTCGTGACGCGGCGCTTCCAGGAAGTGAACGCCCCGGTCGGTGAACCGGGCATGGTCCCGGGCGAAATCCTCGGTCTCGAGGAACAGGAAGACGCGTCCGCCGGTCTGGTCGCCGACGCGCGCCGCCTGGCCCTCGCCGTCGGCGCGGGCGAGCAGCAGGTCCGGCCCGCGGTCATCGCCGGCCGGGCGCAGCGTGACCCACCGCTTGCCGCCGCCCAGATCGGTATCCTCGGTGCACGCGAAATCCAGCCGCTCGACGAACCAGGCGATCGCCTCGTCGTAGTCGCGGACCAGGAGCGCGACGGTGGCGATGTGCGAAGCCATCCGGTTCTCGTCCGTCTTGCGCGCGCTCAACCCGCCAGCGGCTCGTAGAGCGCCGGCTCCATGCCGGCCCGGGCGCGCGACTCGGCATTGAACGGGGGCTTGAGCGGCCCCCGATAGTACTGTCGGACCAGCGCGCGCCATTGCGGTTCGGCCTCCATTCCGCGCGACGCGGCGACATGGCGGAACCAGCGCACGCCGGCGGCGACATGGCCGATTTCCTCGTCGTGGATGATCCGCAGGATCGCCGCCGAGTCGGCGTCGCCGGCGGCGTCCAGATTGGCGATCATGCCGGGCGTGACGTCCAGGCCGCGCGCCTCCAGCACCATCGGCACGACCGCCAGACGGGCGAGCAGGTCGCCGGCCGTGGCCTCCGCGGCCTGCCACAGCCCGTCATGGGCCGGCAGGTCGCCATAGGCCGCGCCGAAGGCCGCCAGCCGGTCCGCCAGCATCAGGAAATGCCGGCCTTCGTCGTCCGCGACCGCGCACCAGTCGTCGAAGAACGCGTCCGGCAGGACCTCGCCGGCCCGCTCCGGGTCGGCAAACCGCGCGATCATGTCGCAGGCGAGATCGACGGCGTTGAGCTCGATATGCGCCAGCGCGTGCAGCAGGGCGACGCGGCCGGCGGCGCTGCGCGCCTTGCGCCGCTTGGGCATCGCCGAGGGCGGGCGCAGCTCCGGCCGCTCCGGGCGGGCCGGCCGGGTCGGCGGATCGGCGCGGCCGAGCGGGGCGAGCCGG
>JAVJUS010000043.1:0-50174 GCA_040220455.1 Azospirillaceae bacterium
GAGGAGCCCGCCGCCGAGGACTCCGCCGAGGACTCCGCTGCGGAACCCTCGGCCGACGAAGCTCAGGCGGCGGCGACTGGCGACGAACCGGTCGCCGGCGACGAGGCGGCGAACGAGGCCGCGGCCGACGGCGACACGACCGACGGCGACACGACCGCCGGCGAGGATGCAGCCGGCGGCTCGGCCCCGACCGACGAGACTCCGAGCGACGAGACTCCGGCCGACGAGACTCCGGCCGACGGGACTCCGGCCGACGAACCGGCGGCCGGCGGGGAGGGTGACGGCTGATGTGGCGGATCCTTCTTCTCGCGATCAAGATCGCCGTCGTCGTCGCCATCGCCGTCTGGCTGGCGGAGCGGCCCGGTGCGGTCGAGATCGCGTGGCAGGGCTACGTGATCGAGACGACCGTCGGCATGCTGATCCTGGCGGCGGTCGTGCTGGTCGGCCTGGCGGCCCTGGTCTACCGGTTCTGGCGCGGCCTGATCGGCGCGCCGCGGGCCTTCGGGCGGGCGCGCAAGGGCTCGCGCAAGGACCAGGGCTACCGGGCGATCTCGCAAGGCCTGGTCGCGGTGGCGGCCGGCGACGCGGAGACGGCGCGCCGCTACGCGCGCAAGGCCGACCAGCTCATCGACGACCCGCCGCTGACCATGCTGCTCTCGGCCCAGGCGGCCCAGCTCGGCGGCGACGACACGGCGGCGCGGCGCTATTTCGAGGCCATGCTCAAGCGCCCGGAGATGGAGTTCCTCGGCCTGCGCGGCCTGCTCACCCAGGCGATGCGGGAGGGTGACCGGCCGCGCGCGCTGCAGCTCGCCCGCCGTGCCAAGCAGCTTCGCCCCGACGCCCAGTGGGTGCTGGAGGCGGAGTTCGACCTGGAGGTCCACCAGCGCCGCTGGTCGGAGGCGCTGTCGACCCTGACCCGGCTGGCCCGACAGAAGGGCGTCGACCAGCCGACGGCGCGCCGGCACAAGGCGGCGATCATGATCGAGCGCAGCCGGGAGGAGGAGACCGAGGGCAAGATGACCGAGGCGCTGCGCCACGCGCACGACGCGGTAAACCTGCTGCCCGACTTCGTGCCCGCCGCGCTGCGCGAGGCGCGGCTGCTGGTACGCGCGGGCAAGGCCAAGCAGGCCGCCCGGCTGATCGAGAAGACCTGGGCCCGTGCCCCGCACCGGGAGCTGGCGGAGGTCTATCGCGGCCTCGGCCCCGACGGCGAGACGGCGCTCGCCCGCGTCAAGCGCTTCGAGAAGCTGGTCAAGTCGACGCCGCAGAACCCGGTCGCCGAAGCGGTGATGGGCGAGATCGCCATGGAGGCGGAGCTGTGGGGCAGCGCGCGCGGCCATCTGACCAAGGCCGTTGCCGGCGCGCCGAACCGGCGGCTCTACCGCCTGCTCGCCGATCTCGAGGTCAAGGAGAACGACGACACCGCCGCGGCCGCCCGCCGGCTGGAGCAGGCCGACGCCGCCCCGGCGGAGCCGACCTGGACCTGCGGGTCGTGCGGCGCGGTCTCCCCTCTCTGGGGCGCGCTGTGCGAGAATTGCGGCGCCTTCGACACGATGGAGTGGAAGAGCGCCGGCCCCGCGATGGCCGTCCTGGCCGAGACCGGCGGCGATGGCCAGGCCGGCGAGCGCGCAGGGGAGGCCGGATCTGCCGGAACAGCGGCCTCCGGCGAGCCCGAGATCCTGCCGCCGGAGCCCGCCGGCACCGCGCGCGGCCAGCGCGCCGGCGCGGGCTGAGCCCGGACGCCGTCCAGGGCGGCACGCGACGGCCGCGAGGGCCGGGCCACCGTCGCGTCCGTCAAGGTCGAGCACCCGGGGGTCGAGCACCCGGGGGCCGAGCACCCGGGGCCGAGAATCTGGGGCAACGCGCAGGCGGCGCATCTTGATTGACGCCGTGCGGCACGCGGAGTAGGTTCCGCCCGGTTTCGGGCCGATGATGTCGCGCCCCGCCTCGCCGCAACGGCGCGCCGCAGTAGCTCAGTCGGTAGAGCAACGCATTCGTAATGCGTGGGTCGGGGGTTCGAGTCCCTCCTGCGGCACCATTCAAGTTCAAGCAGGACAGACCTCGCCAAGACCACTGCGGTTCACGCTGTCGCACTGACGTCCAGCGAGGTTCGCATTGCCGCCCATACGCAAGCGTGGGGGTCGATGGCAGGTCCAGGTTCGCCACAATGGCGACACCGCCCGGGTACGCGGTTTCCTCGAGCGCTTAGGCCCCGAGGGATGGGCACGGCAGGTCGAAGCCGATCATGATCGCCATGGCCTGGCACCGGCATCGACTCGACTCGACGACTCAACTCGTCGCGGAGTACAGGGACGAACGGCAGCGGCTCTGCGCATCCTCCACGATGCCCGGGGAACTTGCCCTGCTCCACCACGTCATGGAAATGGCGCGCCCGCGAGTGGAGCTGCGGTCCAGCGGACAATCCAGACCCTCGACCTCCAGCGCCACCTGACGACCCGAGCCACGCTCGGCCGCTTCCGAGCCGCGGTCATCGAGGCGTGGAAGACGGCGACCGCTGCGGCGTGAGGCTTGCCACGGGCGAGATGTTGCTCCGCTCGGGCATAATTCCCATGTCAATGTCCTCCAATCCGAAATCACTTCAGATGTTCCATGGGCGCTGCCCCCGGACTCGGTGGGTCATCGTAAATCGACCATCCGAAATCTCCTGTGCTCTCCGGCAGATCTTCCTGTCGCAGGTTCCGCACCATGTACGTCTTGGCGATAAAGTTCGCCGCGATCGGTGCCGTCACAAACAGAAACAGAGTGATCAGAAGCTCGTGAACCGAGATCTGCCCGGTGTTGGCGTAGAAGAAGATCATCGAGGCAATCAGGACACCGCCCACACCCAAAGTCGTGGCCTTGGTCGGGGCATGTAGGCGCTGCAACGTGTTTTTGAGTTTGACCAACCCGTAGGAGCCCACGAAGCCGAAGATGCCGCTGATGACGAGGGCGATCGAGGCGAAGATTTCCGCAACAAAGCTCATAGTCTCAGCCCTATTCGATGATGTCGCCGCGCAGCAGGAAGCGGCAATAGGCGACCGTCGAGACGAACCCGACCATGGCGATCAGCATCGCGGCCTCGAAATAGGTCGCCGTACCGCGCCAGATGCCGTAGAGCACCAAGAGGGCGATCATGTTGATGACCATGGTATCGAGCGCCAGGATACGGTCGGCCGCGTCCGGACCGATGGCGACGCGCCAAAGGTCCAAGAGGAGGGCCACGCCGTAGCAGCCGGCCGCGAAGAGGAGAGCATATTCGATCATGGAAAGATCTCCAGAAGGCGGCGTTCGTAGCGGGTCTTGATGTCGTCGCGGACGCGGTCGGGGTCGTCGGTGTGGAGGCAGTGCACGAGGATCGCGCTGCCATCGGCCGAGAGCGTTGCGGACACCGTTCCCGGGGTCATCGTGATGGTCCCGGCAAGGACGGTGATCGCCTCGGCCGATGTGAGCTCGAGCGGCACGGGTATCCAGTGCGAACGGATCGCCGGTTCACGCTTGAACAGGATGATCATGGCCACCTGCACGTTCGCAACGGCGATATCCCAAAGCACGATCAGCATGTATTCCGCGATCTTCAGTGGCCGGGCAATGGCGGGACGGTTCGGCCAGTAGGCAGCCGTGAGCCTCGGGATAACCAGGCCGAATGCCGTGCCCAGGATAAGGTTGCCCAGCGTGAAGGTGTTTACCAGGCCAAGCCAGACCACGATCAGCGTCAGGCTGAGGAGCGGGTGCGGGATCAGACGGGTCAGCATCGCTCAGCCCTCCTCGAAGGGACCCAGGACGGCGTCGACATAACCCTGGCGATCGAAGAGCTGTGCAGACGTGTCGTCGAGAAAGGCGGAAACGGGGCCCGCGAAGATCGCCAGACCGGCCAATGCGGCGATCGCCACCATCGTCGGCGCGATCTGCGCTGCCGTAGCGTGGGCGGATTCCGGTTCGGCCGGAAGACCGTGTTTCTCGTCGACCGGGACCTCGACGGTCGCGTCGAGCGATGTGGACTTCCAGAAGAGCACGCTTCCGGCGCGCGCGAACCCGACGATGGTCAGAAGCGATCCCACCAGGATCGCGGACCAGGCCCAGCCGATCAAGCCGGGTTCCCTGAGAGCGTCGAGGACGAGAAGCTTGCCCAGAAACCCGCTGAGCGGCGGCATGCCCGCCATGGCGATGGCGCCGGCAAAGAACAAGGCCGCAAAAAGACCGTTCTGCACCGTCGCCGGCTTCGGGCGCAGCGTGTCCGCCGACCGCCGCATGACGACGAGATCGGCGACCAGGAACAGACAGGCCGCCGCGAAGGTCGAGTGGACCATGTAGTAGAGCGCGGCAGTCGTCGCCGTTGTCGAGAACGCCGCAACCGCCACGAGGAGGGTGCCCATCGAACCCACGACCGAAAAGGCGATCAGCGGCATCAGGCGGCGCGCGCCGATGACCCCGAACGCCCCCACGGCGATGGTGACGATTGCCGCCGGAAAGAGCCATTCGCCGGCCAGCCCCTCCGTTCCGGGGCTACCCGGCCCGAACGCCGTGGTATGGACCCGCAGGATCGCGTAGGCGCCGACCTTGGTCATGATCGCAAAAAGCGCGGCAACCGGCGCGGGGGCATTGGCATAGGTCGCGGGCAGCCAGAATTGCACCGGGAAGAGCGCCGCCTTCACGGCGAACACGATCATCAGGAGGATCGCCGCGACACGGACAAGCGCGGCCCCCTCTGGCGGGATTTCCGCGATACGCGCGGCAAGATCAGCGATGTTCAGTGTCCCCGTCGAGGCATAGAGCGTCCCCAACGCGAACAGGAACAGCGTCGATCCGGCCAGGTTCATGACCACGTATTGCAGGCCCGCGCGCATCCGCTCTTTCCCGCCGGAGTGGATCATCAGCCCGTAGGACGCGATCAGCAGCACCTCGAAGAAGACAAATAGGTTGAAGATGTCGCCGGTCAGGAATGCGCCGCAAATGCCCATCAGCTGGAACTGGAACAACGCATGGAAATGCCGGCCCCGCGCGTCCCAGCCCGTCGTGATGGCATGGATCAGCACGATCAGCGCAAGCGCCGATGTCAGGAGCACCATCAACGCGGAAAGCCGGTCGAGTACCAGGACGATGCCGTACGGCGCCGGCCAGTCCCCCAGCCTGTAGACATGGGTCATGCCATCCGCCGCCAGAGAGGTGAGGCCCAGCGCCGTGGCCAGCAGCAGTACAGTGCCGGCTACCGACGCCGTCCTCGCCAGCATGATGTCGTGGCGCATCACGAACCCGATCAGAGGGGCGAGCAGAGCGGGCAGGACGACTGGCAGGATGATCCAGTGCATCACGCGCGCCTCTCTTGCTCGGCGTCGTCCTTTTCACGGTCGATATCGATCCGGTCGCTGTCCGCCTCCAGATACGCGCCGAGCCCGATCATCACCAGCACGGCCGTCATCCCGAAGGAGATGACGATCGCCGTCAGAACCAGCGCCTGTGGCAGCGGATCGGTGTAGCTGGCCTCGCCGGATTTCGTGAGGATCGGCGACTGGTCGATGGCGAGCCTTCCACTGGCGAACAGGAAGACGTTCACGGCATAGGACAGGAGCGCGAGACCGAGGATGACGGGAAACGTCCTCAGGCGCAGAAGCAGGTAGACCCCGCCAGCCGTCAGAACGCCGATGCTGCTTGCGACGATGACCTCCATCTCAGCGCTCCGCCTGTTCGGCGACATGGTCGCCCGGGTCGTAGTCCATCGGATCGACATTCACCGTCTCCCCGGCGAAGCGGGCGATCCGGCTGAGGCTGTAGAGCATCAGCATGACCGCGCCGAACACCGTCAGAAACACGCCGAGGTCGAAGAGCATGGCCGTGGCAAGCTCGAATTCCTCGATTGGCGGCAGATGGACATAGGTATAGGCGCTGGTCAGGAACGGCCGCCCGGCGAGCCATGCGCCGGCACCGGTCAGCCCCGCGATCAAGACGCCGAGCCCGATCATCGTGTGGTATTCGATCCGCTTGCGTTCCTGCGTCCAGGCGAAGCCGGAGGCCATGTATTGCATCAGGAACGCGATCGCGATCACCAAGCCCGCGACGAACCCGCCACCGGGCTCGTTGTGGCCGCGCAGGAAGATGTAAACGCCCACGACAACTGCAATGGGCATCAGGACCCGGGTGGCGACGACCATCATCAAGGGGTGGCGGTCGCGCGACCGGACCTGGGAATAGTCCGTGTTCTTCAACCGGCGCGCCGCCGGTCCGTTCAGCAGCGCCTGCATCAGCGCATAGATCACGAGACCCGCGATCGCGAGCACGATGATCTCACCGAACGTGTCAAAGCCGCGGAAATCCACGAGGATCACGTTGACCACGTTGGTCCCGCCGCCCCCTTCGTAGCTGTTGGCGAGGTGGTAGTCCGAAATCGCATCGACATCGCGCCTCAGGAACGCGTAGGCCAGCGCCCCCACACCGCCACCGGCACCGAGCGCGATCACGCCGTCCCGCAGTTTCAGGCTCGCCGGGCTCTCCTTCGGTGTGACCTTCGGCATGAAATGCAGCGCCAGAAGCAGCAGTATTATCGTGACCGTCTCGACCGAGATCTGCGTCAGCGCCAGGTCGGGCGCCGAGAGGTAGGCGAATCCGGCCGAAATCGACAGCCCGATGATCCCGATCAGGACCAGGGCGCGGAAGCGGTGGTGGTGCATGGTCGCCACAGAGATCGTGGCTACGACCAACATGATCCAGCCCACGGCAATGACCGGCGCCACCGGCAGCAACTCTCGGGTCGGAGCCGGCAGGCCGCTGGATGAATAGGCGATCCAGCCAAGGATCACCGCGGTTGCCGTGAAGATGGCGAGGTAGCGACTGATCGCGCCGTTGTGGCCGGCCTCGGTTGTCGCGCGTGTCATGGCGACGATGGCCGTGACCAGTCGGTCGAAAATTGCCTTCGCCTCCGGCCGCGGCGTGGCGATCCACGCCTTGTCGAGCGGTCGGTGCATCGACAACAGGATCGCGCCGCCGACCACGGCGACAACCGACATCCAGAGCGCCGGCGTGACCCCGTGCCAGATCTTCAGATGCGGGTGCAGGTCCGCCCCGGTCACGGCATTCGCCGCCGCGGTCACGACCCCTTCGGCGAGGAACGGGGCGACGCCGATGACGACCACCAGAACGGCCAGGAGTGCCGGCGCTGCCCACATGCCGAAGGACGGATCGTGGGGCGTGTGCGGATGGTCGTCGCGCACCGGACCCAGGAAGACATGCGCCACGAAGCGGAACGAATAGGCGACCGATAGAAGCGCGCCGATCGTGGCAAGCACCGGGACCGCGTAGTGGCTGCCGAGCCAGTCGGTGTGTGACGCCTCCTCGAGCATCATTTCCTTGGACAGGAACCCGTTGAAAAACGGGATTCCCGCCATCGACAAGGCCGCAACCGTGCCGACTAGAAAGGTGATCGGCATCAGGTGCCTGAGCCCGCCCAGCCGCTTGATGTCGCGGGTGTGCGTCTCGTGATCCACGATGCCCGCGATCATGAAGAGGGAGGCCTTGAAGGTCAGGTGGTTGATGATGTGAAACACTGCAGCGACAGCGGCGGCCCGGGTGCCGAAACCCAGGAGCATCGTCAGAAGGCCCAAGTGACTGACCGTCGAGAAGGCCAGGAGCGCCTTCAGGTCGTCCTTGAAGAGCGCGATCAGCGCCCCCAACACCATCGTCACAAGACCGGTCGTGGCAACGATGTAGAACCACGCGTCCGTCCCGGAGAGAACGGGCCACATACGTGCCATCAGGAACACGCCCGCCTTCACCATGGTGGCCGAATGCAGGTAGGCCGAGACGGGCGTCGGGGCTGCCATGGCGTGCGGCAACCAGAAATGGAACGGGAATTGTGCCGATTTGGTAAAGGCGCCCAGAAGGATCAGGATCAGCGCGGGCAGATACCAGCCCGAGGCACGGATGGTGTCGCCGGCCTGCAGGATATCGGACAGGTCATAGCTACCCGCGATGTTGCCGAGGATCAGCATCCCCGCGATCATGGCGAGCCCGCCAGCCCCCGTGACTGCCAGCGCCATTCGCGCGCCCTGGCGCCCCTCGGGCAGGTGCTTCCAGTAGCCGATCAACAGGAAGGAGGACAGCGAAGTCAGCTCCCAAAAGATCAACAGGAGCAGGATGTTGTCCGATATCACGATGCCCAGCATCGCCCCCTGGAAAAGCAGGAGGTACGTGTAGAACTGCCCCATCGGATCCTCGCCCGACAGGTAAAACCGCGCGTAAAGCGTGATCAGCAGGCCGACGCCGAGAATCATCCCTGCGAACAGGAGCCCCAGACCGTCCAGAAAGAAAGATGCGGACAGCCCAAGCTGCGGCAGCCATTCGATTCGGGCTTGAACAACCTCGCCACGAAGGACGGCCGGCGCAAGGACGAGGAGCATCGTAAGCGCGACAAGTGTCGGCACCGCCGTCGAGAAGGCGCAGACATTGCGCCCTGCCCGGATCATGAGACCTGGCAACAGCGCTCCGACAAAGGGCAGCACCGCGATCAGGAAAAGGAGCGTCCCCCCATGGCTCATGGTATGACCTTGTCGTTCTCAGATATCCGGCCGAGGCGTACCGGGAGCCGCAAGCCATTTCAATGAAGCGTTTTGCCCTGCAAACCCCTGCATGCTCTCGTGACGACCTCGCCGAGGTGTGGTCTGCTCCCTGGATTCGACACAGGTGTCGAAAGCCACGGCGCTTCTTGAAGGAGACAGGCTGTGGGGCGACGAAGGTCGTCGGAAGAGAAGCTCGGCGCGGTGGATCGGCTGGAGGTGGCGGGAAGCGGTCGGAGGGTGGCTTCGGAGCTCGGAATTAGCTGGAGTCAGGTGCACCGCTGGCATCGGGCGTGGAAAGCGCGGTGCGAGGAGGGTCTGCAGGCGGGTCAGCTGCGGGCGGCGCAACCGAGCCGCGGCGCTGAACCTAATGCGGCGACCGCTGAAGAAGCAAGGTTTCGCCGGTGTCCGGCCCGGCCTCACGCCCCTGTCGGCAGCCCCGCCTTGGTCAGCCCCGACAGGACCAGCGCCGGGTCTTCCGGCCGCGTATAGCGGAATCTCGCAAGGCGCGGCGCCATGCGAAAATCCGGTTTCATGGCCATGAGCTCCTCCCAGACGGCGCGCGCTTCCTCGACCTCGCCCAGATGCCCCAGTGTCGCGGCCAGCCAGGCGCGGCCGATGTCGGTGTCGCGGGCCACATGGAGCCGCTCGCGAAACACCAGCGCTGCCGTCTCGAAGTTGCCCAGCAGGAAATGCGCCTGTCCCAGGAACTGCATGTGCTGCTGGGACCAGGCCGGTTCCAGCCGGATCGCGCGTTCCAGCAGGGGCACGGCCTCCGCGGGGCGCCCGGACGTGCAGACGATCTCGGCCAGGCTGAACAGGGCCAACCCGGAATCGGGGCTCAGCGAAACCGCCTTGCGCCCCGCCCTTTCGCCGGCCTCCAGATCGCCATGGAATCGCGCGGCGACGGCAACGGCGACATGGGCGAGCGGTTCGTCCGGATCGACCGACACGGCCCTGTCGGCCAGCATCCGGGCCCGCGCCGCGACGGCGTCCTGCTCGTCGCCCGTCCAGCCGTTGTGCCAATCGAGCCACTGGAATGTGGACAGGAGCCCCAGGGCCTGCGCGTAGTCCGGGTCCAGCTCGATCGCGCGCTGGCCATGCGCCAAGGCACGACGGTAGCCCGGTGGAGTCAGCATCGGGGACAGCAGAAGATCGCGCATCCTCAGGAACGCGTCATGCGCCTGCGGATTCGCGGTGCCCGCGGTGGTTATGTTCTCTCTCTCGGCCGGGGTCAGCCGGACCTTCAGCGCCTCGACGATCTTCAGCGTCACCTCGTCCTGCACCCCGAAGACGTCCGCCAGATCGCCGTCATAGCGATCGGCCCACACATGCCCGCCGGTAGCGGCGTCGATCAGCTGGGCGGTCACGCGCACGCGCTGGCCCACGCGCCGGACACTGCCCTCCAGCACATGGGAAACGCCCAGCTCGCGCCCGACGGTGCGCAGATCGACCGACCGTCCCCTGTAGGCAAAGCTCGAGTTGCGGGCGATGACGGTCAGTCCCGACACCTTGGAAAGGTCGGTAATGATGTCCTCGGCGATGCCATCGGAGAAGTACGCCTGATCCGGATCGCCCGACATGTTGTCGAAGGCGAGCACCGCGATCGACGGCCCCTCACGCCCGCACGCGGCGGCGGGCACCACCGCCTTCTTCGCCTCGCCCGATCCCGCGAGGCCGCCGGCGCGCCAATGCCAGACATTGACCGGGCGTGCGATGTTCTTGACCTCGACACTGCCACCGTCGATGAACCGCGCGTCGATGCGGTCGCGGATGCTCTCGTGCACGACGGAGGAGATACAGACGCCGCCGGGCTCCGCCAAAGGCTCGAGCCGCGCGGCGATGTTCACACCGTCGCCATAGATCTCGTCGTCCTGAATGATGATGTCGCCGAGATTGACCCCCATTCGCAGCGTGAGGCCCGAACGACCGGCGGCCACCGCCTTCTGGACGGCCAAGGCGCAATTGACGGCGTCCACGACGCTGGCGAACTCGACGAGGGTACCATCACCCATCAGCTTGACGATCCGGCCGTTGTGCCGCGCCACGACCGGATCAAATTCCTCTTCCCGATGCCGGTTCAGGGCGGCCAGCGCCGCCGCCTCGTCCTCGGACATCAGCGTCGAATAGCCGACGACATCAACAAAAAGGACCGCAGCGAGGCGACGAACATTGCCGGTGGCTTCCATTCGGAAGACGTTAAAGCCTTTCCGGCCGGGGCGCCACGCTGTCCGGCCGGGACGCATGGGGTGAGACACCCCATGCGCCGCCCCCTGCACCGGGCCGTTCACGAACGCTCTTGGTCCACTCCTATTCCGGCCGTCGCGCGTCGATCTTCCAGGAGCTCGACGGCATCACGACGCACTCGTCGGTGACGTAGTCGGCGAGCAGGGTGCCCATGTCGGCGACGATGGCGTCGTGCTTGTCCTCGGCCAGGGGTCCCGCTTCGCGATGGACCTCGCCGGCGGGGCCGAGGGCGAGAAAGGCGTCGCAGCAATCGATCGCGAGGGCCGATCCCGTCGGCCCGACCCGGCGGGCGAGCGCCATCGCCGTGTCCCCGAAGCCGCACCCGACATCGACCACCCGGTCGCCCTCGCGGACATCGAGGGTCGGGAAGACGCGGGCGCTGTGCCGCGTCAGGCCGTCGACCAGGACGTGCCGGTAGCGCACGAACTTCGGCGCCAGGATCTCGTTCCAGGAATCGACCTACTCGCTGCGGGCCGCGTCCAACGCCTGTGTCATGGCCGTCCTCCTCCCGTTGGGCGGCGGTCGGGGCGAACGCCCGGGCCCGCCGCCGGGTCGCGCCGCGGCCGCCAAGGGCGCGGCAGGTTACGGCGGATCGTGTGGAGAGGATCGGCGATGACCGGCGCCCCGCCAGTGACGACCCGCACACGCGCGTCGCGCTCGGTCGGTCGGGGGGCACCGAGGACGCAGCCTAGCACGCGTCCGCCCATTCGGGCGACGCGGTCCCGCCCCCGGTGAACCGAAGCGCGCCGGACCACCTGCCGGACGAAACGTCGGTTTCCATGGAGGCCAATCCGCCGGGCGACGCGCGTGCAGCCCGCTCGGCCCCGCCACAGGACGGACAGCACGGCCGCTGCCGGGTCCACGGATCGTGACACGTCGCGCCCTCGCGGGCGGATGGTCGGGCATCGACCCGTTCGAGGTCGATCTATATATTTTAGAGTGTATATTAAAATCTTCCACTTACTGTAACGATCAAACCACGGGCGAGCATCGATGACGACACGCCACCGGCTGACGCCAGGGTCCGACATCAAGGCCCTGCTGCTCGCCGACCCGAAGCATTTGCGCACGGAGATCATCGACGCCCCACCGAAGGCCGGCCCCGGCGCCGGCCCTGGCGACACGGCGCCCTCGGTCGAGCGTCCGACGGTCCTGATCCTCGGCGGCAACGGCTTCGTCGGGCTGCACCTGCTCGCCGAGGCGGCCGACGACGAGCGCATCGGCCGGGTCGTCGCCATCGTGCGGGCCTCCGGCGGCCTGTCGGCTCGCGACCGGCTGGTCGACGCGGCCCGGCGGTTCGGCATCGCGCTCGACCTCGACCGGATCGAGGCGGTCGACGGCGACATCAACCGGCCGGGGTTCGGCCTGGCGGAGAGCGATCACGCCCGGCTCGCCGACGAGATCGACATCGTCGTCAACGCCGCGGGCTCGACCAGCCATGCCCGGTCCTACCGCCACTACCGCGACACGGCGATCGCGACCTATCTGCGGCTGCTGGACTTCTGCGCGCTCGGCCGGCCCAAGAGCTTCCATACCCTCGGGTCGCTCGGCGGCGAGGTCTATAAGGGCCTGGCCGATTTCTATCGCATCGGCTTCTACCATTGCGGCTACAGCCGCATGAAATGGGTCGTCAAGCACATGACCCGGTCGTTCGCGGCCCAGGGCGCCGACGTGCATGTCGTCATGGCGCCCTACGTGCTCGGCAGCCGGCGCACCGCCTACCGCGACCCGGCGCTGCGCTACTCGTTCTGGCAGATGGTGCTGTTCTGCGCCCGGATGGGCCGGGTCTGGGACGACGAGAACATCCTGTTCCCGATCATCTCCGGGGAGACCCTGGCGCGCACGGTCCTCGACAACGCCCTGTCCGACGCCCCGAAGACCGAGATGTACCCGGCCCTGGACGTGGACGGGGCGGCCTTCGCCGAGGCCTTCGGCCTGGAGCGCGTGCCGTGGCCGGATTTCCGCCGCGCGCTGTTCCGGCGCCACCGGCTGACGCGCCGCTCGATCGACCCGCGCCGGCCGGTGGCGAGCCTGCGCGGCGCCGCGCGCCAGGTCGCCTATACCCGCGGGCTCTTCCCCTCGGACCTGCCGCGTCTCATGCGCTCGGTCACCACCGCCGCCGAACCCGATCGGCTCGCCGTCTCCCACCCCGATCTCAGCGCCGAGTTGCTGGTCAAGTGCGCGCGGGCCAACCGCATCCTGCGGCGCTGACGGCCGCCCGCCCGTCCTCACCGCCCCCGGCCCCCGACACGCGAGGCCCGATCCCGCCATGCGACGCTTCCTTGCCGAGAATCCCTGGCTCTGCTTCTTCGGGGCGGCGGCCGCGGCGATCACCGTGGTTCAGCTCGTCTTCGTCAACAACTACATCGACCCGCGCTCCGAGGCATGGGTCAACGCCGCCCAGCTCCGCCTGCAGTTCGCCTTCTTCGTCGACCGCGGCCTGGCCGTGGTCGAGAGCTGGGGCCCCGGCGGGCCGGAGCGATACCTGTCGGTGATCTGGATCGACCTGCTCTGGCCGTTCACCTACGGTCCCGCCTTCTTCCTGCTGATTCGCAAGCTCGACGGCCTGTCGCCCTGGGCCTTCATGCCGATGCTGGAGGCGGGGTCGAACCTGATCGAGACGAGCCTGGAGATCTATTGGATGGCGAATATCGAGCGCGCCGCCGACATGCCCGTGCTGTTCTTCGCGCACGGCGTGGTCGCGGCGATCAAGTGGCTGGTGCTGGTGCCGACCTATTTCGCACACAGCGGTCTGCTGCTCTGGCGCCATGGCCTGCCCGGGCGCGGGACGCAGCAGGCGGCGGGGCGATGATGCGGGTCCATCGGGAGATCCGACCCTTCGCCGCGGCGGCCGTGCTGGCCGCGATCCCGGCCGCCTGGCTCTGGCCGCCGGCGATCGTGGCCCCGGCGCTCGCCCTCGTGGCGCTCGTCTTCTTCTTCCGCGACCCGCGCCGAGCGGTCCCCCGCGACCCGACGGCCGTCGTCGCGCCGGCCGACGGCCGCGTGCTGCGGGTCGACCGCGTGGTCCCGGACTTCCTGGGCGACTTCCCGGCACGCGACGCGGATTCCGCCGGCGGCCCCGCCTTCGATCGGCTGGCGATCTTCCTGTCGCTCCTGGATGTCCACGTGGTCCGCGCCCCCTGCGCCGGCACGGTGACCGGCAAGGCCTATCGCCGGGGCCGGTTCCTCCACGCCGGCTCCCCGGAGGCCGAGACGCGCAACGAGCGCAACGTCATCGCCATCGAGGACGAGACGGGCGGCCGCGTCTTCGTCGTCCAGTCGGCCGGCCTGGTGGCACGCAAGATCCTGTGCTTCGTCGGCCCGGGCGACCGGGTCGCCGCCGGCGACGAGCTGGGCTTCATCCGGTTCGGCAGCCGCGTCGACGTCTTCGTCGAGGCGCCAGTCGCCTTCGGCAAGGCGGTCGGCGACCGGGTGCACGGCGGCGCCGAGACGATCGGCCGGAGACGGTCGTGAGACCGGCGGTCGTCCTGGTCAACGCCGTGACGCTGGCCGGGCTGGCGGCCGGCCTCGCGGGCATCGCCGCGGGCCTGGCGGGGCGCCCCGACATCCAGTACCCGCTTTTCGCCCTCTGCCTGATCGCCGACGGCGTCGACGGGCCGATGGCCCGGCTGCTGGGCGCGGAGACCCGGTTCGGGCGCTACGCCGACGCGGCCTCGGACTTCACGGTCTTCGGCGTGGGCGGGGCGGTCGCCCTGTCGGCGCTGGCGCCGACGCCGGCCGGCGCCGCGATCCTGCTGGCGACCTGGCCGGTCGCGGCGGCCGCCCGGCTCGGCCTGTTCCTGCGGCGCGAGGCCGTGCCGGGGTTGGCCACCGGCCTGCCGCTGCCCGCGGCGGCGCTCGCCCTGATCGCCCTGGGACAGGCCGGTCCCGTGCAGCCGAGCCCCGGGGCACTGGTCCTGCTCGCCGCCGCCGCCACGGTGCTGATGCTGTCGCGCGTGACCTTCTCCCGGTCGCCGATGGCCTATGCGGTCGGCCTGGCGGCCGGTGGCGCCGCCGCCCTGGCTCTGGGGGTTCCGGCGGTTCTGCTGCCGATGGCCGCCTGCGCGGGGTATGTCGCGCTGGGCACGGCCGGCGCCGCGATGCGGGGCGTCGGCCTCGGCAAGCCTCGCCCGGCGGCCGGGCCGGCCGAGAGGTCCCCGCCGCTCTGGACGCTCAAATAGGCCGCTCGCACCCATCAGCCGATCCGGGCGCCGCTGCCGGTCGCGAAGAAGTGGACATGGCCGGGATCCGGGCGCAGGCGCAGCCGCTCGCCAGGGCCCGGCAGCGCCGTGCCGGACAGGGCGGCGACAACCTCCCCCTCGGTGCCGTCCAGGGTGGCGTGGATGTTGGCCGTCGCGCCCAGTCGCTCGACGACGCGCACGGTGGCGGCGAGCGACCCGTCGGCGTCGACGTGCAGGTGCTCCGGCCGGACGCCGACGGTGACCTCGGCCTCCGGCAGGGCCGGGGCGGCCATCGTCGCGCCGGTCTCCAGCACCACGCCGCCCTCCGCCGCCCGGCCGGGCAGGAAGTTCATCGGCGGCGAGCCGATGAAGCCGGCGACGAAGACGCTGGCCGGGCGCTCGTAGACCGTCAGCGGCGGTCCGATCTGCTCGATCCGCCCGGCGTTCATGACGACGAGCTTGTCGGCCAGCGTCATCGCCTCGAGCTGGTCATGGGTGACGTAGAGCGCCGTCGTGCCCAGGCGCTGCTGCAGGTCGCGGATCTCGACCCGCGTCTTGACGCGCAGCTTGGCGTCCAGGTTCGACAGCGGCTCGTCGAACAGGAAGGCCGCCGGCTCGCGCACGATGGCGCGGCCCATGGCCACGCGCTGGCGTTGACCGCCGGAGAGCTGGCGCGGCTTGCGGTCGAGGAAGTCGGCGAGACCGAGCGACGCCGCGGCCCGATCCACCCTCTGCCGGATCTCGGCCTTGGGCATGCCCCGGTTCTTCAGGCCGTAGGCCATGTTGTCGAAGACCGACATGTGCGGATAGAGCGCGTAGTTCTGGAACACCATGGAGATGTCGCGCTCGGCCGGCTCCATCTCGTTCATCCGGCGCCCGGCGATGCGGATCTCCCCCGCCGTGACGACCTCCAGGCCCGCCACCATGCGCAGCAGCGTGGACTTGCCGCAGCCCGAGGGGCCGACCAGCACGCAGAACTCCCCGTCGGCGATGTCGAGAGAGAGCATCGGGATCGCCTCGACATTGCCGGGGTAGACCTTGCGGACCTCGGTGATCGCGATATCGGCCATGATTGTCGTCTTTTCGGCTGTTCTACTTCTCGACCTCGACGAGCCCGCGCACGAACAGCCGCTGCATCACCACGATCACGACGACCGGCGGCAGCAGGGCCAGGATCGCCGTGGCCATGATCAGGTGCCATTGCGGCGTCTCCTCGCCGGCGTTGGCCATGCGCTGGATGCCCATGACGACGGTGTAGAGATCCTCGTCCGTCGTCACGAGCAGGGGCCAGAGATACTGGTTCCAGCCGTACAGGAAGAGGATCACGAACAGCGCGGCCAGGTTCGTGCGGCTGAGCGGGATCAGGATATCCTTGAAGAACTTGAGCGGCCCGGCGCCGTCGATGCGCGCCGCCTCGGTCAGCTCGTCCGGCACGGTCATGAAGAACTGCCGGAACAGAAAGGTCGCCGTCGCCGAGGCGATCAGCGGGATCGACAGCCCGGCGTAGGAGTTGAGCAGGCCGAGCCCGGCGACGACCTCGTAGGTCGGCAGGATGCGCACCTCGACCGGCAGCATCAGCGTGATGAAGATCGTCCAGAAGGCCAGGATCCGGAACGGGAACCGGAAATAGACGATGGCGAAGGCCGACAGCAGCGAGATCGCGATCTTGCCAACGGCGATCGACAGCGCCATGACGGTCGAGTTGACCAGCATCAGCCCGATCGGCGGCGCGCCGACGGCGGAGAGCCCCTCGCCCAGCACGAGGGTGTAGTTCGCCCAGCCCTGGTCGCCCGGCAGCAGCGGAATGCCGGAATTGACCACCCGGGCGGTGTGGGTCGAGGCGACGAAGGCGAGGTAGATCGGAAAGACGAACAGCGCCGCGCCCAGGATCAGGATGGCGTGCTGGACGGCGGTGAGGACGGGGCGGCGTTCGACCATCAGTATTCGACCCGCCGCTCGATGTAGCGGAACTGGATCGCCGTCAGGGCGATGACGATGACCATGAGGATCACCGACTGCGCCGCCGAAGAGCCCAGGTTCAGCCCCTCGAAGGCGTCGCGCCAGACCTTGTAGACCAGGATCGTCGTGGCGTTGCCGGGCCCGCCGCTGGTCGTCGCGTGGACCACGCCGAAGGTCTCGAAGAAGGCGTAGACCACGTTGACCACGACCAGGAAGAAGGCGGTCGGGGAGAGCAGCGGCGCCTGGATGGTCGCGAAGCGCTTGAGCGGGCCGGCCCCGTCGATCGCCGCCGCCTCGATCAGCGAGCGCGGGATGGCCTGGAGCCCGGCCAGGAAGAACAGGAAATTGTAGGCGACCTGGCGCCAGGCCGCCGCGACGACCACCAGCGCCATCGCGTCGTTGCCGTCGACATAGTGGTTCCAGTCGTAGCCCAGCGCGTCGAGCCCGTAGGCGACGATCCCGATGGTCGGGTTGAACAGGAACCACCACAGCACGCCGGCCACGGCGGGGGCGACCGCGTAGGGCCAGATCAGCAGCGTGCGATAGACCGTCGGCGCGCGGATCACCCGGTCGGCCATCACCGCGAGGACGAGCGCGATCGACATCGACAGCCCGGCCACCAGGGCGCTGTAGATCACCGTGGTCGAGAAGCTCGACAGGTAGAGCGGGTCGGCGAAGAGGGCGCGGAAATTGGCCAGGCCGACGAATTCCGTCTTCAGGCCGAAAGCGTCCTGGCGCAGGACCGACTGGAAGATCGCCTGGCTCGCCGGCCACAGGAAGAAGACGAGCGTGACGGCGATCTGCGGCGCGATCAGCAGATAGGGCAGCCAGCGATGGCGGAACGTGACGGTCTTGCTGCGCACCGGCCCCTAAATCCGTGAAGCGACAGGAGGAAGGGGCGGCCCGGCCGGAACCGGGCCGCCCGACGGATCGACGCGGGCGGCGCCGGTCAGTCGTTGGCTTCCTCGAACTCGCGCAGCAGGACATTGCCGCGGGTCGCGGCCTCTTCGAGCGCCTCGGCGGCCGTCTGGTTGCCGGCCCAGAGGTCCTCGAGCTCCTCGTTGATGATGTCGCGGATCTGGACGAAGTTGCCGAAACGCAGGCCGCGGGAATTCGCCGTCGGCTCGTTGAGCGAGAGCTGGCGGATCGCCGTGTCGGTGCCCGGGTTCTCCTCGTAGAAGCCCTGTTCGCGGCTCAGCTCGTAGGCGGCCGTGGTGATCGGCACGTAGCCGCTCGACTGGTGCCAGTCGGCCTGGACCTCCGGCGAGGAGAGGTAGTTGAAGAACTCCGCCACGCCCTGGTACTCGGCGTCGTCGTGGCCCTCGAGCACCCACAGCGTCGCGCCGCCGATGATCGAGTTCCGCGGCGCGTCGGCGGCGTCGGTGTTCAGCGGCAGGAAGGCCTGGCCGAAGGCGAAATCGGCCTGCTCGCCGATGCCGGCGTAGTAGGCCGAGGAATTCATCCACATGGCGCATTCGCCGGAATTGAACAGCGGCAGGCTGTCGCCGCGCCGTCCGCCGTAGACGAAGGTGCCGTCGGCCTGGCTGTCGGCGATGCGCTGCAGCAGCGCCGTCAGGTCCTCGGACTCGTCGAAGACCAGCTCGGTGCCGAGCCCGGCGAAGCCGTTCTCCAGCGTGCCGATCGGCTCGTCGTGCCAGGCGAGATAGTTCTCGATCATCACCCAGGACTGCCAGCCGAAGGAGAAGGCGCATTCATGGCCGTTGGCCTGCAGCGCCTCGGCGGCGGCGAACATCTCGTCCCAGGTCGACGGAACCGCCTCGATGCCCGCGGCGTCGAGCAGGTCGCGGTTGTACCACAGCACCGGGGACGAGGAGTTGAACGGCAGGGAGAGCATGTCGCCCTCCGGCGTGGTGTAGTAGCTCTTCACCGCCGGCAGGTAGGCGTCCGCGTCCCACTCGATATCGGCGTCGGCCATGATCGCGTGGACGGGGCGGATGGCCCCCTCGGCGGCCATCATGGTCGCGGTGCCGACCTCGAAGACCTGGACGACATGCGGCTGCTCGCCGGCGCGGAAGGCCGCGATGGCCGCCGTCATGTTCTCGGTGTAGTTGCCCTTGTAGGTGGGCACGACGACGAAGGTGTCCTGGCTCTCGTTGAAGCCGGCGGCGATCTCCTCGACCTTCTCGCCGAGCGCGCCGCCCATGGCGTGCCAGAACTGGATCTCGGTCTGGGCGGCCGCGGGCGTCGCGGCGAACGCGGTCAGCGCGGCGGCGGCCGTCAGGGTACGGTTCAGGGTCATGGTCGGTCTCTCGGAGCGGTTTCGTGGGGCGTCCCGTCGGACGGCGCGAGGACGCCCCCCGGCGCCCCCGTCCGAGGCCAAGGCACACCACCGCCCCCGAAATTTAGCAAATGAAGTTATTCTTGCGCTCGTGAGACGGAAATCTTACGAGCCTCCGCGAGGGGCCTCCCGTCAGCCGTTGCCGCCCCTGTCGCGGATGCCGCGGCGGGCCAGTTCGTCGGCGCGCTCGTTCTCCGGATGGCCGGCATGGCCGCGCACCCAGTGCCACTCGACCGTATGGGTGCGCATGGCGGCGTCGAGTCGTTCCCACAGGTCGCGGTTCTTGACCGGCTTCTTCGCCGCCGTCTTCCAGCCGTTGCGCCGCCAGCCCGGCAGCCACTGGGTGACGCCGTCGCGGACATAGCGGCTGTCGGTGGTCAGGGCCACGCGCATCGGGCGCTTGAGCGCCTCCAGCGCGCGGATCGCGGCCATCAGTTCCATGCGGTTGTTGGTGGTCTCCGACTCTCCGCCCCAGAGCTCCTTTTCCGCCTCGCCCCAGCGCAGAACCGCGCCCCAGCCGCCGGGGCCCGGATTGCCGCTGCACGCCCCGTCGGTGAAGACCTCGACCGCCGATCCGCCCTTGCCGTCCTGGTCAGCCACACCGTCGTCCCGCACCTCGCCGCTCACGACGTCAGCCCGTAGGCGCCCGGGCCTTCGACGCGCTGGTGGAAGCGGAGCTTGCGCCAGTACTCCATGGGGTCCTTGGGTCTCACGAACGCTCCTTCGGGATGGTTGAGCCAGTCGTAGAGCCGGGTCAGCAGGAAGCGCATCGCGCTGCCCCGGGCGAGGATCGGCAGCGCCGCGATCTCGGCCGGCTCCAGCGGCCGCTCGGCGCCGTAGTCGCGGATCAGCAGCCGGGCCTTGGTGACGTTGAACGCGCCGTCGGGCTCGAAGCACCAGGCGTTGAGGCAGATCGCCAGGTCGTAGGCGAGGAAGTCGTTGCAGGCGAAGTAGAAGTCGATCAACCCGGTCAGCGCCTCGTGATGGAAGAAGACGTTGTCCGGGAACAGGTCGGCGTGGATGACGCCGGAGGGCAGGTCGGCCGGCCAGGCCGTCTCCAGCACGTCGAGCTCGCGCGCCACGCCGTCCTTCAGATCGGGCGAGAGCATGTCCGAGCCGGCCCCGGGCGCGCCGGCCAGGCAGCGCTCGAACAGCGGCCGCCAGGCCTCGGGCCCGAGCGCGTTGGGCCGGTGCAGCGGGAAGTCGCGGCCGGCCAGGTGCAGGCGCGCCATGGCCCGGCCCAGGGCGGCGCAGTGGCGCGGCACGATCCGGCGCGGCCACATCCCGGACAGGAAGGTGACGATCACCGCCGGCCGGCCGGCCAGCCGGCGCAGGGCGTGCCCGTCGCGCCCGGGGATCGGCTGGGGGCAGGCGATGCCGCGCTCGGCCAGATGCTCGAGCAGGCCCAGGAAGAACGGCAGGTCGGCCTCGTGAACCCGCTTCTCGTAGAGGGTCAGGATGTACTGGCCCCGATCGGTGACCAGCAGGAAGTTCGAATTCTCGACCCCCTCGGCGATGCCCTTGCAGGAGAGCACGTCGCCGATGTCGTAGTCGGCGACGAAGCTTTCCAGCTCCTCGTCGGTAACGTCCGTGTAGACCGCCATCGCCCGCCGCCGATCCCCAGTGCCCGGGCGCGCCGCGCCGCCCGCCCCGGGCTGAATGCCCGACCCGGCGGGGGCAGGGCAAGACCTGCCGTGCCTCCCGGCACGTCTTGCCGGGCCGATTGCCCGTCGATCAGGTGTCCGGCCCCCGTCCGGGCCCGAAAACGGCGGCCCGGCCGACCGGCACGGCGCTTGCTTCTTCGGGCGGCGGGGCGGCCCGCGACGGCGCGCCGCGAGAGGATCGAGGGAACCATGCCGGCCTTTCATGCCATCGGCGGCTATCAGGTCGCGGACGACGTGCTGAGCGCGGTCCGCCAGGCGAGCGCGCGCACCGGCGTCGACTTCCGCTACATGATGGCGAAGGCGGCCCAGGAAAGCGCCTTCGACCCGGCGGCCCGGGCGGCGACCAGCTCGGCCACCGGGCTCTACCAGTTCATCGACCAGACCTGGCTCGGCATGGTCAAGAGCCATGGCGCGCGCTACGGGCTGGAGGCCGAGGCCGCGGCGATCGAGCGGACGCCGGGCGACCGCTTCGCCGTCGACGACCCGGCGATGGAGGCCCGCATCCTGGCCCTGCGCACCGACCCCGGCCTCAATGCCGCGCTGGCCGGGGAGTTCGCGGCCGGCAACGCCGAGCACCTGGCCGCCACGGTCGGCGGCCGGATCGGCCCGACGGAGCTCTATCTCGCCCACTTCCTCGGCGCCAAGGGGGCCGAGCGGTTCCTGACCGCCATGCGCGCGGCGCCCGAGCGCCCGGCGGCGGAGTTCTTTCCCGCGGCGGCCCGGGCCAACCGGGCGGTGTTCGAGGAGGCCGGGCGCCCGCGCTCGCTGGCCGAGGTCCATGGCTGGATCGACCGGCGCATCGACCGGGCCATGACACTCGCCGAGGCTGCCCCGGGCGGAGCGGGCGCCGGAATGCCGCCCGTCACCGGAGCCACCGGCAGCGCTGGCGGCCCCGCGGCGGCGCCCGGCGGCGCGGCGCGCTGGGTGGAGCTGGTCTTCGGTCCGAACCGCTCGGCCGGTCCGGGCCGGGGCACCGGCGGCTTCGCCCCGGCGACGGCCGGCGCGCTGACCGCCCCCGGCGGCGCCGCATCGTCCCTGTCGGCGCGCCCCCTGCCCGGGCCCTTTCCCGGCGCCGCGGCCGAGGCCGACCTGCCGGGCCCCAGCACCCACCGCGAGGACGTCCACCCGGCCAGCGCCGCCGGCCCCATGGGCGAGGCCGGCCGCCAGCTCGCCGAACGCCGCCTGTCGCTCTGGACGCTGCTCACCACCACCCAGATGGACGCACCCGGCGAGTAGGTCGGTCGAGCGCCAGCGAGCCCGACATTGCCGGCGCCGGGGCGGGTCCGTGCCCGTCGGGTTCGCTTCGCTCAGCCGACCTACGCTCCTGAATCCCGTAGGTCGGTCGAGCGTCAGCGAGCCCGACATTCCCGGCGCCGGGGCGGGTCCGTGCCCGTCGGGTTCGCTTCGCTCAGCCGACCTACGCTCCTGAATCCCGTAGGTCGGTCGAGCGCCAGCGAGCCCGACATTCCCGGCGGACCGGGACCGAGCGTCCTACTTGCGCGCCCGGGTGCCGAGGCGGCGCCAGACGTCGTGGAAGGCGCGCGCGTCGACGGCCATGTTGTAGTCGTAGCCCTGGCCGGTGTTGAGGTAGACCGCCGAGGCGACCCCGATGACCTCGAACACGCCGTCCTCCTCGACGAACAGGGGCGAGCCGGAATCGCCGCGCAGCATGTCGCAGCGGTGAAACACGGTGTTGTCGGTGAACACGCCGGTCAGCCGGCAGTCGCGATGAGCGGTCAGCCGGTCGGGCGTGTCCTCGCTGTAGCCCGCCTGGGTGACCGGCAGCCAGTCGCCGGCCACCGCCGCCTCGAGCTCGCGCGCCTCCACGCGGCGCACGCCGACGACCGTGTCCGGGCCGCCGATCTCCCGGTCGAGCATCAGGAAGGCGTAGTCCAGGCCGTCGATCTCGCTGGTCTCGCTGTGGCGGATATTGTCGAAGCCGTCGGCGACGATCTCCTGGGCGATGCCGGAGCGGGCGACCGCGCGGTCGCGGTCGGCGGCCAGGACGAAGGCGACAGCCGGATCGCGCCGCCCGCTCGACGGGCCGAGATAGAGGCAGTGGGCCGCCGTCAGCACCAGGTCGGGGCCGACCAGCGTGCCCGTGCAGTGCCCGCCCGAAGCCAGCTCGACCCGACCGACGGCGCGCCAGGGCATCGCCGCGACGTCGACATAGACCCGATCGTCCCGGCCGAAGAAGGCCCGCGGCGAGCCGGGATCGAAGGCCCGATCGACGCCCGGGTCCTCGCCCGACGTCCCGCCGCAGTCGGTGGTGTCGCTGCCGACCGGGCAGAGCCCGGTGCCCGAGGGCTCGTCGCAGGTGTCGTCGAACGCCCAGAAGCACCCGTCGGCGCCCCAGCTCCCGCCCCGGCCGCAGTCCCAGGCATCGGTGCCGACCTCGCAGGCGCCGCTGCCCAGGCCCGGCTCGTCGCATTCGCCGTCGAGCGCCCAGGCGCAGCTGTTGTCGGCCGCGCGCACGGGCGCGGGCGTGAGCGCCGCAGGGGCCGCCGCGAGAGCCAGCACGAGCGCGAGTGCCGCCGCCCGGCAACCGGATCGAAACGGCGACGACCGGAGGGATGTCGAGCGCGCGGTCATCCTGCGGGTGTAACGCTCCCCGCGCCGGGGGTCGAGGCCTCTCGACGCCCCGGCCCACTCCAGGTTCGCCTGTGGGGGTCAGCTTTCCGTGAGATGCGCGGCACTCGTGGCTTGCCCCTTTCGTCGCAGATGCTAGATTGCGCCCGCCCGACGGGCCGCCCGCCAAAGGGGGCGGCGCGCCGGGCTTCCTTCGCCGGGCCGTCCGGTCCGAGGGTCGCCCCCGCCGCGTTGCCCGCCCGCGCGCTGTCCCGCGCCCGCCGGTCCCGGCGGGTGCCCCGGTGCCGGCCCCGGCGCGGTCTCCGGTGCCCGCGGCGCCGCCCGCGCCCCACGGCCGAGCGCGAGGGAAGCCGTGGTCAGCCGAGCGGAGCCCCGATGAATATCCACGAGTATCAGGCCAAGAGCCTGCTGAAGGATTACGGCGTCGCCGTGCCGCGCGGCGGCGTGGCCTACACGCCGAAGGAGGCCGAGGAGGTCGCCAAGCAGCTCGGCGGTCCGGTCTGGGTGGTCAAGTCCCAGATCCATGCCGGCGGGCGCGGCGCCGGGCGCTTCAAGGGCCCGGACGGCGCCGTCGACGAGGCCGGCAAGGGCGGCGTCCGGGTCGTCAAGTCGATCGAGGACGTGGTCGCCGACGCCGACGCCATGCTCGGCGCCACCCTGGTGACCAAGCAGACCGGCGCGGTCGGCAAGGAGGTCAAGCGCGTCTACATCGAGGAGGGCTGCGACATCCAGCGCGAGCTCTACCTCTCGATGCTGGTCGACCGGGCGTCCTCGCGGCTCACCGTGATCGCCTCGACCGAGGGCGGCATGGAGATCGAGGAGGTCGCCGAGGCGACGCCGGAGAAGATCGTCACGCTGGCGATCGACCCGGCCACCGGCATGCACCCGTTCCATGCCCGCCGCATCGCCTTCGCGCTGGGCCTGGAGGGCAAGCAGGTCGGTGCGGCGGTGAAGTTCCTGATCGGCCTCTACAAGGCGTTCCAGGCGCTCGACGCGGCGCTGATCGAGATCAACCCGCTGGTCGTCACCGGCGAGGGCGGCGTGCTGGCGCTCGACGCCAAGGTCAGCTTCGACGACAACGCGCTCTTCCGTCACAAGGACATCGAGGAGCTGCGCGACGAGTCGGAGGAGGATCCGGCCGAGATCGAGGCCGCGCGCCACCAGCTCAACTACATCAAGCTCGACGGCCAGATCGGCTGCATGGTCAACGGCGCCGGCCTGGCCATGGCGACCATGGACATCATCAAGCTGGCCGGCGGCGAGCCGGCCAACTTCCTCGACGTCGGCGGCGGCGCGACCAAGGAGCGGGTGACGGCGGCGTTCAAGATCATCCTGTCGGATCCCAACGTCGAGGGCATCCTGGTCAACATCTTCGGCGGCATCATGCGCTGCGACGTGATCGCCGAAGGCGTCGTCGCCGCGGCGCGCGAGGTGGCGCTGCACGTGCCGCTGGTCGTCCGGCTGGAGGGCACGAACGTGGAGCTCGGCAAGAAGATCCTCGCCGATTCGGGTCTGCCGATCCTGTCCGCCGACAATCTGGCGGACGCGGCCGAGAAGGTGGTCAAGGCGGTCAAGGAGGCGGCGTGATGGCCGTACTGATCGACGCGGAGACGAAGGTCATCTGCCAGGGCTTCACCGGCGCCCAGGGCACCTTCCATTCCGAGCAGGCGGTGGCCTACGGCACGCGCATGGTCGGCGGGGTGACGCCGGGCAAGGGCGGCACGACGCACCTGGACCTGCCGGTCTTCGACACGGTGCGCGAGGCGCGGGAGAAGACGGGCGCCGACGCCACGGTGATCTACGTCCCGCCGCCCTTCGCGGCAGACGCGATCCTGGAGGCGATCGACGCGGAAGTGACGCTCGCCGTGTGCATCACCGAGGGCATCCCGGTGCTCGACATGGTGACGGTCAAGCGCGCGCTCGAGGGCTCGAAGACCCGGCTCATCGGGCCGAACTGCCCCGGCATCATCACGCCGGACGCCTGCAAGATCGGCATCATGCCGGGCCACATCCATCGGCGCGGCAAGATCGGCATCGTCAGCCGATCGGGCACCCTGACCTACGAGGCGGTCGCCCAGACGACGGCGGCGGGCCTCGGCCAGTCGACCTGCATCGGCATCGGCGGGGATCCGGTCAACGGCACGAACTTCATCGACGCCCTCGACCTCTTCCTCGGCGACGACGAGACCGAGGGCATCGTCATGATCGGCGAGATCGGCGGCAGCGCCGAGGAGGAGGCCGCCCGCTTCATCGCCGACTCCAAGGTCAAGAAGCCGGTCGTGGGCTTCATCGCCGGCGTGACGGCGCCGCCGGGCCGGCGCATGGGCCATGCCGGCGCGATCATCGCCGGCGGCAAGGGCGGCGCCTCGGACAAGATCGAGGCGATGACGTCCGCCGGCATCCACGTGGTCGACAGCCCGGCCGCGATCGGCTCGACCATGGTTCGCGCGATGGGCGGCTGAGGCCCGCCGCGCCCCCGCTCCGGGCCGGCGCGACGGCCGGGAACCGGGGATCACGGCAACACGTTCCCGTCAGCGGTCCCGGTGTCGCGCCGCCGGGGCCTTCAATACGATCGGCTTTCGGCGTAGGTTGGCCTCGAGCGCCCGGGAGGGAGCCGGTCCCGTCGCCCACTCCCGGGCCGGGCGACCCGAGTTCGACGGCGACACGCGCGCGTGCGCCGCAAGGCATGACGATGACGAGCCAGGCAGAGCAGACTTCCTTCCTCTCCGCGCAGAACGCCCATTTCATCGCGGAGCTCTATGCGCAGTTCCAGAAGGACCCCGGATCGGTCGATCCGTCCTGGCGGGGGTTCTTCGCCTCGCTGGGCGGCGACGCCCGGGAGATCCTGGAGGAGCTGACCGGCCCGAGCTGGGGCCTGAAGAACGGCGCGCTGGACAGCCGGCTCGACGGCTACGCCGACGCGCTGATGGCCGCCCAGCCGGCGATCGTGGCGCCGGGCGAGCGCGGCGCGCCCGAGGCCGCCGCCTCCCCGGACGCGATCAAGCGCGCCACGCTCGATTCCATCGGCGCCCAGCGCCTGATCCGCGCCTATCGGGTGCGCGGCCATCTGGAAGCGGATCTCGATCCGCTGGGCCTGTCGTCGCGCGAGCCGCATCCGGAGCTCGACCCGCGCACCTACGGCTTCGCCGACGAGGACTGGGACCGGACGATCTACGTCAACAGCCTGGGCCTCGAGGCGGCCAGCCTGCGCGAGATCGTGACCCGCCTGCGGGAGACCTATTGCGGGCGCATCGGCGTCGAGTTCCAGCACATCCAGGACCCGGAGCAGAAGGCCTGGATCCAGGAGCGCATCGAGCAGGTCCACAACCGCACCGAATTCACCGAGCGCGGCAAGCGCGCGATCCTGGAGCGGCTGACCGCGGCGGAGACGTTCGAGCGGTTCTTGAACCTGAAATACACCGGCACCAAGCGCTTCGGCCTGGACGGCGCGGAATCCCTGGTTCCCGCGCTCGAGCAGATCATGAAGCGCGGCGGCCAGCTCGGGCTCGAGGAGATCGTGCTGGGCATGGCCCATCGCGGCCGGCTCAACGTGCTGGCCAACGTCATGGGCAAGCCGTTCACGGCGATCTTCTCCGAATTCCAGGGCAACCCGGCCAATCCGGAGGACGTGCAGGGCTCGGGCGACGTCAAGTACCACCTGGGCACCTCGTCCGACCGGGACTTCGACGGCAACGTCGTCCACCTGTCGCTGACCGCCAACCCGTCGCATCTGGAGGCGGTCGACCCGGTGGTGATCGGCAAGGTGCGCGCCAAGCAGGCCCAGCGCGGCGACACCGAGCGGATCGAGGTGCTGCCGGTGCTGCTGCACGGCGACGCCGCCTTCGCCGGCCAGGGCATCGTGGCCGAGACGCTGATGATCTCCGAGCTGCGCGGCTATCGTGTCGGCGGCACGATCCACTTCATCATCAACAACCAGATCGGCTTCACCACCTCGCCGTCCTACGCCCGCTCGGGTCCCTACCCGACCGACGTGGCGCTGGCGGTGCAGGCGCCGATCTTCCACGTCAACGGCGACGATCCCGAGGCCGTGGTCCATGTCAGCCGCGTGGCGATGGAGTTCCGCCAGCGCTTCCACAAGGACGTGGTGGTGGACATGTTCTGCTACCGCCGCTTCGGCCACAACGAGGGGGACGAGCCGGGCTTCACCCAGCCGCTGATGTACAGGCGCATCGGCGAGCAGCGCCCGACGCGGGAGATCTACGGCCGCCGCCTGGTCGAGGAGGGCGTGCTCGCGCCCGATGGGCCTGACCGCATGGTCCAGGCCTTCCACGACCAGCTCGAGCGCGACTACGAGTCGGCGTCGAACTACAAGCCGAACGAGGCGGACTGGCTGGGCGGCGCCTGGTCGGGCATGACGACGGCGACCGCCGGCGACCGGCGCGGCACGACCGAGGTCTCCGAGGACCTGCTCAAGGACCTGGGCCACCGCCTGACGCAGGTGCCCGACGGCTTCAACGCCAATTCCAAGATCGTCCGCCAGCTCAAGGCCCGGGCAAGGATGATCGATTCGGGCAAGGGCATCGACTGGGCGACGGCCGAGGCGCTAGCCTTCGGCACCCTGGTCTGCGAGGGCTATCCGGTGCGCCTCTCGGGCCAGGATTCCGGCCGAGGCACCTTCTCCCAGCGCCATTCGGTGCTGATCGACCAGGAGACCGAGGCGCGCTACGTCCCGCTCAACAACCTGCGCGAGGGCCAGGCCCAGTACGAGGTCCATGACAGCCCGCTGAGCGAGTTCGCCGTCATGGGCTTCGAGTACGGCTACTCGCTGGCCGAGCCCAAGGCGCTGGTGCTGTGGGAGGCGCAGTTCGGCGACTTCGCCAACGGCGCCCAGGTCGTCATCGACCAGTTCCTGTCCTCGGGCGAATCGAAGTGGCTGCGCATGTCGGGCCTGGTCCTGCTGCTGCCCCACGGCTACGAGGGCCAGGGGCCGGAGCATTCCTCCGCCCGGCTGGAGCGCTTCCTGCAGATGAGCGGGGAGGACAACTGGCAGGTCTGCTACCCGACGACGCCGGCCAACTACTTCCACGTCCTACGCCGCCAGCTGCATCGGGAGTTCCGCAAGCCGCTGGTGATCATGACGCCCAAGTCGCTGCTGCGCCACAAGGAGTGCGTCTCCTCGCTCGGGATGTTCACCGAGGGGACGAGCTTCCATCGTGTGCTCTACGAGGACGTCGAGTTGGCGGCGCCGGAGAAGATCCGCCGGGTCGTCCTGTGCTCGGGCAAGGTCTACTACGACCTCAAGAAGACCCGGGACGAGCGGGGCATGGAAGACGTCGCGATCATCCGGCTGGAGCAGCTCTATCCCTTCCCGCGCGACCCGCTGGCCGAGGAGCTGGAGAAGTATCCCAACGCCGACGTGGTCTGGTGCCAGGAGGAGCCGCACAACATGGGCGCCTGGTTCTTCGTCGACCGCAAGATCGAGGCGATCCTGGAGGAGCTGGGGCACCAGGCGAAGCGGCCTCACTATGTCGGCCGGCGCGACCACGCCGCGCCCTCGACCGGCCTCCTGCGCCGCCACAACGAGGAGCAGGCCAAGCTGGTCAACGCCGCGCTCGGCGGCGAGGACCGGCATTGACCGGCCGCCCGCCCCGGAACCCCGCCGCCATTCGCCAACCAGCGCGCCGCTGAACGAAGGTCTGTCGTAATGAGCATCGAAATCGTCGTGCCCACCCTGGGCGAATCGGTCAGCGAGGCGACCGTCGCCCAATGGCTCAAGAAGCCGGGGGACAGCGTCTCGCGCGACGAGCCCGTGGTCGAGCTGGAGACGGACAAGGTCACGCTGGAAGTCAACGCCACCGGCGCCGGCACGCTCCAGGAGATCAAGGTCAAGGAGGGCGACAGCGTCGAGGTCGGCGCCGTCCTCGGCCTGATCGGCGAGGGCGGCGAGGCCGCCGCGCCG
The DNA here is from genome assembly GCA_040220455.1 of Azospirillaceae bacterium. GTDB lineage: Bacteria > Pseudomonadota > Alphaproteobacteria > DSM-16000 > Inquilinaceae > JAVJUS01. Next base: position 29,403 of record JAVJUS010000043.1, read on the forward strand.
GCGCCGGCCGCGAAGGGCGACGGTGAGGCCGCGAAGGCGCCGGCCCCCGCGCCCTCCCCCGCCAAGGCGGAGGAGACGGCCGCCGAGGGCGAGAGCGACGCGATCGCCCTGCCGGCGGCGCGCAAGCTGATCGAGGAGCACGGGCTGGAGGCCTCGGCGATCAAGGGCACCGGCAAGGGCGGCCGGATCACCAAGGAGGACGTGCTCACCCATCTGGAGCAGCGCAAGGACGAGGCGACGCCCGCCAAGGCGTCCGCGCCCGCGCCGGCCCCCGCTTCGGCGGAGACCGGGGCGACGATCGAGGTGCCGAAGTTCGAGCGCCCCGAGCCCAAGGAGCGGCCGCGCCAGGACCTCGAGGAACGCGTGCGCATGACCAAGCTGCGCCGCACCATCGCGACGCGGCTCAAGCAGGCGCAGGACACGGCGGCGATGCTCACCACCTTCAACGAGGTGGACCTGACCGAACTGATCGCCACGCGCAACCGCTACCGCGAGAGCTTCGAGAAGAAGCACGGCGTCCGGCTCGGCTTCATGAGCTTCTTCGCCAAGGCCTGCGTGACCGCGCTGCAGGAGCTGCCGGCCGTCAACGCCGAGGTCGAGGGCGAGGACATCGTCTACAAGAACTACTACGACATCGGCGTCGCCGTCGGCACCTCGCAGGGCCTGGTCGTGCCGGTGGTGCGCGACGTCGACAAGCTGGGCTTCGCGGAGATCGAGAAGACGATCGGCGATCTCGGCCGCAAGGCGCGCGACGGCAAGCTGACCATGGGCGAGCTGACCGGCGGCACCTTCACGATCACCAATGGCGGGGTCTACGGCTCGCTGATGTCGACGCCGATCCTCAACCCGCCCCAGTCGGGCATCCTGGGCATGCACAAGATCCAGGAGCGGCCGATGGCGGTGAACGGCCAGGTCGAGATCCGGCCGATGATGTACCTGGCGCTGAGCTACGACCATCGCATCGTCGACGGGCGCGAGGCGGTCACCTTCCTGGTCCGCGTCAAGGAATGCATCGAGGACCCGCAGCGCATCCTGCTCGACGTGTGAGGACGGCCGCGTCGCCGTCCCCTCGCGCGGAAATTGCAGGCGGGCCGGCGTCGCGATAGGGTCCCGTCATGCTCGATCGTCCCCTGGCCGAACGCCCGCTCGGCGCCCTGACGGCCGCGCTCGAGGCCGGCCGCGCCTCCGCCCTCGATCTGGCCGAGGCCGCGCTCGCCGCGGTCGAGGCGGCCGGGCCGGCGGAGGCCGGACGGATCTATCTCGGCCTGGAGCCGGAGCAGGTGCGCGCCCAGGCACGCGCGGCGGACGCCCTGCGCGTCGCCAGCGGGCCATCGGGGCCGCTCGCCGGGCTGCCGATCGCGATCAAGGACCTGTTCGACGTGGCCGGCGAGGTGACGCGCGCCGGCTCCGTCGCGCTCGACGACGCCGCCTCGGCGACCGCGACCGCGCCGGCCATCGCCCGGCTCGCCGCCGCCGGGGCCGTCATCGTCGGGCGGACCAACATGACCGAGTTCGCCTTCTCCGGCCTGGGCCTCAACCCGCATTACGGCACGCCCGGCAACCCGCACGACCCGTCGCGGATCCCGGGCGGCTCGTCCTCCGGCGCGGCGGTCGCGGTCGGCCGCGGCATGGCGGCCGCGGCGATCGGCAGCGACACCGGCGGATCGGTGCGCATTCCGGCCGCGCTGTGCGGCCTCGCCGGGTTCAAGCCGAGCCAGGCCGCCGTGCCGCGCGACGGCGCCCTGCCCCTGTCGACGAGTCTCGACACCGTCGGCCCGATCGCCCCGAGTCTCGCCTGCTGCTGGCTGCTGCATTCGGTCATGGCCGGACGGCCGGTCGCGCCGCTGACGCCCCGGCCCGTCGACCGGCAGGTGCTGGGCGTGCCCGACCGGGTCGTGCTCGACGATGCCGAGCCCGGGGTCGCCCGGGTGTTCGAGGAGACGGTCACGCGCCTGTCGGCCGCCGGGGCGCGGGTCGTCGACCTGCCAGCGCCGGAGTTCGAGGCGGCGCTCGCCGCCCAGAGCCCGGTCTCCTTTGCCGCGGCCGAGGCCTTCGCCTGGCACGCCGCGCTGCTCGACCGCGCGGGCGCGCGCTACGATCCGCGGGTGCGCTCGCGGATCGAGCGCGGGCGTGACGCCCGGGCGGCGGACTACATCGCGCTGTTGGCGGAGCGCCGGCGGGTGATGGGGGCGTGGCGCGACCGGACCCGGGATCTCGACGCCGTGATCGCGCCGACCGTCCCGATCACGGCGCCGCCGCTCGCCGCGCTGGAGGCCGACGACGACGCCTATCACCGCACCAATCTGCTGGTGCTGCGCAACACGACGCTGGGCAACCTGCTCGACACGCCGGCGGCCTCGCTGCCCTGTGGTCCTGTCGACGGGCTGCCGGTCGGGCTGATGGTCATGGGCCGCACGGGCCACGACGGCACCCTGGCCCGGGTCGCCGCCGGCATCGAGGCCGCCCTGACGGTGTTCTGAGCCCGGCGGGAGAGGCCGCGCGGCCGGGCCAGCGCCGTCGCGCACCGCTTGCGCGGTGGGCGACCTACCGCGGGAGAGGCCGGGCGGGCCCGTCAGCGCGGGCCGGGCGGGCCGGGCGGGCCGAAATGGGGCGCGAAGGCGTCGAGGACCCGGTCATAGATGGCGCGCTTGAAGGCGACGATGTCGGCGCGCACCGACTCCGCATCGGCCCAGCGCCAGGCGTCGAACTCGGCGTGATGGGCCTCCAGGTCGATTTCCGCATCCCGGCCGGTGAAGCGCATCGCGAACCATTTCTGCGCCTGGCCGCGCCACTTGCCGCCCATCACCCGGCCGCGCAGGTCCACCGGCAGGTCGTAGGCGAGCCAGCCGTCCAGCTCGTCGATCACCTCGGCCCGGTCGGTGCCGGTCTCTTCCACCAACTCGCGCAGCGCGGCGTCGACCGGCGCCTCGCCCGGATCGATGCCGCCCTGGGGCATCTGCCACGCCTCCGGCGTGTCGCGCCGGCGGCCGACGAAGATCCGGCCGCGCGGATCGATCAGGCAGATACCGACGCAGGGCCGGTAAGGCCGCGCGTCGCCGTCATCGGGCGGTGCCGGGAAGTCCGTCCAGGAAGGTCGGGACGCCGACGGCCGGTCGCTCATCGGCCGGTCCGGTCGGGCTGGAGATCGGCCACCGCGCTGATCGGCGCCAGCACCAGCCCGCGATCGGCCAGCCCGTCGGCCCAGCCGTCGAGCCGGTCGAGCACCGAGGGCAGCGGCCGGACGATCGCCACGGCGGCGCCCTGCTCGCGGGCCAGGGCCTCGACGGCCTCGAGTTGCAGGGTCGCCATGTCGCGCGAGGCCATGTCGCCGATGCGCCGGTCGACCGCCGCCCGGGGCACGCCCAGCGCGCTGGCCAGCCGCGTGGCCAGCGGCGCGCCGGCATCGGTGCCCTCGACATAGATCAGCCCGCGACCGCCGATCTCGGCCAGCACCGGGCGCAGCCCCTCCTCCAGCGTGGCGAATCGGTCGCCGGTGGCGTTGACGATGCCGACATAGCCCGTCGTCCGCGCCAGGGCCCAATGCAGCCGATCCCGGTTGGCTCCGGCGTCGAGCGCGGAAAGAAGGGTCTCCGGCCCCGGATCGTCGGCCGGGTAGCCCACCGGCTCCATCGGCACTTCCAGCAGCACCTCGTGGCCCGCCGTGCGCGCGTCGGCGAGCCACCGGTCGATGTCCGCGGCATACGGATCCAGCGCCAGCGTGATTTCCGACGGCAGGCGGTCGATCACGGTGCGCGTGCTCGACGCCATCATGCCCATGTCGAGCACGACCACCGCCACGCGCGGGCGCGGATCGGTCGCGTCGAAGGGATGGGCATAGGCCGTGCGCGGCATGCGGCCATCCGCCCCGACCCGCGGCAGCAGGCCGTCGGGCGAGGGCTCCAGCAGGGCCGGAATGGCGACCGCCGGCAGGGGGTCGCCGGCCTCCACCGCTTCGGGGACCACCGTGCTCCCCACATCCGGGGCCGGTTCCGTCGCCGGAGGCGACGCGGCCGTCTCCGGGCCGTCGGGCACGGGAGTCCCGGCACCGCCATCGGCCGAGTCCCCAGCGGCGGTGCCGGCCCCAGCCGCCTCGGGAACCGGCACGGTCCGGGTCAGCGCGGCGGCGTCGCTCGCCCGGCGCAGGGTCTCGACCGTCTCGTCGGCGCGCAGCGCGGCCCAGAGGACGACGCCGCCGATCGCCGCCGCGACCACCAGGACCGCAAGGCCCAGCGCCCCGCCCCCCCGGCCGCCGCCGGCACGACCACCGCTTCGTCGCCGCGACACGGCCTCGGCTGACGCCCGTGGCTCCGCCAAGAAGGCCTCCTCCCGCCTCGGCCGCTAGGGCAATTGTCGAACTGATGGAATCATCAGTTCGGAGGGAATTGCCCTATCTTCAACAACCTAGAGCATCTCATCTGCGCCCGTTCGGGCGCAGGACGCTCAAGCGTGCCGGGCGCGGCCGCCTACTCGGCCGCCCGGCGCTCGAACAGGGCGATGCCGCGCAGGAGATCCAGCGCGCGAAGGAGCTGGTAGTCCGTCGCGGCCTCGCGCTCCGCGGCCTCCTCGGCCGTCTCCTCGGTCTCCCCCTCGTCCGGAGCGCCCTCGTCGGACGCGCCGTCCGCACCCTCGTCCGACGCGTCGTCGTCGTTGGCCGGCGCCAAGACCGGCACGGGCTCCCCGTTGCCGTTGCTCAGCGCGCCGCGCAGATCAGCCTCGCGCCGGGCGGAGACCTCGAGCTCCTCGATCCGGGCCGGCGGCACGACGATGTCGGGCTCGATGCCGGCCGCCTGGATCGAGGTCCCCGAAGGCGTGTAGTAGCGCGCCGTCGTCAGCCGCATCGCCCCGTGGCCCGGCAGCGGCACGATCGTCTGGACCGAGCCCTTGCCGAACGACCGGGTGCCCAGCAGCACGCCGCGGCGATGGTCCTGCAACGCGCCGGCGACGATCTCCGAGGCCGAGGCCGAGCCACCGTTGATCAGCACGACCAGCGGCTTGCCGTCGGCGAGGTCGCCGTCCTCGGCGTTGTAGCGCTGGGTCGTCTCCGGATCGCGCCCGCGGGTCGAGACCACCTCGCCGGCATCGAGGAAGGTGTCGGAGACCGCGATCGCCTGGTCGAGCAGGCCGCCCGGATTGTTGCGCAGATCCAGCACATACCCGATCAGGTCGGGGCCGAGTTCCTCTTCCAGCGCCGCGATGGCGTCGGCGAGACCGCTCTGGGTCTGCTCGGTGAAGCTCGTGATGCGGAGGTAGCCGACGTTGTCCTCCGCGCGCCAGCGCACCGATTCGATCGTGATGACGTCGCGCTCCAGCGTCACGTCGAACGGCTCTTCCTCGCCGCGCTGTATCGTCAGCTCGATGTCGCTGCCCGGCGGGCCGCGCATCCGGTCGACCGCCTCGTTGAGGGTCAGCCCCAGCACCGGCTCGCCGTCGAGATGGGTGATGTAGTCGCCCGCCTCGAGGCCCGCGCGGTAGGCCGGCGTGTCGTCGATCGGCGAGACCACGAGTACGAACCCGTTCTCCATGGTCACCTCGATGCCGAGCCCGCCGAACGAGCCGCGGGTCTGGACCTGCATGTCCTGGAAGGTCTCGGCGTCGAGATAGCTCGAATGCGGGTCGAGCGACGTCAGCATGCCGTTGATCGCCGCCTCGATGAGGTCCTGGTCGCTGACCTCCTCGACATATTCGGCGCGCACGCGCTCGAACACCTCGCCGAACAGGTCGAGCTGGCGATAGGTGTCGTTGCGGTCGTCGTTCTGCGCCGGGGCGCTCGCCGGGGCCGCCACCACGGCGATCGCCAGCAGGGCCGCCGCGGCGGCAAGACGCGTCATCCTCATCCTCGCCCTCTTCTCTGGGCCTGCGCGAGCCCCTGGATCGGGTTGATCGGCTGTCCGTCGTGACGGAATTCGAAGTACAAGCTCGGCGATTTCGTGGCGGCGTCGCCCGGCTCCGGATCGGCAGGCGGATCGGTGTCCGGACCGGCGCCCGACGCCTCGGGCATGCGGCCGACCGGCTCGCCCGCGAGGACGGGATCGCCCACATGGACGTCGACCCGCCCGAGCCCCGCGAGTGTCGAATGATATCCACCGGGATGTTCGAGTATCAAGACGCGCCCGTACCCGCGAAACGGGCCGGCGAAGCGTACCGTCCCGGCGAGCGGCGCGACCACCGGCGCGCCCGCCGCCGCCGCCAGGGTCAGGCCGGTCGTCCGGTCGCCGCTGGCGTCGAGGCTGCCGAACTCCTGTCGGACGGGGCCGGCCGTCGGCATCAGGACGCCGTCGCGCAAGGCCGGCTCGGTCATCGGGCGGGTCGTGGCCTGGCCGAAGCGCTCCGGGCGCGGCGGCAGGTCGCCTTCCAGCCGCGCGACCAGATCACGCAGGTCGTCGGCCTCGCGGCTCAGATCGCCCAGCCGGTCCGCCATGGCGTCGGAGCGCGCCCGCGTGTCCTCGAGGAGCGCCTCCCGCCGCGCGATCAGCCGGTCGAGCTCGCCGCGCCGGGCGTCGAGCCGGGCGACGGCGTCGACCAGGGCGGCACGCCGCGCGGTCAGCGCGCGGCGGGTCTCCGCCAGCCCGGTCAGCGCCGCGCGCAGGGCCTGCGCCTCGCTCTCCAGCCGGGGCACGGCGGCGCCCAGCAGCAGGCCGCCGCGCAGCATCTCCGTCGGATCGGCGGCGCGGACCATCAGCGCCTCCCCAGGGACGAGCGCCAGACGCTGCAGGCCGCCGACGAGCCGGCCCAGCCGCGCGCGGCGGGCGGCCAGATCCTCCGCCCGCTCCGTCTCGCGGGCCGCCAGCTCGTCGATCTCCGCCTCCAGCGCCGCCACCCTGTCCTGGGAGTCGAGCGCTCGCTCGGCGGCCCCGACCAGCTCCTCGCGCAGGACCGCCAGCTCCTCGGCCACCGCCTCGGCGCGGGCCTCCAGCTCGGCGGAGCGCTCGCGTCCCGCCTCGAGCTCGCTTTCGACCGACTCCAGACGATCGAGCGGAACCGGCGTCTCCGTGCCCGCGTCCTGCGCCCGCGCCGGCGCGCCCGAGGCGACCAGGAGGAGCGTGAGCGCGAGAACGAGGACCGGCACCGGGATCAGGCCGGCGCCTTGGCCTGGGCGGCGACCGCCGCCGCGGCGGCCTCGGCGGCCTCCGGATCGCCCAGATAGCGGCTTGACACCACGCCGAGCTCCTCGTCGAGCTCGTAGACCAGCGGGATGCCGGTCGGGATGTTGAGGGAGGTGATGTCCTCCTCCGAGATCCCGTCGAGATGCTTGACCAGGGCACGCAGGCTGTTGCCGTGCGCCGCGACCAGGACCGTGCGGCCGTCGCGCAGTTCCGGCACGATGGCGTCCTGCCAGTAGGGCAGCACCCGCTCCAGCGTCGTCGCCAGAGATTCCACGTCGGGCAGCAGCCGAGGGTCGATGCCGGCATAGCGCCGGTCGCGAGACGGGTGGCCCGGATCGTCGCGATCCATCGGCGGCGGCGGCGTGGCGTAGCTGCGCCGCCAGACATGCACCTGGTCGTCGCCGTACTTCTTGGCCGTCGCCGCCTTGTCGAGGCCCTGGAGCGCGCCGTAGTGCCGCTCGTTCAGGCGCCAGTGCCGGTGCACCGGGATCCACATCTGGTCGCAGCCGTCGAGCGCGATCCAGAGCGTGCGGATGGCGCGCTTGAGCACCGACGTGAAGGCGACGTCGATGGCGTAGCCCTCCTCGGCGAGGAGCGCGCCAGCGCGCCGCGCCTCCTCCATGCCGGTCTCCGACAGGTCGACATCGACCCAGCCGGTGAACAGGTTCTCGAGGTTCCAGTCGCTCTGGCCGTGGCGGAGCAGGATCAGCGTCGCGGTCATCGGCGGCTCTCCCGGAGGGTCGGGGGTCGGCAAGGGAGTCGGCGAAAGAAGGGGCCGGCGCGCCCCTGATACTCTCATCACGAGTCACAGGCAATCCGCCCGCCCCCTGAACGAGAGGATCAGGGGCGCGCCGCGCTCCCGCCTCAGCCCCCACGATGATAGGGGTGGCCGGACAGGATCGTCTGGGCGCGGTAGAGCTGTTCGGCCAGCATGGCGCGGACCAGCAGGTGCGGCCAGGTGGCGGGGCCGAAGGCGAGCGCCACGTCGGCGCGCCGGCGCGCCCGCTCGGCCAGCCCGTCGGCGCCGCCGATCAGGAAGGCGACCTCGCGCACCCCCTGCTCGCGCCAGTCGCCCAGCCGCGCGGCGAAGGCGGCGCTGTCGAGCGCGGCGCCGCGCTCGTCCAGCGCGACCACGGTCGCGCCCTCGGGAACGGCGGCGAGCAGCAGGTCGGCCTCCGCCTCGCGCCGGTCCACGCCCGGGCGCCGGGCCTCGACCTCGCGCACCGAGAGCGGCCAGGGCGAGCGACGGGCGTAGTCGGCCACCAGATCGGCGATCGGGCCGCCCCTGAGCTTGCCGACCGCGATCACCGTCAGCCGCATGGCGTTGTCCGGACCGGGCGGTGATCCGCGCGACCGGGCAGTCGCCGGAGCGGGATCAGGCGCTCAGGCCGCGCGAAGCGCCTCGTCCGCCGACCTCGGTCGACCCGGCGGCCGTGCGCACGCCCGATGGCCGAAGAGCACTGCCCTCCGACTGGCCCGGTGCCTCGGCGCCCCACATCTTCTCGATCTGGTAGAAGGCCCGGACTTCCGGCCGGAACAGGTGGACGACAACGTCGACCGCGTCGATCAGCACCCAGTCCGCCGTCGCCTTGCCCTCGACGCGGACGGGGCCGATATCCGCCTGCTTCAGCCGCTCGGCCAGATGGTCCGCCATGGCCGCGACCTGCCGGGCGGAGCGCCCGGAGGCGACGATCATCATGTCGGCGAACACGGCCTTGCCGGCAAGGTCGATGGTCACCACGTCCTCGGCCTTGTCGTCGTAGAGCTGGGCCAGGACGATGTCGACAGCCGACCGGGACGGACCCGTGGTGCGTCCCGGATACGCCGTCTCCCCACCGGGGACGGACTGCGATTTCGGTCTTATGGCCTTCACCTCTTCAATCCGGACTTGGCCGGCGGCCCACCCGGCATCCGGGCGTCGTCGGGCCGTCGGATGCCCGGCCGATCGAGCGTCGCGGCCGCGTTACACGCCTGCCGCTCGACGCCCGGGCGGACCGCCATGGCGCCGCCGCCATTCCGTGGCCGACGCCGGATGCGGCCTGTTGTGGAGATACACCCAGGCCGGGGGCGTCGCCTCGGCCAGCGTCTTGCCGGCCCTGGGGCCGGTCAGTCGCCGGTCGGCGAAGCGCCGGGCGGCCAAGCCGCCGAGCACTCTTGAAGAATATGGAGGCCGATCGAAGACCGCAATGGGAACGGTGTGAAAGATTCGCGTCCAACGGTCCCACCGCGGCAGCTGGCGCAGATTGTCGGCGCCCATCAGCCAGATGAAGCGCGTGCGCGGGAAACGCTCGACCAGGGCGGCCAGGGTGTCGGCGGTGTAGCGCGTGCCCAGCGCCGTCTCCAGGCCCGTGGGCACGATGCGCGGGTGGTCGGCCACGGCCGCCGCGCGCTCCAGCCGGACGGCGAGCGGCGCCATCTCGGTGCCCTGCTTGAGCGGGTTCTGGGGCGAGACCAGCCACCAGACCCAATCGAGCGCGAGGGCCGCCAGCGCGAGCCGGCTGATGTAGAGATGCCCGTCATGGGCGGGGTTGAACGACCCGCCCAGGATCCCGACACGCGTCCCGGCCCACAGCGTGCCGGAATAAGGGGTGATCGGGACGGGTTCCGCCTGGGGGGTCACGCGGGCTCCCGGACCGGGGACGACGCGCGGCGCCTCACGGCCGGCACTGACCAGTGCCGCGCACGACGTACTTGAACGACGTGAGCTGGTCGGCGCCGACCGGGCCGCGGGCGTGCAGCTTGCCGGTGGCGATGCCGATCTCCGCGCCCATGCCGAACTCCCCGCCATCGGCGAACTGGGTCGAGGCGTTGTGCATGACGATGGCGCTGTCGACCTCGCGGGTGAAGCGATCGGCCACGGCCGCGTCCTCGGTCAGGATGCTCTCTGTATGGTGCGAGCTGTAGCGCGCGATGTGATCGATCGCCTCGTCCGGGCCGTCGACCTGGCGGATCGACAGGATGGCGTCGAGATACTCGGTGCGCCAGTCGTCCTCGCTCGCCGGCCGGACCCGGGAGTCGAGCGCCTGCGTCGCCTCGTCGCCGCGCAGCTCGCAGCCGGCCGCGGCCAGGTCCTCGAGGATGCCGGGCAGCACGGTCGGCGCGACCGCGCGGTCGACCAGCAGGGTCTCCGCTGCGCCGCAGATGCCGGGACGGCGCATCTTGGCGTTGACCGTCACCGCCCGGGCGACGGCCGGATCGGCGGCGGCGTGGATGTAGACATGGCACAGCCCTTCCAGATGGGCGAGCACGGGGACCCGGCTCTCCTCCTGGACGCGGGCGACGAGCGACTTGCCGCCGCGCGGGACGATCACGTCGATCGTGTCGGCCATGCGCAGCATGCGGCCGACCGCCTCCCGGTCGGTGGTCGGGACGAGCTGCATCGCCGCCTCGGGCAGCCCGGCCTCGACGAAACCGCGCGTGATGGCGGCGGCGATCGCCGTCGCGCTCTCGAAGCTTTCCGAGCCGCCGCGCAGGATCGCGGCGTTGCCCGCCTTCAGGCACAGCCCCGCGGCGTCCGCCGTCACGTTGGGCCGGCTTTCGTAGATGATGCCGATGACGCCCAGCGGCACGCGCACCCGCGCGATCTTCAGCCCGTTCGGCCGCTCCCATTCGGCGAGCACGGTGCCGACCGGATCGGACAACTCCGCGATCGCCTCCAGCCCCGCGGCCATCGCCTCGATCCGCCCCTCGCTCAGGGTCAGGCGCTCGACGAAGGCCATGGTCTGGCCGCGCGCGCCGGCGGCGGCGACATCGCGCTTGTTGGCCGCCAGGATCGCCGACGTATCCGCGCGCAAGGCCGCCGCGGCGGCGCGCAGGCCCGCGTTCTTCGTCTCCGCCGGCGTCGTCGCCAGGACCGCCGACGCGGCCCGCGCGGCGGCGCCGATGCGCGCCATCAGGGCGTCGATGTCGACAGCCGCCGACCCGTCGTCGCCGGGGGCGGGGTGCAGGTCGTGGGCGAGGCTCATGGCCGGGCGCTCCCGTCTCGGTCCCGGACCCGGTCGCGGCGGCGCGGCCGGCGGACCGGGACATCTCCTTGTTTCCGGCCGGCGACGATAGCGCACACGCCGGCCGCGATCATCAATTTTGCTGTCCCCGCCGATCGGCGGCGACCATGTCGTCGCGATGGATCATGGCCGGCCGGCCGCGCCAGCCGAGCACGGATTCGATGTCGTCGCTGCGATGGCCGGCGATGCGCCGGGCGTCCTCGGCCGAATAGGCGCTCAGCCCCTTGGCCACGACCCGGCCGTCGCGCGCCTTGACCGCCACCGGATCGCCGCGCCGGAAGCCGCCCTCGACCGCGACCACGCCGGCGGGCAGCAGGCTCTTGCCCCGCTCCAGCGCCGCCACGGCGCCGTCGTCGATGACCAGCGCGCCGACCGGCGCCAGCGAGCCCGCGATCCAGCGCTTGCGCGCGCCCAGCGGCTCGGCCGCCGGACGGAACCAGGTGCAGCGCGCCCCGGCCTCCAGCGCCGCCAGCGGGTGCAGCTCGCGACCGGACGCGATCGCCATGCGGCAGCCGCTGTCCAGGCAGATCCGCGCGGCGGCCAGCTTGGTGACCATGCCGCCGGAGGAGTAGCCGGGCGGCGCCTCCCCGGCCATCGCCTCGATCTCCGGCGTCATCTCCGTGACCAGCGGGATCGGCCGGGCCGCCGGGTCGCGGCGCGGATCGGTGGTGTAGAGCCCGTCGATGTCCGAGAGCAGGACCAGCGTGTCGGCGCTGATCATCTGCGCGACCCGGGCGGCCAGCCGGTCGTTGTCGCCGAAGCGGATCTCGTTGGTCGCCACCGTGTCGTTCTCGTTGATCACCGGCACGGCGCCCAGGCCCAGCAGCGTGTCCACCGTCGCCCGGGCGTTGAGGTGCCGGCGCCGCGATTCGGTGTCGCCCAGGCTCAGCAGGATCTGGGCGACCGTGATGCCGTGGCGGGCCAGGCTCTCTTGATAGGCGTGGGCGAGGCGGATCTGGCCGGTCGCCGCCGCGGCCTGCTTTTCCTCCAGCCGCAGGGCCCGGCCGACCAGGCCCAGATGCTCGCGCCCGGCCGCAATCGCGCCGGAGGAGACGAGCACCACCTGCTGGCCCCGGGCATGGCAGGCCGCCACGTCGTCGGCCAGCGCCGCCAGCCAGGGGTGGCGGATCCGGCCCGTCGCCTCGTCGACCAGCAGGGCCGAGCCGATCTTGACGACGAGCCGGCGCGCCTCGGCCAGGCCCGGGATCGCGCCCGCCTCGGCCGGCCCGTCGGGCGCCGTGGCGCGATCGCCGCCGGCGGTCATCCACCCTCACCCGCGGGCCGGGGGCGGCGGCGCTCGGGCGCCGCCGCGCCGCCGGGCGCGTGATCGGCCTCCAACTCCGCCTCGCGCGCGGTCTCGACCGCCAGGAGCAGCGCGCCGACCAGCCCGTCGACGCCGTCGCCGGAGACGCCGGAGATGCGGTGCACGGGCCGGCCGCACGCCGCCTCCAGCAGCCCGGCCTGGTGCTCGGCCAACTCGGGGCCCAGCGCGTCGGCCTTGTTGAGGGCGACGATCTCCGGCTTGTCCGCCAGGCCGTGGCCGTAGGACTCGATCTCCGCGCGCACGGTGCGCCAGGCCTCGGCCGGGTCGTCGCGGGTGCCGTCGACCAGGTGGAGCAGGACGGCCGTGCGCTCGACATGGCCGAGGAAGCGGTCGCCCAGCCCGGCGCCCTCCGACGCGCCCTCGATCAGGCCGGGGATGTCGGCGACGACGATCTCGCTGTCGCCGCGGCGCAAGACGCCCAGATGGGGCACGAGCGTGGTGAACGGGTAGTCGGCGACCTTCGGCCGGGCGCGGCTGACGGCGGCGAGGAAGGTCGACTTGCCGGCGTTGGGCAGGCCCACCAGACCGACATCGGCGATCAGCTTGAGGCGCAGCCAGACCCAGGCCTCCTGGCCCGGCCAGCCCGGATCGGCGCGGCGCGGTGCGCGGTTGGTCGAGGACTTGAAGTGCAGGTTGCCGAAGCCGCCGTCGCCGCCGACAAGCAGCCGCTCGCGCTGGCCGACGCGGGTCAGGTCGGCGATGACGGTCGCCCTGTCCTCATCGAGCACTTGGGTCCCGACCGGCACGCGCAGCACAACGTCGGCGCCGCGCGCCCCGGTGCGCTGGCTGCCCATGCCGTGGTGGCCGCGCTCGGCCTTGAAGTGCTGCTTGTAGCGGAAGTCGATCAGGGTGTTGAGGCCGTCGACCGCCTCGACCCAGACGTCTCCGCCGCGCCCGCCGTCGCCGCCGTTGGGGCCGCCGAACTCGATGTACTTCTCGCGCCGGAAGGCGACGCAGCCGTTGCCGCCGTCGCCGGAGCGCAGATAGACCTTGGCCTCGTCGAGGAACTTCATGGCGGCGGAGCCTTGCCCGCTCGACCGGCGCCCGGGGGAACGGGCAAGCGCCGGTGTCGCGGTGGAAACGAAAAACGGGGGAACGGCCTGCCGTCCCCCCGTCGAGACGCCCCGCGCGCGGGACGCCGATGCTGTCGGGCGGCGGCCTACTCGGCGGCCTCGGCCGGGATGGCCGGCGTCGTGGGCTCGACCGACACGAAGGTCTTGCCCGCCCGCTTGCGGTAGGTCACGGCGCCCTCGATCTTGGCGAAGATCGTGTGGTCGCGGCCGAGGCCGACATTGCGGCCCGGGTGCCACTTGGTGCCCCGCTGGCGGATGATGATGTTGCCCGGAACGACAGCCTCGCCGCCGAACTTCTTGACGCCCAGGCGCTTGCCGATCGTGTCGCGCCCATTGCGCGACGAGCCGCCCGCCTTCTTGTGTGCCATGGCTGGTCAGCCTCCTGATACTGCCGTGCCGGCGGGTCGGTGACCGGCCCCGTCCGGCGTCGCGTGAGCGGGCGGCCGGCGCCCGCGGATCCCTCGAAGCCGCCGCGCCCTCAGGCGCCTGCGGAAATGCCCGTGATCTTGAGCGTCGTCAGGTACTGGCGGTGGCCGCCGAAACGCCGGTAGTTCTTGCGGCGGCGCTTCTTGAAGATCAGCACCTTGTCGCCGCGGCCCTGCTCGACGACCTCGGCCGCGACGCTGGCGCCGGCGACGGTCGGCGCGCCGACAGTGACCGACTCGCCCTCGCCGACCATCAGCACCTGGTCCAGGGTCACGGTCGACCCCGCCTCCGCGTCGAGCTTCTCGACCTCGATCACGTCGTTCTCGGCGACCCGGTACTGTTTGCCGCCGGTGCGGATGACTGCGAACATGGTGCTGGCCTTGCTCTTGTCGAGGGCGCCCGCCTGCCCCGCCATCCGGGGCGCGCCGCGCCGGTGTTCATGACCCGATCGATCCGCCGGCGCACCGGCCGGTCGCCCGCCCCGCCCTGGCGCGACCTTCGATGGCGCGGCGGCGGGCAGGGGGCGCCCGGGGCCGGGGCCCGGACGGAAAAGCGAGCGCCCGCCACCCCGATCCGGACGGCCGCCGCTCGCGAAGCGCGCACTATAGCCACGCGCGACGCCCTGTCAATCGGGTCTCGGCCCTGTTCGGCCGTCCGCCTGACCCGCCCCTTGACCCGGCCGGGCCACGAGGCGACATGCCGACGCGCGGCGGACACAGGATCCGGCGCCGCTCGGGCTCGACCGGCGGCGAGCCCCGGACACGGCAAGAGTTGGTTTCGGCGCCCATGGCGACGCTCACTCGGACGCTTGCGGCCGGCGCCGCCCTTCGAGTAGTGTCCCGCCCGCTCGCTCGGCCCGGCGCGTCCGGGGCGGCGACACGGAAGCGGCCGACCGACCGTTCGCGGCGGCGGCTTCCCCCGGCGGAGAGGTGCCGGAGCGGTCGAACGGGGCGGTCTCGAAAACCGTTGTAGGTGCAAGCCTACCGTGGGTTCGAATCCCACCCTCTCCGCCATGTCTTTAGTTAAAATATTGATCTACTTCATTTCATTCTGACTTACCCCATCAGACCCCACAAAATATCCAACATTCCTGTCGGTGGTCGATTCGTTGATTGGCTAGGACTGAGAAGCCGTCGCGATGGCGTCCTGTGGCAATCAGGCTTGGGAATGCAAAAGAAAAGCCTTCCCTTCCGACGGCGCTAACTGCCTGAAGTTGATACGTGCCCCCCTTGGTGTTGGGAGCGTGTTCATGTCCGACATTCCCTTCGCGCATTCCCTTGACGGTCAACCCGAGCATCGATGGGAGCCGCTCGACGCGCATCTCCAGGCAGTCGCATCCCGCGCCGCGGCGTTCGGGGCCGCGTTCGGATGGGGCCGCGTCGCCGAGGTGGCCGGACTGCTCCACGACCTGGGCAAACTGTCGCCGGACTTTCAGGCCTACATCCGGGGTGAGCGGCCCAAGGGTGGCGATCATTCCTCGGCGGGCGCCGTCTTGGGCCAGCGGACCTATCCGGCAGGGATCGGACGGCTCGTCGCCAGCGTCGTCGCAGCCCATCATGCCGGGCTCGCAGACGGGGTCGATCTCGACCGGCGGCTGGAGGCGGCCGCGGACCTCGTCCCCGACGATTGGCGCTCCCTGATCGCCGAGCTTCCACCGCCGCAGGCGCTGGCGCCCACGACGCGGTTCAAGGCCGGGCCGCCGGGCTTCTGCGAGGCCTTCCTGGCGCGAATGGTCTTCTCGGCCCTCGTCGACGCCGATTTCCTGGAGACCGAGCGGTTCTACGCCCAGGCCCGCAGCGAGACCGTCGATCGTGCGATCCCCGCGGGGATCGACGACCTCGCCGAGCGGCTCCGCCGGCACATGGACGGTGTCGCCCGCGCCGCCAGCCCGAGCCCCGTCAACCGGCTGCGTGCGGAGGTGCTGGAGTCGGCCGTGAGCCGCGCCGGCGAGACGCCGGGGCTGTTCACCCTGACCGTGCCGACGGGCGGGGGCAAGACGCTCGCCTCGCTCTCCTTCGCTCTCGAGCACGCGCGGCGCCACGGCGCGCGGCGCGTCATCCAGGTCATCCCCTACACCTCGATCATCGAGCAGACGGCCGCGGTCTTCCGCGACGCCCTCGGGGACGAGGACACGGTCCTAGAGCACCACGCGGCGTTCGATTGGGAAGGCGCGGAGGCGGCCCGGACCGACGAGGAAGGGCGCGCCGGCCTGCGCAAGCTGCGCCGGGCGGCGGAGAACTGGGACGCCCCGATCGTCGTCACCACCGCCGTCCAGTTCTTCGAGAGCCTGTTCGCCGACCGGCCGTCGCGCTGCCGAAAGCTACACACCATCGCGGGCAGCGTCATCGTGCTGGACGAGGCGCAGACGCTGCCTCTTCCCCTGATGCGCCCGGCGCTCGCCGCGATCGACGAGCTCTGCCGCAACTACCGCGCCAGCGTCGTCCTGTGCACCGCGACTCAGCCGGCGATCCGCATGCAGGACGGGTTCCGGGGCGGCCTCGACATTCCGCCCGAGCGCGAACTGGCGCCTGATCCGCCGCGGCTCTACGGCGCGCTGCGGCGGGTCGAGACCGAGGTCTTGCCCGATCCGATCGACGACGACGCGCTCACCGCGCGCCTCGCCGATCGCGAGCGGGTGCTGTGCATCGTCAACAGCCGCGCCCATGCCCGGGCGCTGTTCGACCGGATCGCCGACCTGCCCGGCGCGGCCCATCTCTCCACCCTGATGTGCGCCGCCCACCGGCGCCAGGTGCTCGCCGGCGTCCGGCGCGCGCTGGCGGCGGGCGAGCCGGTGCGCCTCGTCGCCACGTCGCTCGTCGAGGCCGGGGTCGATGTCGACTTCCCGGAGGTCTGGCGCGCGGCGGCCGGGATCGACTCGATCGCCCAGGCCGCTGGGCGCTGCAACCGGGAGGGACGCCTCGACGGTCGGCTCGGCCGCCTGGTCGTCTTCGAGCCGGCGAGCGCCCGGCCGCCGCACGAGATCGCCGTGCGCTGGCAGGCCGCCCGCGACGCGCTGCGCCGCCACGGCGACCCCCTCTCCCTCGACGCCGTGCGCCACTACTTCGAGGAGCTGGTCTGGCAGAAAGGGCCCGAGTCCCTCGACGCGGTGGAGGTCGACGGCAAACGGGGCATCCTCGCGGCGCTGTCGGAGCGCGCCGACAGCGGCCGGTTCCCGTTTGCCTCCATCGCCGCGGCCTTCCGGCTGATCGACGAGGCCGGCGAGCCGGTGCTCGTGCCCTGGCGCGCGGACGAGTCGGACACCGCCGTCGCCGACCTGCTCGACGACATCGCTGCCGCCGATCGGCCCCGGGCCGGGCAGATGCGGCGCATGCAGCAATACCTGGTGCAGCTTCCCCACTGGCTCCACGCGCGCTGGCTCGCGGAAGGCCGCCTGGTGCCCGTGCGCGAGGACTGGTGCGACGGCGTCCTGATGCTCGCCGCCTCCGATCTCTACGATCCTCGGTCGGGCGTGAACCCCGGCGCGGACGACACGCGCCCTGCCGAAGCGAACATTATAGCGTGAACGCCTTGTCCTGCTGATACCTTCGCCGTTAGCGTGATATTGACGCGATGCTTTAAATGACATTCCACTAATCGGCTCTATCTGATTGGTGCACTTGATCTTAGCGGGAGTCGAGATCTTGTATGGCGTTCGGCTGCACATCTGGGGTGAGCGGGCGTGCTTCACACGTCCGGAAATGAAGGTGGAGCGCGTCTCCTACGACGTCATCACGCCGTCGGCGGCGCGGGGCATCCTGGAGGCCATTCACTGGAAGCCGGCGATCCGCTGGGTCGTCGACCGCATCCATGTCCTGGCGCCCATCCGCTTCCAGTCCTTCCGCCGCAACGAGGTCAGCGAAAAGACGAGCGCCAGATCGGCGGCGTCGGCGATGGAGCGACGCGACACGCGCGGCCTGGGCCTCGAGGTCGAGCAGGTGCGCCAGCAGCGCGCCACGACCCTGCTGGTCGATGTCGACTACGTGATCGAGGCCCGGTTCGAGCTTACCGACAAAGCCAAGCCGGACGACACCGAGGCCAAGCATCTGAGCATGTTCAACCGACGGGCCGAGCGCGGTCAGTGCTTCCACCGCCCCTGCCTGGGCACGCGGGAGTTTCCCGCCGACTTCGCCCTGATCGCGCCGGGCGAGGGCCTGCCGCCGAGCACCCTGCCCGAGGTCCAGCGCAACCGCGACCTGGGCTGGATGCTCTACGACCTGGACTTCGACAATGACGCCACCTCGATCTTCTTCCGCGCACGCCTGGAGGGCGGTGTGATCGACCTTCGCCGTGCGCGCGAGGAGGGCCTGGCGCGATGACGATCCTGCAGGCGCTGGTCGGCTACTACGACCGGCTCGCCGCCCGGGACCCCGACCCGCTCACCGGGGAGCCGGCGATCGAGCCCCTGGGCTATTCGCGCGAGAAGATCTCCTTCGCGATCATGCTCGACGGCGACGGCAAGCCGATCGACGTGCGCGACCTGCGGGAGCGCGACAAGAAGGGCAAGCCCCACCCGCGGCCGATGATCGTGCCGGCCGCGGTGAAGCGTTCCTCCGGAATCGCCCCCAATCTCCTCTGGGACAAGTCCTCCTACATGCTCGGCCGCACCGCCGGCGAGTGCAAGCGCGTGCTGGCCGAGCGCGACGCCTTCCGTCAGCGGCACCTCGATCTCCTGGCCGAGAGCGACGATCCCGGCCTCGTCGCGCTGCAACGGTTCCTGATGACCTGGACGCCCGAGCGGTTCGACGCGCCGCCCTTTGTCGAGGAAATGCTCGACGCCAACCTCGTCTTCCGGCTCGACGGCGATGCCGGGCTGATTCACGAGCGCGAGGCGGCCAAGGCCCTGGTCGCGCGCGCGGAGCCGGTGGCCGGCGCCGACAACCTTTGTCTCGTCACCGGCCGGCGCGCCGCGGTGCAGCGGCTTCATCCCAGCATTCGGGGTGTCGACGGCGCCCAGTCGTCCGGCGCCTCCCTCGTCTCGTTCAACATTGCGGCTTCGGAATCCCATGGCAAGGAACAGGGCGACAACGCGCCGACCTCGGCCGAGGCGGCGTTCAAGTACGGCGCCGCGCTCAACCGCCTGCTGGACCGGGCGGACCCGCGCCATCGCCTCGCCGTCGGCGACACGACCGTCGTCTTCTGGGCCGAGGCCTCCGGCGCAGGCGCCGAGGCCGGCGCGGCGGCGGCCGAGGACCTGTTCGGCGCGCTGCTCGCCCCTCCACCGCCGACCGACGAGGCCGAAGCCGCGAAGCTGAACGACGCCCTCGGATCGCTGCGGCACGGCCGCCCGGTCGACGCGCTCGCGCTCGGCGTGGAGTCGGGCACGCGCTTCCACGTGCTCGGCCTCGCCCCCAATGCCGCGCGGCTGTCCGTGCGCTTCTGGCTGGTCGACACGATCGACGCCTTCGCGGCCCGTCTCGCGGAACACCATGGCGACCTGGACATCGCGCCGCGGCCCTGGCAGCGCCCGCCGAGCGTCGGCTACCTGCTGCGCCGGACCGCCGCGCTGCAGGCCAAGGCGGACAACGTGCCGCCGCTGCTCGGCGGCGAAGTGCTGCGCGCCATCCTGGCCGGCACGCGCTACCCCCGCGCGCTGCTCGCCGCAACGATCATGCGCCTGCGCGCCGGCGACGATCCGGGCGAGGGCTGGCATGCCGCGGCCTGCCGCGCGGTGCTGGCGCGCGAGGCGCGGCTGCGCCTGCCGCCCGACCGGCGGGCCGAATTCGATCCACGCAGGGAGGGCTTACCGGTGAGCCTCGACAGGGACAATTCCGATCCCGCCTACCAGCTCGGCCGCCTGTTCGCGGCCCTGGAGACGGGCCAGCGCATGGCTTTGGGCCGCGTCAACGCGACCATCCGCGATCGCTATTTCGGCGCCGCCTCGGCCACTCCGGCCGGCGTCTTCCCGCTGCTGCTGCGCGGCGTCCAGGCGCATCTGGGCAAGCTGCGCAAGTCGGGCAAGGACAGCTGGCTGGAGCGCGAGATCGAGCAGATCACCACACACCTGCCCCCGTCCCTGCCCCGCTCGCTGAAGCTGGAGGCCCAGGGCCGGTTCGCGCTGGGCTACTACCACCAGCGCGCCGCGCAGTTCGCCGATCGCAAGCGCAAGGCAGAGATCGACGCCGCCGAGACCGAAGCCGACGCCGCCGAAGCCCCCGAGGGAGACCGGGCCGATGCCTGAGACCGCCGCCCTGGACCGCCGCCACGAATTCGTCCTGTATTTCGATGTCGCCAACGGCAACCCGAACGGGGACCCGGACGCCGGCAACCTGCCCCGCCTGGACCCGGAGACCAACCAGGGCCTCGTCTCCGACGTGGCGCTCAAGCGCAAGATCCGCAACTACGTCCCCCTGGCCCGCCCCGACAAGCCGGGTCACGAGATCTACATGCGTGATGGCGCGACGCTGAACGTCGAGCACGCCCGCGCCTGGGACGCCGTCCTGCCCGGGGAGACCGGCAAGGAGGCGCGCAAGAAGCTGCCCAAGGATCAGGCCAAGGCCCGCGAACTGACCGCATGGATGTGCGGCAATTTCTGGGACATCCGGGCCTTCGGCGCGGTGATGACAACGGGCGTCAATTGCGGGCAGGTGCGCGGGCCCGTGCAGCTAGCCTTCGCCCGGTCGGTCGACCCGATCCTGCCGCTGGAGGTCTCGATCACCCGCCTCGCCTCGACGACGGAAGAGGACACCGACGCCAAGGGCGGTCTGGTCTGCACCCCTGATTTGAGACAGTGGTAAAAGGACACAGTCGTCACATCAGGGGAGGCGATGGATGGGACGGCACAGATCGGTGTCGGAGAAGCTTGCGGTGGTGGCTCGAATGGAGTCGGGCGAGACGGGCCGCAA
>JAVJUS010000044.1:0-184032 GCA_040220455.1 Azospirillaceae bacterium
ATCACGGTCGAGGAGGCCAAGTCGCTCGAGACCGAGCTCGAGGTCGTCGAGGGCATGCAGTTCGACCGCGGCTATCTCTCGCCGTACTTCGTGACCAACGCCGAGAAGATGGTCTGCGAGCTGGAGAACCCGTACATCCTGTACCATGAGAAGAAGCTGTCGAACCTGCAGGCGCTTCTTCCCGTGCTGGAGTCGGTCGTCCAGTCGAACCGGCCGCTTCTGATCATCGCCGAGGACGTCGAGGGCGAGGCGCTGGCCACCCTGGTGGTCAACAAGCTGCGCGGCGGCCTCAAGGTCGCGGCCGTCAAGGCGCCGGGCTTCGGCGACCGCCGCAAGGCGATGCTCGAGGACATGGCGATCCTGACCGGCGGCCAGATGATCTCCGAGGATCTCGGCATCAAGCTCGAGAATGTCACCCTGGACATGCTCGGCACCGCGAAGAAGGTCGACATCTCGAAGGACGAGACGACCATCGTCGACGGCGCCGGCGACAAGGAGGACATCGAGGCGCGCTGCAACCAGATCAAGGCGCAGGTCGAGGAGACGACCTCCGACTACGATCGCGAGAAGCTGCAGGAGCGGCTGGCGAAGCTGGCCGGCGGCGTCGCGGTGATCCGGGTCGGCGGCGCGACCGAGGTCGAGGTCAAGGAGAAGAAGGACCGCGTCGACGACGCCATGCACGCCACCCGCGCGGCGGTCGAGGAGGGCATCATCCCCGGCGGCGGCACGGCCCTGCTCTATGCCGCGAAGGTGCTCGAGGGTCTCAAGCCCGGCAACGACGAGCAGCGCGTCGGCATCGAGATCGTGCGCAAGGCGCTCAGCGGCCCGGTCCGTCAGATCGCGGTCAACGCCGGCACTGACGGCTCGATCGTGGTCGGCAAGCTGCAGGACCAGAACGAGCCGAACTGGGGCTACAACGCGGCGACCGACACCTACGAGGACCTGGTCAAGGCCGGTGTCATCGATCCGGTGAAGGTGGTCCGCGCGGCCCTGCAGGATGCGGCGTCGGTCGCCGGCCTGCTCGTGACCACCGAGGCCATGGTCGCCGAGCGCCCGGAGGCCAAGGAGAGCCAGGGCGGCGGCGACGCCGGCATGGGCGGAATGGGCGGAATGGGCGGCATGGGCATGATGTAAGCCCGCCGTCCGCGACGCTCTCGCGGAGATGGGGGCCGGATCCTTCGGGGTCCGGCCCCTTTTTCATGCGCTCATTCTCGCGCCATCGGGTCGGGCCATTGCATGTTTCGTTAAGAAATCGAGAATACATGAAAACTTTAGGGAGAAATTTGTCTTCCCTTTATGATTGAATCTACTAGCGTGTCACTCGTCGGCTTATCGCAATTCAAAATCAATATGGAGATCCGACGCATGACACGCAGATCGGTTCGCGCGCTGGGCGGCGCCCTCGCCTCGGCGCTGGTTCTCGCCGCGGCGGGCGGCGGGACGGCGATGGCCCAGGACAGCGCGGTCGTTCCCCAGCCGATGCCGACGGGGTTCGATTTCCCCACGCCCGGCTATGTCATCGAGCAGTGGGTCGATGCCGGGGATACCGCCGAAATCCGCAACCACGGCTGGATGATCTGGACGGCGATGAGCCAGTCCTCTGGCCAGACTTACCAAGGCCAGGATCTGCCGGTCTGGGATACCTGGGCCTCGACGGCCGAGGTGTTCCCGTCGAACCAGGAGGTCGCGGCAGTCGCCAAGGCGGCGGGGGAGAGCGGAACGCGGGTTCTCCGCCCCTTCCACCGGCCCGTGCAGATCGCCCACAGCCGCGCGCTGGCCGGCACGGCGGATGCCGCCGAGGACGCCGATCAGGCGCTGTCGTTCAACAAGTTCGATCCGACGGCGGCGGCCTTCATCGGGACCGATCAGCGCTTGCCCGACGGCAGCGGGACGACGCCGATCGACACGCAGGCCGGGCTGACGGCCTTCAACGACGCCTGGCCGGCGGGCACGTCGGTGGGAGCTCGGGCCATCGGTGACTTCCCCGAAACCGGAATCGAGCTCAAGCCGGTCTTCTATCTGGTCAAGCAGGACCAGGCCACGACCGTGCCCTACTGGCAGGGCGCCGCCGCGTCGTCGCGGTCGCACAACCCGACGCCGGAGACCTGGAACACCTGCGTGCTGATCGACCCGACCGCGGCCGCCGGCACGCCGATGGCCACGGCCACGCAGGCCCAGATCGACGGGGCGGCGATCAACCAGGGCTTCCACTGCCGGTTCACTCAGGACTACCTCTACGCGCCGCTGTCGATGATGTACGCGGTGCCGCTCGACCAGGCCGGCGTCGACGCCTTCAACAGCCAGCAGAGCGAGTCCGGCATCACGGCCGAGGTGGGCGACCACGCCGTACTGGTGGCGATGCACGTCAACACGAAGGAGCAGGATACCTGGACCTGGCAGACCTTCTACTGGCAGGGGACGAGCGAATTCGAGGCCCAGTCGCCGGGCGATCTCGCCGGCCAGCCCGACGCCCTGGCCGCGCCTTGGAACTCCTACGCCATGTGCACGGCCTATTCCCAGACCGACGCGCAGGGCCAGATGAATGTCTGCTTCAATCCGTTCCTTGAGACCTCGCCCGGCATTCCCGACGGGCTGAACTCCAACTGCGTGACCTGCCACGGCATGGCGCAGGTCGGGCCGAACGCCAACTACCCGGCGAACTACGACGACCCGATCCGGTTCGACGACCCCTCGCTGTTCGGCGGCGGGACGAAGACGGACTTCTCCTGGGCGGTCGCCGGTAGCGACTGACCGGCGATCCGGCCGGAACACGGGCATAACCGGCTTGACCCCGGCGCGGGTTCCGGGCACCCCATGGCGGACCGGCCGCCGCGCGAGCGCTCCTCGCGAGCCTCGCGCGGCGGCGCCCGAACCCCGCCGGAGTCCCATGCACTACCCGGAAATCGATCGCGTCGCCGCCCTGGTCGCCGAGGTGGCGGCGGAAGAGATGGTCCCGCGCTTCCGCGCCCTCGAGCACGGCGACGTTCGAGAGAAGGGACCCGGCGACGTGGTGACGATCGTCGACGAGATCTGCGAGGCCCGGCTGACGGAGGGCCTTTCCGACATGCTGCCGGGCTCGGTCGTCGTCGGGGAGGAGGCCGCGGCGGCCGACGAGCGGGTGATCGACCGTCTCGACGGCGAGGATCCGGTCTGGATCATCGACCCGCTCGACGGGACGCGCAACTTCGCCGACGGCAAGGAAGCCTTCGTCAGCATGGTCGCGCTCGCCCATGGCGGCGAGCTGGTCGGCGCCTGGATCCACGATCCCATCAAGGGCGAGACCGCGGTCGCCGAGCGCGGGGCAGGGGCCTTCATGGCGGGCCGCCGGCTCGCCGTCGCCGAGGCGCGTCCGATCGACGCCATGGCCGGCGCCTTCGGCAAGCCAGCCCGCGGCCCACGCCGGGAAGCCGCGGACCGCCTGGGCAAGGCGATGCGCCATGACGAGCGCATCACCTCGGCCGGCCTGACCTATATCGAGCTCGCCGCCGGCCGGCTGGATGTCGGGCTGTTCTCGCGGCTCTGGCCCTGGGATCACGCGCCCGGCGTCCTGCTGCACCGGGAGGCCGGCGGGCACGACGGGCTGACGCCGTCGGGGACGCGCTACTCGCCGCGCCATCGGGAGGGCGCGCTGCTCTGCGCCGCCGACGCGGAGACCTGGGGTCGGGTGCGCGACCTGATCGCCGATCTGGCGCTGTAGTCGCGCGGCGCTCTGTGAACCACGAAGCCGGGCAGGGGCGTCAGCGACGCTCGGCCGCTTTGGCTTCCTGCCACAGCGCCTCCATGGTGTCGAGATCGACTTCAGGCGCCGATGATCCCTTTTTTTCAAGAGATTGTTCGATATAGCGGAAGCGGCGCTCGAACTTGCCGTTGGTCTGGCGCAGCGCGCCCTCGGGATCCAGGTCGAGGCGGCGGGCCAGGTTGACCAGGGCGAAGAACAGGTCGCCCAATTCGTCGCGCTGGCGCTCGGGCCCGGCCCCGGCGGTGATTTCCGCCCGCAGCTCGGCCACTTCCTCCTCGATCTTGTCGAGCACCTCCAGCGTGCCGGTCCAGTCGAAGCCGACCCGAGCGGCCCGGCGCTGCAGCTTCAGCGCCCGCGTCAACGCCGGCAGGCCCTTGGAGACACCGTCGAGCGCGCTGGCCCGGCGGCCCTCGGCCTCGGCCTTTGCGGCGCGTTCGGCCGCCTTGTCGGCCTCCCAGTTGGCCGAGGACTGGCCGGCATCCGCGACCTCGCGGTCGCCGAAGACATGGGGGTGGCGGGCGAGCATCTTGTCGGCCACCCCGGCGGCGACGGCTTCGAAATCCCACAGCCCGCGTTCGTGCGCGAGCTGGGCGTAGAAGACGACCTGGAAGAGCAGGTCACCCAGCTCCTCGCGCAGGTGCTCGAGATCCCCGTTCTCGATGGCGTCGGCGACCTCGTGGGCTTCCTCGATCGTGTGCGGCACGATCGTGGCGAAGTCCTGCTCCAGGTCCCAGGGGCAGCCGTGCTCGGGATCGCGCAGCCGGGCCATGACCGCTGTCAGCCGGGTGATCGGCGCCAGCGAACGGTCGTGGACGTCGATCGGGCCGGAGGCGTCGGCGTCCGGCGGCTCGGCGGGCGAGGCGGCGCGGTCGGGATCGGGGGGCTGGGCCATGGCGCGGGCTCCGGGCTCGGCGGGACGGTATCGAGGCGGGATCGCGTTGCCACAGCGGGCGCCCGCGCGCAATGGCGACCTGCCTGCGCGGGCGACGGGCCGGTCGGAGGTCGCCGCCGACGGAAAGATCGTGTTCCGGGCCCACGGGGCCGGTGGGCGTTGACCGGCGGGCCGGCAGCCCGCTAAGCACGAAGACCATGATCGACCGTCTGCTGGCCAACAATCGCCGCTGGGCCGAAAACCGCATCGCGCGCGATCCGGACTATTTCCGCCGCCTGGCCGCGATCCAGCGTCCGGACTATCTGTGGATCGGCTGTTCGGACAGCCGGGTTCCGGCGAACGAGATCGTCGACCTGGACCCGGGGGAGCTCTTCGTCCACCGCAACGTGGGCAATCTCGTCGTTCCGTCCGATCTGAACTGCCTGTCGGTGCTGCAATTCGCGATCGAGCATCTGGGCGTGCGCCACGTCATCGTCTGCGGCCATTACGGCTGCGGCGCGGTCAAGGCGGCGCTGAGCAGCGAGCCGGTCGGGCTGGCCGAGCACTGGATCGGCCAGATCCGCGAGCTGGCCGAGGACCATGACGGCGAACTCGTGGGTTACGACCGGCCGGAGGCCCGCGCGGATCGGCTGTGCGAGCTCAACGTCGCCCAGCAGGTGCGCCATGTCGCGGCGACGCCGGTGGTGCGCGAGTGCTGGCGGCGGGGCGGCAACCTGGCGATCCATGGCTGGATCTACGGCCTTCACGACGGACGCCTGCGCGACCTGCGGATGACGGTGACGGCCGATCCCCGAAAAAAGCGATAACGCTTTGAAATTATTTCAGTTTGAAGCGAATGGCGGGAGCCTGTCACGCTCTGTCCACGGGTTAGCCCGGCTCATGTGGATGCTGAGACATCGTCGTTTGTGCGCGGGGCGCCGACGCCCGAAATCTCCGACATGCGGCACAGCCGAAAGCGCCGATCCGGCACCGGCTCGGCGCGCAATCGATGGAGGTCGCCATGTCGGTCGTCAGCCTTTACCCGGACACGCATGCGGCGCGGGCATCCGAGCCCCGGTCCTGGCGCCACCGTGTCAGCATCGTCGGGCAACGTCCGAGAATCGAGGGCGCATTGGCGCCGTGGCGGGTCGCGGGACGTCTCGCGGCGACGGTGGCGCTGTGGCACGCCCGGGCCCGGGCCAGGCGGGAATTGGCGCGCCTGGACGCCCATCTGCTGCGCGACATCGGTCTGGACCGGAACACGGCCCGGTTCGAGGCCGCGAAACCGTTCTGGCGGGCGTGAGGGGCGTCGAACGATCCGACGGCAGGCCGGAGCCGGGCGGCGCGGTGTCGGCCGGCTCCGGTGCCGCGTCCGGTCGGACTCAGGGACTTCACGTTTCGTCGGGCGCCCGGTATTCGCGAAGTCGCCAGGAGGACCACCGGTCGGCGGCGGACGGCCAGCAAGTGGTTCGTCGGCGAGCGCGACTATTCTGGCGGGGCCGTCCCGGGCTCGGTATCGGTGCGCGTCAAGTCGCCCGGGAGCAGGTCACGCATCTCCGGGCATCGAGGCCAGGGCGTTGAATTGCCTGGATGATCGCCGTCAGAGGGTCGCCATAGGAGTTGGATAATGTATATTATGGAAAATCATTGTGCATTTCCATTCTTGCTGCGCCCGTCGTGCCGGCCGCCGACGTCGGGTGCGCATCGTACCATGATCCGGTTGCTCCGGCTCATGTTCCCCCGTGCGAGGCTCGGTCCGGCAAGGCATGATGTCCCCGGCAAGGCATGATGACCATGGACGGTTCTCGCACGCGCCTGGATCTTCCGCTTCGATCTTCCGGGGCCGGTCGACCCGTAACGGGTGGCGTGGTCGAAGGCCCGGCGCGGTCGCCGGCCCCGGAAGCACCGCTCGACGCTTGCCGCCAACCGATGGCCCCGTCGGGACAGGTCCCGGGTCCGGGCGCGTCGGGAGGCCATGGCGGCAACGCCGGTGACCGGCCATGGTCGCGGGATGGCCGGTCGCGGCGGCGGAGACGGCACCGGTGGTGAACGGAGCCGGGCTCCAGCCGAGGAGAAGGAAAGAATCGGGCCGCCTGTCTGTCAATCGCCACAATTGGTAGGTCACCCGGTCGAGTCGATCCTCCGCGACCTCCGTCGTCCGCGACGCCGATCCGCTGTCTGTCTCTTGGTGCGCATGGTCGCGACTCGGGCCCGGCGGACTCCCATGTCGCTCGGCGCGACATGCCGTCATCGCCGGATTCCGGTACGGAATTTCCCGTCGCGAGTGTCGGTTCGGCGCGCCGGAAGCGATACCGGTTGCGTCCGGACCGTCATCGCGCCGCCCCTGGGGCCCGGATGGCCGGCCTTGCTTGGCAGCGGCGTTAACCTTCGCTACACACCCTTCAGGGGTCGTCCGTGTAGCATCCACGCAGGCACGATGCGTCAAGGCGACCGATCATTGCCGGCCAGACCGTCGAACGGTCGATCGGGCCGGCGTGCTTTCGGCCACCCGTCAACATCGAGGAGTCTGGCGCGGCGCATGGACGGTTCCGAGGGCGGCCATAGGGGGGCCACGCGACGGCCCGGCGCCGTGGGTGACGCCACGATGGCGCTGCTCGCCCGGCTGCGCGGCGATGTCGCGCGCTCCGGCCGCCTGGGCCCCTCGGTCGACGCCGAGGACCGCGGAACCGCCTACGCGCTCCCCTGGCACGGCGTTGCGGAGCCGTTCTTCGGCCAGGGCGGCCGAGCGACGATCCATGCGCCGGATCCGGAGATCGAGGCGGTGCTGGCCGCTGGCGGCCGTCAGGCGCTGTTCTACGGCTATCCGGTGGAAGTCGACGCCGATCGGCGCCTGCGCCCGCTGGTCTACTGCCGAGTCGCCGCGTCGCGCGGCATGACCGGCGACATCCGGCTGATGGCCGAACGCGGATGGCGCGCGCGCATCCATCACGCCTGCCTCGCCCGCGCCGGGATCGATGCCGCCGAGCGCGAGACCCTGATCGAGGAGCTGGAGCATGGTGGCTTCGACTCCTTCCGCGCCTTTCTCGACCATCTGGCGGGGCTGCTGGGGATCGACCGGCGGTTCGTGCCCGACCGGCTGCCGGCGAAGCCGACAGGCTATCTGGGGCCGGGCTGGCATGACGCGGCGGTCCTGATCGCCGGTTCGGCGCTGCCCACGCGCCCCTGGGGCCCGGCCCTGCGCGCGGCCGAGGGCGAGCTCGACCGCCTGGGGCGGCGGCCGCCGGACGCGGCCAGGCCCACGGCCATGGCGGCGCTGGCGAGCCCGAGCGCCGCTCCGTCGGCGCCGCCGACGATCACGCCGGTCGAGCCCGCGGTCCTGAGCGCCGCCGACGCGCGGACGCTCAAGGCGGCGCTGATCGCGCCGCTTGCGGCGATCGACGCGCCGGAGACGGCCGGCGCCGACGCCTTCCTGTGCGACCTGGCGGCGAGCGCGGTCGTCGACGGCCAGTCGGTGCTCTACGTCGCGCCATCCGAGGCGGTCGACCGGCTGGCCGAGGCCATGGCGACTCTGCTTGGGCCCGCGGCCCCGGTGCTGCCCCGTCTGGGCGCGCCTCGCCTGGGTGGCGGGGCGCCCCGGTCCGTCGCCGAAGAGCCCGACGACGCGCCGACCGATCGCCCCGGGGCCGAGGCGCCGACCCTGGGCACGCTCGGCGACCTGCGCCGGCGCGCGGCCGACGGGGAGCGCAGTGCCGAGGCGCTGCACGACGCGCTGATCCGCCTGCTCGACGCCCAGCGCCGCCGGCTCGGTCTCGAGGGAAGCGTCGATCCGGACTGGGCGTCGCTGTTCCGCTCCGACCATGCCCTCGGGCTGTCGCGTCAGGTCATCGCCCAGTGGCGCATGCGCCTGGGCGCGCCGCCCGACAGCCCGGGCCGGCTGTCGCGCATGGTCGGCCGCCGCCAGCCGGAGCCGTTCGACCCGGCGATGGCGGTGGCGATCCTGCAGGAGGCCATGGTGCCCCTGCCCCAGGACGTGATCGAAACCCTGCCCCTGCCCGGCGAGGACGCGCCGCGCGAGGTGCTGCGCGCCGCCTTCGACCAGCTCGCCCTCTTCGTCGAGTGGCAGGGCGCGGTGGAGGAGGAGCTCGACGCCGCCGACGCGGTCGAGGCCGAGCCCCTGGCCGACGCGCTGCACCGGCATTCCGTCGATGGCCGGACCGCCGTTTCCCGGGCGAGCCGCCGGCTGCTGCCGGACCGCTGGGGCTCGGTCGCCGGCGCCGGGCCGGACAGCGACGCCGCCGCGCTGGAGGCGCTGGCGGATCTTTTCGAGCGCCGCCGCGACACCGGATCGCAGGGCGGCGAGGATCCGGGCCGCGACCAGGCCGTCGCCCGCGCCATCGCCACGGCCACTCGGCGCTTTCCGCTATGGAGCGGCAGCCCGGCCGATGTGTCCGCCACCCTGCCCCTCGCCACGGCCCTCTTCGACCTGGTGATCGTCGACGGGGCTGAGGCCCTGCCCGCGCCGCTGCTGCCCGGGCTGCTGCATCGCGGACGACGCGCCTGCGTCATCGGCCGGCGCCCGGTTGCGCGGGACGGCCTGGGCGACGCCTTCGCGCTGGTCTCGGGCGCGCGGTCGGCCGTGAAGGGCCGGCTCGACGATCCGCGGCCGCGCCATCCGGCGCTGGCCGCCTATCTCGCCCGTCGTTTCGGCCTCGCCAGCCGCGCGACCGAAACCCTGGGCCCGCCGGCCGACGCCCTGCCGCCCCATGTCCTCGGCATCCGGCGGCACACGCCGCCCGAATTCGGCGCCCATGGCGAGGTGGCCGCGGCGGTCGAGCTGCTGCGCGGCTGGAAGACGGCCGGGCTGGTCGATCTCCAGCCGCGCCCGACGATCGCCGTGTTGACGACCACGGCTGATCTGGCGGACCGCCTGCGCCGGACGCTCAAGGCCGTCGTTCCGTCCTCGCTCGCCGAGCGGGGAGTCGTCGTGTCGACCGGAGAAGGCCTTGGCGTGGAGAGCGTCGATCTGGTGGTGGTCCTGCCGGGCCTCGGCGCGGCCGCCCTGACCGATCGCGAGGAGCGGCTGGCGCGCAGCGAGGCGCTCTATGGCCGCGCGCTGCGGACGGCACGTCTGGGCATTCACGTCATCGGCCAGCGCGATGCGGCGTTGGCCGCCGGCGGGCATCTGGCCGCCCTGGTCCGGGCCGCGGAGGCCACCCGGCGCTCGCCGGAGCCGGCGTTGCAGAGCCTCGCGGCCCTGTGTCGACGGGCCGCCCTGCCCTGCATCGCCGACGATCGCGGCCTGATCGCCTTCGGGCCGTTCGGCGGGCTCTACGCCCTGGGCTTCCTCGACAGCGCGCCGGAGACCGACCCGGACGACCCGATCACCCCGGTGCTGTTCGATCGCGCCGACCTGACCGAACGCCCGGATACGATTCTCGCGCGCCTCGTCCGGCTGGTCTGAGCGACGGTCTTCAGGCGCCGGCCGTCGCCTCCAGCGAGACCGGCACCGTCAGGCCGTCATGCGCGGGGCGGATATGGGCCGGCAGGCGCCGGCACAGGGTCGCGTAGTCCATGGTGTGGTTCATGTGGGTCAGCCAGGCGCGCTCGGGCCCGAGCCGGTCGATCCACTCCAGCGTCCGGGACAGGTGGGAATGGCTCGGGTGCGGGGCCTCGCGGGTGGCATCGACGATCCAGCTCCGGACCCCGGCGAGGGCCTCGAACGCCGCGTCGTCGAGCGCGACGACGTCGGTCGAATAGGCGAAATCGCCGATGCGGTAGCCCGTCGAGGGCAGGAAGCCGTGGTCCTGGGTGAACGGCACGAAGGGGATGTCGCCGATCGTGAACGGCCCGTCGATCCGGCGCATGGTCAGGATCGGCCGGTAGAGCCCGCGATCCACGTCCATGCTGTCGACGGCATAGGCGAAGCGGTTGTCGAGATCGGCCCGCGTCCGCTCCTCGGCATAGGCCGGAATGGCGCCCTGGTCGAAGGTGATCGGGCGCAGGTCGTCGATGCCGTGGACATGGTCGGCATGGGCGTGAGTGAAGACGACCGCGTCGAGCTTGCGGATGCGGAACTCGTTGAGCTGCTCGCGCAGATCGGGCCCGGCGTCGACCAGCACCGCGGTGGTCGCCGAGCGCACCAGGATCGAGGCGCGTCGGCGGCGGTTGCGCGGCTCGTTCGGGTCGCAGTCGCCCCAACGGTCGCCGCTCATCGGCACGCCGAGGGATCCGCCGCAGCCCAGGACCGTGACCTCGATCATGCCGCCGCCGGCGCCGGAACCTTGTCGAACAGGGCGAAGAAGTTGGCCGTCGTCCGCTCGGCGATCTCCGCCGCGCCGACGCCCT
This sequence comes from Azospirillaceae bacterium, assembly GCA_040220455.1. Taxonomy (GTDB): domain Bacteria; phylum Pseudomonadota; class Alphaproteobacteria; order DSM-16000; family Inquilinaceae; genus JAVJUS01. Next base: position 10,917 of record JAVJUS010000044.1, read on the forward strand.
TGACCTCGGCCAGCACGGCCGCCGTGTGGGCGACGTAGGCCGGCTCGTTGCGCTTGCCGCGGCGCGGCACCGGCGCGAGGTAGGGGCTGTCGGTCTCCACCAGCAGCCGGTCCATCGGCACCTCATCGGCGATGGCGCGAAGCGCGTCGGACTTCTTGAAGGTCAGGATGCCCGAGAAGGAGATGTAGAAGCCGAGCTCGATCGACGCCCGCGCGAGTTCCGGCCCGCCGCTGAAGCAGTGGATCACGCCGCGCAGCGGCCCGGCGCCCACGCCCGCTTCCCCGTCGGCCGCGCCCTCGCGCAACAGGGCGACGGTGTCCTCGTCGGCGTCGCGGGTATGCACGATCAGCGGCAGCCCGGTCCGGCGAGCCGCACGCATGTGGGTGCGGAAGCTCGCCTGCTGGGCCGCCCGCGGGCTGTGGTCGTAGAAGTAGTCGAGCCCCGTCTCGCCGATGCCGACGATCTTCGGATCGGCCGCCAAGGCTTCCAGCGCCTCGACGGTGATGTCGCCCTCCTCCGCCGCCTCGTGCGGGTGGACCCCGACGGCGGCGAAGACATCCTCGTGGGCGCGCGCGATGGCGAGCGTGGCGTCGAGCCGGCTCGGCCGGGTGCAGATCGTGACCAGGCGTCCGACCCCGGCGTCGCGCGCCCGCTCGATGACGGCGTCGCGCTCGGTCTCGAAATCGGGGAAGTCGAGATGGCAGTGGCTGTCGACCAGCATGGGCGTCCGGGGGCTGGCGGATCCGATACGACGGCGCGCGAACGAAGGGCCGCGGTCTAGGACCGGCCGGCCGCCTCGATCGTCGCGAAGACGGTGATCAAGGTCGTGCGCCGGTCCAGCGCGGCGGCATCGGCGCGCTCCAGCAGGGCGCGGCTCTTCTCCCACACCTCGATCCAGCGATCAAGCGAGCCCTCCCGGACGAGCCGGTCGATCAGCCGCCCCTCCTCGCCCTCCGTGCCGTCGGGCAGCCGGCCGGCGGCCGCGGCCCGGACCAGGCGGGAAAGCCACCATTCGAGCAGATCGCCGAACGCCGACCACAGGGAATCCGCGGCCGCCCCGCCGACCATGCGGTCGGCGAGGCCGTGCACCCGGTCCCGGTCGATCCGCGGCCAGTCGGCCATCAGGTCGATCAGGCGGCGGTAGATCTCGACCCCGCCGACGGCCGCGAGGGCGGCGGCGCGGCCCGGGCTGCCTTCGCTCAAGCGGGCGAGCGCCGAGCGGTCCTCGGCCGCCATCTCGGGTGCGTGGACCGCCAGCCAGTCGGCGACCTCCGCCTCGGCGAGGGGCGCGAGATCGAGCCGGCGGCAGCGCGAGCGGATGGTCGGCAGCAGCCGGCCCGGATTGGCTGCCACCAGCAGGATCAGCGCCCGGTTCGGCGGCTCCTCCAGCAGCTTCAGCAGGGCGTTGGCGGCGGCGCGGTTCATGCGTTCGGCCTCGTCGACGACGACGACGCGCCAGCCGCCCTCCGCCGCGGTCATGCGCAGGAACGGGCCGATGCGGCGCACCTCGTCGACCGGGATGTCGCGCATGCGGCGCTTGGCGTCCTCGTCGATGTCCTTGTCCCGGTCCTCCTTGACCGGCGGACGCTCGATCGTCAGCAGGTCGGCATGGCCGCGCGCGGCGATCCGCCGCGCCGTGGGATGGTCGTCGGGCACGAAAAGGGAGTCGGGCGCCTCGCCGAACAGGCCGCCCCCCTCCTCCGCCCGGCCGGAGAGCACGAAGCGCGCGAAGCGGAAGGCGAGCGTCGCCTTGCCGATTCCGGGCGGGCCGCCGAGCAGCCAGGCATGCGGCAGGCGCCCGCTGGTCGCCGCGTGCAGCATCGCCCGCTCCGGCTCCAGATGGCCGATCAGCTCGACCGTCGCGCGTGGCTTGGGCGCGGTGACGCTGGCGGTGGCCGCGTCGCTCATGCCCTGCCCTCCGACGCCCGACTCCCGAGCCCGAAGCGCTCGGCGACCGTGGTCCAGACCGCCTCGGCGACGGCGTCGACCGGGGCCGTCGCGTCGATCAGGCGGCAGCGCCCGGGCTCGGCGGCGGCGATGGCATGAAAGCCCGCTCGCAGACGCTCATGGAAGGCGACGTCCATGCGCTCGTAGCGAGTCTCGTCGTGATCGCGGCCGGCCGCCCGGGCGAGCCCGGCGGTCGGTGGCAGGTCGAGCACGAGGGTCAGGTCCGGCGCGAGATCGCGCAGGGTCAGGCGCGCGAGCGTGGCGATCGCCTCGGCCCCGAGCCGGTGGCCGTAGCCCTGATAGGCCATGGTGCTGTCGACGAAGCGGTCGCAGACGACCCAGGCGCCGCGCTCGAGCGCCGGCCGGACCAGGCGCTCGACGTGGTCGCGCCGGGCGGCGAAGTGGAGCAGCGCCTCAGTCGTCGCGTCCCAGCGGTCGGCGTCGCCCGCGACCAGCAGCGACCGGATCGCCTCCGCGCCCGGGGAGCCGCCGGGCTCGCGCGTGACGACGAGCTCTGCCGGGCCGTCGGGAAGGCCGCGCAGCCGCTCTGCGAGCCGGCGGAGCTGGGTCGACTTGCCGGCCCCCTCCCCGCCCTCGAAGGTAATGAAGACGCCGCGCGTGGTGGTCGACGATGCCGAGGGGGCGTCTTCCGATCCCGGCGCGCTCACTCGACCAGGCCGGTGACCAGGTGGACCGCGCCGGCGGTAACGCGGCCGAAGAAGCCCTTGCGCGCCACGTCCTCGGCCGCGACCAGCGGCACCTCGCGCACCGGCTGCTCCGGCGCGCGGATGATCAGGGTGCCGAGCCGGTCGCCGGCGGCGATGGGGGCCGGCACCGGCTCCTCGACCCGGACGGAGACCGAAAGCTCGTCGCGCACGACGCGACGCACCGTCACGGAGAGATCCTCGCGCGGGACCAGGTCGACGCTGTCCGGGCTGCCCATCCAGGTGTCGACCGCGACCACGGGCTCGCCGGCGTCGAACAGGCTCACCGCCTCGAACTCCCGGAAGCCCCATTCCATGAGCCGGGCGGCCTCGTCGGCGCGCTCCTGGGCGCTGCCGAGGCCGGTAACCACCAGGATCAGGCGCCGGCCGTCGCGCTCGGCCGAGGCGGTCAGGCCGTACCCCGCCTCCTCCGTATGCCCGGTTTTCAGCCCGTCGGCGCCGATGTCGCGATAGAGCAGCGGGTTGCGGTTGCCCTGGGTGATATCGTTGTAAGTGAACTCCAGCTCTGCATAGTAATGATAATACTCGGGGAATTCGTTGATCAGGCGCTCCGCCAGCAGCGCCAGGTCCCGGGCGGTCGAATAATGGTCGGGGTGGGGCCAGCCCGTCGCGTTCATGAAGTTCGAGTTCTCCATGCCGAGCTCGCGCGCCCGGTCGGTCATGCGCTGGCCGAAGGCCTCCTCGCTGCCGGCGAGCGCCTCGGCCAGAACGATCGAGGCGTCGTTGCCCGACTGGACGATGACGCCGCGGATCAGGTCCTCGACCCGGACCCGGTCGCCGACCTCGACGAACATCTTGGAGCCGCCCTTCTGCCACGCGTACTCGCTCACCGGCAGCCGGTCGTCGAGCGACAGCCTGCCCTCGTCCAGCGCCTCGAAGACCATGTACATCGTCATGATCTTGCTCATGGACGCGGTCGGCATGGGCTGATCGGCGTCCTTCTCCATCAGCACGGTGTCGGAGGTCATGTCGATCAGGATCGCCTCCCGCGCCGCGGTATCGAGGGCGGCGGCCGGCCCGGGCCAGGCGGCCAGGCTCGCCAGGAGGACGAGCGCCAGGGCGGTGAATCGGAAGGCCAGCGGCGAGCGGGCGGAGCGGACGGCAACGGACATGGGAAACGGCGTCTCCGGCGGCGGGCGTTCGGCGGGTACGGTCGGGCCCCGGTCGAGGTCTCGTCGGACGACCCCGACGGCCCGATCCCTAGCGTCGCGCGATGGCGAGATTGGGGCCGCGATCCGCCATTCCACGTCGGGAGCGGCAGACCGGACGGTCAGCGGCCCACCAGACGGGCGGCTTCGTGGCCGGCGTCCCGAACGCGGGCGAGCAGCGTTTCCGCGCTCCGCGTGTCGCTCAGTGGCCCCAGGCGGACGCGGTAGTACGCCACGCCGTCGAGCGTGATCGGAGAAACGTCCACCGGCCCCAGAGGCGCGAGTCCGGCGCGCAGGCTGTCGGCGTTGCTCCGCCGCGTGAACGCCCCGACCTGGACGTAGAGCGCGTCGGCGCCGGTGGTGGCTCCGGCCGAGGGCGCAGGGGCCGGCTCCGGTGTCGTCGCCGAGGCCAGAATCAGGCGCCCCTCGGTCCGTTCCGGCGGCGGCGCGAGCCGTGCCGGGGCCGGCGCCGAGGTCTGCCCTTGCGCGCGGGGTGGCTCGAGGATGGCGTTCGACGCGGGAACGAGAGCGCGCGGCGCCTCGACGGGCATGACCGCGGAAGGCGATGACGGGGACGACGATGACGGGGACGACGGCGGCGCCGAGGCCGCGGCGACGACAACGGGCTGGCGTGGCGCGGCGGCCGGGGCGCGCGGCTCGCCGGTCAGCTCGGCGCGCAGGGCGAGGCTGCGATCGGTATCGACCTGGACCCGGACGACGGCCGTGCCCTGGCCCTTGAAGCCCAGGAGCTCCGCCGCCCGGCGCGACAGGTCGATCAGCCGGTCGGAGGCGAACGGCCCGCGATCGTTGATCCGCACCTCGACCGAGCGCCCGTTCTCCAGATTCGTCACGCGCGCGATCGAGGGGAGCTGCAGCGTCGGATGCGCGGCGGTCAGCGCGTTGGGGTCGAAGATCTCCCCGTTCGCGGTCTGCTTGCCGGCGAAGCCCGGGCCGTACCAGCTCGCCACGCCGGTCTCGACATAGTCGAAGGATTCCCGCGGCTCGTAGCGCCGGCCGTTGATCGTGTAGGGCGATCCGACCTTGTAATGCGGGTCGCTCTTGGCCGCGTTGCGCGCGGCCATGTGGGCGGCGAGCTGGGTCTCCGCGCAGGCGGACAGGGCGAGCCCGGCCGCCGCGAGCACGGCCAGGCCGGCGAGGCGCCCGGATCTGCGGGATGCGGCCACGGCTTCGTTCCCTTTCGTGTCGCCTTGGCGACCTTACGGGACTCTGTCTGCCATAGGGGGACTCCGCTGGCAAGCCGCCCGGCGCCGGGCGTCAGCCGCCGGCGGTGGGCTCGGCCCCCGGGAAAAGCGCCGAGGTGCGCCCCATCGCGCGGTAGGCGACGAGGCCGATCCACTCCCGCACGGCCGTGTCGACCACCGGCAGCGTGTCGGCCAGGTCGAAGTCGATGCCCCGGGCCCCCGCCTCCGCCGCCCGCCAGTCCGTCGGATAGGGCATCACGGGCCAGCCGACGCGGCGGAAGATCCCCATCGAGCGCGGCATATGGAAGGCCGAGGTCACGAGCAGCCAGGTCTCGCCCGGCGCCGGGACCATCAGATCCCGGGACAGCAGCGCGTTCTCCCAGGTGTTGCGGGAGTCCGCCTCCCAGGTCACGCGCTCGGTCGGGCCGCCGATCCGGTCCAGCAGGTCGCGTGCGGCCGGCGCGCCGCGATGCTCCGGCTGGGCGAGGCTGCCGGAGCCGCCGGTGTAGATCGCTCGGGCCTCGGGATAGCGGCGCAGCAGTTCGGCCAGGGCGAACAGGCGCTCGGCGGCGGCGTTGACCTGGGGCTCGCCATAGAGATGGCTGCGCCACGGATCCATGGCGCCGCCCAGGACGATGATGCCGTCGACCCGGTTCGGCATCGGCGACGGCCGCTCGAACCGGGTCTCCAGCGGGGCGACGAGCCAGGTGCCGAGCGGCAGGGTCGCGATCGCGACCAAACCGGCTGTGCTGAGTGCCAGGAGCGTGCCCCCGATCCGCCGCCAGCCGACGGCGAGCGCGATCAGGCCGGCCACGAGGCCCAGGATCAGCGCGTTGCCGGGCGCGACCAGGCTCCACAGAATCTTGGAAAGCGCGAAGTCCATGGGTACGGCATAGCGCGCCCGGCCGGCCGGGTCACGCCCGGGCTCACCAGGGCAGTTCGCGCCCGTCATAGGCGAGGAAGCGCCCCGTGTCCTCCCCGTCGAGCCCGGCGATGACCGACCACATCTCCCCGGCGGCCGTGTCCGGGTCGCGGACCGCCAGCCCGGCCTTGGAGAACGGCGCGGACAGGGCCGTGTCGACCGTGCCCGGATGCATCGCGACGACCGCGAGTTCGGGCCGGCGGCGCGACGCCTCGATCGCGGCGGTGCGCACGATCTGGTTCAGCGCGGCCTTCGAGGCGCGATAGCCGTACCAGCCGCCATAGCCGTTGTCGGTGATGCTGCCGACCTTGGCCGATAGGGTCGCGAAGACGGATTTGCCGTCCCGCGCCATCAGCGGCAGGAAGTGCTTCATCAGCAGGGCCGGTCCGATGGCGTTGAGCGCGAAGGCGTGGGCCAGCCCCTCCGCCGTCAGGTGGCGCCAGGACTTCTCCGGCTGGTGGGTCTCGTCGTGCAGGAAGCCGGTGGCATCGAAGACCAGGCGCAGCGGCACGCCCCTGCCGGCCACCTCGGCGGCGGCGGCCTCGATGCTCGCCTCGTCGGTCAGGTCGAGCGCCGGCGTCGTGCGGCGGCCGAGCGCGACGACCTCCACGAAAAGCCCGGTCTCGACGAGCCGCCGGCCCATCGCCGCGCCGATGCCGCCGGTCGCGCCGACGACGACGGCGAGGCCCGGCATCGGGAACGCGGCAGCGGCGTCGTCGGCATCGGTGCCGCTCGAGGAAGCCTGAGCGGACGAAGGGTCGGATGTGGATACCGTCATGCTCCGCGAGATAGCGCGTGCCGCCCGCTCGGCCAGCCCCCCGCTCGGCCAGCCCCGCGCTCTCCGGGTCCCTGCCCTGTTGCGGCCGGCGCGGCCCTCTGGTACCCGGTTGACGATCACGGCCCCCGCGACGACACGCGGGCCGCGCACCGGCCGGATGGGTGGCAGAGCGGTCGATTGCACCGGTCTTGAAAACCGGCGAGCCGAGAGGCTCCGTGGGTTCGAATCCCACCCCATCCGCCAACGCTCAGATCTGTCCGGTCCGGACAGATCGGTGAAGCTTCGTACCCAGGAAATGGATGACAGCCAAGGTACGCGGGGTTCTCTGAATCCCACGCTCGACGCGTGTGCGGTTCTTATGTTATCCATCCAGGAACGTTTGGAGAACATATCTTCCGGTCAGGGGGTTGTGTGATGGGACAATGCACGAAGATCGAATGGGCGACTCATACTTTCAATCCTTGGTGGGGGTGTGTTAAGGTTTCAGAAGCGTGCAAGAACTGCTATGCGGAAACCTTTGCGAGAAGATTGGGACAGCAGGTTTGGGGGCCTGGCGCGCAGCGCAGGACGTTCGGCGATGCTCACTGGTCCGAGCCGATCAAATGGAACACGCGTTTGGACGCCGAGGGCGGGCGTGAGCGCGTCTTCTGTGCCTCCATGGCGGATGTCTTCGAAGATCGTCGCGACCTCGATTCCCATCGCGAGCGTCTATGGGACCTGATCGCGAAGACGCCGCGGCTCGACTGGCTGCTTCTGACCAAGCGCCCGGACATCGTGCGGCAGCTGACGCCATGGGGCGAGGCATGGCCGGAAAACGTCTGGATCGGAACCACGGTCGAAAACCAACTCAGGGCGGAGGAACGACTGGCTCGCCTCGCGGAGATTCCCGCGACGGTCAGGTTCATCTCGGCCGAGCCCCTGCTCGGGCCGGTCGACTTGAGCCGCTGGATGTCCTCGCTCCACTGGGTGATCAGTGGAGGCGAGAGCGGACCGCGTGCCCGGCCGGCAAGTCCGGCCTGGTTCCGAAACCTGCATCTGCAATGCATGGCCCATGAGGTGCCATTCCACTTCAAGCAATGGGGCGATTGGGCGCCAGGAGATGGCGAAAACCTTGCCAGGTGCCGCACGCGCGCGGCGGCGGACGGAACCCCGATGGTCCGCATCGGCAAGAAGCGCGCCGGCCGCTCTCTCGACGGGCGGGTGTTCGACGAATTGCCGGCTGGCGCGGCGGCTCGCTAGGGGACGAATGACCGATCAATGACGGCGGACCTTTACGACGGAGATCGCGAGCAGACTCGGGCCAAGCATGATCTTCTGAAGGCTTATTTGCGGCCACTCGCGTACAAGATCCTTCAGGGTCGTGTTGGTTCTCTCGACTTCATCGACGGGTTCGCCGGACCATGGGAGAGCCGGGACACGGCGTTCACCGATACGTCGTTCGGGATCGCGGTCGAGATCCTCGCCGGCGTCCAGGGCCATATTGCCGGTAGCGGACGCCCCCCTCCCGCCGTGCGCTGCATCTTTAACGAGGCCGATCCGTTGGCGTTCGAGCGGCTGAGGGGCTATGTGGACGAGGCGCGGCAGCGTCATCCCGGTCTCGATATCGTCTCGCTGCAAGGCCGCTTCGATGCCAATGCGGCAGAGATGAACCGCTTGGCGCGCAATGCCTTCCGGCTTGTCTTCATCGATCCTACAGGGTGGACCGGCTATCCTCGGGACGCCCTCATGACCCTCGTTTCGCGCGCCGGCTTTCGCCCTGGCGCCGAGGTCATGATCAATTTCATGTCCTCCTTCGTCGATCGCTTCTTTCGGACTCCGGAGGATCGGCGAAACGCTTGGCTGGAGGAATTGCTAGGCCCTGACCGTGCCTCATGGCTGCGGGCAGAGAAGGCGACGGAAGCGGTCATCCGTCGCCAGATCGCGGCGATGCTCCGGGAGGACTTGGCTCTGCGGTATGTCTGCGAAAGCCCGATTGTGATGTCGCAGGCCAACAAAATCCATTTCTGGATGCTCTACGGTACGCGATCGCCCATGGGCGTCGTCGTGCTCCGAGATTCGGAATTCAAGGCTCTGGGATCGCACGAGGAGACGCGAGACAAGCGACAGCGCAGCGGCCAGGGGTACTCTTCGATCTCCCGGTTTCCGGCCCCTTTTCCCACTTGCGCGAAAGACATCTTGCCTCGCTCGAAAGTGAGTTAGAAGAGACTCTTCGCAACTCTCCGAACGCCATGACCTTCGAAGACCTCGCCACTGACATGTTGGAGCGCCGGCATGTACGAGCGACCGATGTCAAGGACGCGGTCGTTCGCCTCGCGCAGGCCGGCACGATCGAGAACTCTTGGAAAATTCGTGGCGCTCGTATGAGAAAGCCGAGCTTCAATGACTTGATCTTTCTACGCTCGCAGGGTCCGTGATTTTGGAGTCAAAAAAATTGCTTCTCGACAGCGTTCTTGCGGCCTTAGCGCGGATTCTCCCACGCGCCAAGGACTTGCCCGTCGGTACGGTCGGTCTGCCGAGAACGGCCGGCACCAGGGATAGCGCCAGCCGCCTTGCCCGGCTGGGCGGGACCGAACCCGGCCTCGAGAGGCCACCCCGTCGCCGGTTATCTGCATCGCCCCGCCGAGGCCATAACGCTCGACCAGCCCATTCCTCCGCCCGCTCGGCCGCCCCATGATCCACCGCCGACCTGCGCTCGTATGACGCAGTGACGATTGATCACGACGGAGCGGGAGGCGCGGATGAGCCCCCTCGATACGCGGTTGGCCGAGGCCTCGGCCAACCGGGAGACAGAGAGCCTGCCCGCCCCGCCGGCCGAGCGGGCGGCGGGGGCGCTGGCACGGACCCGCAAGACCCAGATCGTCGTGGTCGGCGGCGGCGCCGGCGGGCTCGAGCTGGTGCGCCGCCTGGGGGCCCGGCTCGGGCGCGACCGCTTCGACATCATCCTGATCGAACGCAACCGCACGCATATCTGGAAGCCGCTGCTGCACGAGGTCGCCGCCGGCTCGCTCGACGCGAACATGGACGAGGTCGGCTATGGCGGCCATGGGGCGCGCTGGCGCTACCGCTTCTTCCATGGCGCGCTGGAGGCGATCGACCGGGAGGCGCGCCAGGTCGTCACCGCGCCGATGTACGACGAGGACGGCCGGGAGATCGTCGGGCGCCACCGCATCCGCTACGACTACCTGGTCCTCGCCGTCGGCGCGGTGGCCAACGATTTCGGCATCCCCGGCGTGCGCGAGCACTGCCTGTTCCTGGAGAGCCGCGACCAGGCCGACCGGTTCCGCGAGCGCCTGCTCAACGAGTGCCTGCGCGTCAGCCGCATCGTCGAGAAGACGCCCGAGGCCGACGCCTGGGTCAGCATTGCCATCATCGGCGCCGGCGCGACGGGTGTCGAGCTCGCCGCCGAGCTCTACAACGCCGCGGGCGCGCTCAGGAACTACGGCCTCGAGGTGTTCGACGAGAAGCGGCTGAAGGTCACGCTGATCGAGGCCGGGCCGCGCATCCTGCCCGCCCTGCCCGACACGCTCGCCGGGGCCGCCCACGCCGAGTTGGAGGCGCTGGGCGTGCGCGTGCTGACCGGCACGATGGTCGAGCGGGTCGACCAGGCGGGCGTGCACACCCGCGGCGGCGAGACCATCGTCGCCGATCTGCGCGTCTGGGCGGCGGGCGTCAAGGCGCCGGCCTTCCTGGCCGATATCGGCGGGCTCGAGACCAACCGGAACAACCAGCTCGTGGTCGCGCCGACCCTGCAGACCACGCGCGACGAGCGCATCTTCGCCATCGGCGACTGCTGCGCCTGCGTCGTGCCGGGCGCAGAGCGGCCCGTGCCGCCGCGCGCCCAGGCGGCCCACCAGATGGCCTCCACGGTCTACGGCAACCTGCGCCGCCTGCTTGACGGGCGAAAGCCCGAAGCCTTCGTCTACCGCGACCACGGCTCGCTCGTCTCGCTCAGCCGGTTCTCGACCGTGGGCAGCCTGATGGGTAATCTCGTCGGTGGGCGCATGGCGGTCGAGGGGCGGCTGGCGCGGTTGGTCTACGCCTCGCTCTACCGGATGCACCTCCTGGCCATCCACGGCTGGATCAAGGGGACGACGCTGATCCTCGTGGGCCGGGTCAACCAGGTGGTCCGGCCGCGCATGAAGCTGCACTGACGCGGCCCGCCGATCCGCGGCACCGGTGCGGCGGCCGGGAGGGAAGCCGATGGACGCCGGATCGCGAACGCCGCGAGGTTATCGCCATCCCGCCCCCCTCGAGGGGCGACGCGTAAGGACGCCCGAGCCTCGCCGATCCGGCCTCGCCGCCCGAGCCGCCGGCGCTGTCCTTCCCGGCCTGCTCGCCCTCGCCGTGGCGTGGCCCGCGATGGCCGACCCGATGCACGACGCGGTCCGGGCCGGCGATGCTTCCGCGGTCCGCGCGCTGGCGGATTCCGGCTCACCCGTCGATGGGGACGACTTCGTCCTGGGCACGCCGCTCCACCTGGCGGTGGCGCGAGGCGACCGGCGCATGGCGTCGATCCTGCTGCGGCACGGCGCCGATGCCGACCGGCCGAGCCACCGTCAAGGGGCGACGGCGCTCCATCTGGCTGCGGAGTTCGGCGACACCGCGATGGTGGACCTGTTGCTCGAGGCGGGCGCCGCAATCGACAGCCGGGATGATCGCGGCCGCACGCCCCTGATGAGCGCCGCGGCTGTTGGCGAGGACGCGGCCGTCGAGCGGCTGCTCGACGCCGGAGCCGAGATCGACGCCGTCGACGGCGAGCTCGCGCAAACCGCCCTCGGCATCGCCGCCTTCCACGGATTCCTCGCGGTCTGCGAGATTCTCCTTCGGCACGGTGCCGATGTCGGAGCCGCCGACTCCAGAGGCTTGACGCCCTTCAGGGCGGCCGCGACGGCCGAATCCTACGCCGGCGTCGGCGACCCGTCCCTCATGCGCTTGCTCCTCGCGCATGGGGCGGATATCGATGCCCGTGACTCTGCCGGCATTTCGGCCTTGAGCTGGGCACGGCAGTCGCGGGAACGGTTTCCGATATATAAGGAAATCCACGAGACCCTGCTGGAGCTGGGAGCCACGCCCTGATCCCTCGGGCCGGGCCGAGGCGGCAACGCGTCATCAGCGCTCCAGCGCCTCGACGAGGAGCGCGTAGCCGAGCGCGCGCCTCTCTGCCGCGATCGCCGCGCACCGCGCCCGGCGGCCGGGCTCGCCTCGGGCCGTCGCGGCCAGGGCGCGGGCCCGCCCGGTCAGGAGGGCGACGAACGGCGTCGGATCGGCGGCGAAGGCGGCATTCGGGGCGTCGGCATGCGCTTGCGATGGCCGAGCGAGGCGACGCCGGTCGCGATGAGGTCGGCGTCGTCGAGATCGTCGACGAGGCTGGCGTCGATGTCGTTGGCGGCGAAGGCCGCCATGCCGAGGTTGTCGAGCCACGCCGCCACCGTGGTGTCCGTCACGCGCTGGTACCCGGGGCGCCGCGTCGACGGCGCGTCGGGGGGGCATCCGACGGGCATCGCCTGTCGTGACGGCGGCCCCGACCCGGCCAGAGCGCGCTGATCGCCCCGGCTTGTGAAGCCGGGTGCCGGCATCAGGCGGCCGCGGCAGCGACCTCCGCGTCGAGGTTGGCGACCAGCTCCGCCGGGAGGGAAAGGCGGTGGGCGAGCGCCTGGAGATACGCGCCCTCCGCCGGGTCGTCCGGATCGGCGACGAGGCGTGAGGCGAGGTAGAGTTCGGCCGCCTGTTCCTGGCCGCCGGCAAGGCCGGCGATGTCGCTCAGGCCCGGCGGCTTGCCGAGCGCGTCGAAGACGAAGGCCTTGTCCTCGGCGTCGAGCGGCAGTTCGCCCGCGCGCTCGAAGATGAGCCGCTGCTCGTCCGCGCCGATATGGCCGTCGGCATTGGCCGCGGCGATCATGGCGAGGACCAGAGCGAGCTCGAACGGCCGGCCATCGCTCGCCGGCGCGCTCTCCGGCAGGAAGCGCGAGCCCGCGGGCGGCGCCGGCGGCGGCGCGACCTGCTCGTCCGCGCCCGGGCCCGCGACGGCGGGCGGAGCGGTGCGCTGGCCGGCACGCCAGTTCTCATAGGCGCGGTAGGCGAGTGCGCCGACCACGGCCGCCCCGCCATAGCCCACGGCGCCGCCAGCGAGCTTGCCGACCTTCTTGCGCGCCTTCTTGTTGCCGAGGAGGACACCGATCAGCCCACCGGCGGCAAGTCCGCCGGCCATGCCACCCATCCCGCCCGACGACGCCTTGCCGCCGGCGGTGCGCAGCGCCTCGTCCACGCGCCCGCCCGCCTGCGATCCCAGGAACTGATCCAGAAGACCTTGCGGATTCATGCCTCTCCCCCGCGCCCTTGATCAGGCGAATAGATAGGGAGGCGACCTGCGCACGGCAACGGCGCGCCGGCCGCGCCGCGGGATCGCCGCGGGAGGACGGCGGGAACCAGGGGCGTCCCGGGCCCGTCAGACCTGGCCGGTGATCGCCTGGACCAGCGCGTCCTCGGTCACAGTGTCGCTGTCGAACTCGCCCGTCATGCGGCCGTGATACATGGCCAGCACCCGGGTCGAGACGCCCAGGACCTCGGGCATCTCGGAGGAGATGACCAGCACGGCATAGCCCGAGCGCGCGAGTTCCTTGATCAGGGCGTGGATCTCGGCCTTGGAGCCGACATCGATGCCGCGCGTGGGCTCGTCGAGGATCAGCAGCGTCGGCTGGGTGCTCAGCCACTTGCCGATGACGATCTTCTGCTGGTTGCCGCCGGAAAGGTTGAGCACCTTCTGCGCCCAGGACGGCGTCTTGATCTCCAGCCGCTCGCGGTAGCGCTCGAAGATCGCGAGCTCGCGGCCCTGGTCCAGCCAGCCGCCGCGCGACACGTCGGCGAGCTGGGCCAGCGTCATGTTGTCCCGGCAGTTCATGGACAGGACGAGACCCTGTTCCTTGCGGCTTTCCGGGACCAGCGCGATGCCGTTGGCGACCGCTTCTGTCGGCGAGCGGATGGCCACCGGTCGGCCGTTGAGCTTGACCTCGCCCCGCGACGGGTGACGCAGGCCGAACAGGGTCTCGGCCAGCTCCGACCGGCCGGCGCCGATCAGGCCGTAGAGGCCGACCACCTCGCCGCGTCGAATGGAAAAGCCGACATCCTCGAACAGACCGTCGACGGTCAGCCCGTCGATCTGGAGCGCCACGTCACCGAATTCGTGGGACTTCTCGATCCGGTCACGCTCCAGGCTGCGCCCGATCATCAGGCGCGTCACCTCGTCCTCGTCGGTCTCCGCCGTGGTCAGGGTGCCGCTGTGCTGGCCGTCGCGCAGCACGGTGATCCGGTCGGACAGCTCGAAGATCTCGTCCATCCGGTGGGAGATGTAGACGATGCCCACGCCCTGGGCCTTGAGCGCGGCGATGATCTCGAACAGCGAGCGCTTCTCGTGGTCGGTCAGCGAGGCCGTCGGCTCGTCGAAGACGACGATCTTCGGCGTGAAGACCAGCGCGCGGGCGATCTCGACCATCTGCATCTTGGCGACCGACAGCCGGCCGACGACGGCGTCGGGGCCGAAATCGCAGTCCAGGCGTTTCAGGATCGCGCCCGCGTCGGCGCGCAGCTTGCGCCAGTCCACGCGGTTCGGCCACCGGCGCGGCAGGCTGCCCAGGAAGATGTTCTCGGCCACCGTCATTTCGGGAACGAGGGAAAGTTCCTGGTGGATCAGCACGATGCCGCGGTGCTTGGCCTCTAGCGGGCTGTCGACGGCGATCTCCTCGCCGTCGAGGAAGAGTCGCCCCTCGTCGGCCTTGTGGTTGCCGGCGAGGACCTTCATCAGCGTCGACTTGCCGGCCCCGTTCTCGCCCAGCAGCGCGTGGACCTCGCCGCGCCGGACGTCGAAATGCACGCTGTCGAGCGCGACGACGGCCGGGAAACGCTTGGTCACGCCGTCGAGAACGAGGACGGGATCGCCCTCGATCACCGGCGCGGCGCCACCCCGACCGGCGGTGCCCGCCCCCGCGCCCGGGGACTCCTGCAGCGTCGTCATGCCGTCTGCCCCCTTGCCGAGCCGCGATGGACCTGGCGGTCGATGAACAGGACCGTGATCAGGATCGTGCCCATGATGACGAGAACGTAGAAGGCCGGAACCTGCAGCAGATTCATGCCGTTGCGCAGGATGCCGATCGCCAGCACCCCGCCCAGGGTACCGGAGATGCTGCCCGACCCGCCGGCGAGCTTGGTGCCACCCAGGACGACGGCGGTGATCGTCCAGAGCTCGTATTCGCGGCCCAGATTCGGGGTCGAGGCGCCCATCTGGGTGGCCAGCGTGACGCCCGCCAGTGCCGCGAAGAAGCCGACGATCATGAAGTTGATCAGCATGTTCGGGCCGACCCGGATGCCGGCGTTGACCGCCGCCTCCCGGTTGCCGCCGACCGCGAAGGTGTTGCGGCCGTGCACCGTGCGCGTCAGCACAAGGTGCATGAGCAGGGTGAAGCCCAGGAAGATGATCGCCAACGTCGGGATCGGGCCGACCGCGCTCGCCCCGAAGTCGGAGAAGGCGAAGTTGGTCGCGAAGAAGGACTGCTCCTGGGTGTAGACGAAGACCAGTCCGCGCACGCCGATCATGGCGCCGAGCGTGACGATGAAGGCGTCGACCCCGGTCTTCCACACGATGAGCCCGTTGAGCGCCCCCAGCAGCACGCCCGTGGCCAGCGCGATCGCCACCGCCGGGCCGATGCCCAGGTGCTGCAGGTCGACCGACAGGGTCGCCGCCAGCGCCAGGACCGAGCCGACGGACAGGTCGATGTTGCCGTTGATCATGACGAAGGTCATGCCCAGCGCGATCAGCCCGATCGTCGAGGTCTGGACCAGGATGTTGCGGAAGTTGCCGAAGTCCAGGAAGTGGTCGGTGGTCAGGCTGAACAGCACCGTAATGGCGATGACGAACATCCAGATCGGCGGCACGACCATCGCCTTGCGGGCCATGGCGAGGGCCGAAGCGGTGGTCGGGGCGGTGTCGGTCGAGGACATGGCGCTCTTGGCCTCCGGCCGGGCTCTCGCCGTCCGTCAGGACAGCTTGTTGAACAGGCGGCCGCGCTTGCTGGCGACGTCGAGCCAGACGGCGAGGATGATGACGGCCCAGGTGACCAGCCACTGGGCATAGTACGGGTAGCCCATCAGCAGCAGGCCGTTCTGGATGAATCCCAGGATCAGCACGCCGATCACGGTCTTCAGGATGCTGCCGGACCCGCCCAGCAGGCTGGTGCCGCCGAGGATCACGCCGGACAGCACGATGAGCTCGTAGCCCTGGCCCACGTTGTTCTGCGAGCCCATGACCCGGGAGCCCAGGATCAGCGCCGCGCAGCCCGTGGTGAAGGCGGACAGGACGTAGGTGGAGAAGACCAGCCGGTTGCGGCGCAGCCCGGAATACAGCGCCGCGCGCGGGTTGCCGCCGAGCGCGAAGATCGACCGGCCGTAGGTCGTTCTTCGCATGACGATCTCGAAGATCACCGCCAGGCCCAGGAAGATGATCACCGGCACGGCGATGCCGAACAGGTAGCCGCGCCCGAAGAAGGCGAACCAGGTATCCTCCTGGTTGACGATGTCGACGTTCTGGCCGTTGGTGTAGATCAGCGTCACGCCCTGGATGGCGGAGAGCATGCCGAGGGTCACGATCAGCGAGTTGAGCCTGAGATAGCCGACCAGCACCCCGTTGATCGCGCCGATCAGCAGGGTGAAGACGAACATCGTCAGGATCGCGCCGCCGGGCCCGATCTTGTCGTGCAGGTCGACCACCAGCACGGTCGAGAACGACAGCATCGAGCCGACCGACAGGTCGAGATTGCCCCCGATGACGACGATCGTCACGCCGATCGCCATCGCGCCGATGATCGAGACCTGGCGGATCACGGTCATCATGTTGTCGCCGGTCAGGAACCGGTCGGAAATCACCGCGAAGACGGCCAGGAAGATCACGAAGGCGACCAGGATGCCCTGGTGGCCCAGGAATTCCTTGACCTTCGCCCGGCCGTCGCGGTCGAGCGTCGCGCTCATCGCCATGGGAACAGCCCCTCCGAGGAAGGCGGGGCGCGTCGGGCGCGCCCTCAGACCAGGATCATGCCGCCGTCGATCATCACGCACTGCCCGGTCATGTAATCCGAGGCGGGCGACGCGAGGAAGGTCGTCGTACCGGTGATGTCGGCGGGCGTGGCCGGACGGCCGATCAGGATCGAGGACGAGAACTCCTCCATCGCCTGGCCCGGGCGCTCGCTGGCGCCGATCTCCATCAGGTCCTTGTCGAGCTGCTGCCAGAGCTCGGTGTTGACCACGCCCGGCGCGAAGCCGTTGACGGTGATCTTGTGCCCGGCGAGCGCGCGGGCCGCCGACTGGGTCAGCGACAACACGGCGAACTTCGACGCGCAGTACGGGGCGACGTTGTCGAAGCCCTGGCGGCTGGTGATCGAGCAGGTGTTGACGATCTTGCCGCCGCCGCCCTGGTCGATCATCTGGCGGGCGGCCTCCTGGATGCCGATCAGCACGCCGAGGCCGTTGATCCGCATGACCCATTCCCAGTTTTCCTCGGTCACATCGAGGAAGTTCATGGGCTTGTTGACGCCGGCGTTGTTGAACTTGACGTCCAGGCGACCGAAGGCTTCCACGGTCTTGGCGATCATCTCGCGGACCTGGGCGCGGTCGGTGACATCGACGACGTGGCCCATCGCCTTGCCGCCCGCCCCGTTCGCCCGAGCGCCGGCGTGGTCGGCGACCTCGTGCACCTTGTCGGAGAGGTCGGCGAAGACGACGTTCGCGCCCTCGGCGAGCAGGGCCTCGCCGATCGCCTGACCGATGCCCCGCGCGGCGCCCGTGACCACCACGGTGCGGTTCGACATCTGACCCATTGTCGGGGCCTCCCGATTTTCGCTGTCAGGGTGTCCGGCATCGCCGGCCCGCCCGATCGCCCGGGCGGGCCGCGACACCGCTACGATTTGTCTGGGTGGTGCCGGACGCGCGGCTCAGAACACGGGCTTGTCGTAGTCTTCGTAGTTGTCGACCGTGATCTTCGGCGTGTCGAAGTAATTCAGGAACGGCACCTCTTCGCCGTTGACCACGGCGATGGCGGTGGCGAGCGCGTTGCGCGCGTCCTCGACCGGCGACTGGTAGACCGAGCCGTAGTACTCGCCGCGGGCCATGGCCTCGTAGCCGACCGCGAAGTTGGTCGCGCCGACGAAGCAGATCTCGTCCGCCCGGTCGGCTGCCTTGGCCGCGTTGAGCGCGCCGACGCCCATGTTGTCGTCGCCGGAGTAGACGCCGTCGATGGTCTCGTACTTGGTCAGGAAGTTCTCCATGACCCGCTGGGACTTCTCGCGGTTCCAGTCACCCGGCTGGGTCTCCATCAGCTCGACGTCCGGGCAGACCTCGGGCAGGCGCTCCTCGAAGCCCTGAGCGCGCTCGATCGCGGTGGTGTAGCCCGGCTGGCCGGAGATCTGGACGATTTGCCCCTCGCCGCCCAGGCAGTCGCACATCATCTCGGCCGAATACCGGCCCTGGGTGATGTTGTCCGGCCCGGAGAAGGAGGCGATGAAGTCGAAGCCGGCCTCGCCGATCTGCGAGTTGGTGACGACAACCGGAATGTCCTGCTGGTGTGCTTGGCGCACGACCGGCACGACGGCCTGACCGTTGGTCGGCCAGATGATGATCGCGTCGACCTGCTGCTGGATCAGGTCCTGCACCTGGGCGATCTGGCGGGCGACGTCGCCGCCGGCGTCGAGCACGACGGTCTCGACGTCGGGGTTGGCCTCGGCGGCCTCGACGAAGGCCTGCTCGTAGGTCGTCTGATAGCTGTCGACGCCGACATTGTTCTGGGTGATGCCGATCGTCATCTCCTGCGCCGAGGCGGCGGAGGCGACGAGGCCGGCCGCGAGCGCGAGCGCCCCGGCCGAGGTCAGGGTGCGCAGTTTCATCGGTTTCCCTCCCGTTATGGACGTCCCGCTCACCCGATGAACCGGCGGGGGACGGTGTCGATCGCGGTTGTTTCGCGTCCAAGGCTCAGACTGCCTGTGCTCGCCGGCCGCCGCCCGTGAAAAATCATCCATGCTGGACCGTTCGACATCGAGCGCGGTGGTGTTCGGGGCGAATTCGTCCGGATCGGCCGAGGTGCGACCCCTCGCGCTGCCGGGGCGACGGCTCCACCCGCTCCTTTCCGGCCTTCGTCGTCGAATTTTGTCCAGATCGGTCAAATTCGCCGTTCGGCCGGTGGCGAGCCTCCTCTAGTCTCCGAACGTGACGGAGGAACGAGGCCCAGAGAAGAGGCGCGAGACGCCCATGACCGACCCGGCTCGGACCGCGACGTCCGATATCGCCCGGCCCGCGCTGCGGATGGTGCGCGGCCGCGGCAGCTCGGCCGGGCCCGAGGGGCCGTTCGAGAGCGAGAACCTGGTGAACGCTCGCGGTATCAGCAGCCCGGAAATGGCCCGCTTCCTCGATTTCGTCGAGCAGATGGAGATCGAGACCGACTCGGCGCTCGGCATGCGCGGCGGCCTGCGCGAGATGCGACTGATGATCGCCCTGGTGCGCGATCACCTGGAGGGACGGCTGACCACGCCGTCGTCGCTGTCCGCCGCCTCGGGCCTCAGCCACGGCACGGCGACCCGCACCATCGCAGACATGATCGAACGCGGGCTGATCACGCGGCGACCGCGCACGCGCACCGGCAAATCCTTCTCGCTGCACCCGTCGCCCGAACTGATGGGCCGGTGGCAGGAATACGCTCGCCGGGTCAAGGCGATCCTGGGCAGCGCGTTCGGAATCACGGCGCGGGGCTCGGACGCCTCGGACTACTTCTTCGGCGGCTCCTACATGGCCGCGCGGATCATCTCCCCGCCGGCGATCCGCGAGCGCAAGCTGGAACTGGCCGAGCCGCTTCGGGTGCTCGTGCACGCCGACCCGACCTTCATGGCGATGCACACGCTCAAGAAGCAGTTCGAGATGATCCTGGGCGTCGCCATCGACAGCCGGGCCCTGTCGATCGACCGGCTCCACGACGAGGCATTGGCCAACGGGGCGGCGGATTTCTCGCGCTACGACATCGTGGCATGCGACCTGCCCTGGTTCGGGGAGTTCGCCGGGAGCGGGATCCTGCGCCCGCTCGACGACCTGATGGCGGACAGCGACTTCAGTTTCTCCGACTTCCATCCCGACGCGGTGGCCTCGACGCGCCACGGCGGCCGGCCCTACGGCGTGCCGGTCCAGACGACGCCGGAACTGCTGGTCTATCGCACCGACCTGTTCGAAGAGGCGGGCATCGCGCCGCCGCGCACGGCGGACGAGGTTCTCGACGCCGCGCGGCGGCTGAGCGCTCGGCATCCGGACCTGCGCGGCATCAGCTGGAACGGCGCGCGCGGCACGCCGCTCGGCCACACCTTCCTGTTCGTCATGGGCGCGTTCGGCCAACCGGTGATCGATCTGCGCCGGCTCGCCGACGGCTACGACCCCCACGTCCAGTCGGGCGAGGAATGCCGCCCGATGCTGCACACCGACGCCGCGCGCCAGACGGCGGAATACCTGCGCGCGCTGCTCGACGTCTCGCCGCCCAACACGCTCAACATGTCCTGGTTCGAGCGGGCGCGCACCTATGCCCGCGGCGAAGTGGCGATGTCCTACTGCTACACGCTGCTGGCGCCGCTGTTCGAGCTCGATCCCGGCTCGCCGGCCTGCGGGCGGTCGGGCTACCTGCCTCACCCGCACGGGCCGGAGGGCTGGCCCGTCGCGCCGCTGGGCGGCTACGCGCTCGGCATTCCGGCCAATCTGGATCCGGACCGGGTGCCGGCGGTCTGGGACGCGCTCGAGGTGCTGACCTCGTCGAGCGCGGCGAAGCTCTATATCGAGAACGGCAGCCTGGTCAGCCCGCGATTCAGCGTCAGCGCGGATCCGGAGATCTTCAACCGCGCCGCGCTCGTGCCCCAGGTGGACGAGATGGCGCGCTCGGGCCTGCTGCGAATCTGGCCGCGCCCGCCGATCCCCGAGATCACGCGCATCATCGGCATCGTCGGCGAGGAGATTCACGCCATGCTGGCCGGCTCGGCGACGATCGAGGGGGCGCTGAGCGCCGCCCAGAACCGCATCGACGCGCTGATGCGCGCCAACGGCCGCTACTGACCCGGCCGGCCCGGCGAATCAAGCCCGCGCCGGGCCGGCCCACCGATCCGCGAACCCGCGCGAATCCCGCGAACCGAGGAGGACGGCGCCATGCCGAGCACCCTGATGGAGCCCCGCCGCGTCACCGAAGCCGATCTGGAAACCCGGCTCGACTGGACGCGCGCCACGCCTGCGCCCGGCCACACGGCCGTGGATTTCGAATCGCGGATCGACTTCCGCCGCCTGCACCGCTACCGCCTGGCCCGGGCGCGCCAGGCGCTCGCCAATTCCGAGTGCGGGGCGCTGCTGCTGTTCGACACCAACAACGTTCGCTACGTCACCGGCACCAAGATCGGCGAGTGGGAGCGCGACAAGCTCTGCCGCTTCGCGCTGCTGGCAGGCAACGAGGAGCCGATCCTGTGGGACTTCGGCTCGGCCGCCGTGCATCATCGGATGTATTGCGACTGGCTGGAGCCGGACAACTGCCGTGCCGGGATGCTCGGCATGCGCGGCACCGTGCCGCCGGCCGCCGGGCTGATGCAGATGCACGCGCAGGAGATCGCCGACCTGATCAAGCAGGCCGGTGTCGGCGGCACGCCGATCGGCATCGACCTGGTCGAGCCGGGCATGTGGCTGGAACTCCAGAAGGCCGGGCTGAACCTGGTCGACGGCCAGCAGGTCATGCTCGACGCGCGCGAGATCAAGAACATCGACGAGGTGACGCTGCTCAACCAAGCCGCGGCCATGGTCGACGGCGTCTACCACATGATCCACGAGGAGCTGAAACCGGGCGTGCGCGAGAACGACATCGTCGCCCGCGCCAACAAGATGCTCTACGAGATGGGCTCCGACGACGTCGAGGCGATCAACGCGATCTCCGGCGAACGCTGCAACCCGCACCCGCACAACTTCACCGACCGGCTGCTGCGCCCGGGCGACCAGGCCTTCTTCGACATCCTGCAGTCCTACATGGGCTACCGGACCTGCTACTACCGGACCTTCAACGTGGGCCGGGCCGACCAGGGCCAGCGCGACGCCTACAAGAAGTGCCGCGAATGGCTCGACGTGGCGATCGACGCGGTCAAGCCGGGCGTGACGACCGACAAGATCGCCGCGCTGTGGCCCCGGGCGGAGGATTTCGGCTTCCCGAACGAGATGGCGGCCTTCGGCCTGCAGTTCGGACACGGCCTCGGCCTGGCGCTCCACGAGCGCCCGATCATCAGCCGGCTCGTCTCCTTCGATCATCCCATGGAGATCAAGGAGGGCATGGTCTTCGCGCTGGAGACCTACTGCCCGGCCAAGGATGGCTACTCCGCCGCTCGGATCGAGGAGGAGGTCGTGGTCACTGACAAGGGCTGCCGCGTGATCACCCTCTTCCCGTCGGAGGAACTGCCGATCGCCAACCGGTATTGAGGGCCCGGCATTCAGGATGGGGCTTCGGGATCGCTTGCGCTCTCGAGATCCCGCGCCGTCATCCTGGGTGCGCATAGGTCGCCCACGGCCGCCAGGCCGTGCGCGACGGCGCTGACGGGGCCGTTGCGCAGCGCCTTCCGCGCTGGGCAACCTACCGATGCGGGTGATCTCCCGGGTGACGACGGGAATACCCGGGGTGCAATGGGAAGGCGCATCATGACCGAAGAGACCCACGGCATCGGCCCTGACGCCTTCTCGCTCGCCGGGCGGCGGGCGCTGGTCACGGGCGGTGCGGCCGGGATCGGGGCGTCGGTGGCCGTGGCGCTCGCGCGCTGCGGCGCCGATGTCGCCGTCACCCGGCACAGCCGGCCGGCCGACGCCGTCGTCGCGGCCATCGGGGCGGCCGGCCGGCGGGCGGCCGTGCTCGACGCGGACATGGCGGGCCTCGACCCCGAGGGCGCCGGCCGCCTGGTCGCGGAGACCGAGGCCGCGCTCGGCGGGATCGACATCCTGGTCAACAATGCCGGGATCATCCATCGCGACGCGGCGGAGGACTTCGACCACGCGGCCTGGCGGCAGGTCCTCGACGTCAATCTGGACGCGGCCTGGCTCCTGTCGCAAGCCGCCGGGCGACGGATGCTCGCCGCCGGCGGCGGAAGCATCGTCAACATCGCCTCGGTTCTGTCCTTCCAGGGCGGCGTCCGGGTGCCGGCCTATGCCGCGGCGAAGCACGCGCTGGCCGGGCTGACCAAGGCGCTGGCCAACGAATGGGCCGGGCGCGGTGTCGCGGTCAACGCGATCGCGCCCGGCTACACCGCGACGGAGAACACCGCGGCCCTGCGCGCCGACCCGGAACGCAGCCGCGACCTCCTCGCCCGCATCCCCGCCGGTCGCTGGGCCGAGCCCGACGACATCGCCGGCGCGGCGGTGTTCCTGGCGAGCCCGGCGGCGTCCTATGTCCACGGCCATGTCCTGGCCGTCGACGGCGGCTGGCTCGCGCGGTAGGGCGCCGGGTGCGTCCGTTTCGGGGATTCGTCGACCGGCGCTGACGGTCGCGCACGGTTTCGGCTATCCTCCGGCCCATGATTCGGGTCATGAACACTCCGGCTCTCGCCATGGCCGCGAGCGCCGTCCTCGCCGCGCTTGCCTTTTCCTCCGCGCCCGCCGGCGCCCACCCCCATGCCTGGGTCGACCAGGAGACCGCGGCCGTCTTCGGCGCCGACGGGCGGATCGAGCGGGTGCGGGTCTCCTGGCACTTCGACGAGGCCTACACCGCGTTCATCGTCCAGGACACGGATGCCGACGGCGACGGAGCCGCCGACTCGGACGCCCTGGCGAGGATGGCCGAGGAGACGCTCCAGCGCCTCGCCGAGTTCGGCTATTTCGCCGAGGCCTGGGCCGACGAGGCGGAGATCGGCTGGTCGTCGGCGATCGATCCGGCGGCGGCGGTGACCGAGGACCGGCTGCGGCTCGACTTCACCCTCGTCCTGGCGCGGCCCGTCGATCCGGTGGCGGAATCCTTCGTCTACGCCGTCTTCGACCCGACCTACTGGATCGAGATG
Source organism: Azospirillaceae bacterium (assembly GCA_040220455.1). GTDB lineage: Bacteria > Pseudomonadota > Alphaproteobacteria > DSM-16000 > Inquilinaceae > JAVJUS01. Next base: position 34,708 of record JAVJUS010000044.1, read on the forward strand.
CGCCATCCCGACGCCGCGGCGGCGACGGTCGAGAACGCACCCGAGGGGGCCGGCTGCGAAACCCGTCTCGACGTGCCCGACCCGGACGAGGAATGGGTGGCGCTCGCCTCCCTGCTCGACAGCACGCAGACGGCCGGCGACGACCTGGGCATCCACTTCGCCGACAGGGTGGCGGTGACATGCGACGCGTCGTGATCCGAGGGACGGGCGTCGCGGGGAGTCTCGGCCTCCTCCTGGCGCTGGCCGGGGCCGCGGCGGCGGCGGGGTCTGCGAGTCCCCTCGCCGCGCCCACCGTGGACGGGCCGTCGGGCACCGCCGGCCTGATCGCCTGGCTCTCCGAGCGCCAGCAGGTCTTCCAGCAGACCGTGGTCGACGCGTTGAAGGAACTCCGGGCGGGTGCCGCGCCCAGGGCCTTCGCGGTGCTGGTCGGCGCCGGCTTCCTCTACGGCGTCGTCCACGCCGCCGGGCCCGGCCACGGCAAGGCGATCGTGTCGAGCTACCTGCTGACCCATCCGGCCGACCGGCGGCGGGCGCTGGTCATCGCCGCGGCGGCGGCGCTGCTCCAGGGCCTCGTGGCGATCGCGCTGGTCGGCGGCATGATCGGGCTCCTCGATCTGGCCGCGCGGCAGACACGGGACGCCGCGCGCTGGGTCGAGATCGCGAGCTTCGGCCTCGTCGCGGCGGTGGGCCTGGCCCTGCTCGCCCGAGCGATCGTCCGCGCGAGCGCGCGCCTGGGTTGGTGGAGCTCTGCCAGCAACGCGCGCGGTGCGCACCCTCACGCACACCGCCACGGCCACATCCACATCCACATCCATCAGCCCGATGACGAACACGCCTGCTGCGGCCCGGACCCGGCGGCCGTGGCCGACGCGCGGGGGCCGATCGCGGTCGCGGGGCTGGTCCTGGCCTGCGGGCTCCGGCCGTGCACGGGGGCGATCCTCGTGCTCGTGCTGGCCTTCGCCATGGACCTGGCGGCCGCCGGCATCGCCTCGGTGCTCGCCATGTCCGTCGGCACCGGGCTGACCGTCGCGGCCGTTGCCCTGGGGTCCCGGGCGGTGCGGTCGGGGGCCGTGACACTGAGCGGCCGGCTCGGCCTCGGGCCCGCCGCGGCCTGGACCGGCATCGCGGCGACGGCGGTGGGCGGGCTCCTGGTGACCCTCACCGGCGCGCTCCTGCTCGCCGCCGCCTTCCAGCCGCGCCATCCGCTGTTGTAGCGCCCGGGGCGCGGCAGCAGCCGGATGGCCGATTTCCGGCGCTCGGGTAGCTTGGTATGATCCCGGCTCGCGAGTCCGGCTCGGTCCGGGCGCGCCGGCCGGACCGGGCCACTGCGCGGCGGGTTCCGGACAACGGGACAGAGGAATGGGGAGAACGGGGATGATCTCGGAGGGGATGACGGCGAGGACGGGGCTCGCGGTGCTGGCCGCCGGCCTGACGCTGGCGGCGGCCCAGGCCGGCGCGGCGGAGATCCGGGTGCTCAACTGGCAGGGCTACGGCACCGACGAATCCTGGGCGGTCGAGGCGTTCAGCGAGGCGACCGGGCACGAGGTGGTCCACGACTACTTCAATTCCGAGCAGGAGATGCTGACCAAGCTGCGCACCAACCCGGGCGCCTACGACGTCGTCCTGATCAATTCCGCCTTCATGCCGACGGCCATCGGCGAGGGCCTGATCGAGCCCATCGACCCGGAATCGATCGACAATTTCCCGGATCTGAGCCCGTCGCTGCGCGACGCGCCGGTGCTCTCCGACGCCGGCGACCTCTACGGCATCGCGTGGCTGTGGGGCGTGACCTCCTTCGCCGTCAACACCGACGTCTTCGAGGAGATCCCGGCATCGATCCAGGTGCTCTGGGATCCCGAGCACGAGGGCCGCGTGGGCTGGCGTGACGACGCGGTCGAATCGATCCAGCTCGCCGCCATCGCGACGGGGCAGGACATGAACGATCCCCAGGACATGGACGCGATCCGGGAGAAGCTGCTGGCGCTCGGCCCGCAGATCCGGACCTTCTGGTCTTCCGAGGACGAGTGGAACAAGGCGATGTCCTCCGGCCAATTCGACCTCGCCACCTACTGGTCGGGTTCGGCCGCCCGCTCGGCGACGGCCTTCGGCCTGCCGGTGGAGTTCGTCATTCCGGAGGAGGGGGCGATCGGGTGGTTCGACGCCCTGACCGTCGCCGCCGGCTCGTCCAATCCGGACGTCGCGGCCGCCTTCATCGACTGGATGGTCGATCCCGAGTTCTATGTCGAGTGGGACACCCGGGTCGGCGCACCGGTCTCCTCCAACACCATGGCGGTGGCCGCCCTGCCCGACGACGCGATCAACAAGACCGTCTTCGGCGATCCGGCCGTGTCGGAGCGGATCACCTTCATGGAGCCCATGTCGGACGACCGCCGGGAGCAGTGGCTGGAGCTCTGGCAGGAGGTCAAGACCGAGTTCCTGAACTGATCGCGGCCCCGGCGATCGCGGGCCGGCGCGCGTGATGGCCACCGACGGAACCGGGTCGACCGGGCGACGGGAAACCGCCGGACGGCCGGGACAGGGCCGGGCCCTCGCAGCACTGCTGGGCCCGGCCTATCTCTGGCTGACCGTCGCGGTGTTCCTGCCGCTGTCGGTGATGCTCGTCTTCAGCGTGCTGACGGAGGTCCCGATCGGCGGTCGGACGGCCGAGTTCACGCTCGAGCACTACGCCGCCTTCTTCGAGAAGGACTTCTACCGCACGCTGACCTGGCGCTCGCTCCGGCTCGGCATCGACACCACGGTGCTGTGCGCCGCCATCGGCTTCCCGGCGGCGCTGGCGCTGGCCCGGGCGGTGCCGGGGCGGTGGCGCGAGGCGCTGTTCCTGCTCGTCGTCCTGCCGTTCTGGAGCAATGCGCTGGTGCGCGTGTTCTCCTGGACCATGGTCTTCCAGGGCAACGGGCTGGTCGACCGGGCGCTGCGTGCGGTATTCCCCGACAGCCGGCCGATGGACGTGCTCTATACCTATCCGGCGATCGTCACAGGACTCGTCCACTCCTACCTGCCCTACATGGTGCTGACCTGCTACCTGTCGCTGCAGGCGGTCGACGAGCGCATCGTCGAGGCGGCGCGCTCGCTGGGCGCGACGGGGTGGCAGATCTTCTGGCGCATCTGGCTGCCGCTCGGCCTGCCGGGGCTGCTGACCGGGGCGGTCCTGATCTTCGTGCCGGTGATCGGCTCGTTCATGGAGCCGCGCATCCTGGGCGGCCGGCAGGGCACGGTCCTCGGCACGGTCATCGAGGACCAGTTCACCGCCGTCTTCAACTGGCCGCTGGGCGCGGCGCTGTCCTTCACCCTGCTGGCGATTGTCCTGCTGGCCGTTGCGGTCCTGTGGCCGTTCCTGCGCCATCGGGTGTCGGCATGACCGGGCTTGCGCGGGTTTATCTGGGGCTGGTGCTGGCCTTCCTCTACGTCCCCATCGCGCTGATGGCGGTGATGGCGTTCAACGCCTCGCCGCTCTACGCCCTGCCGATCGACTGGAGCGGGCGCTGGTTCGTCGCGCTCGCGGGGAATGACGGCCTGCAGCAGGCGACGATCAACAGCCTGGCGATCGCGGTCGCGACGGCAGCGGTGGCCACGGCGATCGGCACGCCGGCGGCGCTGGCGCTGCATCGCCGGCGATTCCGCGGGCGCACCCTGCTCCAGATTCTCCTGCTGCCGCCGATCACGATCCCCTGGCTGATCGTCGGCACGGCGATGCTGATCTTCTTCTTCTGGACCGGCATCGGGCGCGGGCTGCACGCCGTGCTGATCGGGCACGTCGCGCTGGCCCTGCCCTATGTCGTCGTGATCGTCGGCACCCGGCTGACCCGGCACGGCGCCGAGCTGGAGGAGGCGGCGGCGATCCTGGGCGCGACGCCGATCCAGGCCTTCTTCCGCGTCACCGTGCCGGTGATCGCGCCCGGCCTGGTGGCCGCCGCGCTGTTCGCCTTCGCCGTCTCCTTCGACCAGTTCGTGATCTCCTACTTCCTGTCCTCGCCCGGCATGCAGACCCTGCCGGTGGCGATCTACAGCGCCATCCGCAAGGGCTTCACACCGGAGATCAACGCCGTCTCCACCCTGGTGATCGTGTTCTCGATGGTGCTGCTGCTCGCCGTCTCGCGCTGGTGGCGCTTCTCCGGGGAGGACCAGGGGTGAGCGCCGTGGTCTGCTCCGGCCTGACCCAGGTCTACGGTACCCAGGCGGCGCTCGACGACGTCAGCGTGACCGTGCCCGACGGCAGTTTCTTCGCCCTGCTCGGCCCGTCGGGCAGCGGCAAGACCACGCTGCTGCGCGCCGTCGCCGGGTTCGTCCGGCCGCGCGCGGGCACGATCACCATCGGCGGGGAGCCGGTCGACGCCCTGCCGGCCCATCGGCGCGGCCTGGGCATGGTCTTCCAGTCCTACGCCCTGTTCCCGCATCTGAGCGTGCGCGACAACGTGGCCTTCGGGCTCGACGTGCGTGGCCGGCCGAAGCGCGAGATCGACGAGCGGGTGCGCGTGATGTTGGCGCTCGTCCAGCTCGAGGAGTATGCCGAGCGCAAGCCGCGCCAGCTCTCCGGCGGCCAGCAGCAGCGCGTGGCGCTGGCCCGAGCGCTCGCGCCCGGGCCGCGGGTCCTGCTTCTGGACGAGCCGCTGTCGGCCCTCGACCGCAAGCTGCGCCAGGCGATGCAGCTCGAACTCAAGCGCATCCAGCGCGAAGTCGGCGTGACGACGATCTTCGTCACCCACGACCAGGAGGAGGCGCTGTCGCTCGCCGACCGGGTCGCCATCCTCGATCGCGGCCGCCTCGTCCAGGAGGGCCCGCCGCGGGCCCTCTACGAGCGTCCGGAGCGGCTCTTCGCCGCGACCTTCCTGGGCGACGCGAATATCCTCGAGGGCGAGGCGGGCGGGGATGGCGGGGTCCAGGTCGCGGGATACCCGGTCCACGCGGAGGCGCCCCTGCCCGATCCGTCGGCCCCGATGCTGGCCGTCCGGCCGGAGAAGATGACGCTCGCCGAGCCGGGCGGCGGCCGGGCCGACAACCGGCTGCCGGCGGTCGTCCGCGCCAACATCTTCGGCGGCGCGGGCGTGACCTATATCCTGGACGGCCCCGCCGGCCCGCTCACCGTCATCGTCCAGAACCGGGGCGAGCCGGTGCTGGAGGACGGCACCGCGGTCGACGTCCTGTGGTCGGCCGAACACACGATCCCGGTGAGGCCATGACCGAACCCGCTGTCTCCACGTCCCTGCCGCACGGTCCGCTGCCCGGCGCGACCGTGCATGTCTGCGTCGACATGCAGCGCCTGTTCGCCGAGGAGACCTCCTGGGCGAGCGGGGCCGTAGCCGCGGCGCTGCCGGGCGCGCTGCAACTCGCAAACGGATTCCGGGGCCGAACAGTGTTCACCCGCTTCATCCCCGCGATCTCGGCGGCCGCGGCCGAGCGGGCCTGGCAGACCTATTACCGGGCCTGGGCCGACGTGACCCTCGACCACCTCGACCCCGACTTGCTCGACCTTGTCCCGGATCTGGCACGTCGGACCGGCGGTGCCCCTGTCGTCGACAAGACGACCTTCGGCGCCTTCGAGTCACCGGCCTTCGGCGGCCTGCCGGCGATCGACCGGGCCGAGGCGCTGATCTTCTCGGGCGTGGAGACCGATATGTGCGTGCTGGCGACCCTGATGGCCGCGATCGATCGCGGCTATCGCTGCATCCTTGCCGTCGACGCGGTGGCGAGCTCGGATACCGCCGGCCACCGGGCGGTCGTCGAGGTGCTGGCCCCGCGCCTGCCGGAAATGATCGAGACCGCAACCGTGGACGCCATTCTGGCGGCGCGCGTACCGGCCGCCACGTCATGAGCGGCGGCGACGCACCGATCCCGGCCGCGCGCGCCTGGAATACCTGGGACGCCGATGCCCCGGCCACGACGCGCCACCTGCCGTCCGGGCTCACGATCACCCCGGTCGCCTTCTCGTCGAGCCTGGACCGGACGACCCGGTTTCCGATGGGGCCTGGCGTACGCCTCGGCCGGCGCTCGATCGACGGCGCGGCGATCGCGCTCGAGCTCGCCCATGGCGGCACCCGGCTCGAATGGACCTGGTCCAAGCCCGACGCCGGGACGGTGGTCGCGCGGTGGCGCACGATCGAGACCGGGGAATGGGGCCTGCGCTTCTGGCTGGTCCTGGCGCTCGGCTTCGAGGACGGCACGCCGATCGTCGCCGACCCGCGCACGGGCCGCGTCAGCGCCCGGCGGGGCGGCGTCGCGCTCACGGGCGACGCGGACAAGCCGCCCCTGCTCGTTACGGTCCATGACCGAATTGAGGAGCTGGAACGGGAGTTTGCCGAGCGCGGTTACTTCTATCTGGGATCGCGCGGCAGCGAGGGCCGGGTGCTGGCCCTGCGCTTCAATCTGGAGGAGATGCCGGAGAATCGGGTCTCCTTCACGCTCGATGCGGATGACGGGACCGATGGGGCGAGCCGATCGGCGTCGGTCGGCTTCACCGCGCGCCAGCCCGCGGCGCTGGAGGCGATCGAGGACGTCGTCGCCTGGAATACCGTCCACGATCCGGTCAACCGGCGCCCCTATACCGCGCTCTCGCGCTTCTGGAACCTGAAGAAGTTCGGCGGCTTCGGGGTCTGGCTCGACGACATCTTCTATCACGCGCTCATGGCGGGGCTTTTCGATCCCGGCGTCGCGCGGGAGAATCTGGCGGCCGTCACCGCCGGTCAGACCGAGGCGGGGAACCTGCCCTGCCTGCTGACCGGCAATGACCGCTGGGTCGACCGCTCCCAGCCGCCGATCGGCGCCTATGTGGTCGCCGCGCTGGCCGAGCGGATCGGCGATGCCGGCCTGGTCGAGCGGTACTACCCAGCGCTGGCGCGCAATCACGCCTGGTGGTGGCGCGCCCGCGATCCCCTGGGGACGGGACTCGTCGCCTATGGCAGTTCCGATGTCGGCGACGGGCTCTACAAGGGCACGGCGCTGGGCTGCCGGAACGAGAGCGCGATGGACAACTCGCCGGTCCATGACGAATTCGCCTTCGATCCGGCGACACGGACCCTCGACGGCGTCGATGTCGGTCTGAACAGCCTGCTGGCCCTCGATGCCGAGCTGCTGGCCGGCATGGCCGAGCGCCTGGGCCTGGAGGCAGAGGCCGCGGCGCACCGCGCCACGGCCGCGCGTCTGGCCGAGCGGATCTCGACCTGCCTCTGGGACGAGGCGCGCGGCGTCTTCGCCAACCGCCATCGCGACGGCCGGTTCGTGCGCGCCGTCGCGCCGACGAGCTTCTTTCCCCTGCTCTGCGGCGCTGCGACGGCGGAGCAGCGCGCGCGCCTCCTGGCCGACTGGTTCGACCCGCCGGCGCGGTTCGGCGGCCGGTTCCGCCTGACCTCGGTGGCGCGGGACGATCCCGCCTATGGCGACAACGTCTACTGGCGCGGGCGGACCTGGCCGCCGCTGAACTTCCTGACCTGGCTCGGCCTGCGCCGGGCGGGCGAGGACGCGCGGGCCGCCGCCCTGGCGGCCGACTCCTGGAGCCTCTTCGCGGGGCCTTGGGCGGCGGACCGGATCGCGGCGGAGAACTACTCCGCCGACACGGGCGAGGCGACCGACCAGCCGGACACCGACACATTCTATGGCTGGAGCGCCCTGCTGCCCTACATGGCCGTGGCCGACCGGCTGGATTGCTGTCCGTTCGACGGGCTTACGGTCCGCGCCGGCGCCGGCGCCATCGTCCTCGGCCCGCTGGCAAGCCCGCTCGGACCGGTCACGCTGGAGGAGAGAGGCGGCCTAACCACGCTGTCAGACGCCGACGGCCCGCTTCTGCGCTCCGACCTGACCGGCCAGTTGAAGCGATTGACGCGGCGTGGCAACGGTTTGTCGGTCGAGCTTCCGCAGTCGCGCGAGGCCGGTGCCAGCCTGTGGATCCGGGCCTCCGCCGATGTCGAGGCCCGCCTCGACGACCGGCCGATCGCCACGACGCCCGACGCCGACGGCCTGAGCCTCGCCCTGCCGCACGGGGGCGGTCGGCTGGTGGTGGGCCCTTCATGATCGGGGGCTTGCAGCCGACTCGCTAAGAGGCTAAATCCTTTCCGTCTTGGGAAAGGATTATGAGATGGTGGCCACGGAAGCCGAGACAGCGACCGCGACCCGACCGCCTAGCCTCACGGCGAATGAAATCGCCGTTTTGACGGGGATCGCGGCTGCACGGGTTCGAAAGCTTTGCGATCCTGTCGAGGGCATCGCGAAGGGGGATGTCTCCATCGCCGGGCGACGATGCCGTGCCTACGAGCCGGTGGCGGTGCGATATGTGTTCCTGCGCAGCCTTGGAGAGATCGAGGCCCTGATGGGCCGTGACACGGCTTGGGACAGTTGCGTCGACGCGGTGCGCGAGCTTGATGCGGCTTCGGATCTCTGGCCATTGGGGCGCATGCTTCGCCTCGATGTGTCGGGCGAACGGGAGCGTCTGGACGAGATCGAACGTCGGGTCCGTGTTTATCTCGGCTCTCGCGATCGCTGGATTCGTCGTGATCCCGGGATCTTCAACGGTGAGCCGATCGTCGCCGGCACCCGAGTGCCCGTCGCGGTGATTGCCGGTCGTCTGGAGGCGGGGGAGTCGCCGGACGACCTAGCCGAGGACTATCCGACGATACCGCCCGAGGTCGTCGAGGTCGCGACCCTTTTCGCGCGGGCCTTCCCTCGGCGCGGCCGCCCACCCCGACCTTGGGCGCGGACCGCGTGAGGTTCTTCATCGACGAGTGCGTCAGCCCGGGTGTGGCGGCCTTGCTGGCAAAGACGGGCGAGCACGTGGCCTTCCATCCCCTCCACCTCGGCCGCCTCGGAGAACCGGATCATGTCGTCCTCGATCGGGCCATCGCGGAGGCCGCCGTCATCGTAACCTTCAACGGGCGAGATTTCCGCGCTCTCTGTCGCCGATCGGACATTCATCCCGGCCTCGTCATCCTGCCCCAGGGCTCGCGCGTGGAGAGTTTCCTGCGCCTCCTGGTCGTTATCGAGAGGGTGTGCGCGTTCAACGGCGGAAGCCTGGGCAACGACGCCCTCGTCAACCATGTCGCCGAATTCGAGGCCGATGGATCGGTTTCCATCTCCCCGTTGCCTTGATCGCGGTCGGTGACCTGCGACTGCCGACAATCCTGCCGGAGGTTGCCCACCGCGCAGCGGTGCGCAACGGCAGTGCCGGCGCCGTCGCGCACGGCCTTCGGCCGTGGGCGACCTACGCGCCGCGATCGAGCCAACCGAGCACCCGCTCTCCCAGCAGCCGGTCCACGGCCCGCTCGAGCAGGGCGTCGGTCAGCGTGACGCCGTCGGTCTCCCGCCCGATCAGGCTGGCGGCGAAGTTGGCGGCGGCGGGCGGGTGCGGTGTCGCGCGGCGCAGCGCGTCGAGGGCTGGGCCGCCGCCCGCCGCGATGTCGGCGATGACGGGCGGGCTGAAGGCGCCGACGGCCTCGGTCACGGGGAAGCCGGCTAGCGGCTGGAGCGCACTGAGGAGCTTCGGGCCGACGAGCTGGGGCGCGGGCGGGCCGTCATGGCGGCGCACGATCGACAGCACCGTGTCGATCAGGAAGTCGAGCGCGCTGTTGCCGGCCTCGAAGACGCAGAGCGCGTTGTGGACATTGCGCCTGACCCGCCATCGCCCGCGCGTGTCGGCCTGGACCCAATGCTCCACGCCGAACGACGCGGGGCCGAGTCCGTCGAGCCGGAGCCCCTCGGGCGCGAAGACCAGCGTGTCGGCATCGAGCCAGACCACCCGCCGCCAGCCGTCGTCGAGCAGGCGCCGGGCCTCGATCAGCCGGGCCAGATCGGCCTGGACCGGGGGGCGATCGGCGGTCTTGGCCCGGTACCAGCCGGGCACGGGGTCGAGGAACCGGTCGTCGAGGAGCCGCCATTCCGCGCCATTCGCGGAGGCCCAGCCCTCGACGCTCGACAGGCACCGCCCGCGCCAGCCACCGCGGGCGCCGTCGGGCGTGCTCTGGAACACGATGGTGCCTTCCGCCACGTTTCCACCGTCTCGCCACGGGCTGGGCAGCGCGGCCTTTTCGACGCCACCCACCCACTCCTATAGTCCGGGCGCGCCGCCGGCGTCACCCGGTGGCCCCGAACCCTGTCCGCATGCGCATCCGAGGACGGCCGCCTGCCCATGCCCGCCGAACGCGCCCCCCGATCCCGGCCGGCGCCCGCCCCGGCCAAGCCGTCGGGCTTCGCCGACGCGCCGCCACGCGCCTGGCAGCGGATGCTGAGCGGCCGGCGGCTCGACCTGCTCGACCCCTCGCCGGTCGATGTCGAGATCGAGGACATCGCCCACGGCCTGGCCCGCGTCGCGCGCTGGAACGGTCAGACGGTCGGGGCCTACGCCTATTCCGTCGCCCAGCACAGCCTGCTCGTCGAATCCCTCATGCGCGCCGAGCGCCCCGCCCTGCCCCGCCGCTGGCTCCTCGCCGGTCTGTTGCACGATGCGCCCGAATACGTCATCGGCGACATGATCTCCCCGTTCAAGGCGGCGATCGGCGGCGACTACAAGCGCATCGAGAGCGCCCTGATGCGCGCGATCCATATCCGCTTCGGCCTGCCCGCCGCGCTGCCGGAGGAGGTCGAGCAGCGCATCAAGCGCGCCGACAAGGTCGCCGCGTTCACCGAGGCGGTCGACGTCGCCGGGTTCGACGAGCCCGAGGCGCGCCGCGTCCTGGCCTATCGCCGCAAGGCGCGCGGACCCGTCCAGACGCCGATGCCGCCCGAGGCAGCGAAAGACGCCTTCCTGGCGCGTTTCGGTGACCTTTTTGTTGCGTAGTCGTTTCGAACCCGGCAAAGGTGCGGCCTCGGGCTGTTGCACCGCGAAAACACCGGGCGGGAACGGGTTTCGGAGCGACCGACGGGATGAGAGTGCTGTTGATGGCGGCCGCGCTGCTGGCCGCCGGTCTGGCGGTCGCGCCGGCTCTGGCCCAAGGCGACTATGTCGGGACCTTCGAGAACTGGGAAGTGCGGGTCTACGGCGCCGACAGCGCGGAGGCGCCGCGCCGCTGCGCCGCCCGGGCCTTCCATCCGGCGATCACCGAGGGCGAAGTCTTCTGGGTAGTCAATACCGGGCGGCTCGACGCACGGCCGCTCGGCTACCTGGCCGTCGACCCGCGCCTGATGCTGGACATGGCGGCCGCCCGGGTATCGGTCGACGGCGGGCCTGAGCGGTCCTTGACCGTCGGCCCCGACGGCTGGGGCTACAATCGGCAAGGCGCCGCCGCGCCGCTGTTCGAGGCGATGCGCGAGGGCGTCGAGATGACGCTGGTCCTAGAGCCCGAGTCCGGCGAGGGGCGTCGGCTGACGGTCTCCCTGCTCGGCTTCACCCGGGCGAGCCGGGTCGGGCGCGAGGCCTGCGGCCTGCCCGCCGATCCCTCCTGATCCTGACAACCCGGATCGCCGACCGGCAGGCTTCGGCATGACCGATCATCCGTCCGACGGCCCGCGCTACGCCCTCTACCACGCCCCGGCGCCGGGATCACCACTCGAGCGGTTCGGCGCGGCGTGGCTGGGCCGCGGCGTCGACGGAGACCGGGCGCCGCCGCGGCCGACCGTCCCGAAGCTTCAGGCGCGCGGGCTCGACCTCGACGGGATCACGCGAGCGCCCCGGCAGTACGGCTTCCATGCGACGTTGAAGGCCCCGTTCGCCCTGGCCGAGGGCGTGGACGCCGAGGCGCTGGCCTCGGCGGTCGAGGCCTTCGCCGCACGCGAGGCTCCCGTGGCCGGGCCGGAACTGGTCGTCTCCGCGCTCGGCGGCTTCGTCGCGCTGGTGCCCGGCGCGGCGGCACCGGCGGTCGACACCTTCGCCGCCCGGGTGGTCGAGGCCTTCGAGCCGTTCCGGGCGCCGTTGCCGGCCTCGGAGCGGGCGCGCCGTCTGGCCGGCGGCCTGACGGATCGCCAGGTCGCGCTGCTCGACCGCTGGGGCTACCCGTTCGTGTTCGCGGAGTTCTTCTTCCACATGACGCTCACGGGCCGGCTCGCGCCCGACGACGCCGACGCCGTGGTCTGCGCGCTGGCGCCGCTTGTCGCGTCGAGCGACATGCGATCGCTCAGGATCGAGGCGCTGGACATCTTCCACCAACCCGATCGCTCGACGCCCTTTACCCGGTGGCGCCGGGTTCCGCTGGCTGGCTGAGAGGCCTCAGGCCCGGTCGAGGCGCTGGCGGGCATAGACGGCGGCGAGCGCGCGCACCGTCTTCTCGTGGCGGGAGCCGGCGCGGGTCGGCGACGGCTGGTCGACCAGGGCGCTCAGCCCCTCGGGCGCGCGGGACAGGCCGATGCGCTTGCCCAGCCTTCCGACCACCGCGTCCATGGCCTCGCTGGTCAGTGCCTTCTGCCGCGCCGGCGCGCCCTTCCTGCCCGGCCCGCCGGCTGCCGCCCGGCCCTCGGCGACACGGCCCACCGCGTGGGCGGCGATGCCGTCGAGATAGGGGCCGACGAGGGAGCGCAGCAGGTCCGGATCCTTCGCGGCCGCCCGGGCGAGCGCCTTGGACGCACGCGACCGGTCGCCTTTGGCCTGGGTCAGGAGATCGTGGATGCGGGCGTCCATGGAGCGGTCGGTCATCCGGGGCGGGTCCTTGTCCGGCATGGGGGTCCGACATGGGGCCGGCGGGCATCGCGCCACGCCACCCGTCCCTCAGGGTGACGCTACAGGGTTAACGATTGCTTGCTTTGACCGCGTGGCGGGACTTGCTACCCTGACCCGATGCGTGTGGACATCTTCTTCGACCCGATCTGCCCGTGGTGCTTCATCGGCAAGCACCGGTTCGAGCGTGCCCTGGCCGAGCGGCCGCAGATCCCGATCGAGCGGCGCTGGCAGCCCTTCCAGCTCAACCCCGGCATGCCGCGCGCCGGCATGGACCGGCGCGGCTACGCCGCGGCGAAGTTCGGCGGCCAGGACCGGGCACGCCGGATCACCCATCTGATCATGGAGACCGCCGCCCGAGACGGGCTGGAAATCCGCCTGGACGAGGTCGACCGCACGCCCAACACGCTCGACGCCCACCGGCTCGTGCGCCTCGCCGATGCCGAGGGCCTGGATCCGGAGACGGCGATCGACGCTCTGTTCCGCGCCTATTTCCAGGAGTTGCGGGATATCGGCGACCGCGCGGAGTTGATCGCGATCGCCGAGGAGATCGGGCTGGAGGGCGCTGCCGTGGGCAACCTGCTCGACAGCGATCGCGACACCGACGCGGTCCGCCGCACCGACGCGCTGGCCCGCAAGGCCGGCGTCCAGGGCGTGCCCTGCTATGTCTTCGACGGGCGCTACGCGCTCGCCGGCGCGCAGGAGCCCAACGCCTTCATGCCCTTGTTCGACCTGGCCGAAAGCGGGCTCGAGGCCTCCCCGGTCTGAGCCCGCGCCCGACCGTCCGCGCGCCCCGCGCTAAGCGGCCAGCTCCGCCAGCTTCTTCATCAGCGTACCGGCGCCGCGCATGCGCTGGTCCGGCTTGTCCCAGGCCCGGGTGTAGACCAGCTTGTGATCCGGTCGCAGCTTGACCGTGCCGGCCTGGGCCTGGATGAACTCGACCAGGCGATCCGGCCGGGCGAAGGCGTTGTCGCGGAACTGCACGACCGCGCCCTTGGGCCCGGCCTCCAGGCGCTCGACCCCGGCCTGCTTGCACAGCCGCTTGAGCGAGACGAGCTCCAGCAGGTTCTCCACCTCGCCCGGCAGGGGGCCGAAGCGGTCGATCATCTCCGCTGCGAAGCTGTCGATCTCCTGCCGGTCGACCAGCCGCGCGATGCGGCGGTAGAGGTCGAGGCGCACGCCCAGATCGGCGACATAGCTCTCCGGGATGAGCACCGGCATGCCGAGATTGATCTGCGGCGTCCAGGGCTCCTCCTCGCCGGCCGCGCCGGGCCCGCCCTCGGCCTTGGTCGCCTCCGGCCCGGCGGCCCGGGCGCCCGTGACCGCGTCCTCGAGCATCTGCTGGTAGAGCTCGATGCCGACCTCGCGGACATGGCCGGATTGCTCCTCGCCCAGCAGGTTGCCGGCGCCGCGGATGTCCATGTCGTGGCTGGCGAGGGTGAAGCCGGCGCCCAGGCTGTCCAGCGTCTCGATCACGTGCAGGCGCTGCTGGGCGCTCTGGGACAGCGGCTTGTCCGGGGCGTAGGTCAGGTAGGCGTAGCCGCGCAGCTTGGACCGGCCGATCCGGCCGCGGAGCTGGTAGAGCTGGGCGAGACCCAGCATGTCCGCCCGATGCATGATCATGGTGTTGGCCGACGGCACGTCGAGGCCCGATTCGACGATCGTGGTGCACAGCAGAACGTCGAAGCTGCCGTCGTAGAAGGCGCTCATCACCTCCTCGATGCGGGTCGGCGGCATCCGGCCGTGGGCCGTGACGATCTTGACCTCGGGGACCAGGGCGCGGAGCTGCTCCTCGATCTCGGCGATGTTCTCGATCCGCGGGCAGACATAGTAGGTCTGCCCGCCGCGGAAATGCTCGCGCAGGATCGCCTCGCGGATCACCACCGGGTCGAAGGGCAGCACGAAGGTGCGCACCGCCAGCCGGTCGACCGGCGGCGTGGCGATCAGCGACAGCTCGCGCACGCCGGTCAGCGAGAGCTGAAGCGTGCGCGGGATCGGCGTCGCCGTCAGCGTCAGGACATGAACCTCGGCGCGCAGGTTCTTGAGCTTTTCCTTCTGCTTGACGCCGAAATGCTGCTCCTCGTCGACGATGACGAGGCCCAGGTCGCGGAACTTGACCGTCTCACTCAGCAGGGCGTGGGTGCCGATGACGATGTCGACCTTGCCCTCGGTGATGTCCTTCTTCGTCTGTTTCGATTCGGTCTGACCGACGAGCCGGGAGAGCTGGCCGACGCGCACCGGCAGGTTCTGGAACCGCTCCAGGAAGGTCTTGGCGTGCTGGCGGGCGAGCAGCGTCGTCGGCACCACGACGGCGACCTGGCGGCCGGACATGGCGGTCACGAAGGCGGCGCGCAGTGCGACCTCGGTCTTGCCGAAGCCGACATCGCCGCAGACCAGCCGGTCCATCGGCCGGCCGGCGACCAGGTCGTCGAGCACCTCCTCGATCGCGCGGAGCTGGTCGTCGGTCTCCGGATAGGGAAAGCGCGCGCAGAACTCGTCGTAGGCGCCCTCCGGCGGCTCGATCACCGGCGCGTCGTTGAGCTGGCGCGCCGCGGCGATGCGCATCAGCTCGTCGGCCATGTCCTTCAGGCGCTTCTTCACCCGCGCCCTGCGCGCCTGCCAGGCCGCACCGCCCAGCCGGTCGAGCTGCGCGGCAGCGTCCTCCGAGCCGTAGCGCGACAGGACCTCGATGTTCTCGACCGGGACGTAGAGCTTGGCGTTGTCGGCGTAGAGGATGCGCAGGCAGTCGTGCGGCGCGCCGCCGGCGGTCAGCGTCTCCAGCCCGTCATAGCGCCCGATGCCGTGCTCGACATGGACGACCAGGTCGCTCTCGTTGAGCGAGGAGACCTCCGACAGGAAGGCGTCGGACTTGCGCTTGCGCCGCGCCGGGCGGGTCAACCGGTCGCCCAGGATGTCCTGTTCGGTCATCACCGCCAGGTCGGGGGCGACGAACCCGGTCTCGATCGGCAGAACGACCGCGCCGGCGTAGCGGGCGTCCAGCGCCTCGGCGGCGTGCCAGTCCTCGATCGCCTCCAGCCCCCACAGGCCGTGGTCGTTGAGGACATGGACCAGGCGCTCGCGCGCGCCGGCGGTGTAGCCGGCGATGAGCACGCGGCGGCCCTGAGCGCGCAGCTCGGCCACATGGGCCTTCACTGCCTCGTAGACATTGGTTTCCGGGTCATTGCGCGCCTCGGCGAAGTCGCGCCCGCGCCGGCCGTGGGCGTCGACCACCCCCTTCCCGCCCTCCGGCGCGGCGAAGGGCGACAGATCGGCGACCGCGCGCTCGCCCAGCCGCTCGGCCCACTCCTCCCGGGTCAGGTAGAGCGCGTCGGGGGGCAGGGGCTTGTAGACCGCGGCGTCGCCGCCGGCGACGGCGGTGCCGGCCCGACCGCTCTTGCGGAAGGTCTCGCGCGCCTCGTGGAACTCGACGATCTGGGCGAAGCGCGAGGCGGTCGAGGCCTCGGCCTGGTGGTCCAGGGTCACCACGGCGCCGGGCAGGTAGTCGAACAGGCTCTCCATCGCCTCATGGAACAGGGGCAGCCAATGCTCCATGCCGGCGTGGCGACGGCCGGCGGTGACCGCGTCGTAGAGCGGGTCGCCGTTCGATACGGCGCCGAAGGCGGCGCGATAACCCTGGCGGAAGCGAGCGATCGAGTCGGCGTCGAGGAACAGCTCGCTCATCGGCTCGAGCACCAGGGAGTCGACCTTGCCCGTGGTACGCTGGCTCAACGGGTCGAAGCGGCGCACGCCCTCGATGTCGTCGCCGAACAGGTCGATGCGGTAGGGCTCCTCCGTGCCCGGCGGGAACAGGTCGACGATGTCGCCGCGGATGGCGAACTCGCCCGGCTCGCGCACCGTCTGGGCCCGGACATAGCCGTTGCGGGCCAGGAAGGTCTGCAGCGCTTCGCCATCCAGCCGGTCGCCCACCGACGCCGCGAAACGGGCGTCGCGGAAGGCGGCGCGCGGCGGCACGCGCTGGGTGACCGCGTTCACCGTGGTCACCAGGATCCAGGGTCCCTGCCCCGGCCCCGCGGCCGCGAGACGGCTCAGCGTGTCGGTGCGCCGGGCGATGACGTCCGGATTCGGCGAGACGCGATCATAGGGCAGGCAGTCCCAGGCCGGGAAATCGAGCAGCGCCACATCGGGAGCGAAGAAGGCGAGCGCCTGGGACAGCCGCGCCGCGCGCGCGTCGTCGAGCGCGACATGCAGGACCCCGGCGCCGCGCCCGGCATGGACGCGCGCCATCTCGGCCAGCACGCGGGCGTCGTGGCCCTCCGGCGCGCCGCCGATGGCGAGCCGCCCGGGTCGATCGGTGTCGAGTTCGACCCCGAGCGCGGTGACGGTCGACGGTGGGGCGGGGCGCCTGGTCGTGGTCGGCATGGACACGGGAAGACGGCTCTCGGTCTCGGGGCAGCGATCGGGGGACGGCGATCCGGGTGCCGGAGGCCGACGTCGCTCAGCGCGGCTCGCCGGCGGCCTCGGGGCCGGTGTAGGCGTGCGCGCGCAGGAGGTCCATCACGTCGTGGTCGTGCTCGGGCGGCACCGGCTCGCGCTCGGTCTTCCAGTTGTAGAGATCCGGATCGCTCATCGCCAGAAGAGCTTCGAAGCGATCGAGCTGTCCGGCGTCGAACCGGTCGATCCAACGATCGGCGAAGCTGCCGAGCAGCAGGTCGGCCTCGCGCGTGCCGCGGTGCCAGGCGCGGAAGCGCAGCCGCCGCCGGCGCACCTCGATCGGTTCGCCCGAGGGCGGTGTCGGGGATTCCGCGAACCCGGAGGTTTCCGGAGGCCGGGGCATCTGGGCTACCTTCTTCGGTGACTTCCGTCGGGGACCGAGACCATATAGACCGCCGCCGTGCGTCCGCAAATCCTCTACCCGCTCTTCGCCGAGACCCGCACCCTGCCCGGTGTCGGGGAGAAGACCGCGCGCGCGATCGACAAGCTCGCCGGGCCGAAGGTCGTCGACCTGCTGTGGCACCTGCCCACCGGCCTTGTCGACCGGCGACATACCGGCCGGCTGGCCGGCACCGCCATCGGGCGGATCGTCACGGTCATCGTCGAGGTCGAGGGCCACATGCCCCCGGCCCAGCGGCGCGGGCCCTATCGGATCATCACGACCGACGGCACGGCCTCGCTCGACCTCGTCTACTTCCATGCCTCGGGCGACTGGCTCGTCAAGCAGTACCCCGTCGGCGAGAAACGCGTGGTGAGCGGCCGGCTCGACGAGTTCAACGGCCGTCTGCAGATGCCCCACCCGGACCATGTCGGCCCGCCCGAGGCGCTCGACTCGATCGCCCGGGTCGAGCCGGTCTACCCGATGACGGCCGGCCTGTTCCCGCGCACGCTGGGCAAGGCGATGGAGGCGGCGCTGAAGCTGGCGCCGAACCTCGAGGAATGGCAGGACGCCGCCTGGCTCGGCCGCCAGGGCTGGGCGTCCTGGCGCGAGGCCCTGGTCGCCGCCCACGGCCCGGCGGGGCCGGAGGACCTGGAGCCGACGGCGCCGGCGCGCGCCCGCCTAGCCTATGACGAGCTCCTGGCGACGCAGCTCGCCCTGCTCATGGTCCGGGCCTCGATGCGGCGCCTCAAGGGCCGACGGACGGCGGGCGACGGCTCTCTTCGGGACAAGGCGCGCGCCGCCCTGCCCTTCGCGCTGACCGGCAGCCAGCGCACGGCGCTCGCCGAGATCGACGCCGACATGGCGGCCGACCAGCGCATGCTGCGCCTGCTCCAGGGCGACGTGGGCAGCGGCAAGACCGTCGTCGCGCTCTTCGCCATGCTCTCGGCCGTCGAATCGGGCGGCCAGGCGGCCCTGCTCGCGCCGACAGAGATCCTGGCGCGCCAGCACCTGGAGACGCTGACACCCCTGGTCGCGGTGGCCGGCCTGCGCATCGGGCTGCTGACCGGGCGGGAGAAGGGGCGCGCCCGGTCGGCGATCCTGGACGAGCTCGGCTCGGGTGCCCTGCCCCTCGTTGTCGGGACCCATGCGCTGATCCAGGACGATGTGGCCTTCCACGACCTGGCGCTCGCGGTCGTGGACGAGCAGCACCGCTTCGGCGTCCAGCAGCGCCTGGATCTGGGGCGCAAGGGCCGGGGCGTCGACGTGCTGGTGATGACCGCGACGCCGATCCCGCGCACGCTGCAGCTCACAGCCTATGGCGACATGGACGTCTCGCGCCTGACCCATAAGCCGCCGGGGCGCAAACCGGTCGTGACGCGCGTCCTGCCCGCCGACCGGCTGGACGATGTGGTCGCCGCGGTCGGCCGGCAGCTCGCCGCCGGCGGCAAGGTCTATTGGGTCTGCCCGCTGGTCGAGGAATCCGACAAGGCGGACATCGCCGACGCGACCCGCCGCTACGAGGCGCTGGCCCGGGAGTTCGGGGATCGGGTCGGCCTCGTCCACGGTCGGCTCAAGGCGGCGGACAAGGATGCGGTGATGGCCGGCTTCGTCGAGGGTGGCATCGATCTGCTGGTCGCCACGACGGTGATCGAGGTCGGCGTCAACGTGCCGGCGGCGACGGTCATGGTGGTCGAGCACGCCGAGCGGTTCGGCCTCGCCCAGCTCCACCAGCTGCGCGGCCGGATCGGGCGCGGCGACAAGGCGTCGACCTGCCTGCTGATGTACCAGCCGCCGCTCGGCGAGACCGCGCGCGAGCGCCTGAAGACCCTGCGCGAGACCGAGGACGGCTTCGTCATCGCCGAGGAGGACCTGCGCCTGCGCGGCGGCGGCGAGGTGCTGGGCACGCGCCAGAGCGGGTTGCCGGAAGGCCGGGTCGCCGACCTCTCCGCCCATGCCGATCTGCTGGCGGTCGCCCGGGACGATGCGCGGCTGATCCTGGACAAGGACCCGGAGCTCGAGGGCCAGCGCGGCCGGGCGCTCCGGGTGCTTCTCTACCTCTTCGAACGCGACGCGGCGGTGCGCCTGCTCCGCTCGGGCTGAGCGGAGTCGGTGTCAGTCGCCGCCGTCGCGGTGGCGCGCGCCCAGTTCGATCACCGCCGGATCGCGAGCCACGGGATCGCGCGGGCCGCGGCCGGGCGGCCGGTCGCCGACCGCGGCGCCGCGGGCGCGCCCCTCGATCGCCTCGTCGCCGCCGTCGGCCCGGGCCGCGATCTCCGGCACCTGGCGCTCCGGCGGACGGCGGTCCGGCGGCGTGATTATGCCGCCGGAGACGACCATCTTGATCCCCTCCTCGATCGTCATCTCCAGCACCCGGACCTCCGCCTTGGGCACGAAGATCAGGAAGCCCGAGGTCGGGTTCGGCGTCGTCGGGATGAAGACATTGATCAGCGTGTCCTCGGTCAGGTTCTGGACCTCTCCCTCGGTCGTGCCGGTGATGAACGCCAGCACCCACATGCCGCGCCGCGGATACTCGACCAGCACGACCTCCCGGAAGGCCGAGGACTGGTTGGCCAGCACCGTTTCGAAGATCTGCTTGGTCGCGCCGTAGAGGCTGCGCACCGCGGGGATCCGCGCCAGGATCAGGTCGAACTGGCGCATCAGGAAGCGGCCGAGGAACCCGGCGGTCAGCGCGCCGATCAGGATCAGCGCGACCAGGATGATGACGACGCCGATCCCGGGCACGCTGAAGGGCAGGTATGTCTCCGGATTGAAGCGCTCCGGCAGGACGGCGGAGACCCGATTGTCGACGAAGTTGATCAGGCGCCAGGACAGGAAGAGCGTGATCGAGATCGGCGCGGTGACGAGGATTCCGGCGATGAGGTAGGCCCGCAGGCGCGCGCCGAAGCTCATCTTGCCGGTGATGGAGACATGCTTGCTCACGCGCCCGCCCCGCAGCCGATCGCGCCGACGGGATGGCCGGCGCCGCGCCCCATTCATGCTTGCATACCGGTATATAATCCGTAACGGCCCACCCGGTAGGGGGCCGTACGCCTGACGATCCGGATCGCTGCCCGGACGTACGGTACACCGGCATGCCCGCGCCGTCACGACACCGCGTCGCCTCGCGCTTTTCCCGACGGCGCGCCGCGCCTATTCTCGACCGCCGAAGGTGGCCGCGGTCCGCTGGCCGGCCCACGCTCCGCGCGTCGCACCCGCCCGTTTCGCATCGCCCGTCCCGCATCGGGAGGACAGGTGGCCCAGGCTGCACCGGGACTCGATCGCATCGCCCTTCTGGCAGGCCTCTCGGAGGAGGCCCGCGCCACGCTGACGCGTGCCTGCGCCTGGCGCCGATTCGACGCCCACGAGGTGATCATCGATCGCGCCGACGAGGGCCGCGACGTCTTTTTCGTGGTCGAGGGGCGGGTGCGGATCGTCAATTATTCCGCCGGCGGGCGGGAGATCAGTTTCGACGACCTGGACGCCGGCACCTTCTTCGGCGAGCTCTCGGCGATCGACGGGGAGCCGCGCTCGGCCGCCGTGATCGCCCTGACGCCGGTGCGCGTCGCCGTCATGCCGGGGACGGCCTTCCTGCGCGTCGCCACGCACGAGCCGGAGGTCGGCGAGGCGGTCCTGCGCCATCTGGCGGCAATGGTCCGCCGGTCGACCGAGCGGATCATGGATCTCAGCACGCTCGCCGCGAACAACCGGGTGCACGCGGAGGTCCTGCGCCTCGCCCGTGCCGGGATCGCCCGGGACGGGCGCACGGCCGTGATCCGCCCGATCCCGATCCATGGCGACATCGCCGCCCGGGTCAGCACGGCGCGGGAGACGGTGGCCCGCGTGTTCGGCGAGTTGTCGCGCGAGGGCCTCGTCATCCGCCGCGCCGATCACCTGGAAGTCACTGATTTCGCAGCGCTCGAGGCGATGGTGGAGACCGTCCGCGGCGAGATCTGAGGCGCGCGGGACCCTGCAATCGCGTGAGCATTGTCACAGCGCCTTATCCTTGCCGAATTATGATCCCATATCATGTGTCGAGTATGGGGCGAGCGTGGTTCCCGCACCCATGCTCCTTCGGTCTCCAAGATGACTGGTGTTGCGCCGGCCGCCCCCGTGACGGCCGGCGCCTTTTTTCGCGGTGATCCCTCCCGCGCGATTTCCGCCGCCTGCCCCTAGAGCATCCTGCGCCCGCACGGGCGCAGACAAGATGCTCTAGGTTGTTGAAGATAGGGCAATTTCGGAACTGCCGATTCAGTCAGTTCGGAAATTGCCCTAGGGCGCGGCTCCGGCGGCGATCGGGCCCGTGGGATGCCCGTGGGATGCCCGTGGGATGGCGGTGCACGGGAAGCGCGACACACGCGATGTTATTTACAATCAGGTAAAGCGAATCGGATACTGAGTGGCGCGCGCCGTCGACCGGGTCCGGGGCGGCGCCGACGCCCGCTCCACCGCCGCCCGGCCGGTTTCCGGCCGGGGGCGACCCCGTTCCGGCGAGTCGCCTTTTCGATGACGTCCGACGTGCTCGACATCGCCTGGATCGCCCTGTGCACGATCCTGGTCCTGCTGATGCAGCCCGGCTTCGGCGCGCTCGAAAGCGGGCTCGTCCGGACCAAGAACACGATCAACGTGGCGATCAAGAACATCGCCGATCTCTGCATCTCCTCGCTGGTCTTCTGGGCCCTCGGGTTCGGTGTCATGTTCGGCGCGTCGGCCGCCGGCGGGCTCGTCGGGACGAGCGGGTTCGCGTCTGACGCCGGCGGCTCGCCCTTCGCCGTCGCTTTCCTCCTCTTCCAACTCGCCTTCTGCGGCGCAGCGACGACCATCCTGTCCGGCGCCGTGGCGGAGCGCATGCGATTCGCCGGCTACGCCGTGGCGGTCGCGTTGGTCGCCGGGCTGATCTACCCGGTCTTCGGCCACTGGGCCTGGGGCGGGTTCGACCGGGGCGAGGCGGCCGGTTGGCTCGCCGCCGCGGGCTTTGTCGATTTCGCCGGCTCCACGGTCGTGCATTCGGTCGGTGGCTGGGTCGCGCTGGCCGCGCTGCTGATCGTCGGGCCGCGGCGCGGGCGCTTCGGGCCGGGCGGCCGGCCGATCGAGGGCCAGAACATCCCGCTGGCAGCACTCGGGTGCTTCCTGCTGTGGCTCGGCTGGTTCGGCTTCAACGGCGGCAGCACGCTGGCCCTCGACGCAAGCGTGCCGCTGATCCTGCTCAACACGGCGCTCGGCGGCGCCGCGGGCGGGATCGCGACCATCTCGGCGTCCTGGATCGTCGACCGCCGGCCCAAGGTGGGCATGATCGTCGCCGGTCCGATCGGCGGCCTGGTCGGCGTGACGGCCAACTGCCACATCGTCACGCCGGCCGAGGCCGCGCTGATCGGTGCGATCGCCGGCGCCGTGACCTTCGCCGGCGCGCGGCTGCTGGAGCGGCTGGGGATCGACGACGCGGTAGCCGCCGTGCCCACCCATCTGGGCGCGGGCATCTGGGGCACGCTGGCCGTCGCCCTGTTCGGCGACCCGGCGGCCTTCGCGCCGGGGGCCGGGCGGCTCGACCAGCTCTGGATCCAGGCGACCGGCATCGCCGCCGCCGGCGCCTGGGCCTTCGGCACGGCCTGGATCGGGCTCGCCCTCGTCAACCGCGTCATGCCGCTGCGCGTCGGCGCTGACGACGAGGAGATCGGCCTCAACATGGCCGAGCACGGCGCGGGCACGGCGATCAACGACCTGCTGGAAGCGATGGAGAGCCAGCGCCGCAGCGGCGACTTCACCGAGCGCGTTCCGGTCGAGCCCGAGACCGAGGCCGGCCGCATCGCGCGGCAGTACAACCTTGTCCTCAACCAGGTGAACCGGGAGACGCGCAAGCGCGAATCCCTGGTCGACGAGCTGCAGAAGGCGAAGGAGGCGGCGGAGACGGCCAATCAGTCCAAGTCGCAGTTCCTGGCGACGATGAGCCACGAGCTGCGCACGCCGCTCAACGCGATCATCGGGTTCTCCGAGCTCCTGTCCGACGAGGTGTTCGGCCCGATGGGCAATCCCAAGTACAAGGAATACGCCGTCGACATCCTGTCGAGCGGCCAGCATTTGTTGAGCCTGGTCAACGACATCCTGGATCTTTCGAAGATCGAGGCGAAGAAGTTCGACCTCCAGGAGGAGCCGGTGGCGGTCGGCGAGCTGGTCAATTCCGTGGCCCGGATCGTCCGGCCCAAGGCGGCGGAGAAGTCCCTCGACCTCGATACCCGGATCGGTCCCGACCTGCCGGTCGTGCGGGCCGATCGCCGCGCCCTGCGCCAGATCCTGCTCAATCTGCTGTCCAACTCCGTGAAGTTCACCGAGGCCGGCGGCACGGTCGGGCTGACCGCGACGATGGAGCCGGACGGCCGGCTCGCCCTGATCGTCAGCGACACCGGCATCGGCATGGCCAAGCAGGACATCCCCCGGGCGATGGAACCGTTCAGCCAGATCGGGGCGAGCCTGAGCAATCACCCCGGCGGCACCGGGCTGGGCCTGCCGCTGACGCGCTCGCTCGTCGCGCTGCACGGCGGGACCCTGGTGCTGACCAGCGAGCCCGGTCACGGCACGACGGCCACGGTGCGCCTGCCCTGGGATCGGCTGATCGACGGACCGACCCGCATCCCGGTCGAGGCGGCGGCGATCGGGTGACCGTGCCGTGCAGGTCCAGGCGAGCCGCGATTCCCATGGACCGGCCGTCCGGCGGCATGAGACGGTCGCGTCGGCGTTCCGAACAAGCCTGCGCCGATCCTGCCCGCCGTTCCTTCCAGTCTTCGTTTTCCTCGACCGACATCCCCACTACGGGTGCGCGCCCATGGCTTCCTCCTCCGCCGCCCTGAGGGTCGCCATCGCCCAGATCGATAGTGCTCTCGGCCCGCCCGAGGCCAATCTGGACCGCCATCTCGACTTCGTGCGCCGGGCGCGCGCCGAGCGGGCGGAACTACTCCTCTTTCCGGAAATGTCGCTGACCGGCCATTCGGCCGGGTCGCGCGCGCTGGAGGTCGCCATTCCGCGCGATCACGCGCTCGTCGGGGAGATCGCCCGCGCCTCGGGTCCGATGACCACGGTGTTCGGCCTGATCGAGGAATCGATCGCCGCCCAGTTCCACAACACCGCGCTGGCGGTGCGCGACGGGGGCATCGTGTTCGAGCACCGCAAGGTCAACCTGGCGACCTACGGCCTGCTCGACGACCACAAGCACTTCTCCGCCGGCCGGTTCGTGGAAACCTTCGCCCTGCGTGATGGATGGCGCGGCAGTGTCCTGATCTGCAACGATCTTTTCAATCCGGCGCTGGTCCATCTGGCGGCCGTGCACGGCGCGACAATCCTGCTGGCGCCGATCAGCTCGGGGCTCGAGGCCGTGGGCGACGGCTTCGACAACCCGGCCTCCTGGGACCTCTGCGGGCGCTTCTTCTCGATGGTCTACGGTCTGCCCGTGCTTCTGGCCAACCGGGTCGGCCAGGAAGGCGCGCTGACTTTCTGGGGCGGCTCGAGCGTGTTCGACGCCGCGGGCAAGCCGGTCGATCGGCTCGACGACACCGAAGGCCTGCTGATCGCCGAGCTGGACTACGAGCAGGTGCGCCGGGCCCGCTATGCCCTGCCGACCGTGCGCGACAGCAATCTCGACCTGATCAAGCGCGAGGTCGACCGCCTGGCCGATCGCGTCGGCGTGCCCGATTTCCTGGGGCGCGGCGGTTGAGGCGGCCGCGCGGCGCTCAGCCGCTCGGCGGGGCGCTCGGCGCCGCTTCGGCCATCGGCGCCGGTTCGCGCGTGGGAGCGGCCGCGTCCCCCTCGGCGAAGCGGTACCAGATGTCGTAGGGCGACCAGTCTCCCTCGCTGGGCGGGTTGTAGAGCGCGATCGCGACGCCGTCCCAGTCGAGGACCCGCCGCTCCCGGTTCATCATGGCCTGCCAGCCCGGGTCGGCGTTGGTCCGGTAGTACCAGGCGTCCGAGCGGTTATCGAGCTGCACCCAGCCGAGCGTGCCGCCCTCGGTGTCGAGGAAGCCCAGAACGATGGTCCGGTCGCCGGCCTCCGGCAGCTCGGCCCAGGTCCAGGGCCCCGGGCCGTCGGCCGGCGCGTCGGGGGCGAGCCGGCTGGCGGCATGCACCAGGCAGTCCTCGCCACGCCGGCCGATCGCGGCGTCGATCGCGGTCGTCTCGGCGCGCGAGGTGTAGAAGAAGGCGAACCGGATCGCGGCGTCGCAATCCTGGCCGAACCGGGGCCCCGCGAGGACGCGCGGTCCGTCATCGGCCCGGACGTCGTGGCCCGTGCCGATGATCGTCCCCGCCAGGACGGCGGCCGCGAGGATCGGGGCGAACAGGCGCGAGCGACGAAGGGCGGGACCGGGGACAGTCATGGCGGCGGGCTCCGCGGCAGTTCGGGCGGCGGCTCGGGTCTTCCGGGCGCCGTCGAGAACACGACCGTGCGGCATCAGCCCATAAAACTTGGTTAAAATTGCATGTTTCGCGCGCCGCGGCCCCCACCGCTCTTCAGCGGGCCAGCCAGGCCATGGCGAAGGGATCGAGCGTCAGGTCAGGGCCGGTGACGGTCTTGCCGCTCGCAAGATCGAGCCAGGGCCCCTCGCCCGGCAGCGCGACGGTCCGCGGCGTGTCGGCGAAGGCGTGGAGGCAGAGCACCTCGCCCGGCCCGGACGTCCGGTCGGGAGCGCTCTGGCCGTCGGACACCGGCCCGCGCCGTACGGCGAAGACCGCGTCGTCGAGGGCGAGCACGGTCTGCGGCGCGGCCGGCGCGAAGGCGGGGTGCCCGCGCCAGGTCCGCAGCAGGGCGCAATAGCGCTCGAAGATCCGGCGTTCCCGCCCGACGGGATCGGCCAGCAGCGCCTCGAGCTCCGCCTCCTCGAAACGGCGGCGGTTCAACAAGCGCTTGGTCGTCGTCGCGTCGGGGTCGAGGCCGGCCATGCGGCTGCGGTCGCAGCGCGTGCCGAAGAGATTGTGGAAATAGATCCCCGGCACGCCGGCGAGTGACAGGGCGACCGCCTGGATCGTCAGGTAGCGCTGGATCGCCGTCTCGCTTGCAGGGTCCTCGCCCGGCGGCAGCAGGACGTCGAAGAAGGTGATGTCGAGCTCGTAGGCCCGGGGCCCCGCCTCGGTCGTCCGGTAGGCCACCGCCCCGCCCCGCGCCTCCGCCATCCCGGCCAGGGCGTCGATGTCTTCGGCCGGCAGCCAGGCCTGGGCGCCGCGCAGGCCGATCCCGTCATGGGTCGCGGTGATGTTGAAGAAGCAGCAGTCCGGCGCCGGCAGGCGGAGGCTTGCGGCCCACTGCGTGAGGCGCCCGGCCGAGCCCCGGCGCGCGGCGTCGAGCAGCAGCGGCGGCAGCGCGAACTGGTAGACCATCTGCGCCTCGTCGGTTCCGTCGCCGAAATAGGCGACGTTCTCGTCGTGGGGCACGTTGGTCTCGGTGACGACCGCCACGCCGGGCGCGACGGCGTCGAGCACGTCGCGCATCGCCCTGATGCAGTCGTGGGTCTCGGGAAGGTTGATGCACGGGGTCCCCGACGCCTTCCACAGGTAGGACACCGCGTCGAGCCGGATCAGCTTGGCGCCGCGGGCGACGTAGAACAGCAGGACGTCGATCACCTCCGCCAGCACGTCCGGATTGGCGTAGTCCAGGTCGATCTGGTCGGCGCTGAAGGTGGTCCAGACCCGCTTTTCGCCTTCGACCGTGTCGATCGGGCAGGTCAGCGGCGTCGTGCGCGGCCTCACCACGGCCGACAGGTTCTCGTCCGGGCGCACGACCCGGAAATATCCGGCCCAGGGCGGGTCGCCCCGGCGGAAGGCCTCGACCCAGGGGCTTTCGGCCGAGACGTGGTTGATCACCGCGTCGACCATCAGGTTGAAGCGCTGCGCGAAGCGTTCGACCGTCGCCCAGTCGCCGAGGGCGGGGGCGACCTCGCGATAATCGATGACGGCGAACCCGTCGTCCGAGGACCAGGGGTAGAACGGAAGAATGTGAACGCTGTCGAGGACGTCGTGCAGGCGATGCTCGAGCCAGCGATGCAGGACGCCGATGGGCGCCGCGCCGGGCGCGGTGACCTGGTCGGCATAGGTGATCAGGACCGGGTCGTGGCGCAGCACGCGCTCGGTGAAGCCGACCTCCGGGCGCTCGGCGGCCAGTCGGTTGACCGACTCGCCGATCCGGTCCAGCAGGCTCGGCACGGCGGCGGCGCCGTAGAGCCGGGTCAGGCGCTCGCTCAGGCGCCGGCGTTGCCGCGGCGGCAGGGCCTCGGCGTCGGACACGCGCGGGTCTCCCGTCCAGTCGCCCCGGTCGATCGCGGCGGGGCGACGCGATGATAGTCCGCCGGCCCGTCCGCGTCATCGTCGGACCGGCCGCTGTCGGCGGCCGGCGCCCCGGCGCCGCCGTCTCGCTGCCCCCTCCTCGCCATCAACGCCCCCTATTCACCGTAGGACTATGCGGATTGGGGCATTGGCCTCGCCAGGCCGATCGGCTAGACAGGGCCGCGCGCGGCGCCGCTGGAGGGCCGGCCGGGCCGGGTCGAACGGCGATCCTGATCGAACGACAGCGGGGAGACACCGATGGGCGGACGATTTGCGGCGATGGCCCTGGGCGCGGCCCTGCTGGCCGCGGGGCCGGCGGCAATGGCTCAGGACGAGGACGCGGCGGACGGTGCGGACGCGGCGACCGGGGACGCCGGCGGGACCCTGTCGATCGAGCTCAATACGCTCGAGGATCGCGAGGACGCCTGCCGCGCCTACTTCGTCGTGGAGAACGGCACGGATATCGCGTTTACCGAGATCCGACTCGATGTCTACATCTTCGACAATGACGGCGGCATTTTCCGCCGCCTGCTGCTCGATCCGGGCGAGATCGCGCCGGCCAAGACTCGCGTGATGCTGTTCGACGCCACCGGCACCGACTGCGCCGGAATCGGGCGCTTCCTGCTCGACGGCGTGCTGTCCTGCGCGGACGCCGAAGGCTCCCGACAGGACTGCGATTCCCTGGTCAGCCTGTCGAGCCGTCTGGATACGCCCTTCGTCGATTGAGGCGCGAGGGCGCGTTCCCGATCATCGCGGGACCGCGCCCCGACATCCGGCCCCTCACCCCGATCGAAGCGCGGTCGTGGGCGATCCGACCCAGGATCGCTCCTGGTCCGGACCGGGTCTGCGGTGCACGGATCATGTGCAATCGTCTGTTCGTTGCTGCATCCCTGGGCATTCGCATGACCGGCTGCCGAGCTGGGGTCCTGTAGTTCCGGCTCGGCGGAACTGGCACCAGGATTGCTTTCCATGAGCATGGCCATGGCAGCTGGCGGAAAACTGTCGCCCCGTGATGTCCACAACGGAGATCCGAGCGATGATGGTTGCCCGAACGCAGCTGCCCCGCCTCGCCGACGTCCGGTCCCGCGCCCTCGGCCTCGCCTTCGGCCTCGCGGCCGCCACCCTGCCGCACCAAGCCGCGTCGGCGGCCGATAGTGTGACGCTTCAGTTGAACTGGCTGCCGAGCGGCCAGAAGGTCGCCCCCTACGCGGGCCGCGAAGCCGGGTTTTTCGAGGAGCGCGGCATCGATCTCGAGATCGTCCGCGGCTTCGGATCCTCCGACACCTTGACCAAGGTCGCCTCGGGGGCGGCAGATTTCGGATATGTCGATCTTGCGACGTTGATGACGGCCGGCGACGACGTGATCGGTGAGGTCAAGGCGATCATGTCGCTCTACAGCAAGTCCCCGCATGCGATCATAACCACAGCGGAGACGGGCATCGAGTCGCTGGGCGACCTGGCGGGCCGCAGCGTCGCCACATCGCCGTTCAGCTCCTCGAACCTGTTCATGCCCACGGTGTTGGCGGAAGTCGGCGTCGACATGGACGACGTGACGATCGAGGAAGTCGAGGCGGTAGCACTGACCCCGCTCCTGATACAGGGGCGCGTCGATGCCTCGGTCCTGTGGTCGCCCGACGTGGCCTTCGTCGCGCCGCTGGCGCAGGAAGCCGGCACGGAGGCGATCGTGCTCCCGTTCACGGAGTCGGGCTTCAACATGTACGGCCTGGCGGTCATCGCCGCGACGTCGACGATCGAGGAGAACCCCGATCTCGTCGCTCGCTTCGTCGAGGCCCTCCACGGATCTCACGCCATCGCTCGCGACGATCCGGCGGGAGCCGCCGAGGCCCTGGTCGCGGCGGAGCCTCAGCTCGAGCCTTCCTCCATGGCAGAGGAAGCGAGGCTCACCAATACGCTGATGTTCAACGAAATCAGCCAGAGGGACGGCTTCGGCGCATTCTCCACCACCCTGTTCGACGAGACCTACGAATGGCTCGAGAAGGCGGGACTGGTGGATCAGCGCCGGCCGATGGACGATTTCATCGACGCCTCGTTCGTCCCGGGTTCCTGATCGCCCGCGCCGATGTTGCCGACCCAGCCCGTCGCGATCCGGCTCGACCGTGTCGAGCATCGCTTCGACTCCCCGGGCACACAAGGAGCCGCCGTGCTCGGGGACGTGTCGCTGACCGTCCCCCACGGGGCCTTCGTCTCCCTGCTCGGGGCGTCGGGCTCCGGCAAGTCGACGCTGCTGCGCCTGGTTGCCGGGCTGGCCCGGCCTTGCGGCGGCACGGTCGAGGTCTTCGGTCGGGCGATGAGCAAGCCTCGCGAGGATATCGCGGTGATGTTCCAGAAGCCGACGCTGTTTCCATGGATGACCGTCGAGGAGAACGTGGTGTTCCCGGTGAGCTACCGGCACGGTCGCGTCGATGCGGCGGCATGGCGGCGCGCGCGGGACCTGATCGAGGCCGTCGGCCTGACCGACCGGACGACCGCCCGACCCGGGGCTCTTTCCGGTGGAATGCAGCAGCGCGTCGCCCTGGCCCGCGCGCTCGTCGGCGATCCGAAGATCGTGCTGCTGGACGAGCCGTTCTCGGCGCTCGACGAGCTGCTTCGGGAGAGCCTCGCCCTCCAGGTCCGGGGCATGATGCGGGAGGCGGGCTGCACGGCCGTCCTCGTCACCCATTCCATCGCGGAGGCCGCCTTGCTCTCGGACACCGTCTTCGTTCTCGCGGGCCGGCCGGCCCGGATCCACGAGGCGATCGACACCGGGCTGGGCCCGGCCCGGGGACCGTCGACGGCCGACGAGCCGGCCTATGCCCGGCTGTGCAGCCGCCTGCGCTCGGCCATGCGGGCGCACGGCGAGGCGGCCTGAGCCCGTGGGCCGCTACGCTTCCCCGATCGCGATTCTGGTCGCCCTGGGCCTTTGGGAGGCGGCATGCCGGGTGTTCGCGGTTCCGCGGTTCCTGCTGCCGGCACCGTCGGCGATCGCCGTGGAGACATGGGCGTTCGGGGCCAATTGGTGGGGCCATGTGGGTGCGACGCTGCTGACGGTCTTCAGCGGCCTCGGCTTGGCGCTGGCGATCGCCATCCCGCTCGGCGTCGCGATCGCCCGCTCGCCCCTCGCCCACCGAGTCGTCTATCCCTTCCTCGTGATCAACCAGGCGACGCCGGTCATCGCCATCGCCCCGATCGTCGTCGTCCTGGCGGGGACCGGGCTGCTGGCCAAGGCGATCGTCGCTGCGACCGTATCGGTCTTCCCCATCGTGGTGTCGATCGCGACCGGCCTGATGGCGACGCCGCGCGAGTATCTCGAGCTCGCCCGGTCGATCGACGACACGCCGTCGAAGGCGCTGGCGCGGATCCGCGTGCCCTTCGCGGTGCGTCACATCTTCTCGGGCCTGCGCGTCGGCGTGACCCTCGCCTTGATCGGCGCGGTCGTCGCGGAGTTCGTCAGCGCCGGCGAGGGCGTGGGTTACATCGTCTACTCATCGACCTCGTACATGAAGACGCCGCTGGCCTTCGGCGGGTTGCTGATCCTGGCGGCCATGGGGCTCGGCCTTTTCGGGGCCGTGGGGCTGATCCAGCGCACCTTCTTCTCCTGGTCCCGGGACATGCCGGGCGGAGACGGCACGGATGCCTGATCTGATCGTCAACGCGCGCGTCACGACGCTCGATCCCGCGACACCCGAGGCGGACGCCGTCGCGATCGCGGACGGGCGCATCCGCGTGGTCGGCTCGGCCAGCGAGGCGGCGGCCGCCCTCGCCTCACTCGCCGCTGGCGCGCCGGATGACGGCGCGCGCCCGAGGATCCTCGACGCCGGTGGCCGCCGCGTCGTGCCGGGGCTGATCGACATGCACGCCCATCTCGATCGGGAGGGCCTGAAGGCCGCCCACCCCTCCATGGCCGGCCTGAACCACCGCGACGACGTGCTTGGCCGCATTGCCGAACTCGCCCGGGCCGCCGCGCCGGGTGCGTGGATCATCACGATGCCGCTCGGCGAGCCGCCCTTCCATTTCTTCGAAAGCCCGGAGGCGGAAGCGGCGCTCTATCCCACGCGGGGGGAGCTCGACGCGGCGGCGCCGGACAACCCGGTCTATGTCCGGCCGATCATCGGCTTCTGGCGCTGGGCGCCGCTGCCGGACAGGCTGGTCTCCTGCGCCAACTCGAAGGCCATGGCGGCCGTCGGCCTGACCGACGACAGCGCCGCGCCGAGCCCGTCGGTCACGCTCGAACGCGACGACCATGGCCGCCTGACCGGGCGCTTCTTCGAAGCGACGACGGTGTCCATCCTTGAACTCACGGCCTTCGCCCGGGCGGTGCGCTATGGCGCCGGCGACCGAGTCGAGGGGTTGCGGCGGTCCATGGCCGTGGCCCTGGGCACCGGCACGACGATGGTCTTCGAGGGCCATGGCGTCGACCCGGCCGTGGCCGAGGCCTATCGGCACCTACATTCGACCGGCGCCCTGGCGATCCGCGCCGAGCTCGTCGGCAGTCCGCGCTGGAATGCCCTGTCACGGTCGCCCGTCGAGGCAGTGTCGGCCGATTTCGCCCGGCTCGCGGGTTACGGCATTGGCGACGACCGGCTGCGCGAGAGAGGGCTGTTCATCAATCTGCGGGCCCATCCCGACGATCGGATCCGCGGGGCGGCCGGCCCCTATACCGGACTCGCCGGCTATCATTTCGATACCGCGCTGCCGGCCGAAACCGGCGAGAACGTCCTGGCCGCCATGGCGCGATCGGGCATGCGCGCCGTCGGACTCTCGCCATCGATGCTCGACGCCTATGCGAACGCGGCACGGCACGGCCCGGTCGCGGGCAATGGCTGGCTGGTCCAGCATTGTGGACATTTTCCGCCAACGGCGCTCGAGGCGGCGCTGCGGCACGGTGTCGGCGCAACGTTTCTGCCGGTCGAGGCGATCTTCAAGCAAGCCTTCATCGCCCACGAGTCCCCGGAGATCGCGCCCGACTGGATGCCGCTCAGGCGCGTCCTGCGCGCCGGGCTGCCTGCCTCGATCGCCACGGACAACATCCCGCCCTCGCTTTTCTTCGCTCTGTGGTGCTGTCTTGCCCGGCGGGATCGCGACGGGCGCATCCTGCCGGAGCCCGACGGCGCCCTGTCGCGCCTGGAAAGCCTGGAACTCGCGACGCTCGGCGCGGCGCGCTGTCTCGGGCTCGACGACCGGCTCGGCTCGATCGCTCCGGGCAAGCGGGCCGACCTCGCGATCCTCGATCGGGATTTCCTCACCTGCGACATCGACGCCATCCCGTCGATCCGGTCCGTCGCGACGATGGTCGACGGCGACTGGTGCCACCTCGACCTGTCGTCATCGGGGCCGGACGGGCCGGGCCTGCTCGTCGAGACGACCGACCTGCGGGAGGGTCGAAGCCGGGAGTCCACCGCATGACCTTGCTTATCGAGCGGGCCCGCGTCGTCACCGGCGCGCCCCCTGATGGGGACCCGGTGACGAAGGACGGCGTCCTCGAGGATCACGATATCCTTGTCGAGGGCGACCGCATCGCGGCGATCGGCCCCGACCTCGCGCGACGCCGCGGGCTCGATCTCGCCCCCGACCGGATCATCGACGCTCGCGGCCTGATCGCGTTTCCCGGGCTGGTCAACGCCCACCTGCACTCGAACGAGAGCTTTGAACAGGGGATGTCCGACAACCTGCCCCTGGAACTCTGGCGGTTGCGGACCTATCCCCCCTTCGGCGTGCCTCCGCTGGACGAGGAGGATTACCGCCTGCGTGCCCTGATGGCGGGAATTCAGTCGATCCGGTCGGGCGTGACGACGGTACAGGACGACGTGATCAACCTCGCCGGGACCACCGCCTCGGTCGATGGCGCCTGCCGCGCCTATGCCGAGCTGGGGCTAAGGGCCTGGGTGACCACGAGCCTGGGCGATCGAGGTCTGCTGGACAGCCATCCGTTCCTGGAAGAGCTGATCACGCCCGAGGTGCGCCAGCTCATCGGGGCCGACCGGCCGATGCCGGCACGTGACCAGATCGCCCTGTTCGAGGCGAACCATGCCCGCTGGGACGGCGCCGAAGACGGCCGGATCCGGATCATCCTGGGCCCACGCGCCCCACAGCGCTGCACGCCCGAGCTGCTCGCCCTGGTCGGCGAGGCCTCCGAGCGCCACGGCTGCCCGATCCATACCCACGCCCTCGAGACCCGTACTCAGGCCGTGACGGCGCAACGCGAACTCGGGCGCACGCTGATCGCCTATCTCGACGATCTGGACCTGCTGAGCCCGCGACTGACCCTCAATCACGGCATCTGGCTGACGGACGACGACATCGCCCGCCTCGGCGCGGCAGGCTCAGCGGTGACGCACAATCCACTGAGCAACCAGAAGCTGGGCAGCGGGATCTGCAGGGTGCGGCGGCTGCTGGACGAAGGCGTGACCGTCGCGCTGGGCACCGACGGCCTGGCGACCTCCGATACGGCCGACATGCTCACGGCGCTTCATGCCGGCGCCTTGCTGAACAAGCTCTCGACGCCGGATCCGGCGCGCTGGGCATCCGCCGCCGACGCCTTCGCCATGGCGACGCGCGGCGGCGCCGCCTCCGGCGGGATGGCCGACGATCTCGGACGCCTGATGCCGGGGATGAAGGCGGACATCGTCCTGTTCGATCGGCGGCACTGGGGCTTCGTGCCCTGCAACGATCCGGTCGCCCAGCTCGCCTATTCCGTGGGTGCCGAGGCCGCGGACACCGTCATCGTCGACGGCCAGCCCGTGATGCGTCACCGGCGCCTCACCCGGATCGACGAAGAGGCCGTGCGCGAGGCCGTGATCGACCGGGCCGAACGCTGGCGCAGCGAGATCAAGCCCAAGGCGATCGCGGCCGCCGACACCCTCACACCGGCGATGACGGCCATGTACGAGCGCGCCATCTCGGAATTCGCGACGCAAGACTGGGCCGCACCGCTGCGGCGCTGACAGCACCGACTGACCGGAGGCGGCCTACGCGAGGTCCCGGGCGGGCGAGCGCTCGATCCGACACGGCAGCGCCGATCCCCCGCAATGCGAGAACGGGCTCATCGCAGGGAACTCGAGGAATTCTCGTTAACAGATTGATTTCATGGTGACCGCTGCGGGGCTCGAACCCGCGACCTACTGATTAAAAGTCAGTTGCTCTACCAGCTGAGCTAAGCGGTCGGGCGGACCCTACGGCGCCCGGCCCGGGTGGTCAACTCGGCTCGCGCGCCGGGCGCGGGAGGTCGGCTCGCGGGAGCACTACCCCGTATGCCCTTGCGGTAGCGCCCGAATCGACGACGGCTTCGGATCGGGTCGCGCTATGATCTCGGCGTTCGGCCATGGCGACGTGACAAGGCCTCCCCAAGGGGCACGCGCGGGCCGTGGTCGGCACCATTGCCGCGACCTCGGGAGGCCGGCGGGACCGGCCATTTCGGAGCGCGATCCGATCCAAAGCCGTGCGGGATCTTGGCGGGTCCCCGATCGTCCCGTTCCCCGGGCAACGCTCGCTCGTGGACCGGGTCGACGCGCGACCCTGCCGGGCCACCAGGCCGCTCCCAGCCCGCACGGTCCGTCCCTCGAGGCGTGGAGCGGGCCGGCGGGTCGATCCGGATGGACTACAGACGCGAGATCGACGGCCTGCGCGCGGTAGCGGTCCTGCCCGTGGTCTTCTTCCACGCCGATTTCGCCTGGGCCGCCGGCGGGTTCGTCGGCGTCGACGTGTTCTTCGTCATCTCCGGCTTCCTGATCACCTCGATCATCCAGGCCCAGCGCGCCGAGGGCCGGTTCCGCTTTGCCGAATTCTACGAGCGCCGCGCTCGGCGGCTGCTGCCCGTCCTGTTCTTGGTGCTTGCCGCTACGACGGCCGCCGGCCTTGTCCTCGAGAGCCCGCCACGTCTGGCCGACCTGGGCGAAAGCCTGGTCGCGACGGCGCTCTTCGGCTCGAACTTCCTGTTCCTCGCGGGCACCGGATATTTCGACACCGCAACGGAAACGACGCCCCTGCTCCACACCTGGAGCCTGGCGGTCGAGGAGCAGTACTACCTGGTCTTCCCCGGCGCTTTCCTGCTGCTCGCCGCCATGGCCCGGCGCCACCTCACCGCCGTGCTGGGCGTCGCGGCGGTGGCGTCCTTCGCGCTCTGCCTCGCCCTCGTGCGGCTCTATCCGGAGCAGACCTTCTATTTCACGCCGGCCCGGATCTGGGAGCTGCTCGCCGGCGCGATCCTGGCGCTGGTGCTGGCGGGGCCGGCCGGGGTGCGGGTCGCGGCCCTGCCCGGCCGCCTGCGCTCGGCCCTGGGGTTCGCGGGGCTCGCGGCGATCCTCGGAGCGATCGCCCTGCTCGACGCGGCGACGCCGTTCCCGGGGCCGGCCGCGCTCGCGCCGGTTCTGGGCACCGTGGCGGTGCTCGCCTTCGCGCGGGCGGACACGGTTTGCGGGCGCCTGCTGGCCCGGCCGGAGCCGGTCGCGATCGGCCTGATCTCCTACTCCCTCTATCTCTGGCACCAGCCCCTGCTCGCCTTCGCCAAGGTGCATGCGCCCGCCGGGCTGCCGCCGGGGCCGGCCGTGGCGCTGATCGCCGCCTCCAGCGCGCTTGCCTGGGCAAGCTGGCGGTATGTCGAGCGGCCCTGGCGCGATCGGCGGCGCACCCCGGGCCGGGCGCGGGTCTTCGCCGCCTCCGCGGCGGGTACGCTCGGCGCGGTGGCGGTCGGCGTGGCGCTCGTGGCCGGTGACGGCCTGCCCGGCCGCTTCGCCGATCATCCCCGCGCCGGGATCATCGCCTTCGACCCTGACGAGGCGCAGGAGGAGACCTGGGCGTCCGTCCGACGCTTGGCGGAGCCCCAGGTCGAGGATGCCGCGGCGACCGGCGCGCAGCTCGTCGTGGTCGGCGACAGCCATGCCAAGGACCTGGCCAACATGCTGGCCTTCCGGCGCGCTGCGCTGGGCGACACGCTGGTGCTGTCGGCCCATGTCACCAACGATGCCTGCCGCGGCCTGGCGCCCGGCACGGAGGCCGGCGCGGGCTGCGTCTACGGGCTGGAGCGCTTCCTGGAGCGGTCGGAGGATTCGGCCGGCGTGATCCTGGCGCCGAGCTGGCGGCCCGGCCATCTCGATGCCCTGCCCCGCGTCCTGGCCACGCTGGCCCGCCGCGGCGTTCCGGTCCTCCTCGTCTCCCGCACGCCGGACTTTCCCTCGGTACCGGAGGCCGTTATCCCGCCGCTGATGCGCGGTCGCAGCCTGGCCGACGCGGTGTCGCCCCTGTCCGAGGATCCGGTGCTCGCACCAAGGCGGGGCGCGATCGACGCCCGGCTCAGGGCGATCGCCGATCGCCTCGGCGTGCCGCTGGTCGACCGGGCCGCGCTGGTCTGTCCCGGCGGACGGTGCGAGTTCGTCGACCCCAGCGGTCGCCTCTTGTTCTATGACACGACTCACCTGACGCTGGCCGGCGCCGAGCGTTTCGGCGCACGCCTCGTCGCCGACCCGGTGTTCCGGGCGTTCCTCGAGCGCTTGCGATCGCCCCGTCCGGGTCGGGCGACAGCGCCGGCCGGGCCGACAATCGATTCGTTATCGCAACGAAAAAGCGGATAGAGGCGCCGGTTCATTGCGATTATAAAATGAATACGATGATCGATCGACCGTCATCCGATCGTGTTTCAAGCGCCGGGACCGGCGGCGTGGACAATGCGGCCCGGGTGTCCGACGATCGGGCGACGATGCCGGGGCGTCACCGGCCCCGCGCACGTCGAAGGGGGGAGAAGCGATGGCCAATCGCTACGATTTCGCCGTCGATCGGCCGGGCAACGCCAGCGTCGGCGATACCGGCGACGTCCAGCTCCGTGACATCGTCAAACGCCTGCCCCTGCGGGTCCTGACGCCGGAGCAGTTCGCCGCCTGGCAGCGCGACGGCTATGTCGTCGTTCCGGACGCCGTTCCGGCCGAGCAGATACGCCGGACCGTCGATTTCCTGTGGGAGTTCACGGAGATGGACCCGGCCGATCCGTCGAGCTGGACCGGCGCCGAGCGTCGGCCCAATGAAATGACCGAACTCAACAACAGCGGCATGGTCGAGGCCTACAATCACGAGACGCTCTGGGCCAACCGGCAGACGCCGCGGATCCACGACGCCTTCGTCGACATCTGGGATCGCGAGGATCTGTGGGTGACGATCGACCGGGCCAACCTCAACACGCCCAATACCGGGCACCGGGCGTTCGACGGCTTCATCCACTGGGACTGCGACACGTCGATCGAGCCGCCGCCGATCAACGTCCAGGGCGTGCTCTCGCTGGTCGACACCGACGCGGAGGTCGGCGGCTTCCAGTGCGTGCCCGAGATCTTCCGCGACTTCGAGGCCTGGAAGGCGCGCCAGCCGGCGGATCGCGACCCGTGGCGGCCCGACCTGGGCGACCTGGAGCCGACCTTCATCCCGCTGAAGGCGGGCGACCTGCTGATCTGGAACAGCCTTCTCGCCCACGGCATCCGGGCCAACCGCTCGGACCGGCCGCGCATCGCCCAGTACATCGCCATGACCCCGGCCGACGAGACCGATGCCGAGCTGAGGGAATGGCGCATCCGGTCCTGGCGCGAGCGCGTGGCGCCGGAAGGCTATCCGTTCCCGGGCGATCCGCGCGACTGGGAGCGCACACGCTATGCCACCGCCCGTCTGAGCTCGCTCGGACGTCGCCTTCTGGGCCTCGAGTCCTGGTACGACGGCTAGGTCGAGACCCGCATGGCGATGAGCCGCGCATGAGACCGAGAACCGCCGTTGCCGCCGCGGGAAGACTCCCCCTGGTCCTCGGGCTCGCCGCCGCGCCGTTCGCCGGCCGGTTCTCCTGCGGCGGCGTGGCGCGGTGCGCGCCGGCGGGTTGATATCCGATCGCCGGAATCGGCCGGCGCGGCGGCGCGTTGCCTTGCCACGCTGGCGCTGCAATGATCCGATAGCCAGCGGTATCCGT
The DNA here is from genome assembly GCA_040220455.1 of Azospirillaceae bacterium. Lineage (GTDB taxonomy): Bacteria > Pseudomonadota > Alphaproteobacteria > DSM-16000 > Inquilinaceae > JAVJUS01. The sequence continues at coordinate 73,354 of JAVJUS010000044.1, forward strand.
ACCAAGTGTGCGGATACCCGCTCGCGGGTATGTGGAGACCAAAAAACCGAGAGGAATGTCCCGTGGCTGAGCACTATTCGAGCGATGCTCGTCGCCGCTTTCTCAAGCTCGTGGCCGCCGGTGCGGCCGCTGTTCCGGCGGCTGCGCTCCTGTCCCGCCGTGGCGTGGCGCAGGAGCAGGTCGATCCGGAGGGCGCGCTGGCCCAGCAGTTCGGCTACGTCCACGACGTGGCCGACGTCGATACGGAATCCTTCCCGACCTACGAGGAGGGGCAGCACTGCGCGAACTGCCAGCTCTTCCAGGGTGCGGAAGGCGACGAGTGGGGCCCCTGCCCGATCTTCCAAAACAACCTCGTGGCCGCCAACGGCTGGTGTCAGTCCTGGGTCGCCAAGCCGAGCTGACGACCCGACGGCCGCGCGGCGCGAGGGCGTCCCTCGCCACCGCCCGCGCTCGCGCCGATACGACGAAACGGCCCCGCCCTCGCGCGGGGCCGTTTCGCGTCGGACGCCTCCGGCACCCCCGGAAACGCGGACACGAGGCTCCGGATCGTGGAGAATCAGGGTCGGCAACGGCTACCCGGCTTGAAGAATCAGGTTTCTCTTATGTAAACTGGCGTTCCTCCCCCGGACAGACCCGCCCCGTGTGTCGGCGGGCCGCACAGGATCGAGGGAGGACCTCATGACAATGGTCGCAAGAACGGCTCCGATGGCCCGTGCCCTGGCGGCGCTGGCGGGCGCGCTGGCTCTCGTGACAGCGGGCTCCGTGGCGGCGGAGGAGGATCTGCCGGGCAGCATGGAATACCTGGCGAGCTGCGCGGCCTGTCATGGAGCCGGCGGACGTGGCGACGGTCCCGTTGCGCAGCATCTCAACGTCCCGCCCTCGGATTTGACGGCGCTGGCCGCGAACAACGGCGGGGATTTCCCCTTCGCCGAGGTGCTCATGGTCATCGACGGGCGGCGCATGCCGACCGTTCACGGCGAGCGGGCCATGCCGGTCTGGGGCGACCGTTATTCCATCGAGGTGGGCCCGGAGATGGGGCCACAGGAGACCGGTGACGTGGTCCGCGGCCGCATCCTGGCGCTTGCCCAGTATCTCGAGGCGATCCAGCAATAGGCCGGCCGGCAACCGTAGGTCGGTCGAGCGGCGGCGGGCCCGACTGCCTCTGCGACGCGGCCGCATAGCGCCAGGCTCGCTGCGCTCGACCGACCTCCAGGAGAGGCGCGGCCCGCCCCGCCGCGTCTGGCCAGCCTACCCCGCCAGGAAGGTGCCGACCCGCTCGTTGAAGCGGCGGGCGTTCTCCAGGAACATGAAGTGGCTGCCGCCCTCGGCCGCCGGTACGATGTCGACGGCGGCGCCCGGGATGGTGCCGGCGATCCAGCGCTGGGACTGCGCGCTGAAGATGCTCGCCTCGGCCCCGATCACCAGCGTCGGCAGGGTGATTCGCGCGATGGCGTCGCGCCAGTCGTTGTGCAGGTGGTCGAAGACGAGGTCCGCGCCGTAACGCCGCGGCATCTTGAGATTTTCCGCGACGACGAAGCCGAAGGTGTCGTCGTCGAGCGCGTCGGTGAACATCCCACGCAGGAAGCCCGGCGTCTCCGCCTCGGCCTCCGGCGAGGTCAGCATGGCGTAGAGGTCGTAGGCGCCCTGGGGGTTCGGCATCAGGACGCCGTAGTCGAGACATTGCGCCTCGCTCCACCCCGGCTTGGCGATACAGCATGGCGCTTGGTCGACCACGACGAGCCCGGCGATCCGATCGGCGCCATAGGTCTCCAGATAGCACCAGGCGACCGAACTGCCCATGGAGTGGCCCAGCAGCGTCACCTCGCTCAGGTCGAGCGCCTCGATCATGTCGTGAAGATCGGCCGCCAGGCGACTGACCCGATAGCCATGGCGCGGCTTGTCGGACTCGCCGTGACCCCGCATGTCGACGGCCAGCACGCGGGCTTGGTCGGCCAGGGCCGGGATATTCTCGCGGAACTCCGCGACCGTCTGGGACCAGCCGGGAATCATGATCAGCGGCCGGCCCGATCCGGCCTCCAGGTAGCGCAAGGTCACGCCGTCATTGGTGGTGACGGTCTTTCGGGCGTCTAGATCGAGGCTCACGGGGCGCATCCTCCGGACGGTTCGTTGTTGTCCGGGCGATATACCATGGCGCACGCGCCCGGTCCCGCACCGGGAAATCGCGCGGCAGCGGGCTTTCGCGCTCCGTCGGCCCCTTGCCGCAGGGCCTCAGCTCATCCAGTTGCCACCGTCGACGTTGAGGGTCTGGGCCACGACATAGTCGCTGTCGTCGGAAGCCAGGAACACCGCCGTGCCGGCATGGTCGTCCGGCCGGCCCATGCGGCCGTAGGGTACGGCCTCCCCGACCAGGCGCTTCTTCTCGCCCAGGGGGCGGTTTTCGTATTTGGCGAACAGGGCGTCGACCTCGTCCCACATCGGCGTGTCGACCACGCCCGGGGAGATGCCGTTGACGTTGATCCCGTGGCGGATGAGGTCCTGACCGGCCGACTGGGTCAGGCTGATGACGGTCGCCTTGCTGGCGCAGTAGACGGCGACCAGGGCCTCGCCCCGGCGCCCGGCCTGGGAGGCCATGTTGATGATCTTGCCGCCCTTGCCGCGCTCGACCATCGCCGCGGCGACCGCCTGCAGGGTGAAGAGCAGGCCCTTGACGTTGATGTCGAAGATCCGGTCGTAGCTCTCCCGCGTGATCTCCAGGATCGGCGCCATGTCGAAGACGGCTGCGTTGTTGACCAGGATGTCGATGCCGCCGTAGCGCTCGACCACCGTCGCGACCATGGCGTCGATCGAGCCCGGGTCGGTGACGTCCAGGCGCAGGCCCATGGCGTCGTGGCCGAGCGACGCGGCCAGCTCCTCGGCCTCGTGCTGCAGGATGTCGGCGATGGCCACCTTCGCGCCCTCGGCGACGTAGCGCTCGGCGATCGCGCGGCCGATGCCGCGCGCGCCGCCGGTGACGACCGCGACCTTGCCTTCCAGCTTCATCGATTCCCCTCCCGTGCCGCGCGCGGCGTCACCAGCAACAGTACCCGCCGTCGGCGACGACGATGCTTCCCGTCATGAAGCTCGAGGCCTCGGAGGCGAGGAACAGGACGACCGAGGCGATCTCGTCGACCTCGCCCATGCGTTTCATGGGCGTGCCGTCCATCCAGACCGGGAACATCCGCTGGTCCTCCATGGCGAAGCGGTTGAGCGGCGTGTTGATGTAGCCCGGCGCCACCGCGTTGACCCGTACGCCCCGGGGCGCCCATTCGGCCGCGAGCGATTTGGTCAGGTGATGCACCGCCGCCTTGGACGCGTTGTAGAAGGACTGCGGCTGGGGCTTGTTGACGATGTAGCCCGACATCGAGCCGATATTGACGATCGAGCCGCGCCCGCGCTCCATCATGCCCTGGCCGAAGGCCCGGCAGCACCAGAACGTGCCGTTCAGATTGACGTCGAGGACGTTGAGCCAGTGCTCGTCGTCCACCGTCTCGGCCGGCGTGTCGCTGCGCGCGATGCCCGCGTTGTTGACCAGGATGTCGGCGCCGCCGCGGTCGCGGGCGAGCTTTTCCGCCAGCGCCGTCGCTTGCTCCGATTTCGTGACGTCGAGCGGCTCGACCACCGCATCGATGCCCGCAGCCGTCAACTCGCTCCGGCCCTCCTCGCCCACCTTCGGGTCGATCTCCGCCAGGACGACCCGGGCACCGGCCTCCCCGAGCGCCCGCGCGCAGGCGAGCCCGATGGCCCGGCCGCCGCCCGTGACGACGGCGGTGCGACCCTGGAGATTGTATTTTTCCATATACATTAGGACATTCCATCCCGTTCTTGGCAGGCCGCGTCGACCGTCGGCACGCCCGCGCGGCGGACGGCCGGCGTCGGGCAGCGGTCGATCATTTGACGGCGCCGAAGGTCATGCCGCGCACGAGCTGGCGCTGGCTCATCCAGCCGAAGACCAGGATGGGCGCGATCGCCAGGGTGGAGGCGGCCGACAGCTTGGCCCAGAACAGCCCCTCGGGGCTGGAGAAGGACGCGATGAAGGCCGTCAGCGGCGCCGCGTCGGAGGTCGTCAGGTTCAGGCTCCAGAACGCCTCGTTCCAGCACAGGATGATCGACAGCAGCGCCGTCGACGCAATGCCCGGCAGGGACAGCGGCAGGACCAGGTAGCGCAGCTCATCGCGCACCATCGCCCCGTCGATGCGCGCCGCCTCCAGGATGTCGCGCGGCAGCTCCTTGAAGAAGGTGTAGAGCATCCACACCACGATCGGCAGGTTCATCAGGGCGTAGACCATGATCAGCCCGACGCGCGTGTCGAGCAGCGAGAGGTCGCGCGCGAGCAGATAGATCGGGACCAGCACGCCGACCGGCGGCAGCATCTTGGTCGACAGCATCCACAGGAGCGTGCCGCGCGTGCGCTTGGTCGGGAAGAACGCCATGGCGTAGCCGGCGGGCACCGCGAAGGCGATCGCGACCAGCGTCGCCCCGACCGAGATGACGACACTGTTGACGGCGTAGCGGACATAGTCCGCCCGCTCCTGCACCGCGGCGTAGTTCTCCAGCGTCGCGTCGAAGAAGATCGAGGGTGGCGAGGAGACGGCCTCCACCTCGGTCTTGAACGCGGTCAGGAGCATCCAGGCGATCGGGAAGAACATGATCAGCGCGACGCCCCAGCCGACGACGGTCAGGGCGATTCTGGCGCGCGGGGATTGCTTCATGGTCCGGCCTCGCCCCGCTCACGTGTCCAGGTTCTTCGCCACCGCGCGGATCAGGAAGATCGCGACGATATTGGCGAGGATGATGGCGATCACGCCGCCCGCCGACGCCCCGCCGACATCGAAGTCCAGCAAGGCGCGGATGTAGATCAAGTAGGCGAGGTTGGTCGAGGCGAGCCCGGGGCCGCCGGAGGTCGTCACCAGGATCTCGGCGAAGATGGTCAGGAAGAAGATCGTCTCGATCATCACCACGACGCTGATCGCCCGGCCCAGATGCGGCAGGATGATGTACCAGAACATCTGGATCGGGTTGGCGCCGTCGATGATGGCGGCCTCCTGCTGCTCCTGGTCGAGCGACTGGATCGCGGTCAGCAGGATCAGCAGCGCGAAGGGCAGCCATTGCCATGACACGATCATGATGATCGAGAACAGCGGCAGGTCGGCGAACCAGTCGATCCGCCCGACCCCCAGCACCGAGTTCGTGATCCAGGCGAAGAGCCCGTTCACCGGGTGCATCAGCATGTTCTTCCAGATCAGCGCCGAGACCGTCGGCATGACGAAGAACGGCGCGATCACCAACAGTCGCGCGATGCTGCGGCCCGGGAAATGGGCATTGTAGAGCGTCGCCAGGATGGTGCCGAAGCCGACCGTGATCGCCAGCACCGATCCCACCAGGATCAGCGTGTTGAGCATCGCCGTCCACAGCGCCGGGTCGGTCAGCAGGAACTCGTAGTTCTGAAAGCCGACGAATCCGCGCAGGTGCGGCGTGATCAGGTTGTAGCGCTGGAACGAGAACCAGATGGTCATGCCCAGCGGCACGAGCATCCACAACAGGAGCACGATGACCGACGGGGCGACAAGGGGCAGCGTGTTCACGGTGCGCCGACCGCCATGGCGGCGTTCGGCTGCGCGGGGCTCCGCGGCGGTGGTCGCGGTCATCGCCATTCTGTCCCGGGGTTGGCGACACGGCCCGTCAGGCCGGAAGCGCGGTCACGGGGAAGTAGGCCCACGCCCTCGCTCGGGCAGGGCCCCCATCGAGCGGTCGACGGCGCGGGATCCCGGGCGAGGCGTCGCGCGCCCCGCCCGGCTCCGCTCACCGCGTCACTCGATGTAGCCGGCCTGGCGCATGGTGCGCTCGACCGAGGACTGCGCGGACGCCAGCGCCTCGTCGACGCTCTGGTTGCCCGCGAGCGCCGCGGCGACGAGCTGGCCCACCTGGGTGCCGATCGCCTGGAACTCGGGGATGGCGACGAACTGGACGCCCGTGTAGGGCACCGGCTCGCAGGTCGGATCCGCCGGGTCCGCGGCCAGGATGGCGTCGATCACGAATTGCGCGAACGGCGCTTCCTCGATATAGGCCTCGGTCTCGTAGGTCGACCGGCGCGTGCCCGGAGGCGCGGAGACCCAGCCCTCGGACTCGCCGACGAGCTGGACGTACTCCTTGGACGTCGACCAGGCCAGGAACTCCTTGGCCGCCTCGACCTTGGTGGACGACGACGGGATGCCGAGCGCCCAGGCCCAGGCCCAGCCGGCGCCCTTGTCGCAAGACGCCGTGGGCGCGTTGGTGAAGCCGGTGGTGTCGGCGACCATGCTCTCGGACGGGTTGAAGATGTACCCGGCAGCCGAGGTCGCGTCGACCCACATGGCGCACTTGCCCGACGCGAACAGCGCTCGGTTCTCGTTGTGGCCGTTGGTGCTGGCGCCCGGCGGGCCGTAGTTGCCCTCCAGGTCGACATAGAACGAGACGGCCTCGTGCCAGGCCTCGCTGTCGAGCTGGGGCTGCCAGTCCATGTCGAACCAGCGGCCGCCGAAGGTGTTCACCAGCGTGCTGACATAGGCCATGTTCTCGCCCCAGCCCGGCTTGCCGCGCAGGCAGATGCCGTACTGCTCGTTCGCCGGGTCGTGGAGCGTCTCGGCGAACTCCGCGATCTGGTCGTAGGTCGGTTTGTCCGGCATCGTCAGGCCGGCTTCCTCGAACAGATCCGTGCGGTAGAAGGTGAACGAGCTCTCGGCGTAGAACGGCACCGCGTACATCGTGCCGTCGGCCGACAGGCTGTTGCGGACCGGCGCGAAGATGTCCTCGTAGTCGTACTCCTCGCCCAGGTCGTCGACCGGCTCCAGCCAGCCCTGGGCCCCCCAGATCGGCGTCTCGTAGGCGCCGATGGTGATGATGTCGAACTGGCCGCCGCCGGTCGCGATGTCCGTCGTGACGCGCTGGCGCAGCACGTTCTCCTCCAGGATCACCCACTCCAGCTCGTGGCCGGTCGCCTCCTCCCACTGCGAGGAGAGCTTCTGCATGATGATCATGTCGGAGTTGTTGACCGTCGCGATGGTCAGCGTCTCGGCCTGGGCCATCGCCGTCGTGGCGAGCAGGCCGGCCGTGAACGCGGTCGCAGAGCGCAGGTAACGCATGAGCTTGTTCCTCCCGTGGGTCGTTGCCCGGCTGGGGGCTGGATCGGCGCCCGGCCCGACGCGCCGGCGACGCCTTCGCTCGGTTGGCCGAAATGAGCGAATGCCCCATTCGTGAGCGGATGATCGCATAGCCCGTCGTGATGTCAACGACCAAGATCGACCGGCCGGGGATCCCGGCCCGCCTCGCCGCCTCGATCGCCACCCGGCGGTTCCGCCATCAGGTAATCTAATTTCCGTGTCGCCTACAGCATTAATCCATGTCAAAACTTCTCGGGATTACGGCTGTCAGCGCATCAAAATTTCACTACGAGTATGAGCGTTCGCGATCCGGGCCAAGGCGCGCCGGTCATCGGCGTCGTGCGATGGGGGCCGAGCTATCGCGTGTCGAGCAACGACTGCGCCGTCGCTTCGTCGGTGATCAGGCCGGAGACCAGCCGGCCGACGAGGGCCGCGCGGATCGCCTCGCGCTTGCCGGGGCCGGCGGCGACGGCGATCGTGGTCCGGGTCGTCGAGGGCTCGAGCGGCGCGGAGAGCGCACGCCGGATCAAGGGCGTATCGATCAGCGCCCCCTCGGCGTCGAAGGCGCGACCGTGGATCTCCCCGGCCGCGCCGCCGTCGAACAGCTCCTGCATCTCCGACTCGGTCACGAAGCCGTCGCGATAGACCGGGGCGGTCCAGCTGATCTCGCCGACGCCGACCATGGCGACCCGCGCCTCCGCGCTCATGGCGAACAGGCGGCCCACCGACATCTGGGAGATCAGCCGGTCGCGGTTCTCGACCGTGTCCGCGTAGATCGGCATGGGCAGCGGGAAACAGGCCGCGCCGACCCGGTCCGACAGGCGCATGACCACGTCATAGGGGCTCGACCGGCCCTGGGGCGTGAGGGTGCCGACCATCGAGACGATGCGGTGCTGCGGCCGGTCCATGCTCGATACCTGGCGCACGCTCGCGCGCAGCGTCCGCCCGGAGCCGACCGCCAGCGTCAGCGGCGCCTTCTGGGCGAGCCACGCCTCGATGCGCTCGGCCGCGGCGACCGCGAGCCCGCCGAGGGCGAAAGGATCGGCGGGATCGCTGGGCACCACTTCGCAGTAATCCAGCCCGTAGACCTTCTGGACCGCGTCGGCGAGCGCGAAGCAGGCGCTGATGGGGTGGTCGATGCGGAACTTGATCAGCCCCTCGGCGGCCGCCAGCGCGATGAGGCGCTGGGCACCCTGGCGCGAAGTGTTCAGCTTCGCGGCGATCTCGTCCTGCGTGTTGCCGCCGATGTAGTAGAGCCAGGCCGCGCGCGCGGCGAGCTCCAGCCGCCGGCCCTGCCGATCGGTGGGTGCTTGTCGGTCCGGGGCGGCCGCGCGGCCGCGATCGTCGGCGTCTGGCGTCATGCGCGATCTTGGACTTGGTTCGCCGACAGGCTAAGCCGGCCGCTCCGATCGGGCAATTGCCAAAGGGCCGGGCAAATACTTGTGCGCCGCACAACGGGTCCGGCCGAGGCCGACCCTGCGGCCGCCGCGGCGCCGGTCAGTCGGCCGCGCCGCTGCGCGTCTCGAGCGCGAAGCGGTGGGACAGGCGTTCGGCGACGCGCGGGCTGACGAAATGGCTGATATCGCCGCCCAGCCGCCCGATCTCCTTGACGAAACGCGAGGAGATGAACTGGTTGCGGTCCGAGGCCATCAGGAACGCCGTTTCGATGTTCGGCTCGATCTTCGCGTTCATGCCCGCCATCTGGAACTCGTACTCGAAGTCCGAGACGGCGCGCAGGCCGCGGATGATCATCGAGGCCCCGACCTCCTGGGCGAAGTGCATCAGCAGGTTGTCGAAGGCGCGCACGTCGATCGGCAGCCCGCGCTCCACCAGGGGCGCGACCTCGGCCCGGACGAGCTCGACCCGCTCGCCCGTCGAGAACATGGGCCCCTTCCCGGCATTGCGCGCGACGGCCACGATCAGCCGGTCGCACAGCCGCTTGCCCCGGACGATGATGTCCAGATGGCCGTTGGTGATCGGGTCGAACGTGCCCGGATAGACGCCGATCCGCTCGGCGCGGCGGGGGTCGGTGTCCGCGCTCATCCTCAGGCGGGCTCCTCAGTCCTCGGCGCCGGCGTCGCCGGCCGTGTCCGTGTCGCCCTCCCCGGTGGCGCCACCTTCGGCGTCGCCCGGGCCTGCCTCGGGCGCGCCGTCGCCCTCCGCCTCGTCGCCCTCCGCCTCTTCGGCCGGCACCGTCGCCACCGAGACCACGCGCTCGCCGCCCGCGACACGGAAGACGGTCACGCCCATGGTCTTGCGCGCGGCGACGCGGACGTCGGAGACCGGGCATCGCATGACCTGGCCGGCATTCGTCGCCAGCACGATCTGGGCAGCCGGGTCGACCGGGAAGCAGGCGGCGACGGCGGAGTTCCGGTCGCCCATCTCCATGCCCCAGATGCCCTTCCCGCCCCGGCTCGTCACCCGGTAGCCATAGGCCGAGGAGAGCTTGCCGAAGCCTTCCTCGCTGATCGTCAGGATGAACTCCTCGGCCGCGGCCATGGCCTGGACGTCCTCCGCCGACAGCTCGATCGCCGCCATCTCCGTCTGGTCGGCGCCGTCGCTCTCTTCCCCTTCGGCCTTGCGTTGGGCGTTGGCGATCTTGAGATAGGCCGACCGGACATCCGGCGTCGCCGTCAGGTGGCGCAGCATGGACATGGAGATCACCCGGTCGCCCTTGCCCAGGCGGATGCCGCGCACGCCGGTCGAGGTGCGGCCGGAGAAGACGCGCACCTCCTCCACGGGGAAGCGGATGCACAGGCCCTTATGGGTCGCCAGCAGGACGTCCTGGTCCTCCTGGCAGACCCGCACGGAGATCAGCCGGTCGCCCTCGTCGAGCTTCATGGCGATCTTGCCGTTGCGGTTGATCGTCTTGAAGTCGGAGAGCTTGTTGCGCCGCACGCCGCCGCTCGCCGTGGCGAACATGACATGCATGGAGTCCCAGTCGGTCTCGTCCTCGGGCAGCGGCAGGACGGCGGTGATCGTCTCGTCCGGCTGGAGCGGCAGCAGGTTGACCAGCGCCTTGCCGCGCGACTGCGGCGTGCCGACCGGCAGGCGCCAGACCTTCATGCGATAGGCGATGCCGCGCGAGGAGAAGAACAGCACCGGCGTGTGCGTGTTGGCGATGAACAGCTCGGTGACGAAGTCCTCTTCCCGGGTCGCCATGCCCGACCGGCCCTTGCCGCCGCGCTTCTGGGCCCGGTAGGTGGACAGCGGCACGCGCTTGACGTAGCCGCGGTTGGAGACCGTGACGACCATGTCCTCGCGCTGAATCAGGTCCTCGATGTCGGTCTCGAACTCGCTTTCCTCGATCTCCGTGCGCCGCGGCGTGCCGAAGCGTTCCTTGATGTCGATCAGTTCGTCGCGGAGGATCGCCAGCAGCTTCTCGCGGCTCGACAGGATCTCCAGGTATTCCTTGATCTTGCCGACCAGCTCCTCGAGATCGTTGCCGATCTTCTCGCGCTCCAGGCCGGTCAGCCGGTGCAGGCGCAGGTCCAGGATCGCCTTGGCCTGGGCCTCGGAGAGCCGATAGGTCTCGCCCTCCAGCAGCGGCCGGTCGGGCTCGTCGACGAGGCGGATCAGCGGCGCCACATCCGCGGCCGGCCAAGCCCTTGCGAGCAATTGTTCGCGCGCCGTCTGCGGATCGGGCGCGTGGCGGATGAGCGCGATCACCTCGTCGATGTTGGCCACGGCGACGGCCAGGCCGATCAAGGTGTGCGCCCGCTCCCGCGCGCGGGACAGCTCGTACCGGGTGCGCCGGTCGATGACGTCCTCGCGGAAGCGCAGGAACGCCTCGAGGACCTGGCGCAGGTTCAGCAGGTCCGGCCGCCCGCCGTCGAGCGCCAGCATGTTGACGCCGAAGGAGGTCTGCAGCGGCGTGTAGCGGAAGAGCTGGTTGAGCACCACGTCGGCGACCGCGTCGCGCTTGAGCTCGATGACCACGCGCACGCCGTCACGGTCGCTCTCGTCGCGCAGGTCGGAGATGCCCTCGACCGTCTTTTCCTGGACGACCTCGGCGATCCGCTCGATCAGCTTGGCCTTGTTCACCTGGTACGGGATCTCGGAGACGATGATCGCCTCGCGATCCTTGCCGCGCGGCTCGATAAGCGTGCGGGCGCGCATGACCACCGAGCCGCGGCCGGTGGTGTAGGCCGAGCGGATGCCGGTCCGGCCCAGGATCAGCCCGCCGGTCGGGAAGTCGGGACCCGGCATGTGCTCCATCAGCGCCTCGATGGAGGTCGTCGGGTCGTCGATCAGCGCGCAGCAGGCGTCGATCACCTCGCCCAGATTGTGGGTCGGGATGTTGGTCGCCATGCCCACGGCGATGCCGCCGGCGCCGTTGACCAGCAGGTTCGGGAACCGCGCCGGCAGGACCACCGGCTCCTCGGTGGTCTCGTCGTAGTTGGCCTGGAAGTCGACGGTGTCCTTGTCGATATCTTCCAGCATCGCCTCGGCGGCCTTGGACAGGCGCGCCTCGGTGTACCGCATCGCCGCCGGCGGATCGCCGTCCATCGAGCCGAAGTTGCCCTGGCCGTCGATCAGCTTCAGGCGCATGGAGAAGTCCTGCGCCATGCGCACCATGGCGTCGTAGATCGCCTGGTCGCCGTGCGGGTGGTACTTTCCCATCACGTCGCCGACGATGCGCGCGGACTTCTTGAACGGCTTCGACGAATCGTAGCCGTTCTCCTTCATGGCGTAGAGGATGCGCCGGTGGACCGGCTTGAGGCCGTCGCGCGCGTCGGGCAGCGCGCGGCTGACGATCACGCTCATCGCGTAGTCGAGGTAGGAGCGGCGCATCTCCTCCTCGAGGGCGACGGGGGCGATGTCGGTGTCGCGCGGAGGTGTCGGGTCGGCCAACGCAGGAACCGCCTTTTCCAGGGATTGCCGCACCGGGGCGTAAGCCCCGTTCATACCGTCGCGACGCTAGCACTTATCGCAGATGCGAACAACGCGGGCGCACGCGGGCGCGAAGACCGGCCGGGAGCCCCGAATCCGCGGCTTGCGCGCGGCGCCCGGCGCGCCAACCTTTCGGGAGGTCGCCGGGCCTGAGTCGGCGACCGCGCGCCGGAACCGTCCGTCTCGACCGGCGTTGTAGCCACGGCCTTGTAGCCACGGCCTTGTAGCCCTTGTCCCGAACCGTACCGGTCCAGACCGACAGTCCCGTGCCCGAGTCCCGCTCACACCCCTCCCCGGCCCGTCATGGCGCCGAACCGGATACGCCGGAGGATCCGGCCAGGCTCGGGGACGCCCCGTTCGAGGAGTCGGCCGCCGACCCGGACGCCGCCCGGCCATCGGACCCGTCGGATTTCGAGGGCGCGGACAGACCGGCGCTCTGGATCGGCCGTCGCACGGTGCGGGCCGGCGCGATGCTGGCGGTCGTGCTCGTCGTGGCGCTGGTCTGGTGGCGCTCGCCGATCCGCGAGGCGACGGATCTCGGCACCGCGCTCGATTGGGCGCGGTCGCTTGCCGAGCACCCCTTCGCCTCGGGATACATGATCGCCGCCTATGTCCTGGGCGGATTCCTGGTCTTTCCGGTGACGGTCCTGACCGCGGTGACGGGCATCCTCTTCGGCTTCGTGCCCGGCGTGCTGATCGCGCTGGCCGGCATGATGACGAGCGCGCTCGTCCTCTACGGCGTCGGCGCCGGGCTCGGGGGGCCGATGCTGCGGGTCGCGGGCCCCCGGATCCAGGGCGTCAGCCGCCGCCTCGCCGATCGCGGCGTGATCACCATCGCGCTCATCCGCCAGGTGCCGATCGCGCCGTTCAGCCTGATCAGCCTGGCCGCCGGCGCCTCGCACATCCGCCTGCGCGACTATCTCCTCGGTACGTTCTTCGGCATGGGGCCGGGCGTCGTCGTGATCACCCTGTTCGGCGACGCGATCGAGAGCGCGCTGACGTCCCCCACGCCGGGCCGGGTCGGCCTGCTCTTCGCCACGGGCTCGGCCATCGTCCTGACCGGCTGGGCGGTCCACGTCGTCTTCGCCCGCCTGCGCCGCCGCCGGGCATAGCCGCCGGCGCGCGCATCCGCCGGGGGACGCCCGGCCGCGTCAGAACGGGATCTCGTCGTCCAGGTCCGAGGGGCCGCCCCCGCCGCCCGAACCGCCCCCGCCGCCCGAACCGCCACCGCCGCTGCCGGAGCCCCCTCCGAAGCCGCCGCCGCCGCCATAGTCGGGCCCGGACTCGGAATACCCGCCGCCGCCGCCCCCGCCGGATCCGCCGCCCTCGCCGCGGCCGTCGAGCATGGTCAGCTCGCTTCGATAGGGGCGCAGCACGACCTCGGTGGTGTAGCGGTCCTGTCCACTCTGCTGATCCTGCCATTTGCGGGTCTCGAGCTGGCCTTCGAGGTAGACCTTCGAGCCCTTGCGCAGGAACCGTTCGGCGACGTTGACCAGCGGGTCGGAGAAGATCACCACCCGGTGCCACTCCGTGCGCTCGCGCTGCTCGCCCGACTGGCGGTCCTTCCAGCGCTCCGAAGTCGCCACGGCGAGGTTCGCGACGCGGCCGCCGTTCTGCATCGTGCGGATTTCCGGGTCGCGGCCCAGATTGCCGATGAGGATCACCTTGTTGACGCTGCCAGCCATGCCTGCCGTGCCTGAATACCGCTTGGAAGGAGCCCCTGCCGGGGCCGGAGGGCGGCAAGCCTACACCGGTGGTCCGGCAGCCGAAAGAGCCCGACGACCGGGGGTCGCCTTCCCGGTGGTCATGGGCCATATTGCTTGCTTGCTCACCGGGGCGCCGACACCGCCGACGCGGGAATCCGGCGCCTCGCGGCTCTCCTGACGTCGGTGGTGGCGATGCTGAAGACGATCAGCGTGCGGGGCGCACGCGAGCACAACCTGCGCGGCGTGGACGTGGATCTGCCGCGCGACGAGCTGATCGTGATCACGGGGCTCAGCGGCTCCGGCAAGTCGTCGCTCGCCTTCGACACCATCTATGCCGAGGGCCAGCGCCGCTATGTCGAGAGCCTGTCGGCCTATGCCCGCCAGTTCCTGGAGTTGATGGAGAAGCCGGACGTCGATTCGATCGAGGGCCTCTCGCCCGCCATCTCGATCGAGCAGAAGACCACGAGCCGGAACCCGCGGTCGACCGTGGGCACGGTGACCGAGATCTACGACTACATGCGCCTGCTCTGGGCGCGGGTCGGCGTGCCCTATTCCCCCGCCACGGGCCTGCCGATCGAGAGCCAGACCGTCAGCCAGATGGTCGACCGCATCCTGGCCATGGAGGAGGGCACGCGCCTCAACCTCCTCGCCCCGATCGTGCGCGGGCGCAAGGGCGAGTACCGCAAGGAGCTGGCCGAGCTGCGCAAGCGCGGCTTCCAGCGGGTCAAGATCGACGGCGCGCTCTACGAGCTCGACGACCTGCCGAGCCTGGACAAGAAGCGCAAGCACGACATCGAGGTCGTGGTCGACCGGCTCGTCGTGCGCGAGGGGCTGGGCAATCGCATCGCCGATTCGATCGAGACGGCGCTGGGCCTGGCCGACGACATCTGCATCGCCGAGAATCACGACACCGGCGAACGCACCGTGTTCTCGGCGAAATTCGCCTGCCCGGTCTCCGGCTTCACGATCGACGAGATCGAGCCGCGGCTGTTCTCGTTCAACAACCCGGCCGGCGCCTGCCCCGCCTGTGACGGGCTGGGCCAGAACCTGGTCTTCGACCCGATGCTGATCGTGCCGGACGAATCGAAGAGCCTCGCCGGCGGCGCCGTGGCGCCCTGGGCCGGCTCGTCGTCGCAGTACTATCTCCAGACGCTCGACAGCATCGCCCGGCACTACAAGGTCTCGACCCACGAGCCCTGGCGGGACCTGCCGGAGAAGGTCCGCCGCGCCGTGCTCGAGGGCACGGGCGAGGAGAAGATCACCTTCACCTATGACGACGGGCTCAGGCAGTACAAGACGACCAAGGCCTTCGAGGGCATCGTGCCCAACATGTCCCGGCGCTGGCGCGAGACCGACAGCGCCTGGGTGCGCGAGGAGCTGGGCAAGTACCAGACGCCGATGCCGTGCGAGACCTGCGGCGGCAAGCGCCTGAAGCCCGAGGCGCTGGCGGTCAGGGTCCAGGGTCACGACATCTCCGCCGCCGCCGAGATGTCGATCGGCAAGGCGGCGGCCTGGTTCGCCGGGCTGGAGGACTCGCTCGGCGAGAAGGACCGGGAGATCGCCCGGCGCATCCTCAAGGAGATCAACGACCGGCTGGGCTTCCTGACGGCCGTCGGGCTCGAATACCTGACCCTGAGCCGGGCCTCGGGCACCCTGTCGGGCGGCGAGAGCCAGCGCATCCGGCTGGCGAGCCAGATCGGCTCGGGCCTGACCGGCGTGCTCTACGTCCTCGACGAGCCGTCGATCGGCCTGCATCAGCGCGACAACGACCGCCTGCTCGACACGCTCAAGCGGCTGCGCGACCTGGGCAACACGGTGATCGTGGTCGAGCACGACGAGGACGCGATCCTGGCCGCCGACCACGTGGTCGACATGGGACCGGGTGCGGGCAGCCATGGCGGCGAGATCGTCGCGGAGGGCACGCCGGCGGAAATCCAGCAGAACCCGGCGAGCCTGACCGGCAAGTACCTGGTCCAGCTCGAGCAGATCCCCGTGCCGGCGCGCCGCCGACGGCCGAAGAAGGGCCGCTGGCTCAAGCTGCTGGGTGCCGGCGGCAACAACCTGAAGGACGTCGACGCGGAGATCCCGCTGGGCACCTTCACCTGCGTGACCGGCGTGTCGGGCGGCGGCAAGTCGACGCTGATCGTGGAGACCTTTTACAAGGCCCTGGCCCGCCAGCTCATGGGCACGCGCGAGCATCCCCTGCCCCACGGCCGGATCGAGGGCGTCGAGCTGATCGACAAGATCATCGACATCGACCAGTCGCCGATCGGCCGGACGCCCCGCTCGAATCCCGCGACCTATACCGGCGCCTTCACGCCGATCCGGGACTGGTTCGCCGGGCTGCCGGAGGCCAAGGCGCGCGGCTATGGCGCCGGGCGCTTCTCCTTCAACGTCAAGGGCGGCCGGTGCGAGGCGTGCCAGGGCGACGGCGTCATCAAGATCGAGATGCACTTCCTGCCCGACGTCTACGTCACCTGCGATGTCTGCCATGGCGCGCGCTACAATCGCGAGACGCTGGAAATCACCTATCGCGACAAGACCATCGCAGACGTTCTGGACATGACGGTGGAGGAAGGCGCCGCCTTCTTCCAGGCGGTGCCGTCGATCCGCGACAAGCTGGAGACGCTGGACCGGGTCGGCCTCGGCTACATCAAGATCGGCCAGCCGGCGACCACCCTGTCCGGCGGCGAGGCCCAGCGCGTCAAGCTGGCCAAGGAACTCGCCCGCCGGGCGACGGGGCGCACCCTCTATATCCTCGACGAGCCGACGACGGGCCTGCACTTCCACGACGTCCGCCAATTGCTGGAGGTGCTGCACGCCCTGGTCGACCAGGGCAACAGCGTCGTCGTGATCGAGCACAATCTGGAGGTCATCAAGACCGCCGACTGGATCCTCGACCTGGGCCCCGAAGGCGGCGACGGCGGCGGGGAAATCGTCGCCGCCGGCCCGCCGGAAACCGTCTGCGAGGTCGAGCGCAGCTACACCGGCCGCTACCTGGCCGGCCACCTCGCCCGCGGCGACCGGCGCAAGCGGGCGTGAGGCGGGCTTACGGGAACCGGGCCGCGGAAACCGCGTCATGTCGTTGACCGCCCGGCTCGATACGGCGCGCGCCGCCCTCGCCGCGCTGCGCGACCTGGACGGCGGGCACGCCACGGTCGACTCCGTGGCGCGCGACGCCCGACTGTGGCGCTTCGCGGTCGCGTTCGAGGCCCTGCGCTCCGCCTCGCGTCAGCTCCTGGTGGAGCGCTACGGCCCGAGCCAGCGCACGCCCGACGGCATCATCCGCGCCCTCCGGGACCTGGGCGTTCTGGACCCGGGGGCCGCGACTCGCCTACACGCTGCGGCATCCTTCGCCGCCGGCCAGGTGGAGATCGTCGCCCGCGACGGCCCCCACGACGCAGCGGCCACGATCGACAGCCATGTCGAGGCGCTCGACGATTTGCTGGCGGCCCTGGAGACGGTTGCCACCTGAGGCCGCTAGAGCACCTTGTCTGTGCCCGAACGGGCGCAGACAAGGTGCTCTAGGTTGTTGATGAGAGGGCAATTTATTCCGAACTGATGATTCCATCAGTTCGGAAATCGCCCTAGCGAACCGATCGTGCCGCCGTATCGCGAGATCATTTCTCAGGGCGATTGAGATCGCGCCTCGCGGCGGTGGCCTTCCTGTCCGGGCCGGATCGCTCATGGCCGGTATACCGCTCCGTTATCGATGCTCTGGTCGGTCCGCTCGCCGTCGTTTCTGCCGCTTGCAGGAGCCGGATCCTCGGCATGTCGTCGAAAGTCCGGCGGCGATGGTCGAATTGATTGACAGACCGCTAACATATTGTCAGCCTGCTTACATAAAGCAGTGAATTGGCCAAGTCGACAGGAGCACGTGCATGGGTCCGAAAACAGTTCACCTGGCGGTTTATGACGGGATGGCCGATTGGGAGGTCGGCTATGCGATCGCCCACATCAATTCGCCGATGTTCCAGCGCCTTCCCGGGGCGTATCGCGTCGTGACCGTCGGGATGGATGCAGACACCGTCACAACCATGGGCGGCCTGGCGATCCGCCCGGATTCGGCGATCGGGTCGCTCGATCCGCGGGCCAGCGCGATGCTCATCATGCCAGGCTCCGAAATTGCGCTGACCGGAGGCATCTCACCGGTCGCGGAGGCGGCGCAGCGCTTCGTCGAAGCCGGGGTCCCTGTGGCTGCCATCTGTGGTGCGACGGCGGCGCTGGCCCGTCATGGCCTGCTCGACCGGCGTCGGCATACGAGCAATGCGCCCGAGGTGTTGGCGATGACCGGCTATGGCGGCGCGGCCCACTATGTCGACGCTCCGGCGGTGACCGATGGTGCGGTGATCACCGCCAGCGGGATCGCGCCGATCGCCTTCGCAAAGGAGATCTTCCGGGCCCTCCAACTCTATACGGAGGCGACCCTGGATGCCTGGCTGAGGCTTTATCGCGACAATGATGCTTCCGCATACGCGACGCTGGCGGGCGGGGCGTCCGCCTCGTGAAACGGACCCAGGAGAACCTGAGCCGCACCGCGCTGGCTGTCTTCGCGATCAACGGACAATTGCTCGATCTGTCGAATGCTCTGGCCGCCCCTGCGGGGTTGACCGCCACCGAGTGGCAAGTGCTGGGGGCGGTCCTGAAGACACCCCTGACCCAGGCGCAGATCGCGCGACGAATGGGCATCACCCGGCAAAGCGTCCAGCGCACCGCGAAGCAACTCGTTGCACGAGGTCTTGCCGCTCGTCAGCGGAACCCGGATCATCGCAAGGCGATGCTGATGACCCCGACAGAGGCCGGAATGGCGGCGATAAGCCGGATCAATCCCGGTCACGCGGAGTTGGCGCGCCGACTGGAAGACGCGCTCGGCGTCGACGTATTCGCCCGCATCGCCGAAGATCTCGAGACACTGACTCTCGTGCTCGACCAAATCGAAGGCGGCAGTCGGGACGACGGCGACGACCCCGAACCGTAATGGCGGCCTTACCGCCGGACGAGCGCGGACAAGGTACGTCGCGCGCGATGGCTCACGGTAGGTCGGATCGAGCGAAGCGAAATCCGACGCGGCGTCGGCGTCGCCCCCTACGGCCGGCAGTCCGCCGTGTCGGTGCCGGCGGCGCACAGACCGGTGCCGATGCCGGGCTCGTCGCACTCCCCGTCGAAGGCCCAGTCGCAGGAATTCGGGCCGCTGGTCGTCGTGGTGCCGTCGGTGCCGGCCGCCGCGCAGTCGGCGGTGTCGGTGCCGGCGGCGCACAGGCCGGTGCCCTGGGGTTCGTCGCACTCCCCGTCATAGGCCCACTGGCAGCTGTTGGCGCCACCGGCGTCGGGCGTCGTGCCGCCGTCGTCGCTGGCGCCGCCGTTGACGCTGCAATCGGCGGTGTCGGTGCCGGCGGCGCACAGGCCGGTGCCCTGCGGCTCGTCGCATTCGCCGTCGAAGGACCAGGTGCAACTGTTCGGGCCCTGCGCCGCCGCGCCGTCCCCGGTGCCCGCCGTACCGTCGCCGTCCGCCGCGCAATCGGCGGCGTCGGTGCCCGCCTCGCACAGGCCGGTGCCGATGCCGGGCTCGTCGCACTCCCCGTCGAAGGCCCATTGGCAGCTGTTGCCCGCCGTGTCACCGGCCGCGCCGTCACCGGCGGCCGCGCAGTCGGCGGTGTCGGTGCCGGCGTCACAGAAGCCCGTCCCGATGCCCGGCTCGTCGCACTCGCCGTCATAGGCCCATTGGCAGCTGTTGGCGGCATCGTCCCCGGCCTGCCCGCCCGGAATGCCCGTGGCCGCACCGGCCGCGGCCGCGGCCTCGCAATCCGTCGTGTCGGTGCCGGCGGCACAGGCACCCGTGCCGGACCCTGGCTCGTCGCACACGCCGTCGAGCGCCCAAAGGCACGAGTCGCCGGCCGCCGCGGCGTCGCCTGTGCCGCAGTCGGCGACGTCGCTGCCGGCCGGGCAGAGGCCGGTCCCGATCTCCGGCGCGTCGCATTCGCCGTCATTGGCGAAAGCGCAGCGATCCGCCGGCGCCGGCGCGGAGTCCTGCGCCACGGCCGGCCCGGCGAGGGCGAAGCCCAGGAGGATCAGGCCCACAGGCCCGGACAGGGCCCCTCCGGTACGTAACGTCGCGCGCAGCATGGCCGCCCGATCCTCGCTCATTTGCGTATCAGGAGACCGTATCGGATTCGGTGCCGGCCCGCCACCGGCGGCGCAAGCTTCTTGCGTCCGACCGCCGGTCCGGCGGCGTCGATCCGTTGCGAGCGCCCGGTCGCGGCGCTATCTGTGGTCCCGACACCCGCGAGGAGGATCCGGAGCCCCATGTCCGCGACCAAGTCCGCGACCAAGTCCACGTCCCTCGGCGACCCGACCCGCCCCCGCCCCGTCCACGTGATCGGCGGCGGCCTCGCCGGCAGCGAGGCGGCCTGGCAGATCGCGCGCGCCGGGGTGCCGGTGATCCTGCACGAAATGCGGCCGGTGCGCGGCACGGAGGCGCACCAGACCGGCGGGCTGGCGGAGCTCGTCTGCTCCAACTCCTTCCGCTCCGACGACGCCGAGACCAACGCCGTCGGCCTCCTGCACGCGGAGATGCGGCGCTGCGGCTCGGTCATCATGGAGCATGGCGACGCCAACCAGGTGCCCGCCGGCGGCGCGCTGGCGGTCGACCGCCATGGCTTTTCCGACGGCGTGACCGCCGCGCTGGAGGCCCATCCCCTGGTGACGATCGAGCGCGGCGAGGTCGCGGGCATGCCGCCGGAGGACTGGGACAGCGTGATCGTGGCGACCGGCCCGCTGACCGCGCCGGCGCTGGCCGAAGCGGTGCGCGGCCTGACCGGCGAGGCGGAGCTGGCCTTCTTCGACGCCATCGCGCCCATCGTCTACAAAGAGTCGATCGATTTCTCGAAGGCCTGGTTCCAGTCGCGCTACGACAAGGTGGGCCCGGGCGGTGACGGCAAGGACTACATCAACTGCCCGCTCGACCGTGAGACCTACCACGCCTTCCTCGACGCCCTGCTGGAGGCGCCGAAGACCGAGTTCAAGGAGTGGGAGGCGAACACCCCCTATTTCGAGGGCTGCCTGCCGATCGAGGTGATGGCGTCGCGCGGGCCCGAAACCCTGAGATACGGCCCGATGAAGCCGGTCGGGCTGACGAACCCGCATTCGGGCGAGCGCCCCCACGCGGTCGTCCAGCTGCGCCAGGACAACGCGCTGGGCACGCTCTACAACATGGTCGGCTTCCAGACGAAGCTGAAATACGGCGAGCAGGCCCGGGTGTTCCGCATGATCCCGGGGCTGGAGGAGGCCCAGTTCGCGAGGCTCGGCGGCCTGCACCGCAACACCTTCCTCAACAGCCCGCGGGTGCTCGACGCCGCGCTGCGCCTGCGCGCGCTGCCCCGGCTGCGCTTCGCCGGCCAGATCACGGGCGTGGAAGGTTACGTCGAAAGCGCGGCGATCGGGCTGCTCGCCGGGCGCATCGCGGCCGCCGAGCGCCTGGGTGCCGGGGCCGCGCCGCCGCCGCCGACAACCGCTCTGGGCGCCCTGATCGCCCATATCACCGGCGGGGCCGAAGCGGAGACCTTTCAGCCGATGAACGTCAATTTCGGGCTCTTCCCGCCGATCGAGGCGACCGACGCGCGCGGGCGCCGGCTCAAGGGGACCGAGCGCAAGCGCGCCCTGTCCCGCCGGGCACTCGCCGATCTCGACACGTGGCTGGGCGCCGGCCGGGCGGCGGCGGAATGAGCGAGCGTCCCGACCCCAGCGCCGTGCCGCCGGCGACCGATCCCCAGGCCGATCCGACCGCCTTCTGGGACGCCAAATTCGCCGAGGAGGCGCCGTTCTACGGCACCCGGCCCAATGCCTGGCTGGTCGACCAGGCCTGGCGGCTCGATCCCGGCTCGGCCGTGCTGGTTCCCGGCGACGGCGAGGGGCGCAACGGCGTCTGGCTCGCCCAGCAGGGCCACAAGGTGACGACGGTCGATGCCTCGCCGCGCGGCATCCAGAAGGCGACTCGTCTGGCCATGGAGCGCGGGGTTCCCCTGCGCACGATCTGCGCCGACCTGCGCCGCTGGGCCTGGCCGGAGGCGGCGTTCGACGCCGTCGCCGCGATCTACCTGCATCTGCGTCCCGAGGATCGGGAGCGCGCGCACCGGGGCATGGCGGCGGCGCTGAAGCCGGGCGGCCACCTGATCCTGGAGGCGTTCACGCCGGATCAGCTTCCGCTGTCCTCCGGCGGGCCGAAGAACCCGGCCATGCTGTTCACCGCGGAGAGGCTGCGCGGGGACTTCGAAGGCATGGAGATCGTCGAGCTCGCGGAGACGACGGCAGACCTGGACGAGGGGCCGGGCCATTCAGGCCGGGCTCATATCGTCCGGCTGGTGGCGCGCCGGCGCGGCTGAACGCCGGGGACCGATTCTCAGGGGGCGCCGTCGGGGCTTTCGCCGCCCGGCGCGGCGCGAAGCGGTGACGGGGGGTGCATGTTCTGCGGGCGGGGTGGGTTGTCGGGCGTCAACGGCCTGCCTTCCGCGTCGACCGGTGGCGAGGCATTGGCGCCCTCGCCGCGCAGGCCGACATGCAGGGTGCGCTGGGGATACGGAATGACGATCCCCGCCTCGCAGAGTCGCCGGTCGATATCTCGACGCAGCTCGCTCGCCACGACCATGTACCAGACGACGTCGCTGGTATAGCAGCGGAGCTCGAAGAACAAGCCGGACTCGGAAAAGGCTTCGAGCAGAACGAACGGTTCCGGGCGTATCAGGATGCGCGGGTGATGGGCCGCCGCCTGGAGCATGATCCGCTCCATCAGATCGGAATCGGTGCCGAAGGCGACGGTGATCGGAATGTCGACCCGGCCGATGCGATCCTTGTGCGTCCAGTTCTTGAGCGGCTCGCCGATGATGGCGGCGTTGGGCACGAAGACCGCCGCCTTCTGCCACGTCTCGATTTCCGTGGCGCGCAGGTTGATGCGCTTGACGAAGCCCTCGTTCTCGCCGACGACGACCCAATCGCCAACCTTGAGCGGCCGCTCGATCAGCATGATGAAGCCGCAGACGAAGTTGTTGACCACGTCGCGCAGGCCGAAGCCGATGCCGACCGACAGCGCGCCGGCGATGATCGCCAGGCTCGACAGGTCGATGCCCAGCACCGCGATGCCCAGCCCCGTCGCCGCGACGAGGCCGGCATAGCCGAAGCCGGCCGACAGCGAATGCTGGACGCCTTGGTCCCAGTTCGTTTCCGGCAGGATGTGGTCGCTCAACGCGCGCTGGAACAGGCGCACGGCGATCACGGCGAAGACGAAGACGGCGATGCCGAGCGCGAAGTCGGCGATCGACAGGGTGACGTTGCCGATCGTGATGCCCGAGAGCACCTCGCCCAGCCAGTGGGCAAGGTCGCTGACCGGCACGCCCCAGACCGGCGCGACGAAGACCGCGGCGAGGACGACCAGCAGCGGGTCGAGCGCCGCGCGCAGCCAGAACTTGATCCGGCGTCGGGCCGTCCAGGCGACGCCCAGCCGGGCCCGGACCAATTCGGAGCCGATCAGCACGCCGACCGATTCCCGCAGCAACCCGCGCAGCAGCACGAGGAAGCCGACGATCAGGAAGCTGACCTGAAGCGAGGTGATCAGGTAGCTGCCCAGATTGAAGTAGCCCAGCGTCAGCGCCGCAATTCCCGCCACGACGACGAGCAGGATGGCAAGTCGGCCCCATTGCCACGGATCGAGGCGCGCCGCCAGGGACGGCGAGCCGCCATCCCCGTCCTCACTCCGGTCGTCGCTCTCGTGGCGCGTCGCGAGGGCCTGGGCCTCCTCGTGCGCCGGGTCGTCGGGGATCGCGCCCTCGACGGTACGCCACAGGCTCGGCCGAACAAGGCTCAGGATGACGATGCCCTGCAGCGTGCCGAAGACGAAATGGAAGATCGACAGGGCAGCCTCGCCGACCTGCAGGCCCGAGCCCAGGGCGGTCAGGAACATGTCGACGGCGAAGATCGTCGCCAGCGCCATGATCCGGCGGCCGATCAGCCTCGCGTTCTCCGGTGCGACCGCGATCAGGCGCCAGCCGGGCAGGTCCGGCGCGAAGACCGCCTGGGTCATGGCCAGCGCCAGGAAATAGATTGCCACGACCACGCTCAACACGCCGACGAGCCGCGAGAGCTCCCCGTCGAACGGCGTCAGCCCGCCGGCGACGAGCGCGAGCAGGATGATGAAGACCGACGCGGGCAGGAGTCCGCGGCCCACGCCCTCGGCGATCGCCGCGACGAAGCGGCGGGCGTAGGCCGGGCTGTCGTTGTCCGCGTCCCGGCCGAAGCGCCTGAGGAGGATCCGGCCGAACAGCGCACCGGCGGCCGAGGCGGCGGTGAGCACGAGGGCCAGGCGAAGAAAGCTCCCGGTCGTGCGCTGTTCGGGCCCGCGTTGCGCGTACCAATCGAGGGCGATCCCCACGGTCTGACGACCGACCTCCAGGAACTGTGGCAGCGCGGTCGCGACGGTCGCGGGGAACAACGGCACGGGACCGCGTGTCGTAAGGGTTTGGACCGTCGACTGGCGCTGGAGCTGCGCGAGCCGTTGGTCGAGCGAGTCGGCCCGCGTCGCGGCCAGTTCCGACAGCGACGCCCTGGATCGCTGAACGGCGAGGTCGTCGCGATACTCCCGCCGGGTTCGTGTCACATTGGCGGGCTCGGCCGAGGCGTCGCCCTCGGGCGGGTCGCCCAGCGCGGCCAGCAGGCGTTCCAGCGTCTGGATCTGCTCCTGGGCCTGCGAGCGCGCTTCCAATGCCTGGTTGCGGATCGCCGCCGCCCGCTCGCGCAGCTCCGTCGTCCGCTCGGGGTCGTGCTCGTTCGACGGGGCCAGATAGGCCTCGATCTGGTCGAGCTGGCTCTGCCAGCGCGCGAGCGTGACGGAGAAGGGCTCCTCCGCGGCTTGTTCGGATTGCGCGTGAGCCGATCGGACCGGTCCGATCGGACCGGCGGCGGCCGCCCCCAAGAGCACCAGGGCGAGAACGATCAGGAGTCGGCGCGCGAACACGGGGGACGACGATCCTCTTGCGTCGGGCCGCTGGAGCATGCCGGGCTCCGCGGAGCGTGGACAGCATGCTCCGAGTGTCGAAAGCGGCTCAATAGCGGCCGAGAAATGCGGCCAGAGAGAGGCCGTAGGCGCGCCAGGGCGGGGCCTGACCGACTCGGCCGTCGAAGGGGTCGTGGCCGGCCGCCGCCAGGCGCGTGAGATGCCCTTCGGCCAGCCGCGCGGTCAGCAACCCCGGCACCGCGGCCCGTGGGATCCCGCCGCGCAGCCGCCGCGCCCGGGCCAGATGGTCGCGGGCGCGCGCGGCCAGACGCTCGATCGCCGCCGCGAGCGCCGGCGAGCTCCGCAACTCGAAGAGATCGCCGCGGTCGACCCCGGTCTCCGCAATCAGGTCTTCGGGCAGCGCCGTGCGCCGGAAACGGGCCTGGAACGGCACGGCGCGGGCGATCCCGGTCAGCGCGAAGGCGGTGCCGACGGCCTCGCCCGCCTCCCGCGCCTCGGGCGTGTCGGCGCCGAGAACGCGCAGCCCGGCCACCACCAGGGGGGCGCCGGTCTCCCGGGCGTAGGCCTCGAGCTCGTCCAGCGTCGCGAAGGGCCGTTCGTCGATCTCCAGGTCGCGCTCGCGTGCATCGATCAGGCTGTCGAGCGGCGCCCGGTCCAGGCCGTAACGCGCCGCCGCGGCGGACAATGGCTCGACCACCTCGTGGCGCCGCGGCGCCCGGGCACCCTGCCCGCCTTCCGCTCCGGCCGAGCCCTCCCCGTCGGCCGGCGCCCCGAAGACGCCGTTCAGGGTCTCCCGCCACCACTGCAGGCGGATCTGGCCGAGCATGGGCTCGGAGACGGCCTCGCGCGTCTTGGCGATCTCGATATTGAAGGCCGCGAGCGCGAACAGCGCTTCACGCCGCTCCGGCGGGGCGAACAGGGCCGCCAGGTAGCGGTCCGGATCGTAGCGGCGGGCCAGCCGTCCGCAGGCCGACAACTTGTCCTCGACGCTCATCCCGTCTCCAGGGTCACGGGGCCTCGCGCTCGCCCCGGAGATGTGGCGGCGCAGCACCGCCTCGTCCAGCGTGCGCCCTGCCCATGGCGCCGCAAAGGCCGGTTTTCGCCCGCCGGGACTTGCGCGCCCTTCACATCGCCGCTACCCACGACCATCTCGAATGAACCCTGCGCAGGGTCGTCCGTCCGCGATCGGCCCGGCTTCTCGTGAAGACAGCGCGATCAATCGCCCACCCAACCTCAAAGAGGCACAACATGGCGTTCGAACTTCCCGATCTTCCCTACGGCTACGATTCGCTGGCGCCGTACATGTCGCGGGAGACGCTGGAGTATCACCACGACAAGCACCACAATACCTACGTCACCACGCTGAACAAGCTGGTCGAGGGGACGGAATTCGCCGGCAAGGGGCTCGAGGACATCGTCAAGGGCAGCTTCGGCGATGCCTCCAAGCAGGCGATCTTCAACAACGCCGGCCAGGCCTGGAACCACAACCACTTCTGGAACTGGATGAAGCCGAACGGCGGCGGCTCGATCCCGGGTGAGCTCGAGAAGAAGCTCGTCGAGGATTTCGGCAGCATCGACAAGTTCAAGGAGGAGTTCACCCAGGCCGGCGTCACCCAGTTCGGCAGCGGCTGGTGCTGGCTGGTGCTCGATGGCGGCAAGCTCAAGGTCACCAAGACGCCGAACGCGGAAAACCCGCTGGCCCACGGTCAGACGACCCTGCTCGGCTGCGACGTCTGGGAGCACAGCTACTACCTGGACTACCGCAACCGGCGGCCGGACTACCTCAAGGCCTTCCTCGACAGCCTGGTCAACTGGGAGTACGTCGCGGAGCTTTATTCCAAGGCGGCGTGACGCGCCCGACAGGATCGAGCCGGAAAAGCAGGATCGAGCCGGAAAAGGGGGCCTCGCGCCCCCTTTTTCGTGGGCCAACCACGGTCCCGGCGTCGGTCGCCCACCGCGCAGCGGTGCGCGACGGCACGGACTGCCGGCTTCGGGCAACGCCGGGCCACGTGCTGCTGCCGTGCGATGCGTCGAGCGCAGTCGCCCGAGGGGCTGCCCGTACTCCGCGATCAGACCTACACCGCGATCAGGGCGGCCGCGACGCGGCGGTGTTCGGACAGGAGGACGTTGTAGGTCCGGCACGCGGCGCCGGTATCCATGGGCTCGACGGCAATACCGATTTCGCGCAGGTGCGCCTTGAGCGCGGCAGGCACCAGGGTCATGCGCTCGCCGCAGCCGAGCAGCAGGATCTCGATCGGCGGGTCGGTGGCCGTGACCGGAGAGAGGATCTCGGGGCCCAGGCCGTCCATCGTCGTGACGGGCCAGGATTCGGTCCGGTCGGGCAGGACGAGGACCGAGCCCTCGATCCGCTCGCCACTGACGCGAAAGCCGCCGTCGCCGTAACTGTCGATGATCGGCCGCTCGCCGGGGCGAATCGCCGCCACTTCCATCAACGCCTCCCGGCCTGACCTCCCGCCCATGGGATCGGCCGGCCCTTACCCGAACTCAGCTCGCCGCGTCGCCCTGCTGAGCCGGATCGGGCGCCGCATCGGCCGCCTTTTCTTCCGTCCGGCGCGGATTGAGGTAGTAGAGGATCGGCACGCCGATGAACACGCTCGAATAGGTGCCGATGAGGATGCCCCAGATCAAAGCGAAGGCGAAATCGCGGATCACCGCCCCGCCGAAGATGTAGAGCGCCACCAGCGCGATCAGCGTGGTGACGGAGGTCATCACGGTCCGCGACAGCGTCTCGTTGATCGAGCGGTTGAGCACCTCGCCCAGCGTCGCCTTCTTGTAGCGGCGCAGGTTCTCGCGCACCCGGTCGAAGACGACCACGGTGTCGTTGATCGAGTAGCCGGCGATGGTTAGCAGCGCCGCGACGGTGGCTAGGTTGAACTCGTGCTGGATGAGCGCGAACAGCCCGATCGTCGAGACCACGTCATGTACCAGCGCGACGACCGCACACAGCCCGAACTGCCACTCGAAGCGGAACCAGATGTAGATCAGGATCGCGCCGACCGCGAGGACGACCGCGAGCGTCCCGGCCTCGATCAGCTCCTGCCCGACGGTCGGGCCGACGAATTCCGTGCGCCGGTACTCGACGCTGTCGCCCAATATCTCCTTGACCCGGTCGATCGCCGCGATCTGCGCCTCCTCCTCGCCCTCCTGGCGCTGGATGCGGATCAGCACGTCCCGGTCGGTGCCGAATTCCTGAAGGCTTACCTCGCCGAGGCCGATGCCCGTGAGGGATTGGCGCATCTGCGAGATGTCGGCCGGCTGCTCGGTGCGGACCTCCATGAGGATGCCGCCGCGGAAGTCGATGCCGAAATTGAGACCCATGACCAGCGTCAGGAGGATCGACGCGACGACCAGCAGCCCCGAAAGCCCGAAGGCGATCCGGTGCTTGCCGACGAAATCGATCCGCGTGTTCGACGGGATCAGGCGCAGCGGGCGCATGAGCGGTTCCTTCCCTCCATGGGGTCGGGTCGCGGCCGGGTCAGATCGGTACGGCCTTGGGACGCCGGCGGCGCAGCCAGGTGACCACCAGCAGACGCGTGACCATGATCGCCGTGAACATCGAGCTGACGATGCCGATCGACAGCGTGACGGCGAAGCCCTTGATCGGGCCCGAGCCGAAGGCGAAGAGCAGCAGCGCCGCGATCAGCGTCGTCACGTTGGCGTCGACGATGGTCGTCAGCGCCCGGCTGTAGCCGGCATCGATGGCCGAGATCGGACTTCGCCCGTTTCTTATCTCCTCGCGGATACGCTCGAAGATGAGCACGTTGGCGTCGACCGCCATGCCGACGGTCAGCACGATGCCTGCGATGCCGGGCAGCGTGAGCGTCGCCTGCAGGCTCGACAGCACGGCGAGGATGAGGGCGAGGTTGAAGATCAGGGCGATGTTGGCGAAGACGCCGAACAGCCCGTAGCACAAGGCCATGAAGACGATCACGCCGATGAAGCCGATGACCGAGGCGGCCTTCCCGGCGGAAATGCTGTCGGCGCCCAGCCCCGGGCCGACCGTGCGCTCCTCCAGCACGGTCAGCGGCGCCGGCAGGGCGCCGGCGCGCAGCAGCAGCGCCAGATCGTTGGCGCTCTCGACCGTGAAACCGCCCTCGATCACGCCGCTGCCGCCCAGGATGGGCGAACGGATGACCGGCGCGCTGATGACCTCGCTGTCGAGCACGATGGCGAGCCGTTGCCCGACACTCTCGCTGGTCACGTCGCCGAAGCGCCGGCCGCCGGCCGAATCGAAGCTGAAGCTGACGACCGGCTGGCCCTGCTGGAAGGTCGGCTGGGCATCGGTCAGCGCCTCGCCGGAGACCATGACCCGGCGCCGTACCACGTAGTCCTGAACCGGTTCCCCATCGGGCCCGACCTCCCGGCTCGGCAGCAGGACCGAGCCCGGCGGCAGGTTGCCCGAGCGCGCCTGGGCCGGCGCCGTGTCCTCGTCGAGCAGGTGGAAGGTCAGCCGCGCCGTCTGGCCCAGCAGGTCCTTGACCCGCTCCGGATCGCTGACGCCCGGGAGCTGGACGACGATGCGGTTCGGACCCTGGCGCTGGATCAACGGCTCGTTCGTGCCCAGCTCGTCGATGCGCCGGCGCACGATCTCGATCGACTGCGCGACGGCGTTGTTCTGGAGCTCGAGCAGCGCGTCCTCGCTGAAACGGGCCGTGACCCGGTTCTGCTCGTCGATCTCGACCGTCAGGTCTTCGTCCAGGTCACGCGCGATCTCCAGAGCGCGCTCGGCGTCGGCCGGCTCGCGCAGGGTGAAGGTGACCGCTTCGCCCTGGACGCCCAGCTCGGTGTAGCCGATCCGCTCCGAGCGCAGCTCGGTGCGCAGGCCGTCGACCAGCGATGTCAGCCGCTCCTGCACGACCGCGTCGACCTCCACGCGCAGCAGCAGGTGCGACCCGCCCTGCAGATCGAGGCCGAGATTGACCTGCTGGACCGGCAGCCAGCGCGGCAGCGTCTCCGCCCAGCCGCGCACCGTGTCCCGGGGAAGCAGGTTGGGTGCCGCGTAGACCACGCCCAGGGCGCAGATCACCAGCACCAGCACGATCTTCCACTTCGCGAAATGGACCATCGGGCCCTCCGGGCGGTCGGCGCGGCGGCCGGCGGGACCGTCGGCGCCGCCCCACGCCCCCTAGCTGCTATTTACGCCCGAGCAGGCCGCCGATTCCGCCGAAGCCGCCCTTCTTTGCGGCGTCCTGACCCTGGGCCGGGCCGCCCGCGGCGCCCGATCCGCCGCCTTCGCCCTCGTCCTTGCCACCCTTGGCCGGCTCGGTCTTGGCCAGCACCGTGGTAACGGTGGAGCGCAGCACCTTGACCCGGACGCCCTCGGCGATGTCGACCGTCAGCTCGTCGTCGCCGCCGATCTTGTGGATCGTCCCGATGATGCCGCCGCCGGTGACGACACGGTCGCCACGCCGCAGATTGGCGAGCATCTCCCGGTGGTCCTTCATCCGCTTCTGCTGCGGGCGGATCAGCAGGAAGTAGAAGACCACGAAGATCAGGATCAGCGGCAGCAGCGAGACGAACAGATCGCCGCCGCCACCGGCCGCGCCCTGGGCATAGGCGGGAGAGATGAACATCGAGCGCTCCTCGGTATCGGGCGGTAGCATCGGACGGTCCGGGCGAACGGGTCGCGACTATAGCCGCCTGAGCGCGCCACGCAATGACAACCGGACGGCCCGGGGCCGGAGGATTTCGTCATGTCGGACAATTCCATCCGGCGGGCGATTGCCCTAGGCTCGGCGCACCGCGTCGGGCACCGCCCGGCGTCGTCGCGACAGTCCGGAGACGCGCCCGTGCCCTCGTCCGATCCCGCTGGCCAGGACCATCTGCTCGCCACCCTGGAGCGCATCGCCTCGGCGCTCGAGCGCGCCGCGCCGCCGGCGCCGCCGGTGGTCGGCATGGCCGCCGCCGACGCCTTCGTCTGGCACGCCGGCGAGGCCGGGAGCCCCGATCGGTTGGACCCGGTCGCGACGGTCAGCCGCATCCCCATCGCGCTGCTGCGCGGCATCGACCATCAGGCCGATATCCTGCTCGACAACACCCGCCGCTTCGCCCGGGGGCTGCCGGCGAACAATGCCCTGCTCTGGGGCGCGCGCGGCATGGGCAAGAGCTCGCTGGTCAAGGCCGCCCACGCCGAGGTCAATCGCGAATCACCCGGCGCGCTCGCCCTCGTGGAAATCCACCGCGAGGACATCGCCTCCCTGCCCCGGCTGCTCCACCGGCTGCGCGAATCCGGGCGACGGTGCCTGCTGTTCTGCGACGATCTGTCCTTCGATCAGGCCGACACGTCGTACAAGTCGCTCAAGGCGGTGCTCGACGGCGGCATCGAAGGGCGGCCGGACACGGTGCTGTTCTACGCGACCTCCAACCGCCGACACCTGATGCCGCGCGACATGATCGAGAACGAGCAGTCGAGCGCCATCATCGCCGGCGAGGCGGTGGAGGAGAAGGTCTCGCTCAGCGACCGGTTCGGGTTGTGGCTCGGCTTCCACGCCTGCGCCCAGGACGTCTACCTGGCCATGGTCGACGGCTACGCCGACGCCTTCGGCCTGCCGACCGACCGGGAGACGCTGCACGTCGCCGCCAAGGAATGGTCGGTGACCCGGGGCAGCCGCTCTGGCCGCGTCGCCTGGCAGTTCATCCAGGACATGGCCGGACGCCTGGGCGTCCCGATCGACGTCTCGGCGCTTTAGGTCGGCAGAGCGAGGGGATCCCGACACGGCGCCGCCTGCCGGGATGTCGGGTTCTCTTCGTTCACCCGACCTACGATCCACGACCCGTCGACCTACGAGCCGTCGAGATGATCGGACGGGTCCACCGCGTCGCGGCCGCGGCGCAGCTCGAAATGGAGCTGGGGCGTGGTGACGTCTCCGGTAGCGCCGACGGTGGCGATGGTCTGGCCCATGGTCACTCGGTCGCCGCGCGCCACAAGGATGCGGTCGGTATGGGCGTAGGCGGAGACCCAGTCGCCCTCGTGGCGCAGGATCACGAGGTTGCCGAAGCCGCGCAATTCGTCACCCGCATAGGCGACGACGCCGCTCTGCGCCGCGACAATCGGCGTGCCGCGCGGTGCCGCGATGTTGATGCCGTCGTTGCGGCTGCCGTCCGGCTTGGTGCCGAATCCCGACAGGATCTCGCCCGAGACCGGCCTGCGGAACCCCGTCCCGTCGAGCGGCGGCGGTTCGACCGTCGCCGGCAGGCCGGCGCGCGCCTCCCCGTCCGGCGGCGGGTTGGCGGTGGGCGCCTCGTCGGGGTCGACCGCCATGCCGGTGTCCGGCGAGGCCCAGATGCCGGTGGCCGTCGGGGCGGTTCGCTCCCCGGCGTCGGACGGGTTCTCGGCCGGAGCGGGGTCGGTTCGGGCGGCATCGGCCCGGGGGGCGTCTGCCTCGGGTGTCGGGGCCGGCGCGGCGGGCCGGTCAGGCGGCGCCGGCGGCTCGATCGGCGCGGCGGCGAGGCCGGCTACGGCGGTTGTGTCGGCCTCCGCGCCCGGGTCCCGCTCGACGGCCTCGGGTCGCCGTGTCTCCGGGATCGCCGTCGGGTCGGCGGCCGCCGGCTCGCCTGGCAGCGGTGTCGGCGCCGCCGCGGAATCCGCCGGCTCGGGCGGGCCGGGGACCGCGTGATCGTCGCCCGCCATGGGGGCCGTGCCGGTCTGGCCGGGCAACTCGCCCAGTTCCACGACGTCGACCCGGTTCGCGCCCGGCGTCGGCGTCGGCGCGGTGATCGGACCCGTGGTCCCTCCGGGCGACCCGTCCTGCCCTGTCCCGTCTCCCGCCCCGGCGACCGTCAGGGCGGCGGTCGTGCCCGGGCGCCGGGCCCCCTCGGGCAGGGCCAGGGTCTCGCCGACGAAGATCCGGTCCTGGTTGCGCACGCCGTTGAGCGACGCCACCGCGTCGCCAGACACGCCGTAGCGCGCCGCGATGACGGACAGGGAGTCGCCGCGCCGCACGACGTGGAATTCCGGGGGCGGCAGGACGAGGCGCGTGCCGGGCGGCAGGTCGAAGGGCGGGCTCAGCCCGTTGGCGGCGATCAGGGCCTGGGCGGAGACGCCGTTGGCGGCCGCGATGTCGAGCAGGTCCTGGCGGCTCTCGACGATCACGACCCCGGGCTCGGCCGCGCGCGGCACCGGCGCCGACGGGCGGGCATTGCAGCCGGCGAGCGCCAGCGCCGTCACGAGGCCCGCGAGCGCCAGGGCCCGCGCCGGGCCCGTGACTGCGCCCCGCCCGGTCATCGCCCGCGCGCGCCGTCCTCGGCGGCGATCTCCGGCAGCAGCGGGACGAAGCGCGTCTGCCACAGGTCCTCGCGCTCCAGCCCGTCCTCGGTCAGCCGGTAGCGCACGACGTGCTGGTTGCGCTTCTCCCCGCCCATGGGGATCACGAGGATGCCGCCGATCGCGAGCTGGTCGACCAGCGCGCGCGGCGGCGCCTCGCCGTCGCCGTGGGCGGCGGTCACGATGATCCGCTGGAACGGCGCCTGCTCGGGCCAGCCGCGGGTGCCGTCGCCCTGCTTGGCGGTGATGTTGTGCAGCCTGAGTTCGGCGAATCGGGCCAGCGCTTGGGTGTAGAGTGCCTTGTGCCGCTCGATCGTGTAGAGCCGGCGGCACAGCCGCGCCAGGACGACGGCCTGGTAGCCCGAGCCGGTGCCGACCTCCAGCACCTTGTCCCGGTCGCCGATCTCCAGCGCCTGGGTCATCAGCGCCACCGTCAGCGGCCGGCTGATCGTCTGTCCCAGGCCGATCGGCAGGGCCGTGTCCTCGTAAGCCTGGTCCTGGAAGGCCGGCGGCACGAAGGTCTCGCGCGGGATGCGCTCGATCGCGCCCAGGACGCGATGGTCGATCACACCGGATCGGCGCAGATGCATCAGCAGGCGGATGCGCCGCGCTTCGGGGCCGATCGAGGCTCCGTTCACGTGAAGGCCTTCTTCAACGGCTCGAGGGTCGGGTAGTGGGTCAGATCGAGGAACAGCGGCGTCACCGCGACGGCGCCGTTCTCCAGCGCGTGGGTGTCGGTGCCCTCCGGCACCTCGGCGTCGCTGCGCGACGTGCCGATCCAGAAATAGGCCCGGCCGCGCGGGTCGGTGCGCTGGTCGAGTTCGTCGCCGATCTTGCGGTTGCCATGGGCGCAGACCTCGATGCCCGTGACCGCATCCGGCGCGAGCGCCGGAAAATTGACGTTGACCAGCACGTTGCGCGGCCAATCCACCGCCATCGCCTTCTCGATCACCCGCGGCCCCCAGCGTTCGGCCGTCGACCAGTCGGGCGCGCCCGCCTCCGGCAGCGCCTGGCTGAGCGCGATCGACCGGATGCCGAGCAGCGTCGCCTCCATGGCCGCCGCGATCGTGCCGGAATAGGTCACGTCCTCGGCGATGTTGTAGCCGTGGTTGACGCCGGAGAGCACCAGGTCGGGCTTGTGGTCGGCCAGGATATGGTTGACCGCCAGGAGCACGCAGTCGGTCGGCGTGCCGTCGACCGAATAGCGCTTGTCGCCGATCTGGCGCAGGCGCAGCGGGCGGTGAATGGTCAGGCTGTGGCTGGCGCCCGACTGTTCGACCTCCGGCGCGCACACCCAGACATCGTCGGAGATCGAGCGCGCGATGCGCTCGAGCGCGGCGAAGCCGTCGGCGTGGACGCTGTCGTCGTTGGTCAGGAGGATGCGCGCTTGGCGGAGATCGGTCATACCCTCGTCCCTGAGGTCGCGGACGGACCGGCCGACTCGAAGGCCGACCCGCCGGGGGCATCTTTATAAGGCGCGATCGGCTTGGATTCCAGGACGTTACCCGGCACCACCGGCGTCGACCGGGCGGCCCGGCCGGGTGCCGGCGAGGCGACGGATCACTCCGCCCCGTCCCCGGCCGTGTCGGCCGCTTCCTCCTCGGCCTCGCGCTCGGCCCGCTTCTTCTCGACCAGCCGCGCCAGATGGATGGAAATCTCGTAGAGCAGCATGATCGGAATGGCGAGGCCGATCTGGCTGATCACGTCCGGCGGCGTCAGGATGGCCGCGCAGCCGAAGACGGCGACGATGGCGTATTTGCGCTTCTTGCGCAGCCCGTCGGAGCTGACGATCCCGACCTTGGCCATCAGCGTCAGCGCCACCGGGAGCTGGAAGGCGATGCCGAAGGCGAAGATCAGCTTCATGACCA
Source organism: Azospirillaceae bacterium (assembly GCA_040220455.1). GTDB lineage: Bacteria > Pseudomonadota > Alphaproteobacteria > DSM-16000 > Inquilinaceae > JAVJUS01. The sequence goes on from JAVJUS010000044.1 coordinate 108,240, forward strand.
GGTTGAGGTATTCCCCGACCTTGGCCTCGAGCTGGATCGGCAGCCCGCCCTCGATGCTCGGCGTCTCGAAGCTCAGGAAAAAGCGCCAGGCGAGCGGGAAGATGACGTAGTAGACCATCGAGGCGCCGATCACGAACAGGATCGGCGTCGCCACGATGAAGGGCAGAAGCGCCATCTTCTCCTTCTTGTAGAGCCCGGGCGCGATGAACAGCCAGAGCTGCGTCGCCATCACGGGGAAGGCCAGGAAGGCGCCGGCGAAGAAGGCGACCTTGACGTAGGTGAAGAACACCTCGGTCAGGGCCGTATAGATCATCCGGCGGTCGCCGCCCCGCTCCGACAGGATCTCGGCCAGCGGCGCGACCAGGAAGCCGTAGATCTGGTCGGCGAAGGCGTAGCAGGCCAGGAAGCCCACGAGCAGGGCGCCGACGGCCCAGGTCAGGCGATTGCGCAGCTCGATCAGATGCTCGAGCAGCGGCATCTCCTTGTCCTGGATGTCGTTGTCGTCGGTCGTCGCCACGCCTCGATCCCTCGCCGATCATCCTTGCGTCGTGGCGCGCCGCCCCCTCGACGCCGCGCCCGGTCGGGCGGTTCAGTCGTCCCCGCCGCCGGCATCCGGTGTCGGGGCGGCCCCGGCGCCGCCGCCTCGGCCCGTGCTTCCCCCACCGCTCGACTTCCGCGCGCCGGTCTTGGTCGTGCCGGTCTTGCCCGTGCCGGCCTTTGTCGTACCGGCCTTTGTCGTGCCGGTCTTGGTCGAGCTCGTCTTCGTCGCGCCAGTCTTGCCGGATCCGGTCTTGCTCGATCCCGATTTCGAGACCCCCGTCTTACCGGGGCCGCTCTTGGTGGCGCCGGTGGTGGCGCCGGACTTGGCCTTCGTGTTCTTGGAACTCGCCGCCCCCGATTTCGTCCCGCCTGTCGCCGACTTGGCCGCCGGCGCCTTGCCCTTGGCGGGCGCCTTCGCCGGCTTGGCGGGCTCGGCCTCGACGCCGGCCGCCGGCGTCGCTGTGCCCTGCGTTTTCGCGCCGGCCTGCGCCTTCGCGGCCGCCGGGGCAGGCTTCATGGAGCCGCCGCTCGCCGGCTTGGCGGCGGTTCCCGCGTCGCTCGTCGCGGCGCTCTTGGCGCCCGTCTCGCCGTCGCCCTTGCCCGCACCGCCGGCCGCCTTGGCCGCCTGGTCGGACGGCGCCGGCGAGCCCGATGTCGGGTCGAGCGAGGAGCGCAGGTCGCCTTCCGGATCGACCGCCTTGGTCACCCGGTCGGTCACCTGGCTGCGGACATTGAACTTGCGCGCCTGCTGGAGGCCCTTCTTGACGTCCTCCAGTTCGGCCTCGCGCACCATGTCGTCGACGTGACGCTGGAACTCCCCCGTCACCTTGCGCGCCGCGCGGACCCACTTGCCCACGGTGTGCAGCGCCTTGGGCAAGTCCTTGGGCCCGATGACCAGCAGAGCGATCACCAGGATGACGAGGAATTCCGGCCAGCCGATGTCCAGCATGATGACGATCCGTTCCGCGGCGCCCGATCAGGACGGACGGCGCCGCGCCGGCGGGCGGCGATCGCGACGATCCGGTTCGCCGGCGCGACCGGGGCGAGCCCCGGCGCCCGGCCGATCCTCAACCGGTCTTCGCCTGGTCCTTGCGCGAGCTGTCGTCGGTCGACGTCCCGGTGGTCGACGTCCCGGCCGTGCCGCTGTCGCTGTCCGAGGACATCGGCGACTGGGCATCGGCCTCGATCGTCTTCGTCTTGTCGGCGTCGTCCGACGTGTCCTCGTCCTTCATGCCCTGCTTGAAGTTCTTCACGCCCTTGGCGACGTCGCCCATGACGCGCGGCAGCTTTCCGGCGCCGAAGATGATCAGCACGATCGCCAGAACGAGGATGACCTGCCAGATACCGATACTACCCATCCGGAGAACTCCGAGAAACCGCGGCCCCAGCGCCGACGCGGCGGATACTGGCAGAATCCCCCCTGCCCCGCAACGCCCCGTCCGCGCCCTCCATACGCCCGCCGGCACCCTTGACAGCCCGCGGCAACCACCCTCACGCGGGAAAGACGAAGGCTTGACGGCCGTCCAGCGCGATCGAGACCCAACTGCCTTCTTCCGGCAGGAACTGCCCCGGTACGCGCGCGTGCATATGTACCGTATTTCCGGCGTCCCCGGAAACCGACAAGTGGACGAGGCTGCTGCGGCCGAGCATTCGCGCGGCCTCGACCCGGGCGACGACGGGAGCGGTGTCGCCCGGATCGGGCGAGAGGAGCAGCGCCTCCGGCCGGATCAGCACCACTGCGCCCGACCCGTCGGGGATCCCCGGCGCCGGCACGCGACCCACGGGGGTCGCCGCCTCACCGCCGCCGACCTTGGTCTCGAGCCGGTTGACCTCGCCGAAGAAGGACGCGGCGAATGCATCGACCGGCCGGCAATAGAGGTCGACCGGCGCGCCGAGCTGGACGAGCTTGCCCGCATTCATCAGCGCGATCCGGTCGGCGAGGAACATCGCCTCCTCCGGATCGTGGGTGACGATGACCGTCGCCGCGCCCTGCTGCTGCAGGACGTGCAGCGTATCGTCGCGCACCTGCCGGCGCAGCCGCGTGTCGAGCCCGGAGAACGGCTCGTCGAGAAGCAGCACCCGGGGCCGCGGCGCCAGGGCACGGGCCAGCGCCACGCGTTGCTGCTGGCCGCCCGACAGCATGTGCGGGAAGGACTCCGCGTGTCCCTCCATCCCCACCTGGGCGAGCGCGGAGCGCGCCCGCCGGGCCTGCTCCGCCCCCCTGAGGTCGCGCAGGCCGAAGCGGACATTGTCGAGCACGCTCAGATGCGGAAACAGGGCGTAGTCCTGGAACACCAGGCCGATCCCGCGATCCTCCGGCGGCATGGACACGCGCGGCCCGGCCACGGCGCGCCCGGCGATCGACACGGCGCCGGACTGCAGGTCCTCGAGCCCGGCGGCCAGCCGCAGCAAGGTCGACTTGCCGCAGCCCGACGGCCCCACCAGGCAGACGATCTCCCCCGCCCCGACGGCGAGGGAGACATCGTCGACCGCGAGCATGTCGCCGAAGCGATGGCTGACATGATCGAGCGCCAGCGCCGGCGCGTCGCCTGCGGCCGCCGCGTCCCGGCCGGCCGCCGCGTCGATCGCTTCCGTCGACGCTCGACGCGCGCGCCCGGCGATCAGGCTGTCGGGTGTCATCCTCGATGCGCCTCGTCGCTCCGCGGGCCGCGTCCCGCGCCCGCTCAGGCCAAGAGAGTGGGCCGGCGCAACGGCCGGCGCAACCGCGCGCGGGCGCGATCACCGATCGGAGTCGTCATCGCGCCCGTCGTCGTCCCCCTCGGCCTCGCTGTCGTCGTCGCTCTCGTCCTCGTCGCCGACCGGCGGCAGCGCGTCTTCGTCGCCGGCATCGGCACGACCGCCCGGCAGCGTCGCGATCGCCGGGCGGGCATCGAGCAGGCCGGCGGCCTTGAGCTCCTCGACCCCCGGCAGCTCGTCCAGGCTGTCGAGCCCGAAATGGTCGAGAAAGCCCTTCGTCGTCACCCAGGTCAGCGGCCGGCCCGGGCTCTGGCGCCGCCGGCCGGGGCGGATCCAGCCCGCCTCCATCAGCGTGTCGAGCGTGCCCTTGCTGGTCGCGACGCCGCGGATCGACTCGATCTCGCCGCGGGTCGCGGGCTGGTGGTAGGCCACGATGGACAGCGTCTCCAGCGCGGCGCGCGTCAGCTTCTTGGGCGTCGGGATGTCGAGCTTGAGCGCCGGCGCCAGGTCGGCCGCCGTGCGGAAGGCCCAGCCGCCGGCGACCCGGGCCAGCACGATGCCGCGCCCGGCGTAGAGCGCTTCCAGATCGGCAAGGATGGCCGCGAGATCCGCCTCCGCCGGCAGGCGCGCCCGCAGCGCCCCCGCGTCCATCGGCTCCGGCGCGGCGAACAGCAGCGCCTCGACCAACCGGACCTGCTGGCCGTGGTCGGTCAGCGCGACAGTCGGATCGGCGTCGCGCGATCCGTGCTCGCGGGAATCGTCGGCGACCTCCTCCCGCTCCTCGGCCGTCGTCTCTCCGTCGTCGGGGGCGGCGGTGTCGGGTCCCGCGTCCACCCCGTCGGTCGTGGGTGCGTCGTCCCGGACCCCGCTCACGACGTCCCCTCCTCCCCGGTATCGTCGCCGGCCGGCGCGCCCGCGGCGCGGCGCAGGTAGATCGGCCCGAAGGTGCCGTCCTGGCGCAGCTCCGCGGCGCCGGACTTGGCGAGCTCGAGCGAGGCGACGAAGGTCGCGGCGAGCGCGGAGCGGCGCACCAGCGGGTCGGCCGACGGTTCCGGCAGGAAGGCCTGGAGCGTTGTCCAGCCCGGTAGGCCGCCCAGCATTCGCGTCAGGCGCTTGAGCGCGACCTCGGTCGAGTACAGCCGCGAGGCGCGGATCTGAAGGGCGCCGGAGGCGGTCGTGCGCCGCTTGTGGTCGCCATAGGCCTTGAGCAGATCGTAGAGCGAGACGTCGTAGACCGGCGTCCGGCGGACCAGCGTCTCCTCCGGCATGCCCCGGGCATGACGGTCGATCCCCAGGCGCGGCAGGGACAGGAGCTTGCCGCCGGCCTCGCGCATCGCCTCCAGGCGGCGGAGCTGGAACTGCAGCGCGGCGGCCAGTTCCTCGCCGCTCGGCTCCTCGTCGTTCTCGTCACGCTCCGGCAGCAGCAGGCGGGACTTCAGGTAGGCCAGCCACGCCGCCATCACCAGGTAGTCGGCCGCCAGCTCCAGGCGCAGGCGGCTGGCCTGCTCGACGAAGGCGAGATACTGGTCGGCAAGCTCCAGGATCGAAATGTGGGTCAGGTCGACCTTCTGGGCCCGCGCCTGCTCCAGGAGCACGTCGATGGGCCCCTCGTAGCTCTCCAGGCGCAGGACGAGCGCCTCCTCGGCGGCACGCCGGGCCTTCGCCTCGGCCTCTTCGCTCCAGCTGTCCTGTACCGGGCTGTCGGTCATGGCCGCAGTGTCGGGGAGAGGGTCACGCGCTGGCAACCGGCGATTGGCCCGCCGTGCCCTCCGCCGCCTCGACGACCGACAGGCGCTCGGCGACGCGGGCGCGCAGCCGCGCCGCCTCCGTCGGGTCCGGCCGGCCCCTCTCCGCGGCCGCGCGCGCCTGCCAGGCTATGGCACGGTCCAGGCGACCGGCGCTCGCCGCCGACAGCCGGGGCACGGCCGCCGCGACCGCCCGCATCTCCGCGAGATCGCCGTTGCAGTGGAGGGCCAGATCGCAGCCTGCCGCCACGGCCACCGCGGCGCGCTCGCCGATCGACCCCTGGAGGGCGCCCATCGAGAGGTCGTCGCTGACCAGCACGCCGTCGAACCCGATCGCCCCGCGGATCGTCTCCGCGATGACCCGCGGGCTCAGCGTCGCCGGCCGGTCCGGGTCGAGCGCCGGGAACAGGATATGGGCGGTCATGCCCCAGGGCAGGTCGGCGAGCGCGGCGAAGGGCCGGAAGTCGCGCGCCGCCAGATCCTCGGCCGAGGCCTCGACGACCGGCAGGGCGTGGTGGCTGTCGACGATGCCTCGGCCGTGTCCCGGCAGGTGCTTGATCACGGGCGCCACGCCCCCGGCGGCGAGCCCCTCGACGACTGCGCGGCCGAGCGCGATCACCCGCTCCGGGTCGTCGTCGAAGGCGCGGTCGCCGATGACCGTGCTGTCGGTCGGGCGGGCGAGGTCCAGCACCGGCGTCGCGTCCACGTCAATGCCGGCCGCCGCCAGATCGATCGCCATCGCGCGCGCCAGTTCCGCCGCCGCCGCCCGTCCGGACTCCGGATCGAGCGCGTGGAGCGCGCCGAGCCGCGCCGGCGCCGGGTCGTTCGGCCAGGCCGGCGGACGCAGGCGTTGGACGCGCCCGCCCTCCTGGTCGACCAGGATCGGCACGGGACGGCCGACGGACTCCCGCAGCGCCGCCGTCAGGCGGGAGAGCTGCCCCGGCGTCTCGCAGTTGCGGCGGAAAAGGCAGAAACCGGCCGGCGCCGCCTCGCGGAAGAAGGCCGCCTCCTCCGCCGTCAGGACCGGTCCGGTGGGCGCCAGGACGCAGGCGCGCGGCGCCTCACTGCTGGCGGACAAGGCAATCCGTTCCGCGCTCGATCAATCGGCCGCACAGGGCGTCGGCCGTCTCCCGGTCTAGCGGCCCGGCCTGCACCCGGTACCAGTCGGTGCCCTCGATCGTGACCTGCGGGACCACCAGATCGAGAGCGCCCAGCAGGTCCGGATTGCGCGAGGCGAACCGGCGCCATTCCTCCTCCGCGCTCTCGCGCGAGTTCGTCGCGGCGAGCTGAATGCGCCACGTCCCGCCGGCGACCGGACCGAACGCGCCGTCGCCCGAACCGGCGGTCGCGGCCGGCGCCGTCGAGGCCGTCTCCGTCTCCGCCTGCGTGTCCGGCGCGGGACCCGGGTCCGCGGGCGCCTCGGGCTCGGACGCCGGGGCGGTCTCGGCAGCCGTTTCCGTCTCAGCGGCAGGCTCGGTTTCGGAGGCCGGGGCAGGCTCCGGCTCGGGGGCCGGTGCCTCGGCGGTCGCCGCGGTCTCCGCGGCGGGCTCGGCTTCGGCCTGTGTCCCGGCCGCCTCGCCGGCGAGCGCCGCGGCCGGATCGAAGTCCGCAGGCACCTGCGCGTCCACGATCGCGAGATCGGCGGCGGCGCGGGGCGCCTCGACGGTGCCGAGCGGCACGCCGAAGCGTGGCGGCTCGCGTTCGGCGCCGGGATCGGTTGTCGCGGCCGATGCCTCGCCGCTGGCCTCGCCGGTCGCCCCGTCCGCGCTCGACGAAGCCGATTCCGCCGGATCGGAGTCGAGCTGCGGCGTGTCGGCAATCGCCGGCACGTCGTCGGCGCCGTTATCGCTCTGGGCGAGCTGCGTGCCGCCTTGCGAAGCGTCGGCCGCCCCGGCGGCGGTCGTCGTCGGAGGGGTGTCGTCGGTCGACGAGGCCGGCTGGATTCGTGGAATCAGGGCCTCGGCGTCATCGCCGGCATTCGCTGCCGGCGCTCTCGCGGTGTCGCCATTGCCGTCGCCGGACGGAGCCTCGGGCGACGCCGATGCGGCGCCCAGCTCGGCCACCTCGACCTCCGGCGCCGGCGCGGCGGTGGGCGAACCGGCCGGCCGGTCCTCCGCCGCCGGCGCCTCGGCGCTGTCGGCCGAGGTCGCCTGCTGCGAATCCGGAGGTGTCGGACGCTCGCCGGGCCGGGGCAGCGGCGCTTCGGCCGACTCGACGATCGCGGGCGCCTCGTTTCCGGGCTCGCCGTCCTGCAGGACGGCCCGGTCACGGTGAGGAACCTCCATCCCGCCCGGCTGGTCGGGCTTGATCCGCGTCGGCGTCTCGTCGGCGCGGATCAGCGGCGCGATGCCGCCCCCGCGCGTGCGATAGGCGTCATAGGCGTACCAGACCAGCCCGCCGAAGGCGATCAGCACCACCAGCGCGACCGCGCCACCGGCGTAGCGCCGGGCGCCGGCGCGCCGACCTCCGCTGCCGTCACCACGGGAACTCCCACGGCGCCCTCGGCCCCGGGGAAAGGCCATCTCGTCGTCTGCGTGACCGCCGGCCTCGGGCGGGTCGGGCGGCTCGGGCGAGTCGTCGCCGATCGAATCCAGGCGCCATTCGGTCATGGCTCGCGTCGTTCCCCTGTCGCCCTTTACGCCTTCGCCCCACACGCCGTTCTCTGGGGACGCCGATGGTCACCCTGGCTGTCGCACCCGCGAATCGGAAGCTTCGAAAAGCAAACCACCGACCGGGGGCGATTTCCAAGCGTCAATTCAGAGTCTCGACGCAAGTAGCTGATTGTTTTGTGGCTTTTCAAGGGCGGTCGTCGAGGTCGAAGAGCCTTCGATGCTCTACGACCGCATAGCGATCGGTCATGCCGGCGATGTAGTCGGCGACGAGTCGCGCCCGGTCGTCTGGCCCGGCGCCGATCGCGGTCTCCTGCCATTCGTCGGGCAGGCAGTTCGGCTCGGCCATGAAGAGCTCGAACAGGTCGCGGACCACGCGCCGCGCCTTGCTCGTCTCACGGTTGACCCGGTAGTGCCGGTACATGCGCTCGAACAGGAAGCGGCGCAGCACCGCCTCGCGCTCCCCGAGATCGGCGGAGAACGCGATCACCGGCCGGTCGGCGGCCCGCACCGCGGCCGCGCTGGGCTCCGGCAGGGTCGCGATCCGCCGCCCCGCCTCGGCCAGCACGTCGCCGACCATGGCGTCGAGGACGCGGCGTACGACCTCGTGGACGAGCCGGCGACGGTGGAGCGACGGCCAGGCCGCCTCGACCTCGCGCAGCGCCTCGCCGACCAGCGGCAGATGGCGCAGGTCGTCGAGCCCGAACAGGCCGGCGCGCAGGCCGTCGTCGATGTCGTGCGCGGTATAGGCGATGTCGTCGGCGAGCGCGGCGACCTGAGCTTCGGCGCCCGGCTGGCGGTCGAGCGCCATTTCGAAGGCGGCGTCGAGCTCGGCGACTGCCGGCGTGACGCCTTCCCCGGTCGCGTTCGGTCCCGTCAGGGGGCCGTTGTGCTTGACCACGGCCTCCAGCGTCTCCCACGTCAGGTTGAGGCCGTCGAAGCCGGCGTAGCGCTGCTCCAGCCGGGTGACGACGCGGACCGTCTGGTCGTTGTGGCGAAACCCGCCATGGGCCGCCATGCAGGCATCCAGCGCCGCCTCCCCGGCATGGCCGAAGGGAGTGTGGCCGAGGTCGTGGGCCAGCGACACCGCTTCGGCCAGATCCTCGTCGAGCCCCAGCGAGCGGCACAGCGACCGGGCGATCTGCGCGACCTCCAGGCTGTGGGTCAGCCGCGTGCGATAGTAGTCGCCGACGTGGTAGACAAAGACCTGGGTCTTGTACTGCAGCTTGCGGAACGCGCCCGAATGCAGCACACGGTCCCGGTCGCGCTGGAACGGCGAACGCGTGGCGCTCTCCGGCTCGGGATGGAGGCGGCCGCGGCTCTCGGCGGGCAGGCTGGCGATCGGCGGGCGGGTGGGCGGCGACGGCATGGCGCGCGGAGCCTAGATCGCCCCGCGCGCCGCGGCAATCTCGCGACGCATTCACCTTGGCCCTTGGCGAGGCGGCTTCTCGTGAATAAGTTAAGTGGCGTGTTGTCGAAACCGGAGGCTGTCATGGCCGACGCCCATACCCCCACCGCCGACCCGACGGCCCATCATTCGACGGCCGACGCGGCGCCGCCCGACGGCGGTCGCGCGCTGCTGATCTCCCGAAGCGCGGCCAAGCGCATCGCCAAGCTGGCGCAGAGCCACGGCGGCCCCGGCGCGATGCTGCGCGTCGCGGTATCCGGCGGCGGCTGCTCGGGCTTCCAGTACGGCTTCTCCTTCGACGACACGGTGCGCGAGGACGACCTGACCTTCGAGCGCGACGGCGTCACCGTCGTGGTCGACGACGTCTCCCTTGACCTCCTCGCCGGATCCGAGATCGACTATGTCGAGGAGCTGATCGGCGCCAGCTTCCAGATCCGCAACCCGAACGCCAGCTCGTCCTGCGGCTGCGGGAGCTCCTTCGCGATCTGAGAAGGGGCGGCGCGGCCGGACGAACGTGGCCTCTGACCTTGATCGTCTTCCGGTTGCCGATGTATTCGAGATCGTCTCGGATTCCTCGATAACCGGCCGATGCCCGATCGTCTCGTCAAATGGCTCGTTTTCAGCGTCGCGATCGCCCTGGTACCGATCGGGGTGGCGGCGCTGGTCGCGTTCGTGCAGGGCCGCACCGGCGCCTATCACGACTTCATCGGCAATGGTGAATTGCTTCTCCTGGCGGTTGGGATCTGCGCGACGGCGATCGGGGAGCTGATCGGGGATGACGGTCCGCGTGAATCGGGCCGCGCGCTGCCCTTGGCCGTCGGCGGATTCATCGCGATACTCATGACCACGGCGTCCCTGCTCTTCGCGACCCTCACCTACAGCCCCGAGGCGGAGCCGGCCCGCGTGGCGGGGACGTCGCTCGTGGTCTATTCTAGCGCCCTGGTCGCCGGAACGGTGGCGATCCTGATCAGGGAGGCATGACGATGGACTTCCTGTTTTCGCCCGATTTCGCCCGCGTCGGGACCACAGTGGCCGTGCTCTGCGCCGCGGGTTGTGTTGCCGCGGCCGGCGTCGCCATCCTTCGCCGGAAGCGGTCGCGCGGCCTCGAAATCCGCATCGACGGGCGACAGGTCAGGCTGGCCGAGGGGGCGTCGGATCGGGATATCCTCGCCACGATCCGTCGCCTGCGCGGCGAGCGGCCCTGATCCCGCCACCGCGCCTCGCGTCCCACGCCCCGCCACCCGCCTCCCCGGAGCCTCGGCCCGATGATCCGCATCGCCACCTGGAACGTGAACTCGATCAAGGCCCGGCTCGCCAACGTCACCGCCTGGCTGGAGAGCACCGCGCCGGACGTGGTTCTGCTCCAGGAGCTCAAATGCGAGGCGTCGGGCTTCCCGGCGCTGGAGATCGAGGCGCTGGGCTATCGCACCGCCGTGGTCGGGCAGAAGAGCTACAACGGCGTCGCCATCCTCTCCCGCCTCCCGATCGCCGACATCCGCGAAGGCCTGCCGGGCGACGACTCGGACGAGCAGGCCCGCTATGTCGAGGCGACGATCGACGGCGACATCCGCGTCGCCTCGATCTATCTGCCCAACGGCAACGTCTCCGGCGGCCCGGCGCAGGGGTCGGAGAAATACGCCTACAAGCTCGCTTGGATGGACCGCCTGCGGGCGCGGACCCGCGACCTGTTGGACGACGACCGGCCCTTCGTCCTGGGCGGCGACTACAACGTCATCCCGGAGCCGGAGGACTGCCACGACCCGGCTGCCTGGGCCGACGACGCCCTGTTCCTGCTCGACACGCGGCGGAAGTGGCGCGCGCTCCGCCATCTGGGCCTGACCGACGCCCTGCGCGCGCTCGACGACCGGCCGGGGCGCTACACCTTCTGGGACTACCAGGGCCGGGCCTGGCAGGCGGACAACGGCATCCGGATCGACCACTTCCTGCTGTCGCCCGGCGCCGCCGACCGCCTGGATGCCTGCGACATCGACCGGGAGCCGAGGGGCAAGGACAAGGCGAGCGACCACACCCCCGTCGTCGTCACCCTGCGCGACGCCGCAGCCTGACATATCCGTTCCCGCGATATCTCCAAAGGACAATTCCTTTACGCCTTCGGGGCCTTGCGCGTAGTATCCCGGCGCTTTCCGACGCGACGATCGGAGCCGCGCCATGGCCGACACGACTCCCACCCGCTTTCCGCTCGTCCTGATCAAGCCGTCGCACTACGACGACGACGGCTATGTCATCCAGTGGGCCCGGTCGTGGATCCCGTCGAACAGCCTGGCCTGCGTCTACGCGCTCGCCCGCCAGGCGCGCGACGAGCATCTGCTCGGCGACGACGTGGCGATCGAGCTCGACGCCTATGACGAGACCAACCGGATCATCCCCTTCGACCGGGTGATCCGCGACATGCGCGCGGCCGGCACCGGGCTGGTCTGCCTGATCGGCGTGCAGACCAACCAGTTCCCGCGCGCCGTCGACATCGCCCGCAGGTTCCGCGAGGCCGGCATCAAGGTCGCCATCGGCGGCTTCCACGTCTCCGGCTGCCTCGCCATGCTGCCGGAGCTGCCGGCCGACATCGCCGCGGCCCGCGACATGGGCGTGACGCTCTTTGCCGGCGAGGCGGAGGAAGGCCGCTTCGTCCAGGTCCTGCGCGACGCCCATGCCGGCGCGCTGAAGCCGGTCTACAACCACATGGCCGACCTGCCGGGTCTCCAGGGCGCGGAGGTGCCTTTCCTGCCCAAGGAGCTGACCGAGCGCTACATCCAGTCGATCGGCGCCTTCGACGCCGGGCGCGGCTGTCCGTTCCAGTGCAGCTTCTGCACCATCATCAACGTCCAGGGCCGCAAGTCGCGCTGGCGCGATGCCGACGACGTGGAGGCGCTGGTCCGCGCCGCGGTGGCCGAGGGCGTCACCCGCTTCTTCATCACCGACGACAACTTCGCGCGCAACCGGAACTGGGAGGCGATCTTCGACCGCCTCATCCATCTGCGCGAGGTCGACGGACTGAAGCTCAACTTCATCATCCAGGTCGACACCCTCTGCCACAAGATCGAGGGCTTCGTCGAGAAGGCGGCGCGCGCCGGCTGCGGCCGCGTCTTCATCGGGCTGGAGAACATCAACCCGGACAACCTGGCCGCGGCCAAGAAGCGCCAGAACCGGCTGCACGAATACCGCGCCATGCTCCAGGCCTGGCGCGAGGCCGGCGTGATCACCTATGCCGGCTACATCCTGGGCTTCCCGGCCGACACGCCGGAGAAGATCGCCCACGACATCGAGACCATAAAGCGCGAACTGCCGATCGACCTGCTGGAGTTCTTCTGCCTGACGCCCCTGCCCGGCTCGGAGGATCACAAGCGCCTCGCCGCCAACGGCGTGGCCATGGATCCGGACATGAACAAGTACGACCTGGAGCATGTCTGTACCGGCCATCCGACCATGACGGCCGAGGAATGGCAGGACATCTACAATCGCGCCTGGGACCTGTACTACACGCCCGAGCACGTGGAGACCCTGCTGAAGCGGGCCATCGCGTCCGGCATCAAGCCCGTGCGCATGATGAACCACGTCCTGCAGTTCCACGGCTTCTTCCGATACGAGAAGGTCCACCCGCTCCAGGGCGGCTATTTCCGGCGCAAGGTCCGCACCGACCGCCGCCCCGGCCTGCCGGTGGAGCCGGCCGTCGTGTTCTACCCCAAACGCGCGGTCGAGATCGTGCGCACATACGGCGGGCTCGCCCTGTACTTCTGGCGCCTGACCCGCCAGCGCAAGCGCCTCAAGCGCGACCCCTCGGTCAAGGCGTACACCGACCTCGCCATCGCCCCGATCGCCGACGGGGACGAGGACGCGTACGAGTTCCTGGCCCCGCACGAGGCCCCGGCCGAGGCGACGGCGGCGGAGTAGCGGTGGTGCGGGTCAACCACGAAGGCGCGAAGACGGCCATCCGCGTCCCCTCTCCCCGAGGGAGAGGGAATCAGTTCACAAGAACCCCTTGAAATCCGCCGCCGTCGCGGCCTCCTCCGAGAAGCAGAAGGTCCCCTGCTCCCGCACCTCCCTTGCCGCGCGCAGGAAGGCGCCGATCGTGGCGTTGAGGAACACGGAGCCGAGGCTGACGCGCTTGACGCCGGCGGCTTCCAGCTCGGCGAGCGGCAGCGGGTGCGGGCCGATGCCGCCCAGCACGTTGACGGGCTTCGTCACCGCGGCACAGACGGCCCGAATCTCCTCGAGATCGGTCAGGCCGGGAGCGTAGAGCACGTCCGCCCCCGCCCGCTCGTAGGCCTGGAGCCGGCGGATCGTGTCGTCGAGGTCGCGCCGGCCATGCAGGTAATTCTCCGGCCGGCCGGCCAGCATGAAGTCGAACGGCAGGGCCCGCGCCGCCTCCGCCGCCGCGGCGACGCGCTCGGCCGCCTGCTCGATCGGGTAGATCGGGTCGGCGTCCCGGCCGGTGGCGTCCTCGATCGAGCCGCCCACGAGCCCGGCTGCGGCCGCCGCCCGGATCGTCTCCGCGCAGGCCTCTGGAGTGTCGCCGTAGCCGTTCTCCAGGTCGCCCGCCACCGGAAGGTCGGTCGCCGCGACGATCAGCCGGGCATTGTCCAGCGCCTCCGCCCGGCTCACCCGCCCGCCGCCGTCGCGCCGGCCGAGCCCGAAGGCGCAGCCGGCGCTGGTCGTCGCCAGCGCCGGATAGCCTAGGCCGGCGAGGATCCGCGCCGTGCCCGCGTCCCACGGGTTGGGCAGGACGAACAGCCCGGGCTTCTCGTGCAGGGCCCTGAAGGCGGTCGCCTTCGCGGCCTGGTTCGGCCGGGCCGTCTCCTCCGCCATCGGAACGCTCCCGGGTCGCTGCCGGTCAGATATCGGCGTAGCAGTGGGTCTCCGCCGCGCCGCCCGGATGGGTGACGGCACCCTTCTCCGCGTCGCCGACGGTCTGGGCGTATTTCCAGAGCGTGCCGGACTGGTAGTCGTGCTGGCGCGGCCGCCAGCGCTTGCGCCGCTCCTCGAGCTCCGTGGCCGAGAGCGAGACCTCGAGCACGCCGGCCTCGGCGTCGATGACGATCTCGTCGCCGTCCTCCAGCAGCCCGATCGGCCCGCCGACCGCGGCTTCCGGCCCGACATGGCCGATGCAGAAGCCGCGCGTGGCGCCGGAGAAGCGGCCGTCGGTGATCAGCGCCACCTTGTCGCCCATGCCCTGGCCGTAGATCGCCGCCGTCGTCGCCAGCATCTCGCGCATGCCGGGGCCGCCGCGCGGGCCCTCGTAGCGGATGACGATGACGTCGCCCTCGGCGTAGCGGCGCTCCTGCACCGCGCGGAACGCCTCCTCCTCCGAATCGAAGCAGCGCGCCGTGCCGGTGAACTTGAGGGTCTTCATCCCGGCGACCTTGACGATCCCGCCCTGTGGCGCGAGCGAGCCCTTGAGCCCGACCACGCCGCCCCAGGTCGACAGCGGGTCGGAGGTCGGCCGGATGATGTCCTGGTCGGTCGGGAACGTCACGTCGGCCAGGTTCTCCGCGATGGTCTTGCCGGTCACGGTCAGGCAGTCGCCATGCAGGAAGCCGCCGTCAAGCAGCGCCTTCATGAGCACCGGCACGCCGCCGATCTCGAACAGGTCCTTGGCGACGTATCGCCCGCCGGGCTTGAGGTCGGCGATATAGGGCGTCTTGCGGAAGATGCGGGCGACCTCGTGAAGGTCGAAATCGATGCCGCATTCGTGCGCGATCGCCGGCAAGTGCAGCGCGCCGTTGGTCGACCCGCCCGAGGCCGCGATCACCGTCGCCGCGTTCTCCAGCGCCTTGCGGGTGACGATGTCACGCGGGCGGATATTGGCGGCGATCAGGTCCATCACCGCCCGGCCGCTGGCGTCGGCATACTGGTCCCGGCTCTCGTAGGGTGCGGGCGCGCCGGCAGAGCCCGGCAGCGCCAGGCCGATCGCCTCGGACACGCAGGCCATGGTGTTGGCGGTGAACTGGCCGCCGCAGGACCCGGCGCTCGGGCAGGCGACGCATTCCAGCTCGTGCAGGTCCTCGTCGGCGAGATTGCCGGCGGAATGCTGGCCGACCGCCTCGAAGACGTCCTGCACCGTCACGTCCCGGCCCTTGTAGCGGCCGGGCAGGATCGAGCCGCCATACATGAACACCGCCGGCACGTTGAGCCTGACCATCGCCATCATCATGCCGGGCAGCGACTTGTCGCAGCCGGCGAGCCCGACGATGCCGTCATAGCAGTGGCCGCGCATGGTCAGCTCGACCGAATCGGCAATGACCTCGCGGCTCACCAGCGACGACTTCATGCCCTGGTGGCCCATGGCAATGCCGTCGGTCACCGTGATCGTGGTGAACTCCCGTGGCATGCCGCCGGTCTCGTTGACGCCGGTCTTGACCGATTTGGCCTGGCGGGAGAGGGAGATGTTGCAGGGGGCCGCCTCGTTCCAGCAGGTCGCCACGCCGACGAAGGGGCGCGAGATCTCCTCCTCCGTCAGGCCCATGGCGTAGTAGTAGGAGCGGTGAGGCGCCTTGTCGGGCCCGACGCTGACATGCCGGCTGGGCAGCTTCGACTTGTCGAAACGGCGCGGCTGGGTCTTGTCGTCGAGCGGCGGCATGGCGGTCTCCCGGTCGGTCCTCTGCCCGCGATCCGGCCCGGCGCGGGCGGTCGCGATTGTCGGACATTTGCAGATATCGAGCCCGCACACTACGGCCCCCGCCCCCGCCCGCCAAGAGGGCGCGTGCGTGTCGGGCGCGGGGCGTAGGTCGGCCGAGCGAAGCGAGCCCGACATCCCGGAGCGGGTCCCGCGGCCGGACCGTCGGGCTCGCCGGCGCTCGACCGACCTACGGGCGGGGTGCGTGGACGGGTCGTCGGTCGTGTGAGCGCAAGCGAACCCGACACCTCGGAGCGGGGGTGTGGAATCGTCGCTCCTACCCTACTGTCCTCGTCGTCCCCGCGAAAGCGGGGATCCAAGTTGTTTCGGCTTGCGTCATTTCACGCGACAGAGAGAAAGTCGGACGACGCATGGATCCCCGCTTTCGCGAGGATGACGAAATCCTAGCAGTAGAGTGAATGCTCTTCGTGACGTCTTCGTGTCACCGTACCTTCGTGGTTCGACGACACGCCCACCTACCCCGGCGGCCAGGGGTAGAGGTCGTCCAGGACGGCGCGGTAGTTGGCGTCGAGGGCCGGTTCCATCAGGCGCAGGAGCGCCAGCCGGCGGACGACATGGGTGACGTAGCGCGCCTCCTCCGTCGTCAGCGGCCGGCCGAGCAGGTCGTGCTCGCGGTAGCTCAGCCACTTCTTGAGCACCTGGTAGCCGCCGATGGTATAGCGCCAGACCCGCTCGGGCACGCAGGCCCAGAAGGTCGTCGGGTTCAGGTGGACGTCGACCGCCGTGCCGCCCAGCAGCGCGATCGCCTGCTCGCCGTCGAGGCCGAGATCCGCCGCGCCCGCCATGACGGCGGCGCGCTCCTCGGCCGTCCAGGCGCGCGGGCGGGCATCGCCCCGGCCCGGCATGGTGACGCCGTTCTGTCCGGCATGGCCCCAGCGCGCGTGGACGGCGAGGTCGGCGGCCTTCGCCCCCGCCGCCCGCGCGATCCGGCCGAGCCCCCGGACCGACGGGTGGGGCGCAGTCTCCACCCCGTCCGCCGGCGTCTCCGGATCGAGCAACGCCGCCACCCGCCGCCCCAGCGCCGCCGAGGCCGCCAGCCGCTCCGCCGAGGCGGGGAGCGGGATGCGGGGCCAGTCGAGGCGCAGGGCGTCGGCATTTTCCTCGGCGTAGGCTGTCGAATGCTGGATCGCGATCGCGTGCCAGAAAGGCGCCTCGGAGACCGGCAGCCCGATGTCGTCGAAATACGCGACCGCATTTTCAGACAGATTGTGCGATCGAAATCGGTCAATTCGCGTTCGCGAGCTATGGAGCGAGCTCCGGACATAGGCGCCGAACATGTTGGCGCCGCGTTCGATGACGTGGCGAGATACGGGTATATTCGAAATTAGTGGTGGATCGAAGTCTTTGCGTAGCCGATTTGCAGCACTGAAATAATACGATCCGGTAACTTCAATCTCCATGACGTAGTCGGCTCTCTTCTCGTCGAGAAGCTTGGTGTTCGGTTCCCAAATCAGCCAGCGACGATCAAGCGGCCGATAGCAAATTGCCTTGATGTTGTGATCGCCAAGATCGGTCTTTTTGAGAACCGATCGTGTCTTCCTAGCGTCGAAGCGAGCAGTCGACTGCATGACGACAGGGTAGCGAAGACCGATTTCATCATCGCTCACCTCAGGATCGAGATAATCCCCAAGGCGCGCTTGGACCGCATCGAAGTCGATATCGACCAGGAAGCTCTCCCGGCCCGGCTGGACGCCCGGGAACGAGACCGGGAAGAGGTCCACGATCATCGGCGCACGAAGGTATCCTTCCGCTGCCGCGCCCGGACGGAGAGTCAGGTGTGTGTTCTCGTGGGGCGCGCTGTGCGAGTAGGCGCCGTTCACGAGACCTTCATCTGCCCCCGCCGCCACCAACTGCCCCCGCTTGTCCGTCCCCCAGAAGTCCTGGTAGTGCACCTCCGCCGGCGCCCCGTTCGGCTTGGCCGCCCGGCGGGCGAGCAGGCTGATGGCGGTGCCGACCTGGATGCCCTCCCGGTTCTCCTCGGTCGAGAAGATCGAGGGGTCGGGCCGGCCGTCCGGGGTGGTCTTGCCGGTTCGGTACTTGTCGCCGTTCAGGCTGTCGATCCAGATGCGGTCGAAGACGTCGAGGTAGCGCTCGCGCATGCCAGTGTAGCTCAGCCCGTCGAGCCAACTGTAATTGGTGATGAAGCAGACGACGCCGCGATCCGACTGCTCGGTGATCTTGCGGTCGGCGATGCGGAAGAAGCGCACATAGAGGTCGTTGAGACCCTGGCCCTCCGGCGGGCGGACGCGGCGGACCCGGCGATAGGCCTCGGTCAGCGCGCGCTCCTCCGGGTGGTCGGCCATGCCGGCATAGCCGTTGTAGGGCGGGTTGCCGAGGACGACGTGGATGACCTGCCGCCGCTTGATGTCGCGCGCGGCGTCGCGCTCGTTCTGGAGATCGGCGAAGGGCAAGTATCCGGGCTGGTCGTGGGTCGAATCCCAGTCGGTCAGGGCGTTGGTCAGCTTGATCGAGGCGAATTCGGGCCGGTCCTGGGTGCGCAGCCCCTCCTCCGCCAGCGGCGCGCCCAGGTCCTCCAGCAGCAGGCCGACCTGGAGATGGGCGACGACGAAGGGTGCCGGCATGATCTCGAAGCCGTGGACCCGCTCCTTGGCCGCGCGCTTGATGTCCTCGCCGATCAGGGCGTCGTCGGCCCGCTCCCGCAGGGTCCGCTCGATCCGGCGCAGCACGGCGACGATGTAGGAGCCGGTGCCGCAGCACGGGTCGAGCACGTGCACCCGCTCGTCGGCCAGGCCGTCGGGGATCGCCAGCTCGTCGCGCAGCACCCGGTCGACCCGCTCGACCATGTAGTCGACCACCTCCGGCGGGGTGTACCAGACGCCGAGCTGCTTGCGCAGCTGCGGGTCGAAGGCCTCCAGGAAGGGCTCGTAGAAGTATTGGACGGCGCGGTCCTGGCGGAAGCGCTCGAAGAAGGCGGCGTCGTCGACCCGGCGCAGCATGTCGGCGGCCCAGTCGATCGACTGGCGCAGGCCGAAATCGCCTAGCGCGCCGGGGCGGTAGATCTCCCCGAACAACTGGCGCAGCACCGGCAGGCGCAGGTGCCAGACCGCGCCGTCGGCGCTGAAGGCGCGGCGCTGCTCCGGGTCGGCGCTGCGCTTGCACCACAGGACCCAGGCGGCGAACAGGCCGTAGTAGAGCGTCTGGACCAGGGTCGAGCGGAACAGGTGCATCCCCTTCGGCCCCTCGAAGGTGATGCCCAGCGCCGCCTCGAGCGAGGAGCGCAGGGTGCCGAGCTGGTCGAAGCTGCGCGGCGGGGCCGCCATCTCGTCCTCCAGCCGGGCCAGCGTGTCCCGGGCATAGGAGGCGAGGAACCACGCCACGTCGCGCGGCTGGGCCAGGGTCGCGCGGATCAGCAGGACGCGGGCCAGGAACTCCTCCAGCCGCAGCGCCTTCTCCTCGCTCAGCCGCGACGGGTCGGCGCAGAGCTGCCAGAAGGCGTCGCGCGTCTCGGCGATCAGCAGTTCTTCCAGGTCCTTGCGCCGGCCGAACTGGTCCTGCCCGGCGATGACGAAGCCGCGCAGGTTAGTGATCAGGACGAGGCCGTAGCGCTCCCAGTAGTCGGCGACCTGGCGGCTAGCGACAGTGCGCCAGAGGTCTTCCGACGGCGGCTTCATCTCCACCACGCCCCGGTCCGGCGGCGTGGCCAGCGGCTCGCCCGAGGCGGCGTCGCGCGGCAGGCGCTCGGCGCTGAAGAACCCGAAATCCGGCCGCCCGGCGCCGAGATCCGCCAACTCCCCGACACAGAACACCTTGGGCCGCCGCTTGGCGCCGATGGCGTTCATCATGTTCTGGAACGGCGTGTAGAACGACCGCTCCGCCGTGCCGCCGCCGGCGACCCGGATGCGATGACACTCCGCCAGGAACTCCCGCACGGGGCTCATCGGCGGAGACGCTTAGATTGCGTATCAATTGATAGGACCCGCATCGCGAGTCTTTATCAAGCGCGCTTAGAGCGAGCAAGAGGGGGCCTATCTCGCGCGGTCGGTCGGCTGAGCGAAGCGAACCCGACGCCGTGGGACCCCGCTCCACCGCCGGGAATGTCGGGCTCGCTGTCGCTCGACCGACCTACGAAGTCTACGCTCGGACCCCGCGCATGTCGTCATCCCCGCGAAAGCGGAGATCCAAGTTGTTTCGTCACGCATGATTTCATGAATTTTGATCGGAATCCGACGGCGCATGGATCCCCGCTTTCGCGGGGATGACGAGTGTTATGGGACAAGGAGACGATCGTCGTGACGTCTTCGTGCCGCCTTGCCTTCGTGGTCGACCGGGGCTTTTGCGCTCACGCCGTCTCCGCGACCCGTTCCAGGGCTTCGGCCAGGCGTTGCTTCGTCGCTTCGGCGTCGTCGCGGCGGTCGCGCTGCTCGGCGACCACGTCGTCCGGGGCCTTGGCAAGGAACTGGTCGTTGGAGAGCTTGGCGTCGATCTTGGCGATCTCCTGGTCCAGCTTGCCGATCTCCTTGGCCAGGCGCGCGCGCTCCTGGTCCAGGTCGATGACGTCGGCCAGCGGCAGGATCAGGGTCGCCTCGTCGAGGATCGCCTGGGCGCTGCCGCGCTCGGCCGGGGTGTCGGTCCGCGTGATCGAGGACAGCCGGGCCAGGCGCAGGATCAGGTCCTCGTGCATGCCCAGCCATTCGGCCTGGCGCGGCGTCGCGTCCTTGACCGCCAGCGGGATCTTGGCCGAGGCGGGGACGTTCATCTCCGCCCGCACGGCGCGGACGGTGGAGATCAGGCGCACGATCCAGTCCATCTCCTCGAACGCCGCAGGGTCTGCCAGGTCGTCGGGGTCGTCCGGCCAGGGCGCGGTGATCAGGCGGTGCGCCCGGTCGTCGCCCAGCGCGTCCCACAGCTCCTCCGTCACGAAGGGCATGAGGGGGTTGAGCAGGTGCAGGATGTGGTCGAGCACCCAGGCCGTGGTCGCCCGCGTCTCCTCCGCCGCCGCCTCGTCCTCGCCGGCCAGGATCGGCTTGGTGAACTCGAGATACCAGTCGCAGAAGGTGCCCCAGGTGAAGGAATAGAGCGCCGTCGCCGCCTCGTTGAAGCGGTAGCCCTCGATCGCCGCGGTCACCGCCCGGCCCGTCTTCGCCGCCTCGCCGACGATCCAACGGTTGACGGTCAGCCGGGCCGAGCGCGGGCCGAAGCCCGATCGCGGCGTACAGCCGTTCATCTCGCAGTAGCGCGCGGCGTTCCACAGCTTGGTCGCGAAGTTGCGGTAGCCTTCGACCCGCTGCTCGGACAGCTTCACGTCGCGGCCCTGGGCGGCCTGGGAGAGCAGCGTGAAGCGCAGCGCGTCGGCGCCGTAGCGCTCGATCAGGTCGATCGGGTCGATGACGTTGCCCTTGGACTTGGACATCTTCTGCCCCTTGGCGTCGCGCACCAGGGCATGGATGTAGACGGTGCGGAACGGCACCTCGTCCATGGCGTAGAGGCCCATCATCATCATCCGCGCGACCCAGAAGAAGATGATGTCGAAGCCGGTGACCAGCACGTCGCCGGGATAGTAGCGCTTCAGCGTCTCCGTCTCGTCGGGCCAGCCGAGGGTGGAGAACGGCCACAGGCCCGAAGAGAACCAGGTGTCGAGCACGTCCTCGTCCTGGGCGAGGTCGACCTCCTCGCCGTAATGGGCGCGCGCGGCGCGGTAGGCCTCCACCTCGCTCTCCTCGACGAAGATCGTGCCGTCGGGCCCGTACCAGGCCGGGATGCGATGGCCCCACCAGAGCTGGCGGCTGATGCACCAGGGCTGGATGTTGCGCATCCAGTCGAAATAGGTGCGCGTCCAGGTCTCCGGCACGAACCTCGTCCGGCCCTCCTCGACCGCCTTGATCGCGGGCTCCGCCAGGACCTTGGCGTCGCAGTACCACTGGTCGGTCAGCCACGGCTCGATCGGCACGCCACCGCGGTCGCCATAGGGCACCATGTGGACGTGGTCGTCGATGCGCTCCAGCAGGCCCGCGGCCTCCATGTCGGCGACGATCCGCGTCCGCGCCTCGAACCGGTCGAGCCCGCGATAGGCCTCGGGCGCCGCCTCGTTGATCCGGCCGGCGGCGTCGAGGACGTTGATCATCTCCAGCCCGTGGCGCCGGCCGACCTCGAAGTCGTTGAAGTCGTGCGCCGGCGTGATCTTCACCGCGCCGCTGCCCTGCTCCGGGTCGGCGTAGTCGTCGGCGACGATCGGGATTCGCCGGCCGACCAGCGGCAGGGTCACGTGCCGGCCGATCAGCGCGGCGTAGCGCGCGTCCTCGGGATGGACGGCGACGGCCGTGTCGCCCAGCATCGTCTCCGGCCGGGTCGTCGCGACGGTGACATGGGTCGCGGGGTCGTCCTCGAGCGGGTAGCGGAAGTGCCAGAGATGGCCCTTGGTCTCCTTCGACTCGACCTCCAGGTCGGAGATCGCGGTGCCCAGTTTCGGATCCCAGTTCACCAGCCGCTTGTCGCGATAGATCAGCCCGTCCTTGTAGAGGCCGACGAAGATGCGACGGACCGCGCGGCTCAGCCCGTCATCCATGGTGAAGCGCTCGCGCGACCAGTCCGGCGTGGCGCCCAGGCGGCGGAGCTGGTTGACGATCATGCCGCCGGATTCGCCCTTCCACTGCCAGACGGCGTCCAGGAAGGCCTCCCGCCCCATTTCCCGGCGGTCCTTGCCCTCGGCGGCAAGATTGCGCTCGACGACCATCTGCGTGGCGATGCCCGCATGGTCCATCCCCGGCTGCCACAGCGCGTCATGGCCGCGCCGGCGCCAGTAGCGGGTCAGCACGTCCTGCAGCGTCATGTTGAGGGCGTGGCCCATGTGCAGGCTGCCGGTGACGTTGGGCGGCGGCATCATCACGGCCCAGGGCGTGGCGTCGTCGCGGTGGCCGGCCGCGAAGGCGCCCTCGCGCTCCCACTCCGCGTAGCGGCGGGTCTCCACCTCGGCGGGGCTGTAGGTCTTGTCGAGCATCGTCGTCGGTCTTTCGCACCACGGGGAAGCGCCGCCTCGGCGGCCGGAGTCGCGAAAACCCGCGCGGCGGCGCCGGACGGCGCGCCGGGACGGGCGGTCGAGACGGGGGAACGCGGTTGTCGGTCGGGGCGGTCCGCGCGGGTTCACGCGGGCCGGAAACGATGATCAGCGACCGAGGTGGCGGCCCATCCGCTCGACCTCGCGTTCTACTACGCGTTCGACGATCCGGGGAAGATTGTCGTCCAGCCATTCCCGCAGCATCGGCCGCAGCAGCTCCTTGACCACGTCCTCGAGGGTCTTGGAGCCGTCGCCCAGCGCGACGGAAGCGGCGGCCTGGGCCTCCGACCGGGCCTGGGAGTCGAGCAGCTTGGCGAAGGCCGCCCCGGCGGCGGCCTCGGTCACGTCGGAGACGAGCTTGTCGTCCTCGGAGTCGGCCATGGTGTCGCCCCCTCTCTCCCGCGCCGCGGCGGCCGGGGCCGGTTGCGGCTCGGGCTCGGGCTCCGGCGGCATCGCCGAGGCCACGGGCGCCGGTTCCGGTTCGGGCTCGGGTTCCGGAGCAAGTTCGGGCTCCGGCTCGGGCTCCCGGACCTCCGGCTCGTCGGCCGTGTCGTCGTCCGACAGCTCCAGCATGTCCTCGTCGACGAGGGCGTCGCCGTCGAAGTCGTCGGCGATCTGGTCCTCGGTGAGTTCCATGATCGGCTCCTCCTCCGGCTCCGGCGCGGGGGCCGGGGCGGCGGACCGGTCATGGCCGTTTGCGGCGGGCGCGGGCGCGCCCTCCGGCTCGGGGCCGTCGTCTTCGGAGATGATCCGCCGGATGGAGGCGAGAATCTCCTCCATCGACGGTTCTTGCTGCTGGGTCTTGGACTCACTCATCGAGGACGGCCTCGTACCGCGGCGTCACAGTGAGCGCGATGGTAGCAACCGGGATGCGGTCAGACAAAGCCGAAACGCCCGGTATGCCGTCCGTGTCACCGGAATTCGCGCTGCGGTTGGCCGATCCCGGGGCTGGACACCCCTGCCCACCCCCGCCGGTGGCGACGTCAGCGCTCCTCCACCGAGGTGCCCCACAGTCGATCGCGGGTCGCCTCGTAGTCCCGCTCGACATCGTAGTAGTCGACCGGCAGCGAGCGCGCGCGGGCCGTCAGCATGCCCACCGCGGAGAGCACCTGGTAGGCCGCCACGACCTCGTCGCGCTGGGCAGTGACCAGCGTCACCCGGGCGTCGAGCAGCTCCTGCTCGGCGTCGAGCACGTCGAGCACGGTGCGCGAGCCGACCAGCGCCTCCTGGCGCACGCCCTCCAGCGCGATTTCCGCCGAGGCGACCTGCGAGTTGAGGGAGTCGATGCTGGCCCGGGCGGTCGTCAGGAACTCCCAGGCGCGGATCGCCTCCTCGATCGCCGTGCGGCGCGCCTCGTCGACCTGGATGCGCGCCCGTCCGGCGGTATGCCGCGCCTCGCGCACGCGGGAACTGGCGCCGCCCGCCTGGTAGAGCGGCACGTTGACCCGCGCGGTGACCGAGGCGGTGTCCTGCCGGTCGAACTGGGCATTGGGCTCGTAGCTGCGCGAGACCCGGCCGCTGAGCGAGACCTCGGGCAGCAGCGCGCCGCGGGCGACGTCGACGGCATCGCCGGCCGCTTGCTCGGAGAAGGCCGCCGAGATCACGCGGGGCGCGCCGGTCTCGGCCTGGGCGATCGCCGCCTCGAGCGAGGTCGGCAGGTCGCCGGGGATCGGCGGCTGGACGAGCTGGCCGGGCGCCACGCCGATCACCCGCTCGAAGGTGGCGCGCGAGGCGCGCAGGTCGCCGGCGGCTGAGATGCGATCGGCCGTCGCGCCGGCCAGGCGGGATTCGGCCTGGCTGACATCGGTGCGCGTCACCTCGCCGACCTCGAAGCGGTCCCGGCTTGCCTGGAGCTGGCGGGCGAGCACGTCCTCGTTGTTGATCGCGAGATCGAGGACGGCCTGGTCGCGTACCACGTTCATGTAGGCGACCACGGCGTCGAGCAGGATCGACTGCTCGGTCGTCGCCAGGTTCGCGCGGCTGGCGCGGATGACGTTCTCCGCCCGGCTGACATCCGCGGCCGTGCGGCCACCCCGATAGAGCGGCTGGTCGACCTGGATGCCGATCGAGGCCGGGTTGATCGTCTCGTCCTCGGTGAACTCCGGATCGGTGCGCGACCACTGGGCGCCGACCTCGCCGAAGGCCGAGACGGTCGGCCGGTAGCCCGCCAGGGCCTGGGGCACCTGCTCGTTCGCCACGCGTAGCTCGGCGCGCTGGGCCGCCAGGGTCGGGTTGGTGTCGTAGGCGAGCGCCAGGGCTTCCTGCATCGTCTGGGCCCGGGCCTCGCCACCCGCGCCGAGGCCGATCACGGCGGCCAGCGCCGCGGCGGCGGCCAGCCCGGCCCGTCGGCGGGCGGGCCGGCGATCGGAGGACCGGCGGTACGGAACTGCTTTCACCATCGCCTCACGCTCGGCTGCACGGGGCATCGGGCCGGCCCCTGATATCCTTGGCGCCCGAAGCATACTCTCGGACCGCGCATCGGGTCCACGCCACCCTCGCCGACCACCGCGCGGGCACCGGCGCACGCGGCACGGCCGGCGGTCCTCAGAACTCGAAGGCCGGCTTGCGCTCGAAGCCGGGCAGATACGGCGTGGCCGCGTCGAACAGTTCGAGATGGGAGACGTGCCCGTTGGTCCGGCGGTACAGTCGGGCCCGGCCGACATGGCCGGCCGGGGAATGGACGCAGGTCAGCCGCCCGCCCTCGCCCAACTGGGCCAGGATGCCGTCGGGCAGCGCGCTTACCGCGCCGTTGACGAGGATCACGTCATAGGGCGCCTGGTCGGGATGGCCCGCGGTCAGGTCGCCCGTCACGATCACGGCGTTGTCGACGCCCTGGTCGGCCAGGGTGCGCGTCGCGCGCCCGGCCAGGTCCTCGTCGACCTCCAGCCCGACGACCGTGCTCGCCAGCCGCGCCATGACGGCGGTCGAGTAGCCGGTGGCGCAGCCGATATCGAGCACGATGTCGCCGGGGCGGATCCGCGCCTCGGCGATCAGGCGCGCGATCACCATGGGCTCGGTCAGATAGCGGCCGGGCGCGATCTCGATATCCTCGTCGACATAGGCGACCGACTTCATCGGCCCGGGCACGAAGGCTTCGCGCGGGATGTCGAGCATCGCCTGCAGCAGGATCGGGTCGGTCACCTTGTTCGGCTTGACCTGCCCCTCGACCATGTTGATGCGGGCTGTCGCGAAATCGGTCATCGACGGATCCCCGGGAACGGCGAGCAAGATGTCGGCGGCCGCTCGAAGCAGCCGTCGCCCGCGTGTATACGCGCCGCGCCCCGTCGAGACAATCCACGGCGGGCGCCTCCCAGGGCGGACCCTGCCGTCCCGGGCGACCGCCGGGACGCGCACCGGGCTTGACGCTCAGCCGCGCCCGGCGCTATGAGGCACGGCTCTGGGGCCCGGTGGCAGAGTGGTCATGCAGGGGACTGCAAATCCCCGTACGTCGGTTCGATTCCGGCCCGGGCCTCCAGCGATCCACGGGCGCCGCGCCCTGGCCGGCGGCGCAGGACGGGCAGTTTCCGGTTGACCGGCCGGGACCGGCCCGAGTAAGACCGCCTCCACGATCGGGCAGCGGTGATCCACGCGATCGCCAACGCGCCCGTCGACCGGTCCGGGGTAGCTCAACGGTAGAGCAATCGGCTGTTAACCGATTGGTTGCCGGTTCGAATCCGGCCCCCGGAGCCACTTTCCCGAAATATCGCTTGCGAGGTCGATGCTGCGGCCGAACCGCCCGCCTGTGCCGTCGGGTCGGATCAGGCCGAGCGCGCGGTCTCCCGCGGGGCGACGACCATGCGCCGGGGACGGGCCGGTTCCGAGGTCTCCGGCGCGCCCAGGTGCCGGCGGCCGGCGGAGAACGCCTCGTCCGGCGGCATGCCTTCGGCACGCCGGCGCTCGGCCACCTCGATCAGGAAGTCGCGGATCACCGTGTGCTCGCCGGGCGCCCCGCCCTCCGGCCAGCGCTCGCGCATCTGCTCGTAATAGGGCAGCGCGTCCTGCAGCACTCGGGCGCGCACAGGCGGCGTCAGCACGTCCCAGACTTTCTGGGTGATGTTGCCGCCCCGCACGAGGCCGAGGGCGTAGCGAAGCTGCGGGTCGAGCTCCGCCCAGGTCCGGGTGTCGTCGACCTCGAACCGGTCGAACAGCCGGGCGACGTGGCGGTGGAAGGCCTCCTCGCCGCCCAGCCGCTCGCGCAGGGAGTCGACCGCGGCGCGCAGGTCGGACGCGGCATCGCGCTCGACGGCCTCCGCCCCCTCCGCCGTGGCGGCCGAGGCCGAGGCGTCGGACGGGCGCAGGAAGGCCGGCAGGGACGGCCGCTTGAACGGGCTCGGGTCGCTCGTGCTCGCCCGCCGCCGATCCTCCGCCTCGTCCAGGCGACGCTCAAGTTCGGCGCGCTCGTCGCGCGTGATCAGGCGGTCGAGCCAGTCGATTTCGTTCCGGCGCCAGGGCGCGCGGCGTACCGCGAGCTTGTCGAGCTCGGCGGCGAAGAAGCGGGCCGTCCAGGCCGACTCGCGGCCGAGGCGGCCCAGCACCCGGTCGAGATCGCGGCCCCGAGGGTCGTCGGCCACGTGGAGCGCCGCCAGCGAGCCGTCGGGCCGACGCCGGGCGACGAGCAGCACCAGATCGCCCGCCGCCCGGTCGCGCACCAGCGGCTCGCACTGCTCCAGCCCGACTTCGGCGCCTTGCTCGATCAGTCCCTTCGCGAGCGCGAGCGCCTGGGCCTGCGTCGGCCGCGCGCCCCTGGCGCCGGCCGCACGGCACATCCGGCGCCAGGCCTTGACGCTGTTCTCGATGCCGCGTTCGGGATGGTCCAGCCAGTCGGCGACGCCTTCCCCCGCCGGACAGGCGCTGTCCACATGGGCCAGCACGCTCGCGTACTTGTTGACGCGCATGCGATCGGCGCCGCCGAAGGCGAGCTTTACCACGTCGGTGAAGGGATTGGCGCCCTTGCGCGCGGCGCGGACCTTGTTCTCGCGCAGGATCGCGCGGCGGGCCTTGCCGTCGGCAGCGAGATCCGCGTGCAGCCGGTAGGCCGTCTCCAGCGCCTCGTAGAGCGCCCGGTTCGACCGGGCCGCGCCCGCCTCGAAATCCTGGACGCGGCTGCGGCAGCGAGCCAGGGCGTCGCGCGCGCGATCCAGGGTGTCGGTGCCCTCCGGCGCGGCGTCGGCGGTGTCGGTCACGGCGAGGCTCCCTGGACAGCGGTGTCGCGATCTGCCCGGAGAGCTTAGGTCGGCAAGTTTAACCGCCGCTTAATACCCGACCGCGACCGGGTCCAGCGAGGGACCCGGCCGTGCCGACTCGTTCCCGCTTCGCCGTCGCGGGAACGATCCTCGCCAGGATCAGTGCTCCAGGCCGGCTCCGCGGGCGTCGCCCTCGGCGGCGTCCGGATCGTCCCGACCGAGCGCCCGGGCCAGGTCGACGAGCCGCTTGCGCACCGTCGGCTCGGAGATGCGGTAGTAGGCGCGCACGAGCTCCAGCGTCTCCCGGCTGGTCATCTGCTCGTCGCCGGAGTCCGCCGCCATCTCGGCCGAGCGTTCCTCTGAGACGGACTGCGGCAGCCCCTCGAAGAAATAGGTGATCGGCACATCGAGAATGCGCGTGAGCAGGTGCAGGCGGCTGGCGCTGATGCGATTGGCCCCGCGCTCGTATTTCTGGACCTGCTGGAACGAGACGCCGAAGGCGTTGGCCAGCTTCTCCTGGCTCATGCCCAGGAGCGTCCGTCGCTGCCGCAGCCGCATGCCGACATGGACGTCGACGGGGTCCGGCCCGTCGAGTGCGATCGTTTTTCTGCGGCGACGCGTTTGTGTTGACCCGGCCATTGTCTTTCCCTTCCTTGCACGGGAGGTGCGAATTCGGGACCCGCGTTGCACTGTTGGCGTTACAGGCCGCAGGCCGCCCTCCGGTTTCGTAGGCGTCACGCTGGCGAGCTGACGCTCCCGTTGCGCGACGCCACAACCAATTGTGGGGGTACAAGCGGCCGCGCGCAACGACGCTATTCGGCTGCAGTCTTAATCACGGGGTCGATTTGCCGCAATTCATCCAATGGTATATGACATCTGATGATATGCCCGTTTTCGACCTGACCCGGAGGCGGCGTATCCTCGCAGATCTCGCCGATCTTTCGCGGACATCGGGTGTGAAAGGGGCAGCCTACCGGCGGGTTGACCACGCTCGGCAAGGTTCCTTCCAGGATGATGCGCTTCTTTTCGACCTTGGTATCGGCGACCGGAACAGCCGAAAGTAGTGCTTCCGTATAAGGATGGTACGGCGGGGCGAACACGTCGTCCGTCGTGCCCTGCTCCATGATCTGGCCGAGATACATGACCACGACCCTGTCGGAGAGGTAGCGCACGACCCCCAGGTCGTGGCTGATGAAGAGCAGCGTCGTGTCGTATTCCCGCTGGATGTCCATCAGCAGGCCGGTCACGGCCGCGGAGACCGAAACGTCGAGCGCGCTCACCGGCTCGTCGGCGACGACGAGCGCCGGGTTGCCGGCGAAGGCCCGGGCGATGCCGACGCGCTGCTTCTGCCCGCCGGAGAGCTGGCGCGGCCGGCGATGGTAGAAGTCGCGCGGCAGCTTGACGAGGTCGAGCAGCGCGACCACCCGGCGGCGGATGTCGTCCGGATCGCTCGCCACGCCGAACTTCCGGATGACGCGGGCGATCTGGCCGCCCACGGTCATGCTGGGGTTCAGCGTGTCGTTGGGGTTCTGGAAGACCATCTGCAGCGAGCCGAGTTGCCCCTTGGAGCGCTTCTGGACCTCGCGCCCGGCGATGTCCTCGCCGTCGAAGACGATGCGGCCGCCCGTGGCCGTCTCCAGGCCCATCAGCACCTTGGCGAAGGTCGACTTGCCGCAGCCCGATTCGCCGACGATGGCGACGGTTTGCCGGGCCTTGGCCTCGAAGCTGAGCTCCTCGTTCG
The DNA here is from genome assembly GCA_040220455.1 of Azospirillaceae bacterium. Classification (GTDB taxonomy): domain Bacteria; phylum Pseudomonadota; class Alphaproteobacteria; order DSM-16000; family Inquilinaceae; genus JAVJUS01. The sequence continues at coordinate 137,821 of JAVJUS010000044.1, forward strand.
CCTTGATGTAGCGCACGGACTTTCCGGAGAAGATCGCGCGCAGGGATCGGTCGTAGATCGGGAAGTACTTCTGCATCCGGTCGACCTCGAGCACCGTGCGCCCGGGCTCGACCGGGAGATGCGGGGTCACGTCGACATTGTGTCGCGCCCAGTCGATTTCCTCCCAGCGCAGGCAGCGGACCTTGTGCGCGCCGTCGGGCGCCGCGTCGCGCATGGCCACCGGGCCGGCGTCGCAGCGGCCGCCCTGGAAGAAGTCGCAGCGCGGGCCGAAATTGCACCCCGGCGGCCGCTCGTGCGGCAACGGTAGCTGGCCGCGGATCGGCATCAGGGGTGTGGCGTGCTTGTCGCGGGTCGGCGTCGCGATACAGCCGAACAGGCCTCGGGTATAGGGGTGCAACGGCGTCTCGAAGATGTCCCGGACCGAGGACTGCTCGTGCACCTCGCCCGAATACATGACGCAGACGCGGTCGCAGGTCTCGAGGATCAGCCCGAGATTGTGGCTGATATAGATCATCGAGGTGCCGAACCGCTCGCTCAACTCGCCGATCAGCTCGACGATGCCCGCCTCGACGGTGACGTCGAGGGCCGTCGTCGGCTCGTCGAGGAGCAGCAGCGACGGGTTGGAGAGCAGCGCCATGGCGATGACGACGCGCTGCTGCTGGCCGCCCGAGATCTGGTGTGGATAGGCCTCCAGCACCCGCTCGGGATCGGAGAGCCGGACCGCCGCCAGCATGTCGAGGCTGCGCTGATAGGCCTCCTCCTCGGTACAGCGCGGCTCGTGGAACAGCGGCACTTCCATGAGTTGGCGGGCGATCTTCATCGACGGGTTCAGGGCCGCCATGGGCTCCTGGTAGACCATGGAGATCGCCGTGCCGCGGACATGGCGCAGCTCGTCCCAGGACAGCGTGGTCAGCTCGCGGCCCTTGAACTTGATGCTGCCGCCGACGATCGCGCCGTTGCTGCCCATGTAGTTCATGATCGCCATGGCGACCGTCGACTTGCCGCAGCCCGATTCGCCGACGAGGCCGACCGCCTCGCCCTGCCCGACCGTCAGCGAGAAGTCGATCACCGCCGGGATCTCGCCCTGGCGGGTGAAGTAGCTGATGGACAGCCCCTCGATCTCCAGGACCGGAGCGTCGGGATCCCCGTCCCGACCGGCCGGCGCGGCGGAAGCGGCGTGGGAGTCGTCGGGGCGCGGGCTGTCGGGCATCGCCGGATCCTCAGTCGCGCAGCGAGACCTCGCGCAGCCCGTCGGCCATCAGGTTCAGGCCGAGGACGAGCGAGGAGATCGCGATGCAGGGAAAGACGGTCATGTGCGGCGCGAAGGTCGCCATGGACCGGGTCTCGTTGATCATGCCGCCCCAGTCCGGGTCCGGCGGCGGCAGGCCGAGACCCAGGAAGCCGAGCACGCCGATGGTGATCGTCGTGTAGCCCAGGCGCAGGCAGGCGTCGACGATCAGCGGACCGCGCGCGTTGGGCAGGATCTCGACGAACATGATGTAGAGCGCGCTCTCGCCCCGGGTCTGGGCGGCGGCGACGTAGTCCCGGTTGCGCAGGTCGAGCACGAGGCCGCGCACGATGCGCATGATTCCGGGGCCGCTGGCGAAGGTGACCGCCAGCACGATGTTGATGCCCGACGCCCCGAAGGTCGTGATGATGACCACGTAGAGCACCAGGATCGGAAAGGACAGGATCAGGTTCGACAGGCTCGACAGGACGTCGTCGACCCAGCCGCGCTTGTAGCCGGCGGCCAGCCCCATCGCGATGCCGACGGCGTAGGCGCAGGCGGTCGCCACGACGGCGTAGAACAGCACCCGCCGCGCGCCCCAGATGATGCGCGAGAGGATGTCGCGGCCGAGATGGTCGGTGCCCAGCAGGAAAAGGCCGCCGTCCGGCGCTGCCGTGCCGGGAGTGGCGAAAGGCACCATCTGCACCGTCGGCTCGAACGGCGCCAGCAGCGGCGCGGCGAGTGCGACGACGACCCAGAAAACGCAGATTCCCATGCCGACCATGCCGATCGGGCTCTCGCGCATCAGCAGGATGCCGCGGCCGGCGCGGATCATCCGGTTGGGCGGGCGCGGGATCGTGTCGGCGGCCTGGTCGGTCATGCCCCGCGCCTCCTCAGGTGAACCGGATGCGCGGGTTCAGGTAGGTGTACCCGATATCCGCGATCGTCTGCGTGCCGACGGCGACGAAGACGGCGACCATCGCGCAGGCCTGGATCAGGTAGATGTCCTGATTGAGCGACGCCTCCAGAAGAAGCGCTCCGAAGCCTTTGTAAGCAAAGAAGAATTCGACGACGATCACGCCCGACAGCAGCCAGTTGATCTGCAGGATGATCACCGTGAACGGCGCGATCAGCGCGTTGCGCAGCGCGTGCTTCATGATCACGCGCCTGTAGGGCAGCCCCTTCAGCACGGCCGTGCGGATATACGGGCTCTGCATGACCTCGGCCATGCTGGCGCGCATCATCCGGGCGATGTAGCCGAACCCGTAGAGGATCAGCACGAGCGACGGCAGGATCATCTCGACCGGCGAGAAGCCGCTCGTCATCGAACTCGTGCCCGGCAGCAGGCCGAGCCAGAAGACGAAGATGAACGCCAGCAGCACGGCGCTCGCGAATTCCGGGATCGAGGTCGTGATCACGGACGCCACCGTGATCGAGCGATCGAGCTTCGAGCCCTCGCGCATCCCGGCGAGGACACCCAGGGTCAGCGACAGCGGCACCATGACGCCGAAGACGCACAGGGCGAGGATGCCGGTGTTGGCGAGCCGCGGCCACAGCACCTCGGACACCGGCGCGCGGAACCGGATCGATTGCCCGAAGTCGCCGGTGACGATGCCGCCCAGCCACTCGAAATACCGGATATGCGGCGGTCGGTTGTAGCCGTTCTCCTCCAGCCAGATCGCCCGCTGCTCTTCCGAGCTATACGGCCCCAGCACCTTCACGACGACCTGGTCGCCGTTCACCTCGAGCAGCAGGAAGACGAGGATCGAGACGGCGAGCATCGTCGCCAGCATGATCCCGAGCCGCTTGAGCAGGAAGATTACCACGGCCGCACCTCCCCGCCCGCCGCGGACGCGAGCACCCCCGGCGGGACCGCCGCGTCGAGCCTGGCCGGATCCGGCCGCCCCGGGAGCGCGCCGCCCCCGGGGCCCTTACCGGACGGCGTCACGACAGCCAGACACCGTTGAGCTGCATTTCCTCGGCGGGGTGGACCGAGAAGCCGTTGACGTTGGCGCCACTGGCCGTGAAGACCGAGCGCCAATAGGGCTGGATGATGACCGAATCGTCCTGCAGCATGGCCTCGAGATCGGCCATGATCTCGCGCCGCTCTTCCACGTCGAGGGTCGCCTCGGCCTGGTCCAGCAAGGCGTCGAAGTCGGGATTGCAGTACGAGCTCTCGTTCCAGGGCACGCCGCAGCGGTAGGCCAGGCTGAGCACCTGGGTGCCGAGCGGACGGTGGGTCCAGGAGGTGAAGCCGAACGGCGCCGTCGTCCAGCGCTCCCAGTAGGTGCCACCGGGCATGATGTTGACCGTCAGGTCGATGCCGGCCGGGCGCAGCATCTCGGCGATCACCTGGCAGGTATTCGGCTCCCAGGTCGGCTGGGCGACGCAGTCGATCGTGAGCTCGAGCCCGTCCTCGTAGCCGGCCTCCGCGAGGAGCGCGCGGGCCTGCTCGTAGTCCTGCGTCGGCTCGGGAATCTCGGCGTATTCCGGATGAGCCGGGGAGACGTGATGATCCTCGCCCGGCACGCCCAGGTTCTGGTAGCCGAGCTCCAGCAGCCGTGCATGGTCCATGCTCAGCCGGATGGCCTTGCGCACCCGGACGTCGTCGAAGGGCGGCTCGGTCACCTTCATGCGGGCGACGCCGGTCTGGCCGGTCACCGTCTCGTAGAGCTGGAGATGCTGCATGCCCTGGACGGCCGGCACCTGGTCGACGCTCAGGCGGTAGAGCAGGTCGACCTGGCCGGAGGCCAGCGCGGCCAGCCACGCTGCCGGGTCGTCGCCGTGGTCGATATAGGTGATGCCGTCGAGATAGACCTCTTCGCCCCAGTACTCCGACGGGTCGCGCTTGACGAGCACGGCACGCTCGCCGACGCCGAAGTCCTCCAGCAGATAGGGGCCGGTGCCCACCGGGTTGTCCGGGAAATTGCCGCCCTCCTCGGTGAAGCGCCGATGCACGATGAGCGCCGGATAGTCACCCATCGATTCCGGCAGCGCCAGGAAGGGCACGCGCATGTTGAAGCGGACGGTATGGTCGTCGACCTTCTCGACCGCCCCGTCCATCATGGGCGAACCGTCGTCGTTGCTTTCCCGCAGCGCGGCGAAGCGGCCGTAGTTCGACGAGCCCGTCTCCGGGTTCATCCAGCGCTCGAAATTGAAGATCACGTCGTCGGCGATGAAATCGTCGCCGTTGTTCCACTTCACGCCCCGGCGCAGGTGGAAGGTCCAGGTCTTGAGGTCGTCCGAGGCCTCCCACCGCTCGGCCAGGAAGGGCCGGGTGATGTTGTCGGTGCCGACCTGGGCCAGCGGCTCGATCACATGGCGGGCGATGTTGCCCTTCTCCGACCAGTCGAAGATCGCCGGGTCCGAGATCTCCTTCACGTTCATCGAAACGCGGATCGTGCCACCCATGTTGCCCTGGGCGCGCGCCGCCGGCACGAAGGGCTCGCCGGTGATCTTGCCCGCCAGAGTGTAGGCGGTCGTCGCGGAGAGACCGAGAAGGGTCGTCGTCCGCAAGAAGTCGCGGCGCCCGACATCGCCGTTCGCCAGCTTGTCCACCAGCTTGGGAATGGCCTTGTGGACCTTCGCCAAATCATCCTTGTGCATCGACGTCTCCCTGCACTCCCCGGCGGCCCGGGTCCAAACTGTTTGAAGCCTCGCGACGGATATTTACTTCGATTGCCCAGCCGTTCACTTCGGCTTTTGCAAGCAAGCGCCGTCGTTCCCTGGATTGATTGAGATTGCACGGATTATTGGCAGCCCACTTGACGATGTCAAACCAAAACGGGCCTTTGCAATCCGAGGTTGGTCACCCGGGCCGCCCGATGGAGCGCCACGCCCGGGCCGCCGGCCATTCCCCCGAGGCCGGCTTTGCCCTACCGTCCCGCCGCGCGAGGGCGACCGGCAACGCTACGGAACGGACATGAGCCACACTCCCGAGACCGACATCGGTGATCCGGACCGCGATGGCCGCGTCGAACCCGATGGTCCGGACGCCATCCGGGTGATCGAGCGGTCGACCTGCTTCCAGGGCTTCTTCCGCATGGACAAGTTCCGGCTCGTCCATCGCCGCCATGACGGCGGCTGGATCGAGCCGATAGACCGGGAAGTCCTGATGCGGGGCGAGGCCGTCGCCGTACTCCCCTACGACCCGACGACCGACCGGGTGGTGCTGCTGGAGCAGTTCCGCGCCGGGGCCTACGCGGCCGACCGCCCGGCCTGGTTGACCGAGATCGTCGCGGGCATCGTCGATCCGGGCGAGACGGTCGAGGCGGTGGCCCGCCGGGAGGCCGTCGAGGAGGCGGGGCTCGACCTCCTGGACCTGGAGAAGGTGGCGGAGTTCTTCTCCAGCCCCGGCGGCAGCTCGGAGATCATCCATCTCTACGTCGCCCGGGTCGCGGCGCCCGAGGGCGAGGCGCTCCACGGCCTCGACGAGGAGGGCGAGGACATCCGCGTCTTCACCCTGCCCGGCGCGGAGGCGGCGGCCCTGGCGACGGAGGGCCGGTGCGACAACGCGACCACGCTTATCGCCCTGCTCTGGTTCGCGCTCAACCGGGACGCGTTGCGCCGTCGCTGGTCGTCGCCATGATCTTGCGGCTCCGGAGACGGAGGGCTAGGCTCCCGCTCCGTCGCGCGGGCCCGGTCGGACCCGAGCAGCCACCCCGGGAGGGCGCCGGAGCGTCATGGATATCCGCCACGGATTCGTCGGAGCGGTCGGCCGCACGCCGCTGATCCGCCTCAACAAGCTGTCGGAGGAAACGGGGTGCGAGATCCTCGGCAAGGCCGAGTTCCTCAACCCCGGCGGGTCCGTCAAGGATCGCGCGGCGCTCGCCATCGTGCGCGACGCGGAGCGGCGCGGCGTGCTGCGGCCGGGCGGCGTGATCGTCGAGGGCACGGCGGGCAATACGGGCATCGGCCTGGCGCTGGTCGGCAACGCGCTCGGCTACCGCACCGTCATCGTCATGCCGGAGACGCAGAGCCAGGAGAAGAAGGACATGCTGCGCCTGTGCGGCGCGGACCTCCGGCTCGTCAAGGCGGTGCCCTACCGCGATCCGGGCAACTATGTCCGCGTCTCCGAGCGGCTCGCCGCGGAGCTGGCGGAGAGCGAGCCCGAGGGCGCGGTCTGGGCCAACCAGTTCGACAACACCGCCAACCGCCTGGGCCACTACGAGACGACGGGCCCGGAAATCTGGCAGCAGACCGGCGGGCGCATCGACGCCTTCACCTGCTCGGTCGGCACCGGCGGAACACTGGCAGGCGTCGCGATGGCGCTCAAGGAGCGGGATGCCGGCATCCATGTGCGGCTCAGCGATCCGATGGGCTCGGCGCTGCACAACTGGTACGCCAATGGCGAGCTCAAGGCCGAGGGCAGTTCGATCACCGAAGGCATCGGCCAGGGGCGCATCACCGCCAATCTGGAGGACGCGCCGATCGACGCCTCCCAACAGGTCCCGGATGACGAGGCGCTCGACATCGTCTACCGCCTGCTTCAGGAGGAGGGGCTGGTCATGGGCGGGTCGACCGGCATCAACGTCGCCGGCGCCGTGCGCATCGCGCGCGAGCTGGGGCCCGGGCACACCGTCGTGACGATCCTGTGCGATCTCGGCACCCGCTACCAGTCGAAGATCTTCAACCCCGCCTTCCTGCACGAGAAGGGCCTGCCGGCGCCGCCCTGGCTCGAGGCTGCGGGCGACGCCGCATGACCGGCGCCGCCGAGACGGTCGATACGCCCGCCGCCCGGCGGGCGCGCGCGCTGGTCGAAACCGCCGCCCTGCACGATCGGCTGGGCGAGGCCGGGCTGCGCGTGGTCGACGCCTCCTGGTTCCTGCCCCAGCAGGAGCGCGACGCGGCCGCCGAGTACCGGGCCGAGCACATTCCGGGCGCGGTCTTCTTCGACATCGACGCGATCGCGGAGGCGGAGAGCCCCCTGCCCCACATGCTGCCCACGGCGGCGGTATTCGCCGAGAAGGTCGGCGCTTTGGGTATCGGCGACGATACCGAGGTCGTGGTCTATGACCGGGTCGGCCTGTTCACCGCCCCGCGGGTGTGGTGGACGCTGCGCGTCTTCGGCCACGATCGGGTGCGCGTGCTCGATGGCGGGCTGCCGAAATGGCTCGCGGAAGGCCGGCCGGTCGAGGTAGGCCCCGTCGCACCGGCGCCCGCGACCTTCACACCCCGTTTCAGGCCCGAACTGGTGCGCTCGGCCGCCGAGGTCGGCGCTTCGGACGAGCCGCTGGTCGACGCGCGCGCCGCCGGCCGCTTCGCCGGCAGCGAGCCGGAAACCTGGCCCGGCCGGCGCGCCGGCCACATTCCGGGCGCCCGCAACCTGCCCTTCACGCAGCTCACCGATCCCACCACGGGCACCCTGCTCGACGCCGAGGCGCTGCGCCGACGGTTCGTGGAGGCCGGCGTGCCGCTCGACCGCCCCGTGGTGACGAGCTGCGGCAGCGGCGTGACGGCCTGCGTGCTGACACTCGGCCTGCATCTGGCGGGCGCGCCCGATGGGGCCGTCTATGACGGCTCCTGGGCGGAATGGGGCTTCCGCCAGGATCTCCCGATCGAGACCGGTCCGCCCCGGTAAGCCGCCCCTGTCAGCCGTCCCCCGCCCCCCGCGGGGGGACGTCCGCGCCGGCTTCCCGGGACGCTCGCTGCCGCCTCAATGCGACAGGATCTGGCCGAGGAACTGGCGCGTGCGCTCCGAGCGGGGGTTGGAGAAGAACTCGCTCGGCGGGGCCTGCTCGACGATCTCGCCCTGGTCCATGAAGATCACCCGGTTCGCCACTTTCTCGGCGAAGCCCATCTCGTGAGTGACCACGACCATGGTCATGCCCTCCTCGGCGAGCTCGATCATCACGTCGAGGACTTCCTTGATCATCTCCGGATCGAGGGCCGAGGTCGGCTCGTCGAACAGCATGATCTTCGGGCGCATGCACAAGGCCCGGGCGATGGCCACGCGCTGCTGCTGACCGCCGGAGAGCTGGCCCGGATACTTGTCCGCCTGCTCGGGGATCTTCACCCGCTCCAGGAGTTGCATCGCCGTCGCCTCCGCCTCCCGGCGCGGAGTCCGGCGCACCCAGACCGGAGCGAGGCAGAGATTGTCCATGACGGTCAGGTGCGGGAACAGATTGAACTGCTGGAAAACCATGCCGACCTCGCGCCGGATGGCGTCGATGTTCTTGAGGTCGTTCTTGACCTCGATCCCCTCGACCAGGAGCTTGCCCTTCTGGTGCTCCTCCAGCGCGTTGACGCAGCGGATCAGGGTGGACTTGCCCGATCCGGACGGTCCGCAGACGACGATCTTCTCGCCCTGGTCGACCGAGAGGTCGACGTCCTTGAGAACGTGGAAGTCGCCGTACCACTTGTTCAGGCCCTGAATCTGGATGATCGGATCGCCGGGCGCGGTCGCCGGTCCGTCGGAGCCGGCGGCGGGACGGGGCCTCGTGTCGACGGTCATCGGGGGATCTCCATGAAGCGGCGGGCTCGGTCCCGGGCCGGGTCAGCGCCGGGCCCGGCGTCCGGTCTCGAGACGGCTTTCCAGGGCCTGCGAGTATTTCGACAGCGAGTAGCAGATGACGAAGTAGATCAGGGCGATAAAGAGATAGCCTTCCTTGTACATCGGCCGCCAGCCGGCCTCGCTCAGCGCCGACTTGGTGGCGCCCAGCAGATCGAACAGGCCGATGATGACGACCAGGGAGGTATCCTTGATGAAGCCGATGAAGGTGTTGACCAGCGGCGGGATCGCGATGGTCAGCGCCTGGGGCAGGATGATCAGGCGCATCTTCTGCCAGTAGGTCAGGCCGAGCGCGTCGGCCGCCTCGTACTGGCCGCGCGGGATCGCCTGCAGCCCGCCGCGCACTACCTCGGCGAGATAGGCGGCGGCGAACATGATCAGGCCGATCTGGGCCCGCAGCAGCTTGTCGATCGACAGTTCCTGGGGCAGGAACAGCGGGATCAGCAGCGAGGCCATGAACAGCACCGTGATCAGCGGCACGCCGCGGATCAGTTCGATATAGGCCACGCAGACCGCCTTGACCGCCGGCATGTCCGACCGCCGCCCGAGCGCCAGCAGGATGCCCGCCGGGAACGCGAAGACGAGGCCCACGATCGACAGGCCGAGCGTCAGCGGCAGGCCACCCCACTGATTGTTGGGCACATAGCTGAGCCCCAGCGCGCCGCCCCGGATCAGCAGCGCGATCGCCACGATGCCGAGCGCCCAGGCGATGGCGAGCCAGCGCCCCCAGGAGCGGCGATCGCCCGAGACCGCGATCAGGCCGAGCGCGAGAGCGACCGCCAGCGTCGGCCGCCACTGCTCGTCGTATGGATAAAGGCCGAAGAGGATGAACCGCCCCTTCTCGTGCAGGAAGGCCCAGCATGCCCCCGCCGCCTCGCGGCAGGCCTCCGGCGGGGCGGCGTGCCACACCGCCTCCAGCACGAGCCAGTCGACCATCGCCGGGACGATGTTGAACCCGGCCCAGACGATGACGAGGGTGAGCAGCGAGTTGTACCAGGTGTTGAACAGGTTCTCGCGCAGCCAGCGGATCGCGCCGGTCGGGGCGCGGGGCGGCCCTGTGACCTGTCCGGTCTCGATACGGTCGGTCATGGCTCAGCGCTCCACAAGCGCGATGTGGCTGTTGTACCAGTTCATGAACAGCGAGATGCCGAGGCTCAGGCTCAGATAGACGGCCATGAAGATGCTGATCGCCTCGATCGCCTGGCCGGTCTGGTTGAGCGTCGTGTTGCCGATCGACACCAGGTCGGGATAGCCGACCGCGACGGCGAGCGAGCTGTTCTTGGTCAGGTTCAGGTACTGGGTCGTCATCGGCGGGATGATGATGCGCAGCGCCTGGGGCAGCACGACCAGCCGCAGTACCTGGTTGCGCCGCAGGCCCAGGGCGTGCGCGGCCTCGGTCTGGCCGTGGCTGACCGCCAGGATGCCGCTGCGCACGATTTCCGCGATGAAGCCGGCGGTGTAGATCGTCAGGCCCAGCAGAACGGCCGCGAATTCCGGCGTCAGCGTCATGCCGCCGCGGAAGTTGAAGCCCGCGAGCTCGGGCACGCTGATCGCCGTCGGCGCCCCGCCGACCGCCCAGCCGACGATGCCGGCACCGACGATCGCGGCGAGACCGGCCCGGAAGGTCGGGAACGGCTGGCCGGTGGCGTCCTGTCGGCGCTTGGCCCAGCGCGCGAGCGCGATCGCCCCGACGATGCCGACCAGGACTCCGACCGACGCGGTCAGCCAGCCGATATCGGCGACCGGCGCGGGCAGCTTGATGCCGCGGTTGCTGAAGAACACGCCCGGCAGCGGATTGTCCGCGTCGCGGGGATGCGGCAGGGCATAGGTGATGACGCCGTACCAGACCAGGAGCTGGAGCAGGAGCGGCACGTTGCGCGTCACCTCGACATAGGCCGAGGCGAGCTTGGCGACGAGCCAGTTGGTCGACAGCCGCCCGATGCCGATGATCACGCCAAGGATCGTGGCGAGCACGACGCCGATGATGGCCACGCGGAAGGTATTGGTGAGACCGACCAGGAAGGCCCGGCCGTAAGTGTCCGTCGCGTCGTAGGAAAACATGGATTCGCTGATCGCGAATCCGGCCTCCCGGTCGAGAAAGCCAAAGCCGGTGGCGATCTGGCGTTGCTCCAGGTTCGCCATGGTGTTGGACACCAGATAGCCGACGACGAAAACGACCCCGGCGATGACCAGGAGTTGATAGATCACCGCGCGGTAGCGCGGGTCGTTCCACAGCGCCGCCAAGGGGGAGCGCCGCTGTCGGGAAGTCTCGCTCTCGGATACGACGGCCACGGGGGCACCTCCGTCGTCTCGCACCGGCCCGGGGTACCGGCGTCGCCGGAACGGCGCCGCCGCGCCGGAGCGGACCCCGGCGCGGCGGCGCCGTCACGATCCGGTCAGCGGACCGGCATGGCGTACATCAGGCCGCCGTCGGTCCACAGCGCGTTGACGCCGCGGTCCAGGCCGATCGCCGTGTCGGGGCCGACGTTCCGGTCGAAGATCTCGCCGTAGTTGCCGACCGACTCGATCGCTCGGACCGCCCACTCGTCATCCAGGCCAAGGGCCTCGCCCATGCCCGGCGAGACGCCCAGCAGGCGCTGAACGACGGGATTATCGGACTCCATCATCTCGTCGAGATTGCCCGAATTGACGCCGTATTCCTCCGCCTCGATGGTCGCGTAGACGACCCACTTGACGATGTCGAGGAACTGGTCGTCGCCGTGCGGCACGACCGGGCCCAGCGGCTCCTTGGAGATGGTCTCCGGCAGGATGACGTGGGCCGACGGGTCCGGCGCCTCGGTGCGGATCGAGGCCAGGCCCGAGCGGTCGGTCGTGTAGACGTCGCAGCGCCCGGAGAAGTAGGCCGCGTTGACCTCCGAGAGCTGCTCGATGACGACCGGCTCGAACTCCATGTCGTTGGCGCGGAAGAAGTCCGCCAGGTTGAGCTCGGTCGTCGTGCCCGGCTGCACGCAGACGGTGGCGCCGCTGAGCTCCATCGCGCTGCTCACGCCGAGCTCGGCCGGGACCATGAAGCCCTGGCCGTCATAGAAGGTGACGCCGGCGAAGTTGGTGCCCAGCGACGTGTCGCGAGTCAGCGTCCAGGTCGTGTTGCGCGAGAGCACGTCGATCTCGCCCGACTGGAGCGCCGTGAAGCGCTGCTGGGCGCTGAGCGGCGTGAACTCCACCGCCTCGGGATCGCCCAGGATCGCCGCGGCGATGGCGCGGCAGAAGTCGACGTCCAGGCCGGTCCAATTGCCCTGGCTGTCCGGAATGCTGAAGCCCGCGAGGCCCGTGTTGACGCCGCAGTGCAGAACTCCGCGCTCCTGCACGGCGTCGAGGACCGGGCCCGCCTGCGCGGTCGATCCGATCGCGATCGTGCCGATCGCCGCGGCCGTCGCGGCGAGGGGGATGGCTTTGTTGATCATGACTGCCCTGTTCGTTCAGTTGCCTGTGGGTCGCGCACAACGTCAAGGCGTTTGCGCGGAGCCAACCCTAGCTAGCAATCCGCGCGCCATAAAGAATAATTCGACAAGTACCGAAATTTCCGCGGGAGACCCCGGCTTGTTCCGCCAGGGGCCCGGCGAACCCGGGCAGCGGCCTGAAAACCCGTTTGACCCGCCGGCCGGGGGCGCGGATTATGCCGTATCGATGCCTCGTTTGGCGGGAGCATCTTTTCCCCAGTTCGACTTTCGCGGAAGCGCCTTCGATGACGAGCCACGACGGCAAGCACGGTCGGAACACGCGCCTGGTGCACGCGGGCCGGCATCCTGATGAAAATTTCGGCATCCTCAATCCGCCGGTCTATCACGCATCCACCATTACGTGGCCGAGCGTGGAGCGGATGAACGAGGCCGGGCGCAGGCCGTTCGACACCTGGACCTACGGGCGCAACGGGACACCGACCACGGCCTCCTTCGAGGAGGCGGTGGCGGAGATGGAGGGCGGCCATCGGGCGGTCGCCACGCCATCGGGCCTGGCGGCCATCGTGCAGGCGCTCGGCGCCTTCGTCTCGGCCGGCGATCACATCCTCGTCGCCGATTCCGTCTACGGCCCGACGCGCAAGTACTGCGACCGGGTCCTGCGCCGCTTCGGCGTGGAGACGACCTACTACGACCCGCTGATCGGCGGCGGCATCGCCGAGTTGGTGCGCGACAATACGCGCGTCATCTTCATGGAGAGCCCGGGCTCGAGCACCTTCGAGGTACAGGACGTGCCCGCCATCGCGGCCGTGGCGCGCGAGCGCGGCATCGCGACCATGATCGACAACACCTGGGCGACGCCGCTGTTCTTCCGCCCGATCGAGCATGGCGTGACCGTCTCGATCCATGCGGCGACCAAGTACATCGTGGGCCATTCGGACGCGATGATGGGCGTCGCCGTCTGCGACACGCGCGAGACCTTCGACACGGTCAAGACCAACGCCCAGCTCCACGGCAACAGCGCGGCGCCGGACGACCTCTATCTCGCGCAGCGCGGCCTGCGCACGATGGCGGTCCGGCTGCGCCAGCATCAGGAGTCGGCGCTGGCGGTCGCGCGCTGGCTGCAGGGCCGGCCCGAGGTGGCGCACGTCCTCTACCCCGCCCTGCCGGAGGATCCGGGCCACGCCCTCTGGAAACGGGACTTCGACGGTGCTTCCGGGCTGCTCGGCGTCGAACTGCACCCGGTCTCCGCCGACGCCGTGGCGGCCATGGCCGACGGGATGTCGCTCTTCCCCCTGGGTGCGAGCTGGGGCGGGTACGAGAGCCTGCTGCTGCCGATCGATCTGACGCCCTACCGCACCGTCAATCGCTGGGACGGGCGCGGCCCGCTGCTGCGCCTGCATATCGGGCTCGAGGACGTGCAGGACCTGATCGCCGATCTGGAGGCCGGCTTCGACCGGCTCGTCGCCCGTGCCCGCGCCGCCTGACGACGCCCCTGCCCCGGCGCTGCCGGCCGCGCTGGACGCGCTGCTCCGTCCCGACGCCGCGGGCCTGATCCCGGCGATCGCCCAACAGCACGACACGGGCGAGGTGCTGATGGTCGCCTGGATGAATCGCGACGCCGTCGCCGAGACCCTGGCGACCGGGCGCGCCTGCTACTGGTCGCGCTCGCGCGGCCGGCTGTGGCGCAAGGGCGAGACGTCCGACCAAGTCCAGCGTGTCATGGATCTCCGGGTCGATTGCGACGGCGACACGATCCTGCTGCTGGTCGACCAGACGGGCGTCGCCTGCCATACGGGCCGGCGGAGCTGCTTCTACACGGCCTGGCGCGACGGCGCGGCGGTCGAGCTGGCAGTGCCGGAAACCGACCCTAAGGCGCTCTACGGCGACGGCTCGAAGCACGGCGGCGCGAAGGACGGCAGCGACTGACGGTCCGGCGTCGGCGCCGTTCCGTCTGTCAGCCTCGCCGCCTCGCGGCGGCGGCGCGGCGTCGCCTCAGTGAACCTCGCGCTGGACGACGACCCAGCCGACCCGCGTGATCTCGCTCGCCACGGGCAGCAGAAGCAGGTTCTGCGGCTGCGGCCGGCCCTCCGGATCATGGACCTGGCCCAGGAGAAGGACCGGGTCGCCGACGGTCGCGACATAGTCGACGAAGCCGTGAATCGGATGCCCGGAGTCGAGGCTGCGGTCCTCACCCAGCGGGCTCAGCAGGTCGCCGGCCCAGGCGCCGACATGCTCCAGCGCGAATCGCGCCCGCTCGCCCTCGATCGCCAGGATGGCCGCCGTCTCGCGCCGGTCGCCCAGGGCCTCCGCGGTGAAGTCCGGCCGCCGCGTGCGCCCGTCACCCCATCGCTCCTCGTGCCAGGAGCGAAGGCACAGGCCCAGAAGACCGGGCAGACGGGGCGGATTGCGCACGAACCCGTTCGTCGTGAACCGCCCCATGGCGCTCATCTCCGAGGCCAGGCCGGTCGCGTCCAAATCGGTTCGTGTAAAGGCGAGTCGCATCGAATATTCCCTGGTCTCACCCGCCGAACTGCGATTCTCTTATACACGAAACAGAAGGGAGGCTACAGGTATTTGTCGGGCGTAAAATCCTGAGTACCGATCTCCATATTGCTCCAGGCTCAAAAGGATTATTTCACGTAAGCCGTCTGAAGACGCCGGTTTGCCTTGCGTGCGCGCAAATCGAAACCGGATTGCCGATAATACGATGATCCTCCTGACCGGCCGAACCGGGCCGGTGAGCGGAGACAACGAGAACGGGAACCGGGACCTTGGACGGTACGGTAATAACGGCAGTACTGGTCGGTGGCGACGGTCTCCTTCGGGAAGGACTCAAGCGCCTGTTGACCGGCGGGCCGATCGATGTCGCGGGTACGGCGACCGATCTCGACGCGGTGTTCTCCCCCGATGTCCCGGTCAAGGTCGACTGCTACATCCTGCTCGGCCGCCCGGCCGTCGGCGAGGACTTGAACGCCGCGCTGGAGCGGCTGCGCGCCCGATCGCCGGGCGCCAAGATCGTGCTGCTCGACGAGAACAAGGATCCCCACCAGGCGATCGGCGGGCTGCGCGCCGGCGTCGACGGATACTTCCATCTCGGGATCTCGGCCGATGCGCTGGTCTATGCCGTGGCGACGACCGTCATGGGCGAGCCGATCGTCGCGACGCGGATGATCGGGCCGCTGATCAGCGTCGCCGAGCGCTTCGCTCCGCCCCGGGTCGACGGCACCGTGCGCGAGGCCGGCCAGCGCCGGGGCCTGAGCGATCGCGAGATGGCGATTCTCGACTGCCTCGTCCGCGGCGACGCCAACAAGACGATCGCCGACCGGTTTGGCGTCTCCGAGGCTTCCGTCAAGCGTCAGGTCCGCGCCTTGCTCCAGAAGCTGGGCGTGACCAACCGAACCCAGGCCGCCGTCTGGGCCCTCGAGCACGGCTTCGGCAAGTAGCCCGACTCCTCCGCCGCCCGATCAGCCGTCCGAACCGGTGGCCGCCGCCTTGCCAGTGCGGAAGATGTGCCGATGGTCGGCGTGGTAGAGGCGGCTGTCCTCGAACGCATCGCCACCCAACACCGGCCCGACGAGGATCAGCGCCGTGCGCGTGATCCGGGCCTCGCGCACTTTCGCGGCGATGTCGGCGAGCGTGCCGCGCAGCATCGCCTCGTCCGGCCAGCTCACCCGATAGGCCACGACCACCGGGCAGTCGGCGCCGTAGTAGGGCGTCAGGACCTCGACGATCCGGCGGATATCCCGGATCGCCAGATGGATCGCGAGCGTCGTTCCCGAGCGCGCGAAGGTCTCCAGCTCCTCGCCCGGCGGCATCGCCGAGGCGCTGCGCGCGGTGCGCGTGACGACCACCGACTGGGCGATGCCGGGCAGCGTCAGCTCGCGCTTGAGGCTGGCCGCCGCGGCGGCGAAGGCCGGCACGCCGGGCACGATCTCGAACGGAATCCCCAGCGCGTCGAGCCGGCGCATCTGCTCCCCGATCGCGCCATAGATCGAGGGGTCGCCGGAATGCACTCGCGCCACGTCCTGGCCGGCTTCGTGGGCGGCGCGCATCGCCTCGACGATCTCGTCGAGCGTCATGGAGGCGGTGTCGACGACCCGCGCGCTCTCCGGCGCCGCGGCGACCACGGCCTCGGAGACGAGCGAGCCGGCGTACAGGCACAGCGGGCAGCGCGCGATCAGGTCGCGGCCGCGCACGGTGATGAGGTCGGCCGCGCCGGGTCCGGCGCCGATGAAATGGACGGTCATGCGCTCAGCGGTCCCTGCTCTCGTTCTTCCGGTTTCGCCGACGCGCCGGTCGGATAGCCGCGCGGCGTGTAGACCCAGGCCCCGCCGTGACGGCGGGCCACTCGGCGGGTCCGGCTGGAGCCGACCAGCACCACCGTCAGCATGTCGGCATGGTCGGCGGTCAGCTCGGCCAGGTCGATGATCCGGATCGTCTCGTCGGGCCGGCCGAGCGACCGGGCGAGCACGACAGGCGTGTCCGGCGGCCGTCGCGCGCCCAGGATCGCGGCCGCGGCGTCGAGCGCCACGCGCCGGCGCGCGGAGACCGGGTTGTAGAGGGCGACGACGAAATCCCCGTCCGCGGCGGCGCGCAGCCGCGACTCGATCGCCGTCCAGGGCGTCAGCAGGTCGGACAGGGAGACGGCGCAGAAGTCGTGGCCGAGCGGCGCGCCGACCCGGGCGGCGGCTGCCTGCAGCGCGCTGATGCCGGGCACCGTCTCCACCGCCACCCGGCGCCAGGCCTCCGGCGGGTCGGCGTCGAGGAGCTCGTAGACCAGGCTCGCCATGGCGTAGATGCCGGGATCGCCGGACGAGACGAGCGCGACGCGGCGCCCCTCGGCCGCCAAGTCGAGGGCCAGGCGCGCGCGGGCGATCTCCTCGCCCAGCGGCCGGGCGTGGCGGCGCTTGCCCGCGGCCAGCGGCCCCAGCAGGTCTAGATAGAGGCCGTAGCCGACCAGATCGGTCGCCGCCGCCACCGCCGCCTCGGCCGCCGGCGTGCGCCAGGCGGGCGCGCCGGGCCCGGTGCCGACGATCGACAGCCGCCCCCGCGCCCGGCCGATGGTCAGCGGATCGATCGGTGCCGGTGCTCGGGCGACCGCGCATGTCGCGGAAAGCGACTTCCGCTTGGTCACGACGAGCGCGCCATCGGGCCCGGCCGCCGCCAGGGCCGCCGCCTCGGCGACGCCATGGCAGCCGACCTCCCGGAAGACCGCCTCCGACGGCTCGGCGAGGCGCGGCGTCTCCGCCTCCAGCCGCGCCGCGCCGAAGACCCGCACCGGCACGCCCAGCCGGGCGGCCAGGGCCTCGACCGCCGGCTCGTCCTCCTTGAGGTCGAGGGAAAAGACGCCGGCGATCGCCGCTTCGGGCAGCCCCACCTCGCCAAGGGTCTCCATCACCAGGCGATCGAGCTCCGCCGCCTCGGCGCTGCGCGCGCAGCCGACGCCCAGCGCCAGGGTCGCGGGGCGGTAGACCAGCCGGTCCGGTCCACCCGGCGCCGCTGCCTCGCCGAAGGCCAGGGTCAGCGGCGTCTCGGCCGCGCCCCCCTGCCCCAGCGGGTCGAAGGCCGGCGGGGCCATGCCCTCGACCCGGACCTCCGCGCCGTCGAGCAGCCGGGCCGCGAAGGCCTTGTGGTCGCCCGGATTCTCGAGCCGCCAGCCCGCCGGCGGATCGTCGAGCGCGACGCCCGCCACCGCCTCGCTGCCCGTGGTGATCGCGGCATGGCCGCCGAGCGCGTCGGCGAGCGTGCGGGCGAGACGGTTGGCGCCGCGGTGCCCGCCCAGCAGCGGCACGACGCTGCCGCCGTCCGGCGCGACGGCGAGCACCGGCGGCTCGGTGGCCTTGTCGCCGAGCGAGGGGGCGAGCAGGCGGATCAGGATGCCGCTCGCGCACAGGCCGACGATCGGGCGCTCGGCCGTGAACCAGGCCGGCAGCGCGGCGGCGGGCTCGACCGTCTCGATCCCCTCGCCCGCCGCGCCCTCCGCCCGGCCAGCCGGGGCGTGGAGCGTGGCGCCGGGCAGGAGCCGGGCGATCCGGCGGCCGGTCCCGAGGCCGGCCCGGTTCATGACGAGGATCGCCGGCGGCGGCGTGCCGGGCTCTAGAGCGTCCATGCCGCCCCCCGCGCGTGGACCAGGATCATCGAGAAGTAGGGCACGCCCTGCCCCGCCACGGCGTCGAGCGGCAGGATGCGCTGGTCGCCGAGCGTCGCCCGCTCGACATAGCGCGCCCGGTCGGCGAGGCCGGTGCGCTCCAGCACGGCGCGGACACGTCCGAAATGCCGGCCCGGCTTGATGATCGCCGCGGCGTCGCAGGCCGCGAGGCGCGCTTCCAGCACCTCGTCGGGCAGCGGCGCCGGCAGGACCGTGAGCACGTCGTTGCGCGCCGCCAGTGGCGCGCCCAGCGCCGCGGCGCAGGCCGTCATCGAGGACACGCCCGGCACGACCTCAACCTCGAACCGCTCCGCCATCCGGCCGTAGAGATACATGAAGGAGCCGTAGAAGAACGGATCGCCCTCGCACAGCACCGCCACGTCCCGGCCCTCGGCCAGATGCGCGCCCAGCGTGCCGGCGGCCTCGTCATAGACCGCCTGGGCGGGAAAGCGCTCCGGCGTCAGGGGCATGCGGATCGGCACCTCGATCCGGCCGTCCGGGATGTGTGGCGCGGCGATCGCGCGGGCGAAGCTCTCCCCCGTCTCCGGCGCCGGAAAGGCGATGACGGCCGCATCGGCCAGACGGCGCAGGGCCTTGAGCGTGATCAGCTCCGGATCGCCCGGCCCGACGCCGATGCCGTAGAGCCGGCCGGTCACGGAAGATCCACCGTCTTCGTGACGGCCCACTGGGTGACCGACATCTGCGGCTTGAAGCCGTGGTATTCCCCGACCGGCACGGCGCGGGAGACGGCGATGCGCTCCAGCGCGCCGCCCAGGCGGCCCGCGGCCTCCATCACCCGGGCCTCGCCCTCCAGCGTCACCACGTTGGCGACCAGCCGGCCGCCCGGCCTCAGCGCCGCCCAGCACCGCTCGATCAGCCCGTCGGTCGTGATTCCGCCACCGATGAAGATCGCGTCCGGCGGCGCCAGCCCCTCGAGCGCGCCGGGCGCCGCGCCCGCGACGATGGCGAGGCCGGGTGTGCCCAGCGCGGCGGCGTTGGCGTCGATCATGGCGCGACGCTCGGCGATCGGCTCGATCGCGTCGGCGGTCGCGCCGCGCGCCGCGCGCATCCATTCGATTCCCACCGCGCCGGAACCGGCGCCGACATCCCAGAGATGGGCGCCCGGCGTCGGCGCCAGCGCCGCCAGGGTGGCCGCGCGGACCGCGCGCTTGGTCAGCTTGCCGTCATGGTGGAAGGCGCTATCGGGCAGGCCGGGCACGGTCGGATAGAGCGGCGCGGCCGGCTTCGGACGACAGGCGACGGCGACGATGTTGAGCGCCTCGACCTCCGGGTCCGACCAGTCGGCGGCGGTCACCGACCGGATGCGCTCCTCCGGGCCGCCCAGGCGTTCCAGAAGTGTCAGCCGGCTCGGCCCACAGCCCCGCTCGCGCAGCAGCGCCGCCAGGTGCGACGGCGTCGCCGCGTCGGTGCTGAGCACCAGGAGGCGGGCGCCGGGCTGGAGATGGGGGATGATCGCGGCCAGCGGCCGGCCCAGCGTGCTGACCACCGTCGTCTCCTCCCGCGGCCAGCCGAGCCGGGCGCAGGCGAGCGCCGCCGAGGACACCGCCGGCACGATCACGCGCTCCTCCGCCGGGAACCAGCGCGACAGCATCGTGCCGACGCCGAACTCCATGGGGTCGCCGCTGGCCAGGACACAGGCAGGCCGGCCGCGGCGGGCGCGCAGAACCTCGACGATGCCCTCGATCGGCGTCGGCCAGGTCAGCCGTTCCCGGGCGTCGCCCGCCTCCGGCACCATGGCCAGGTGGCGGGCCCCGCCGACCAGGACCTCCGCGCCGTCGACGAGCCGGCGCGCCGGCGGCGACAGGCCGTCGAGCCCGTCCTCCCCGATGCCGACGACGGCGAGCCAGGGCGCGTCCCCGCTCATGGCTGGGGCTCCAGTGGCCGGGGCTCCAGGATCAGGGCGTTGACGGCGGCGGCGGCGAGCGCGCTGCCGCCGCGCCGTCCGCGCAGGGTCAGCCACGGTATGCCGGAGTCGCGGGCGATAAGCGCCTCCTTGGATTCCTCCGCGCCGACGAAGCCGACGGGAAAGGCGAGGATCGCGGCCGGGCGCGGCAGGCTGCCGTCGGCCAAGCCGTCGAGCAGGGCGAAGAGCGTGGTCGGCGCGTTACCGATGGCGAGTACCGCGCCTTCCAACGCCGGCCCCCAGACGGCGAGCTGGGCCGCCGAGCGGGTCGTGCGCCGATCGCGGGCGGCCCGCAGGGTCGCCGGATCGTCGATCGCCGTCCAGACCCGGTTGCCGCAGGGCAGCGCCCGCGCGATCACGCCGCCGGCGACCATGCGGGAGTCCGCCAGCACCGGCCGGCCGGCGGCGAGCGCGGCACGCGCCGCGGCGACGACATCGCCGCCGGGCGACCAGGCGAGGTCGTGGACCAGCGACGGCTCGGCGCCGGCATGGACCAGCCGTTCGGCCACCGGGCGCAGCGCCTCGGGCAGCGCGCGCGCCGGCATCGCGGCCCGGACGCGGGCGAAGGACCGGCGGTAGATCGCGTCGCCGTCGGCGAGCCAGGGCACCGGCGCCGATGCCGGCGCGGCCTGGAGATCGAGGGCGTCGACCCGGCCGTCGGTCAGGCCGAGGATCCACGCCTCCTCCCGCTCGACGGCCGACCGCTCGGCGTCGTCCAATCCCGGATCGCCGGCGAACAGGGGCGCCAGCCGTCCCCGCTCGTCGAGCGTGGCGAAGCGCCCGGCGATCGTGGCCACCTGGCAGGCGTCCTTGACCGGCCCAAGGGTCGGATCGGGCTCGACGAGAGAGGGATAGACCTCCGCCAGGACGATGCCGCCGGGATCGGGCAAGGGCGGGCGCAGGCCGGTCTCGAAGGGCCAGACGGCGATCCGCCCGGCCAGGCGCGGGTCGCGGCGGAGCTGCTGCAGGCGCGGGATGCCGGTCAGCGCCTGGCCGCCGACAGAGCCGTTGCCGGCGAGCTTCCAGGCCGGCTGGGGGCGCCGGGCGCGATGCTCGGCGAGCCGGCGTTCAGCGACGTCGCCCGGCCCGTGCGCCCTGCGCTCCCGACGGACGAGATAGGGGCCCTCGTGCCTGCCGTCATGACCCCAGAACGGAAAGGCTTCGCCGGACAGGCGGCGGTTCAGCGCCGCGGCGGCGGCGAAGCGGTTGTTGGCGTTGTCCTCGCCGTCCTCGACCAGGGCGTCGACCATGGCCCAGACGGCCCGCCAGTCCGCCCCGGGCCCGGCCAGACGCGCCGCCGTGCCCGAGGCATAGCCGAAGGGAAAGTCGAAGCCGACCAGAACCCGTTCCCCCGCCGCGCTCACCGTCTCCAGCAGGTCGGCGAGTGCGGCCGTCGCCGCCGCGCGGGTCGGCGGGTTCTCCAACGCGACGACGGCGCCCGCCTCCCCCCCGGTGCGGCGGACATGGGCCCACCACACCGAGTCCGCGCCTGTCCGGGGCACCCGCGCGGCGCTCCAGTCGACGCAGACATAGGAATCGAAGAGCGGGCCCATCCGCCGGCCTCAGCCACCGTCCGCCGAGCGCTTCAGCGTCACCGGGCCGAGCGGATGATCGGCGTGCGGATAGGGATGGTGATGGCCGTGATCGTGGCCGTGATCGTGATCATGGCGGTGCTCGTGATCATGGCCGTGATCGTGCCCATGCCCGTGGTGATGGTCGTGCCCATGGGCGTGGTCATGATCGTGCCCGTGCGCGTGGTCGTGGCCATGGGCATGATCGTGGTGCCCGTGTCCGTTGCTGGTGCCGATGCCCTCCACGTGATGGTGGTGGCTCTCCTGCTTCAGCCCGACCTCGGACTCGAAGCCTAGCGCCTGCTCCCGGTACTTGCACATCTGGCAGTTCATGTTGCCGGAGCCGAGCTCGATCTCCCGGATCCGGTCGAGGAAGGTGTCGATCACCAGCGGATGGTCGTTGAGGTAGGGCGCCTTGACGAACTCGATTTCCGGATGACGCGCGGCGACCCGGTCGGTGTGCTCGTAGATCCGGTTGACCAGGATCCCGGTGAACAGGAAGTACGGGAACACCACGACCCGCTTGAAGCCCAGCTTCGCGGCATGCTCCAGACCCGGCTCGACCAGCGGGAAGGTCACGCCGGAATAGGCGACCTCGCCCCAGCCGAAGCCGAGCCCTTCCCAGAGCAGCCGCATCACCTTGGCGACGTTGGAGTTGGCGTCCGGGTCGGAGGCGCCGCGGCCGACCACGACCAGAAGGGAGTCGTGGAACGGCGGCTCCAGCCCCTGCGCCGCGAGAGCCTGCGTGATCCGCTCGCCGGCCGCGCGGATCATCTTCAGATCGATGCCGAGCTCCCGGCCGAAGCGGATCTCGAAGCCGTCATGCTCGGCGGCATAGGCGTTGAGCACCGACGGCACGTCGTTCTTCACATGGCCGGCGGCGAAGAGCATGCCCGGCAGGGCCAGGACGCGCTTCATGCCCCGCGCGCGCAGCTTGTCGAGGCCGTCGCGGATGACCGGCGTGGCGAATTCCAGGAAGCCGTGCTCGATCGGCCAGTCGGGATGGCGCTCCCGGAAATGGCGGGCGATCGTCTCGAATTCGGCGACGGCGCCCTCGTCTCGGCTGCCGTGGCCGCAGATCATGATCCCGGTATCGGGGGCGAGCTGCATCATTCGGCCTCTCCATGCGCAACGGGGGGAAGGCGCGACAGGAGCCACCGTTGACCCCGAGGGGGTTCGGCGGAAAGCTGCGCGCCATGTCGGGAATCGGGGATATCGCCGGGCTGGCCGGCCTCGCGCTCGCGGCGCTGGCGATCGACCTCGTCGCCGGCGATCCGGCGGCCGTGTGGCGTCGCCTGCCCCATCCGGTCGTCCTCATCGGCCGCGCCATCGGCCGGCTCGATGCCGCATTGAACCGTGACGGCGCGCCGGAGGGGACGCGGATCGCGGCCGGCGGCCTCGTCGTGATGGTCGTCGTGGGAGTCGCGGCCCTGTCGGGCTGGGCGGTTGCGGAGGCCGGCCGGGCGATCGGCGGGCCGCTCGGCTTCGCCCTCCTCGCCCTGGTGGCGAGCACGCTGGTCGCCGCGCGCGGGCTGCACGACCATGTCGCGCATGTCGGCCATGCGCTGGGCCGCGGGCTCGGGCCGGGGCGCGAGGCGGTGTCCCATATCGTGGGTCGCGATCCGGCGCGCCTGGACGAAGGCGGCATTTCCCGCGCGGCGATCGAGTCGGCGGCGGAGAACTTCTCCGATGGCGTCACGGCGCCGCTGTTCTGGCTGCTGGTGGCGGGGCTGCCCGGGCTCGCCGCCTACAAGGCGGTCAACACGCTCGACAGCATGATCGGCCACCGCACCGCGCGCCATCACGCCTTCGGCCGGGTCGCGGCGCGGCTCGACGATCTCGCCAACCTGATCCCGGCGCGGGCGACCGGGCTGCTGTTCGTCGGCGCGGCCGCCCTGGGCCGGACGGCCGACGGCGCGCGGGCCCTGCGCGTCATGGCGCGCGACGCCCGACACCACCGCTCGCCCAACGCCGGCTGGCCCGAAGCGGCGATGGCCGGCGCCCTGGGCCTCCGGCTCGCCGGACCCCGGGTCTATCCCGGCCACACGGTCGAGGACCGGTGGATCGGCGACGGCACGCCCGAAGCGACGGCCGCCGACATCCGCCGAGCCCTGGCGCTCTACCGCCGGGCGACGGGGGTGCTGGCGACGCTGCTGCTGGCGATCATCGTGCTGGCGGGGTGACCGGGTCATCGCGCCCTCGCCTCGGCCGCTGATGTCCCGGCGGTTCTCGTCTCGGCGGCCCGGGCTTCGGCGACGGCGAGGAGCCGGTCGACCGCCAGGTTGGCTTCCAGGTGATCGGCGAGGCGGTCGAGCACGTCCTCCACCAGGGCCTCGTAGGCGACGGCGCTCGCCACCCGGTCGAGCAGCCGCGCGAGGAAGGCGTGGCGGAACCCGTCCGCGGCGAACAGCCCGTGGACATAGCAACCCATCACCCGCCCGTCGGCCGACACCGCGCCGTCTGCGCCCGTCTCCAGGTCGAGCATGGCGCGGGCCGTGCCGGGGCCCTCGGTACGCCCGACATGAATCTCGTAGCCGGCGATCGTCTCGCCCGACAGGCGCTCGCGCCCCGTGACGGCGACCAGCCGCTTGTCGCCGCCCAGCGCCGTCTCGACCTCGAGCAGGCCGAGCCCGGCAGTCTCCCCGGCCGGCCCCTCGACGCCGTCGGGATCGGCGACCCGGGTCCCCAGCATCTGGTAGCCGCCGCAGATGCCCAGCACCGCGCCGCCGCGCCGGACATGGGCGCTCAGGTCGATGTCCCAGCCCTGGGCGACCAGGAACTCCAGGTCCGAGCGCGTCGCCTTCGAGCCCGGGATGATGGCCAGGTCGATGTCGCCCGGCAGCGCCTCGCCCGGATGGACGAAGCTGACCGCCACGTCCGGCTCGGCGCGCAGGGGATCGAGATCGTCGAAGTTCGAGATGCGCGGCAGGGCCAGCACGGCGACGCGGATCGGCCGGTCGGTGCCGGCGGCGGTCGTGTCCGCCCCGGCGACGGCCATCGCGTCCTCCGCCGGCAGCTTGGCGGCGTCGGCGAACCAGGGCACGACGCCGAAGCTCTCCAGCCCGGTTTCCGCCTCGAGGATGTCGATGCCGGACTTGAACAGGGTGACGTCGCCCCGGAACCGGTTGACGACATAGCCCGCCAGCCGCGCCCGCTCGACCGGGGGCAGCAGTGCGGCGGTGCCGACGATGGACGCGATCACGCCGCCCCGGTCGATGTCGGCGACCAGGAGGACCGGCAGGTCGGCGGCCTCGGCGAAGCCCATGTTGGCGATGTCGCCGGCGCGCAGGTTGACCTCCGCCGCGCTGCCCGCGCCCTCCACCACGATCAGGTCGGCACCGGCCGCCAGCCGCTCGAAGCTGTCGAGGACCGAGGCCATGAGGGTCGGCTTGAGCTTGGTGTATTCGGCGGCCTTGGCGTTGCCGAAGATCTTCCCCTGGACAACGACTTGCGCGCCGATCTCGCTCTGCGGCTTGAGCAGGACCGGGTTCATGTGAACGCTGAGCGGCACGCCGCAGGCCCGCGCCTGGAGCGCCTGGGCGCGGCCGATCTCGCCGCCGTCGGCGGTGACGGCCGCATTGTTCGACATGTTCTGCGGCTTGAACGGCCGGACGGCCCGGCCGCGGCGCGCGAAGACCCGGCACAGCCCGGCCGCCAGCAGGGACTTGCCGACATCGCTGCCGGTGCCCTGGAGCATGATCGCGGGCGTGTCGGGGGCGGCGGCCATCTCAGAACTCGATGCCCTTCTGCGCCTTCACGCCGGCCCGGAACGGGTGCTTGACCATGGTCATCTCGGTGACCAGGTCCGCCGCCTCGATCAGCGGCTCCTTGGCGTTGCGCCCGGTGACGATGAC
This sequence comes from Azospirillaceae bacterium, assembly GCA_040220455.1. Taxonomy (GTDB): domain Bacteria; phylum Pseudomonadota; class Alphaproteobacteria; order DSM-16000; family Inquilinaceae; genus JAVJUS01. The sequence continues at coordinate 163,478 of JAVJUS010000044.1, forward strand.
GTGCAGGTCCTTCGGCCGCCCGGTCAGGACCTCCAGCACCTCCTCGATCGGCAGGTAGTCGTAGCGCAGCACAATGTTGAGCTCGTCGAGCAGGATCATGTCGAATGCGGGCGGATCCTGCCGCGCCGCCTCGATCATCTCCTTGGCCATCTCCCAGCCAGCGCGCGCGGCGGCCATGTCGCGGGCCCGGTCCTGGGTGTCCCAGGTGAAGCCCTCGCCCATCGTCCGGATCGTCACCTGATCCGGGAAATGCTCGAGGACCGCGCGCTCGCCGGTCTCCCACTTGCCCTTGACGAACTGGACGACGCCGACGCGCATGCCGTTGCCCAGCGCCCGGACGACCAGGCCGAAGGCCGCCGTCGACTTGCCCTTGCCGGGGCCGGTATGGACGATCAGCAGGCCTTTCTCGATGGTCTTGGTCGCCAGGATCTTGTCGCGCGCCGCCTTGCGCTTGCGCTGCTTTTCGTTGGCGCGGCGGTTGATCTCGTCCTCGTCGACCGGGCCGGGCGCGTCGCCGGCGGTCCCGGGCGTGTCGTCGTCGGGCTCGATGGTCACGGGCTCTCCTCCCGGCCGGCCATGGCCGTCAACTCGGCATGGGCGGCGTTGGCGCGCGGCTGCCAGAGGCCGCGGTCCAGCGCCTCGATCAGCCGCTCGGCGATCTCCCGCGCGGCGTCGGGATTGTGCTCGGCCAGGAAGCCGCGCACAGCGTCGTCGGCGACATAGGCGTCGAACACCGCGTCGAAGTGGTGGTCGCGCACCGCCCCGGTGGTCGCGGCGAAGGCGAAGAGGTAGTCGACCGTCGCCGCGATCTCGAACGCGCCCTTGTAGCCGTGGCGCATGACCCCGGCGATCCATTTCGGATTGACCGCCCGGCCGCGCACGACCCGCGCCACCTCCTCCTCCAGCGTCCGGATCACCGGGCGCTCGGGGCGGGAATGGTCGGTGTGGTAGACCGTCGGCCGGGCGCCGGACAGCGCCTCGACCGCCGCCGTCATGCCGCCTTCGAACTGGTAGTAGTCGTCGCTGTCGAGCAGGTCGTGCTCGCGATTGTCCTGGTTGTGGACGACCGCCTCGACGCCGGCCAGCCGCCGTTCGAAGGCGTCGTGCGCCGCTTCGCCCTCGCCGGCCGCGCCGTACGCCCAGCCGCCCCACGCGACGTACGCCTCGCCGAAATCGGCCCGTTCCTGCCACAAGCGCTCGTCGACCAGCGCCTGCAGGCCGGCGCCGTACGCCCCCGGCTTGGAGCCGAAGACGCGGTAGCCGGCGCGCGTCGCCGCGGTTTCCGGATCGACGCCCTCGCCCTCCAGCCGCGCCCGCTCGGCCGCGACGCTCGCCGCCGCCGGATTGACCTCGCCGGGCTCGTCGAGCGCGGCGATCGCCCGGGCGGCGGAATCGACGAGCGCGATCTGGCTGGGAAAGGCGTCGCGGAAGAAGCCGGAGACGCGCAGCGTCACGTCCACCCGCGGCCGGCCCAGCACGCTCTCGGGCAGGATCTCGAAGCCCGTTACCCGGCGCGACGCCGTGTCCCAGGTCGGCCGCACGCCCATGAGCGCGAGCGCCTGGGCGATATCGTCGCCGCCGGTGCGCATGTTGGCCGTGCCCCAGGCGGTCAGGGCGAGCGAGCGCGGCCACTCCCCGTGCTCCTGGCGGTGGCGGTCGAGCAGCAGGCTCGCCGACTTCCAGCCCAGGTGCCAGGCCGCCGGCGTCGGCACGACCCGGCTGTCGACGGAGAAGAAATTGCGTCCCGTGGGCAGGGTGTCGAGCCGACCGCGCGTCGGCGCGCCGGCCGCGCCGGGCTCGACGAACCGGCCGTCGAGCCCGCGCAGCAGGCCGTCGAGTTCCGCCGCGCCGACCCGCTCCAGCATCGGGCGCAGAGCCGTGTCGATGGTGGCGAGCACCGCGTTGGTCGCCCGCCATCCCGGATCGGCCGCGGCCACGCCGTCGACCAGCGCGCGGGCCAGGCCCTCCAAGCGCTCCACCGTGTCGCCGGCCGTCCGCCACGCGCCCGCGCCGACGCGTGCCAGGGCCTCGGGCCGCGGCCCGGCCCACGGCTCGGCCATGGCGCAGTCGAGCGGGTCGAAGCCGCCCTCGCCCTCGCTCAGGCCGAGGTCGCCGGCCAGCGCCCGGATCAGCGAGGCGTCGGCGTCCTTGCCGTCGCCGCGCGGCACCCGGGTCAGGGCGACCAGCAGGTCCGCCCGCCGCTCGGCCTCCGGCGCGCGACCGAAGATGTGGAGGCCGTCGCGGATCTGCATTTCCTTGAGCTCGCACAGATGGTTGTCGAGCTTCGTCAAGGCTTCGTCTTCATCGTCCTCGTCCGCGATCCCGCAATCCGCGTCGAGCCCGATGCGCCGGGCGAGGTCGAGGATACGCTCGCTCAGGTACCGCAGGCGCCGGGGGTCGACGCCGGCGGCGTCGTAGTACTCGTCGACCAGGGCCTCCAGGTCCTTCAGCGGGCCGTAGCTCTCCGCCCGGGTCAGCGGCGGGGTCAGGTGGTCGATGACGACCGCGCTGGTGCGCCGCTTGGCCTGGGTGCCCTCGCCCGGGTCGTTGACGATGAAGGGATAGAGCTGCGGCACCGGGCCGAAGGCCGCCTCGGGGAAGCAGTCGCCGGACAGCGCCAGCGCCTTGCCGGGCAGCCATTCGAGGTTGCCATGCTTGCCCGCGTGAACGACGGCGTGGACATCCTCCACCGTGCGCAGCCAGGCGTAAAAGGCCAGATAGCCGTGCGGCGGCACCAGGTCCGGGTCGTGATATGTGGCCTTGGGGTCGATGTTGTAGCCACGTGCCGGCTGGATGCCGAGCGTCACTGCCCCGAAGCTCAGGATCGCCAGGCGGAAGGCGCCGTCCTCGACGAACGGGTCGTCGGCCGGGTCGCCCCAGCGGTCGAGCACGGCCGTGCGCACCGCGTCGGGCTGGGTGGCGAACCAGGCGCGATAGGCCGCGAGATCGAGGCGCTGCCCGCCTTGCCGCGCCGCCCGGCCGGCCAGCGCGTTGGTCGGCCCGGCGAGCAGTCGGCGCATCAGCGCATCGCCGTCGGCGGGGATGTCGGCTACCGAATAGCCCGCCTCGGCCAACGCTTCGAGCACGGTCACCGCGCTCGCCGGCGTGTCCAGCCCGACACCGTTGCCGAGCCGGCCGTCGCGGTTCGGGTAGTTGGCCAGCACGATGGCCACGCGACGCTCGGCCGCCGGCGCGCCGGCGAGCCGGGCCCAGGCGGCGGCGAGCCGGGCGACGAAGGCGACCCGGTCGGCGACCGGGCGATAGGTGACGAGCGCGGATTCGGTGCGCGGGTCCCACTCGGCGTCGGTCTTGAAGGAGACCGCGCGGGCCAGCACCCGGCCGTCGACCTCCGGCAGGGCCACGTTCATCGCCAGGTCGCGCGCGTTGAGCCCGCGCGTGCCGGCGCGCCAGTCGGCCTCCGTGTCGCCGGCGAAGACCACCTGCAGGATCGGCCGGTCGGCGCCGTCGAAGGGCGTCTCCGCCCGTCCGGCCCCCGGGGTCGAGACCGCGAAGCCGGTGGCGTTGAGGATCACCGCCGGCGGCGCGCGGTCGAGCAGGCCGCGGATCGTGTCCGCCGCCACCGGGTCCTTGAGGCTCGTCGCGTAGATCGGCAGCGGCGCCAGCCCCTCCGCCGCCAGCCCCTCGACCAGCGCGTCGACCGGGGCCAGGCTGCCGCCCTGCAGCAGCGCGCGGTAAAAAACGATCGGCACGACGGGCGCGCCCTCGGCCCAGTGCCGCCGCACCGCGTCCAGGTCGGGACCCTCGAGCCCTGGCCAGTAGAGCCCGGCCTTGAGCAGCGGCCGGGGCTCCCGCCAGTCGGCCTCGTATCCGACCAGGGTGGACGCATAGGCGACGAGCTGGGCTGCGTTGTCCGGCCCGCCTTGGACGCAATAGGCCCAGAGTCGGTCATACGCCGCGCTGTCCACGGTCGACAGGCGCGCCAGCTCCTCGTCCGGCTTGTCGTCGCCCGGCAGCAGCGCGAGCGGAATGCGCCGGCGCCGGCAGGTCTCCACGACCTGCTCGACGCCGTAGCGCCAATAGGAGGCGCCGCCCAGCAGCCGGGCGACGACCAGCCGGGCCCCGGCGATCACGTCCTCGACATAGGCGTCGACGGACATGGGGTGGCCGAGCTGCATCGGGTTGGCGAGCCTCAGGCTCGGCGCGCCCTCGCCCGCCGCGTGGTGGGCCCGGGCGATCGCTGCGCGCTCGGTGTCGGCGGCGGAGAGGAAGACGATCTCCCCCGGCGACTGGCCGAGATCGACCGGCTCCGAGCCGTCGGAGACCGCGCCGGGCTTGACCGCGAGCAGATGCATGGCCGGTCGCCGCCTTTCCGCCTCAGGCCGCCGGGCCGGCGAGCGCCGCGGCGATGCCGTCGCGGTCGAGCCCGGTCTCGCCGATCACGACGAGGCGTGTCGCCCGCGTCTCCCCGGCCTGCCAGTCGCGGTCGTAATAGTGCTGCAGCCGCCGGCCGACCGCCTGGACGACGAGGCGCATGGCCTTGCCCTCGACCGCCGCGAAGCCCTTCAGTCGCAGGATCGGGAAGCCGGACAGCGCCGCCTCGATCCGCGCGGCCAGGTCGGCGGGCTCGGCGACCGGCGGCAGGTCGACGATGAAGCTCTCGAAATCGTCGTGGTCGTGGTCCGGATCGGCGTCGTGGTGGGACGGCCGGGTGTCCAGGTCGCCCTCCGCCTCGGCGCCGAGGCCGAGCAGCACGCCCGGCGGCACGGCGCCGTGGGCGGCGTGGACGACATGCACGCCTTCGCGCAGCTCCGCGCCGACGGTCGCCTCGGCCTTGGCCAGGGTGTCCGCGTCGACCAGATCGGTCTTGTTGAGGATCACCAGGTCGGCGCAGCGCACCTGGTCCTCGAACAGCTCCTCGAGCGGACTGTCGTGGTCCAGGCTCCGGTCCACTTCGCGCGTCGCGTCGACCGCGGCCGGGTCGGCGGCGAACAGTCCGGCGGCCACGGCCGGCGCGTCGATCACCGCGACCACCCCGTCGACCGTTACCCGGGTGCGCACGTCCGGCCACGCGAAGGCCTTGACCAGCGGCTTGGGCAGGGCGAGACCGGAGGTCTCGATGACGATGTGGTCCGGCGGCTCCGGCCGATCGAGCAGCTTGGTGATGGTCGGCAGGAAGTCGTCGGCGACGGTGCAGCACAGGCAGCCGTTGGCCAGCTCGACGATGTCGTCGTCGCCGCAGGCCTCGCTGCCGCAGGCGCGCAGCAGGTCGCCGTCGACCCCGACATCGCCGAACTCGTTGACCACCAGCGCGATGCGCCGGCCGCCGGCGTTGGTCAGCAGATGGCGGATCAGCGTCGTCTTTCCGGCGCCGAGGAAGCCGGTGACGACCGTCGCGGGGACCTTGGCGAGCCGGCGCGCGGCGGGCGCCTCCGGGGTGGCGGGGGTGGCGGTATCGGGGCTCATCGCATCGGTCCTTCGGTCGTCAGGGGGGCCGCCGGGGCGGCTTCGGTCTTCATCGGCAGGACGAGGCCGGCGGCCAGGAACTCCACCCGGTCGGCGATCCGCGCCACGGCCTGGTTGAGTCGCCCGGCCTCGTCGCGGAAGCGGCGAGCGAGCGCGTTGTCGGGCACGATGCCCAGCCCGACCTCGTTGGAAACGACGACCGCCGGCCCGGCCAGGCGGCCCAGCGCGGCGACCAGCCCGTCGCCCTCCGCCGCGCAGTCCCGCTCGGCCAGCAGCAGGTTGGTCAGCCACAGGGTCAGGCAGTCGACCAGCACGGCCCGCCCGGGCGCGGCCTCGGCCTCCAGCGTCGCGGCGAGCGCCATCGGCGCCTCCACCGTGTGCCAGGCCGGCCCGCGCCGGGCGCGGTGCTCGGCGATGCGCGCGCGCATCTCCTCGTCGAAGGCCTGCGCCGTGGCGACATAGACCGGCGCCAGGCCGCTTTCCTCGACGAGAGCCTCGGCCCGGGCGCTCTTGCCCGAGCGCGCGCCGCCAAGGACGAGCGTCACGCGCGGCAGCGGCGCGGCCGGTCGAACTTCCGCGCTCACGCGCCGGCCGCCATGGCGCCCGGCGCGGCGATCGTGCCCGGTCCGGTATCAAGGGATGGATGCGGCGCCGGATCGGGGCCGGCGCCGGGACGGCGCGTCATGATTCCTCCTCCGGTGCACCCCGCCCGGATACGGTTTCCGTGTCGCGCCGCCGGCAGGTCTCCTGGCTCGTGGGTCGTCGCGGCCCTCCGCGCCTTCCCGGCCGGGCACGCCCGGCCAGTGGCCCTGTGCGGATCGCCGCTCGCCACCGACAGTTGCGGGGGCAGCTCCGGACTTAGCCCGCCGGGGACATCCCCGCCGGCCCGCACCGGATTCCCTCTTCGGCCGCCCGGCCGGCTGGCGCCGACCGCGCGACACCGGGGCGCGCAAGTCGCCGACGACGATAACAGGGCCGGCGGGCCGGTCAAGGCGTGCGCTCAGCGCGCGCAGGCTTCCGATGCCCGGGCGGCGCTGCCATGATCCGCGCCCATGACGCGCCCCGACCCCGACTCTCGCCAGACATCCCCCGCCGGCGACAGCCCGACGGGCGGCGGCCAGGCGCATGGCGGCGACCTCGCGGCCGCGGCGGCACGCTTCGGCGAGCCGGCGGCGGGCTGGATCGACCTCTCCACCGGCATCAATCCCTGGCCCTATCCGGTCGACGCCCTCCCGCCGGAGGCCTGGACGCGCCTGCCCGGCGCGGCCGATATCGTGAGTCTCCGCGCGGCGGCGGCCCGGCGCTACGGCGCACCCGGTGCCGACCGCGTGGTTCCCGCGCCGGGGACCGAGTCGCTGATCCGCCTCCTGCCCTGCCTCGTGCCCGACTCGTGCGTCGCCGTGGTCGGCCCGACCTATGGTGGTCACGCGCCGGCTTGGGAGGCGGCGGGCCATGTCGTGGCGAGCCTCGCCGATCTTCCCGCCCCGAGCGCCGCGCCGGCGGTCGTCGTCGTCACCAACCCGAACAATCCCGACGGCCGGTGCCACGACCCGTCGACGCTGGAAGCCCTGGCCGTCGTCCAGGCGGCGCGCGGCGGCCTTCTCGTCGTCGACGAGGCCTTCGCCGACCTTACGCCGGAGACGAGCGTCGCCGGCGCCGTCGATGGTGGCGGGCTGGTGGTTCTGCGTTCCTTCGGCAAGACCTACGGGCTCGCCGGGCTGCGCCTGGGCTTCGCGGTCGCCGATCGGGCGCTTGCCGGGCGACTGGCGGCGGCCCTCGGGTCCTGGCCGGTCTCCGGCCCGGCGATCGCGCTGGGCACGCGGGCGCTGGCCGACGACGCCTGGCTCGCGGCAATTCGGGCGCGCTGCGCCGAGGCGCGTGGCCGGCTCGACGGGATCCTGGCGGCGGCCGGGCTGGCGGTCGTGGGTGGCACCGACCTGTTCCGGCTCGTCGAGGATGCGCGCGCCCCGGCGATCGCGGCGGCACTGGGCCGCGCCGGCCTGCATGTCCGCGATTTCGCGCGCTTCCCCGACCGCCTGCGCTTCGGCCTGCCCCCGGATGCCGAGGCCGAGGCCCGGCTTGCCGAGGCCCTGGCCGCTGCAACGGGCGGCCGAACCCCCGATACGGAGCACAGCTCGTAGGTTGCCCAGCGCCGACAGGCGCTGCGCAACGGCCCCGTCCGTGCCGTCGCGCACGGCCTGCCGGCCGTGGGCGACCTACCGGCACGCGGCGGTCACGCGCTCCACAGCCTCCGCGACGGTCGCGACCGTGGGCGCGGCGGGCAGTGCTGGCCGGGCGACGAGGATCACGGGCAGGCCGAGCGAGCGGGCGGCGGCGATCTTGGCGTGGCTGGCCGGGCCGCCGGCGTTCTTGGCGACGACGATGTCCACGTTCCGGTCGCGGAACAATCGCGCCTCCTCGTCCTGATCGAAGGGGCCGCGGGCGAGGATCACCTCCGCCGCCACCGGCAGGCTATCCTCCGCCGGCGGGTCGACGAGCCGCAGGATGTAGCGATGCTCCGGCCGGGCGGCGAAGGCGTCGAGGCCCTGGCGACCGGTGGCGAGGAACACGGTCGAACGCGCCACCGGCAGGGCGGCCGCCGTGGCGGCGAGGTCGGGGACGATCGTCCAGCGGTCCCCCGGTTCGGCCGTCCAGGGCGAGCGTTCCAGGCGCAGGAGCGGGACACCCGCCTGCCCGGCCGCCGCGACGGCGTTGGCGCTGATCCGCGCGGCGAAGGGATGGGTGGCGTCGACCAGCAGCGCCGGGCGCTCCTCGGCCAGCACGGCCGCCAGCCCCTCGATCCCGCCGAAACCGCCGATCCGCACCTCGCCCTTCGGCAGCAGCGGCGCGGCCGTGCGTCCGGCGAGCGCCGTGATCGGAGCTATTCCCGGCAGGCCGTGCAGGACGTCGGCAAGCGCGCGGGCCTCCGTCGTGCCGCCCAGGATCAGGACCCGACGCGCCTCAGGCATCGACGGCCGGCCGGCCGACGAGGAGCGCGTCCGGGGCATCCGGGGCGGCCCGGCCGATCAACCCACCCCGCCGGTCGAAGATCAGCACCTCGACCGCGATGTCGGGGCCGAGCAGGCCGGCCGCCACCTCCCGCGCCCCGGCGGCCACCGCGTCGGCGAGCGCCACACCCGCCGCCGTCGCGATCTCCAGCGCCTCGCCCGCCATGCCCGCTTTGGCGATGCGCGAGACTGTCGCGGCGTCGGCGCCCAGGCCCCGCGCCCGCTCCGCCAGATCGGCGAGATCGACCTGGCTGCGGCCCGAGTGCAGGTCGAGATAGCCGGCGGCGAGCTTGCTCAGCTTGCCGAAGCCGCCTGCCAGCGTCAGGCGCGGCACCGGATGCTTGGCGAGATACTTGAGCAGCCCGCCGGCGAAGTCGCCCATGTCCAGATAGGCTTCCGGCGGCAGGTCGTGGCGCGCGGCCACGCCGGCTTCCGACGTAGAGCCGGTGCAAGCGGCGACATGGGCGAAGCCGTTGGCCCGGGCGACGTCGATGCCGCGATGGATCGAATGGATCCAGGCCGCGCAGGAATAGGGCTGCACGACCCCGGTCGTGCCCAGGATCGACAGCCCACCGACGATGCCCAGGCGCGGATTCCACGTCTTCTCCGCCAGCGCCGCACCACCGGTCACGGCGACCTCCACCTCGAAATCGGCCGGAATCCCGTGCTCTGCCGCCAGCGCGGTTAGCACCTCGGTCATCAGCCGGCGCGGCACCGGGTTGATCGCCGGCTCGCCCGGCGGCAGGGGCAGGCCCGGGCGGGTGATCGTGCCGACCCCCTCGCCCGCCCGGAACACGATCCCGGCACCGGGCGACGCCCGGCGGACCGTCGCCATGATCTCCGCCCCGTGGGTGACGTCCGGATCGTCGCCGGCGTCCTTGATCACCGAGGCCCGGGCGCTGTCCGCCCCCACATCCGACCGGGCGAGCGCGAAGGCCGGCGCCTCGCCCTTGGGCAGGACGATGCTCACCGGGTCCGGGAACGCTCCAGTCAGCAACGCCGTCGCCGCGGCCTTCGTGGCGGCGGTCGCGCAGGCGCCGGTCGTCCAGCCGCGGCGCAGAGGTCCCGAGGGGCGGCGAGTCATGGCGCGAGCCTAGAGCAAGCCGCAGGGCGGCGCGACGGGGCGCGATCCGGCAATCGAGAATATACATACATTAACTGTAATAACAAAAAATTATGTGAAAAGGATATTCACCCTCTAGCCAGAGCCCTGCGGCATGACCATAGTGCGCTCATGGCCGATCCGCTGCTCCCCTTGCCCGATACCCTCGCGCTGCCCGCCTTCGAGCCGGGGCATGTCTGGCTCGTGGGCGCCGGGCCGGGCGATCCGGGACTCCTGACCCTGCATGCCTGGCACGCGCTGCGCACCGCGGACGTGGTGGTCTACGACGCCCTGGTCTCCGAATCGGTGCTGGACCTGACCCGGCCGGGCTGCCGGCTGGAATACGCGGGCAAGCGCGGCGGCAAGCCCTCGCCCAAGCAGCGCGACATCTCCCGCCGGCTGGTCGACCTGGCCCGGGCCGGCAACCGTACCCTACGGCTGAAGGGCGGCGATCCCTTCGTCTTCGGCCGCGGCGGGGAGGAGGCGCTGACCCTGGTCGAGGCGGAAATCCCCTTCCGGATCGTGCCCGGCGTCTCGTCGGGCATCGGAGGCCTCGCCTATGCCGGCATCCCGCTGACCCATCGGGAGACGAATCACTCGGTCACGCTGGTCACCGGCCACAACGCCTCCGGCGTGGTGCCCGACAGCGTGGACTGGGAGGCGGTGGCCCGCGTCTCCAAGGTGCTGGTGGTCTTCATGCCGCTCAAGCACATGGCCAATATCGCCGACCTCCTGATGGCCGGCGGCCGCCCGGCGGACGAGCCGGCCGCCCTGATCTCCAAGGCGACGACGGCCGACCAGCGCGTCGTGATCTCGACCCTCGGCCGGATCGCCGAAGACGGCGCACAGGCCGCGCTGGAGCCGCCCGCCCTGTTCGTCCTGGGCGACGTGGTGCGCCTGCACGACAGCCTGGACTGGGTCGGCGCGCTCGCCGGGCGCGCGCTGAAGCCCGATCCGTTCGGCACCCGCCGGCTCGACGACGTGGGCTGACGGCGCCCATGGGCGCGCCGCGCGGGCTGGTGATCGCCGCGCCGGCCTCCGGGCACGGCAAGACGACGGTGACGCTCGGCCTGCTGCGCGCGCTGGCCCGGAGCGGGCGCCGGGTCGCGGGCGTCAAGATCGGCCCGGACTACATCGACCCCGCCTTCCATGCCGCCGCCTGCGGACGCCCCTGCCCCAATCTCGATCCCTGGGCGATGCGCCCGGCGACCCACGCGGCGGTGCTGGCGAGTCTCGCCGACGCCGATCCGGTGGTCGCGGAGGGCGTGATGGGCCTCTACGACGGCGCGGCCGACGGCACGGGCTCGACCGCCGACCTGGCGGCGGAGACCAGGTGGCCGGTCGTCCTGGTCGCCGACGTCAAGGGCCAGGGCGCCTCGCTGGCCGCGCTGGCCCGAGGCTTCGCGTCCCATGATCCGCGCCTGCGGCTGGCCGGCGTGATCGCCAACCGGACGGGTGGGGAGCGCCATCGCCGCCTGCTCGCCGAGGCGCTGGAGGGTGTCGGGATCCCCCTGCTCGGCTGCCTGCCCCGGGACGATGCGCTCGCCCTGCCGAGCCGGCATCTGGGCCTGGTCCAGGCGGGCGAGCATCCCGATCTCGAGCGTTTCCTGGACGCCGCCGCCGACCGGGTCGCCGAGGCGCTCGACCTCGACGCCCTCGCCCGGCTGGCGGCCCCGCTCACCGACAGGCCGGTGACTCCGTCGCCGGACGCGCCGGGGTTGCCGCCGCCGGGTCAGCGCATCGCGGTGGCCCGGGACGAGGCCTTCGCCTTCCTCTACCCCCACCTGCTCGACGGCTGGCGCGCCGCGGGGGCCGAGCTCGCGCCCTTCTCGCCGCTCGCCGACGAGGCACCCGATCCGGCGGCCGACGCGATCTTCCTGCCCGGCGGCTATCCCGAGCTCCGGGCCGACCGCCTCGCCGCGGCCACGCGCTTCCTCGACGGCCTCCGGGCGGCCGCGGCGCGAGGCGCGGTCGTCTATGGCGAGTGCGGCGGCTACATGGTGCTGGGCCAGGGCCTGGAGGACGCGGACGGCCGGCGCCACGCCATGGCCGGGCTGCTGCCGGTGGAGACCAGCTTCGCCGAACCGCGCCTGCATCTGGGCTATCGCCGGCTGACCCTCCGGGTCGCCACGCCGTTCGGCCCGGCCGGCGCCCGGCTGGCGGGGCACGAGTTCCACTACGCCCGCCAGACCGGCCCGGCCGCCCCCGATCCCCTGTTCGAGGCCGAAGACGCGACCGGGCGGGCGCTGGGGGCGATCGGCGCGCGGTCCGGCACCGTCTTCGGCTCCTACGCCCATCTGGTCGATCGAGCCGATGGGGCTCGACACGCGAAGAGGACGAAGGATCATGACGGGACGTCTGGCTGACAAGGTCGCGATCGTCTTCGGCGCGGGCTCGATCGGCGGCGGCGACCGCCGCGCCCCCGGCGGCTGGGGCAATGGCGAGGCCGCGGCGGTGCTCTATGCCCGGGAGGGCGCGCGGGTCGTGGCGGTCGACCGCGCGCCCGAGGCGGCCGAGGCCACCCGCGCCCGCATCGCCGAGGAGGGCGGCACGGCCCGGGCGCTGACCGCCGACGTTACCGACAGCGCTGCCGTCCAGGCGGCGGTCCGCGCGACGCTCGACGCCTTCGGCCGGATCGACGTGCTGCACAACAATGTCGGCGTCAACGAGCCCGGCGACGCGGTCGACGCGAGCGAGGAAAGCTGGGACCGGGTCATGGCGATCAACGCCAAGGGGCCGTTCCTGACCTGCAAGGCGGTGCTGCCGGTCATGCGCCGCCAGCGCGGCGGGGCGATCGTGAACATCGCCTCGATCGCCGCGATCCGGTGGCTCGGCTACGCCTATGCTTCGTACTACGCCTCCAAGGCCGCGGTGTGCAATTTCACCCGCTCCGTCGCCATGGAGAACGCGCAATACGGAATCCGCGCCAACACGATCCTGCCGGGGCTGATGGATACGCCGCATATCTACAAGCATGTCAGCAGCTTCTACGCCGATCTGGACGAAATGGTTCAGGCGCGCGCCGAGCTGGTGCCGGTCAAGCGGATGGGCGACGCCTGGGACGTGGCGCGCGCCGCACTGTTCCTCGCCTCCGACGAGGCGCGCTACATCACCGGGATCGAGCTGGCGGTCGACGGCGGCCTGCACTGCAAGGTGAGTTGATTGCCATCAGGGCCGCGCGTGGCCGGCATCGACATTCAGCTGCCGGATTCGGCCGGCGCCGGATCATCCGGGCGAAGCACCACCACGCCATGACCGTCACGCCGAACGATATCGAAAGCTCCGTGACTGGAAAAGGCAGCGGCCGCTGACGCGTCGTCGACGAACCCTATCTCCAATACCATGATCGGTGTCCAGCCCTTCGCCTCGATCGACGTCAGGAGCTCTTGGTATGCTTCCAAGGTGCCGGAGTTGTGGAAAGTCGAAGTGGGCGGCTGATGGGCATGAGCCCGATCCCCTCCGTCTTGAATGAGCATGTGCGCGCGCTCGCCGTAAGGTAGATCGGCAATCACCACATGCGGCTCCGGGACCGCCATGCCGTAGCAGTAGCAGGCTCGATGAAACGAAATGTCTACGCCATGGTGCGCGGCATTCTTCATTGCTAACTCGAGAGCGCCCGGCTCGATGTCGGAAGCATAGGCCGTCAAGTGAGGTCTGTGCTTCTTGAGGAGAATCGACAGCCATCCGCAGCCGGTTCCGATATCGAGAAAACGTTGACCGTCTCTCAGCAGATCGGAAGCAACCGCGACGAGGTTCAAGCTTTCGGCGTTGGGGATGTAGACACGCCGATCGATCATGAAAGTCAGACCACCTACCACCCGAGAACCCTTGATGTATTCCATCGGGGTGCCATAGGCGCGCATCTGAAGGTCGGCAAGCAAGCTCGCCTCGTCCGGCGCTTCTCGAGTGAGTGATTCGATCTCTTTCGCGTCCAAGGCGCGCGCGAGATGGGGTGGGATCTTGTATCGCTGCATTGTCTCGTGGACCTGATGCCGGTGTCATGATGATGAATGGCGAAAGGCGAGGATCGACTGACCGAGCACGGCGACCAGCACGACCGCGAGCCCGGCGAGCACTGGCGAAGGTGGCACTTCGCCGATGAAGACCCAGACCCATACCGGCGCCAGGACGATCTCGAGCAGCAGGACGAGCCCCAGTTCCGCAGGCTCGATCAACCGCGCGGCGATAGTGATCAGAATGTACTGGCCACCGATCTGAACCACGCCCAACAGTGCCGCGAACAGTAGATCGTTCGTGCTCATCGTCAGTTCCTTCGCCATGACGAGCGAGACCGCTGCACACAGCAGGCCGGCCAGAAGCGCTGCCGGCATGAGGTCGGTTCGCGCCTCCATCCGCAGGAGTACGACGTAGAGCGCATAGCCCGCCGCCGCGGCCAGCGCGACGGCATTGCCGACCAGGGTTGCCCTGCCCTGCGCAGCGACGAAGATGACCGCGACGCCGAGCGTCGACAGTGAGATGAACAGCCATGTGGGTAACGGGATACGCGCAGCGAGCAGGATGCGCGACAGGATCGCCATGATGAAAGGCGCCGTGCTGATGATGAACACGGCGCTGGCCACGCTCGTACGGCGGATAGCCACCACATAGGCGATGAACGCGACACACAGCGCCACGGCAGCGAGGATGCCGAGTGGGCCGATTCGGCCCAGCCCCTCGAAAAGGCCACCCGAGGGGCGCGCCACCCGCAAAAAAATCGCCACCGTGACGGCGAAGAACAACGAGCGGACGAACAACACCTGCCAGTCGCCGGCAGTGTCGATATTGCGAACGAGAATTCCGCCAAGGCTCGCCGAAACCGCTGCCGCGACGGCCAGCATGAGGCCGATCCTGCGGGCTTCGATCATCGGTGGTTGGTCGCATCATTGTAGATCGTCTGAACGTCAGGCTCCCCAACGGTGAGCCGCTGATGCATGGAATCCAGTATCCGGGACCAGAGCGATGCAGCATCTTCATGCTCCAACATCGATTCGGCCATGCGAGTTAGCCCATTGCGTGGCGCAACACCGTCTATTATCGATCGCATTCCACAGGTATTGTGCGCAGTGATCACGGCACTCGCCGAATCCAACACTTGGCCAAAAAGCGACATCGCCAACGCCTCGCTGCATCCTTTCTTGACGTACCAGCCAATAATGGCCTCGCTAACGAGGAAAAGCGCGCCGGATACGCCGCCGAGTGTTGCCAGCACCCCGAATTCCTGCTGCGAGTGACAATCGCGAACTCTTCCAAGTCGGCCCAGTACCGTGCTTGCTATCGGGGAAACCGGAAAGAGAGGCGTCACGCCAAAGCCCAGAGAATCAGCCGCGCCCATCGGCATTGCACAGACGCCATTTGCCGGCTTGACGTAGGAGATCACCTCGGCCGCAGTGGCCCCCGCCACACAAGAAATGACCGTTTGCCCGGACGTGAATCGAAGCGCCGACATGACTTCGGTCGCCACCATCGGCGGCACGGAAATAATTACGACGTCGGCTCCGTCCACGACCGCTTGGTTCGATCGTGCGCGTTCAACCCGGTCGAGCCCGGAAAGCGTTCGCGAAAGCTGCTCATTGCGGGGCGAGAGCACGATGTCGGGAGCGTCACCGTTTCGGCGCAGCCCCGTGATCATGAATCGGGCGAGGCGGCCAACACCGACAAAACCAATAACCATAGAAATTCTCCTATAACTTGTTCTTTAATACAACCATAATGGGAATTAAGTTTTTTGTCAAACTTAATTCGAAGAGATTGTATCGACGCCGTCCGGCCGTCAGGTCGGCGCGATCGTCGGGGCGTGGGCCGCCGCCCGGGCGAGCCGCCGCTCCCGATGGAAGACGTAGAGCCCCGCGCCGACGATCAGGACCAGCCCGCCCCAGGTGGCGAGGCCCGGGAAATCCCCGAACATGAAATAGCCCAGCGCCGTCGCCATCAGGATCTCCAGATAGTGAAACGGCGCCAGCACGCCGGCGGGGGCGTGGCTGAAGGCGATCACGATCAGCAGGTGGGAGACCGCGGCGAGCACGCCCAGCGCCGCCATCCAGCCCAGCGCCTCGACCGGAGGGACCGACGGCGTCAGGAAGCCGATGCCGGTCGCCGCGCCGGCCGCGAGCGCCACGCCCAGGACCAGCGCGCCGAACAGCCCGGCCCAGACCTGCATCGCGACGAGCCCGCCTTCGGCGGCCAGCCGCCGCGTCAGGACGAGGTAGCCGGAAAGCGCCGTCGCGGCGCCCAGGGGCAGCAGCGCGGCCGGGCCGAAGACGTCCCAGCTCGGCCCGACGATGACCAGCGCGCCGGCGAAGCCGACGACCACCGCCGAGAGCCGGCGCCAGCCGATCGGCTCGCCCAGGAAGATGGCCGACATCAGCGTCAGGATCAGCGGCTCGACGAAGAAGACGGCGAGCGCGTCGGCCAGCGGCATCACCGTGATCGCGGTGAAGAAGCACAGGGTGGCGATGCCGATCAGCGCGCCGCGGGCGGCATGCAGGCCCAGCAGGCGCGGCCGAAGGCTGTCGCCCACGATCAGGCAGACCGGCAGCAGGATCAGCGTCTGCAGCGCGAAACGGGTGAAGGCCACCTGGCCGGAGGCCTGCTCTTCCCCCAGCAGCTTGGCGATGGCGTCCATGCCCGGCGCGATCAGCATGGCGAGCGTCATGACGAGCATGCCGCCCTCGACCCCGGCGACCAGGACACCGCGGCGGCGGGTCGCGGTGTTGGCGGGGGTCGAGCCGGCGTCAGGGGCGCCGGCCGCGGAGGCGGCCGGATCGGGGACTCGCGGGGTGGGCATGGCCGGCAGACTGGCAGGTGCCGGGCGGCCGGGCAACGCCGCACGCGCACGGATGTCGCGGGAACGCACCGGGGCCCTGGGGACTTTACAGGGTCGCAGCCCGAAAACACCTGACCGTCACCCCCATGACGATCGGCGCGCGGACCGATTTCCCGGCGCCGGGATCGGAGCGGACTCCTGGACAGGCAACAGCGCATCAATCTCCAGTACTTCCTGGTCGCGGTCCTGGTGATCGTCGTCGTACAGGCGATCTACACCGCGACCATGGCCGTCGAGCGCATCGACTACAGCCGGTTCGAGCAGCTTCTCGACAACGGCCAGATCGAGAGTGTCGCGGTCTCCGAGGAGCGCATCCAGGGCACCCTGGCCGAGCCGCTGGAGGATGGCGGCCCGACCCGGTTCGAGACCACGCGGGTCGAGCCCGACTTCGCCCAGGCCCTGGCCGAGCACGACGTGACCTATGACGGCCGGGTCGAGACCGATTTCTGGTCGAACCTGCTGTCCTGGCTGCTGCCGATCGGGCTGCTCATCGGCTTCTGGTGGTTCATGATCCGGCGCATGGCCCAGAACCAGGGCGGCATGGGTCAGCTCATGCAGATCGGCAAGTCCAAGGCCAAGATCTACATGGAGAAGAAAACCGGCGTCGGCTTCGACACCATCGCCGGCGTCGACGAGGCCAAGCACGAGCTGGAAGAGACGGTCAGCTTCCTCAAGGATCCGGACCGCTACGGCCGGCTGGGCGCGCGCCAGCCCAAGGGCATCCTGCTGGTCGGCCCGCCCGGCACCGGCAAGACCTTGCTGGCCCGCGCCGTCGCCGGCGAGGCCGGCGTGCCGTTCTTCTCCATTTCCGGCTCGGAGTTCGTGGAGATGTTCGTCGGCGTCGGTGCGGCGCGAGTGCGCGACCTGTTCGAGCAGGCGCGCGAGCAGGCGCCCTGCATCATCTTCGTCGACGAGCTCGACGCCCTCGGCCGGGCGCGGGGCGGCGGCCCGGGCGGCGGCGCAGGCGGCGGCAACGACGAGAAGGAGCAGACGCTCAACCAGCTCCTGGGCGAGATGGACGGCTTCGATTCCCGTTCGGGCATCGTCATCCTGGCGGCGACGAACCAGCCCCAGGTGCTCGACTCGGCCCTGCTGCGCGCCGGGCGGTTCGACCGGCAGGTCCTGGTCGACCGGCCGGACAAGAAGGGCCGGCTGGCCATCCTGAAGGTCCACGCCGGCAACATCGTCGTCGGCGACGACGTGGATTTCGACGAGATCGCCCAGCTCACCGCCGGCTTCTCCGGCGCGGATCTCGCCAATCTGGTCAACGAGGCGGCGATCCTGGCGACCCGGCGTGACGCCGCCGCGGTCGGCCAGGAAGACTTCACGGGCGCCGTCGAGCGCATCGTCGCCGGGCTCGAGAAGAAGAGCCGGGTGCTGGGCGACACCGAACGTCGCACCGTCGCCCATCACGAGATGGGCCACGCCCTGGTCGCCCGGCTGCTGCCCGGCGCGGAGGCGCTGCACAAGGTCTCGATCATCCCGCGCGGGGTCGGCGCGCTCGGCTACACCATGCAGCGCCCGACCGAGGACCGCTTCCTGATGAGCGAGCCGGAGCTGCGCAACCGACTGGCCGTCCTCTACGGCGGGCGGGCGGCGGAGTCGCTGATCTTCGGCGCGGTCACGACCGGCGCCCAGGACGACATCGCCAAGGCGACCGACATCGCCCGGTCCATGGTCGTGCAGTACGGCATGGTGCCGGAGCTGGGCCAGGTCGCCTACGAGCGCCGGCAGCAGAGTTTCCTGGAGCAGATGACCGGCCAGCCGCAGAAGGACTTCGCCGACGCCACCGCCGAGCGCATCGACGCCGCCGTCAAGGCGATCCTCGACGACGCCTTCGACCGGGCCCGCGCGATCCTGGAGCACAACCGGCCCACGCTCGAGGCCGCCGCCGCGGAACTCCTGGACCGGGAGACGCTGGAGCAGGACGACCTCGACCGGGTCCTGGAGGGCGTCGCCCTGCCCTCCGGCATCGAGGCGCGGCCCGGCGTACCCCGGGCGGCAGAATGACGGACTCCCCAATGCGTTGCGCCTAAAGAACCCGTCTTTCCCTGCTGCGCAATTATCAGCCCTGTCCACAATCGGTTACGAAAGAAGGGGTTAATGGACAGCGAGTCGCGCGGTCGCGGGCCGGCGGCGCACGAGGCGCGGAGCGGCGGAGGACGGCCATGGCGCTCACCAACGCCGAAAAGCAGGCACGATACCGGGCGCGCCGGGCCGCGGCGTTCGCGCGGCTGGAGGCGGAGAACGCCGCGCTTCAGGCCGAGATCGACCTGTTGCGCGGCCAGGTCGCCGCGACCGACGGCGAGTTCCGCTCGCGCGCGGTCCGGGCGGGGCGCACCGCGGCCCAGGCCCTGCTCGCATCGCTGGAGGAGTCCGCGCCCGACCACGCCGCCCATCTGCGCGGGCGGCTCGCCGATCCCTCCGACTCCCTGATCCTCGACTGGCTGGCGGCCGGGGCGGAGGCCTGGCTGTGGGACAGTTTCTGGCTGACCGCGACCGCCGGCCCGGCCCCCGCGCCGGCCGGCGCCAACGGCCATGACGCCCGGGCGGCGGCCGCGAACGGGACCGTAAAGCCGACCGAGGCCTGCGCCGACGACCGCCAGGGGCGCCTCTTCACGCGGACCGGCGGTCGGGCCGACGCGCCGGCCGAGGCCGACGCCGAGACGGGCTGACGGCGGCTACGGACGACGCGAAACGCGCGCGCGCCATTGCGGGCTGATATGATCCCCTCCACGAATACACGAGCGTGCCGCCTGAAGAGCGCGCGCCGACGGGGGAGAAACGCCATGAAGACGATCGCCGCCGAGGCCTTCGATCCGGCCGGCGTGGTGGCCGAGCTGCTCGACGGCGGCGGCGCGGTCCGCCTGCCGGGCGTTTTCGACGCCGCCACCATCCGCGAGGCCGGGGAGATCATCCGGCGGGAGACCGCCGATGC
The DNA here is from genome assembly GCA_040220455.1 of Azospirillaceae bacterium. GTDB lineage: Bacteria > Pseudomonadota > Alphaproteobacteria > DSM-16000 > Inquilinaceae > JAVJUS01. The sequence continues at coordinate 182,773 of JAVJUS010000044.1, forward strand.
CCGCGAGACCGGGTCCCATTTCAACCGCGACGAGGACGACGCCCTGCAGCAGCGCCGGGTGTGGAACCTGCTCGCCCATGGCCGGCCGTTCACGGACATTGTCCAGCACCCGCGCATCGTGGACAGCATGCGCGCCTTCCTGGGCACCGACTTCGTCATGGGCTCGATCTGCGCGTCACGCACCATGCCCGGCTTTCGCGGGCAGGAGCCGCATGTCGACTACCCCTACTGGGACCTCTACCGGACGCGCAGCTTCCCGGCGCGGATCAACGCGAGCTTCCCGCTGAACGCCCAGGCGACGATCCTGATCGACCCGTTCACCGAGGACAACGGCGCGACCGCCTACCTGCCGGGCTCCCAGAAGACCTTGCGCTATCCCACGGAAGAGGATCGGTTTTTCGACAGCTGCGAACGCATGACCGGCGAGCCGGGCGACGTGGTCCTGTTCTTCGGCGCGACGTGGCATTGCGCCATGCCGAACCACACCGACCAGGGACGGGCCGGCATCCTGGTCGAGTTCCTGCCGAAATTCGTCAAGCCGATCGAGGACCTTGTCGGCGGCCTGGATCCGGCCTTCCTGGAGACCGCGAGCCCGACCCTGCGCCAGCTCCTGGGCTTCGCCTATCCCTGGCCATCCAGCCCGCCCCACCCGCCCCTCGGCGCGGAGGTCGAGATCGCGACGGGGTGAGCGGTCGGGCGCTGTCACCTTCGCAGGTAGCCCATTCGTAGGTTGCCCACTCGTAGGTTGCCCAGCGCCGCCAGGCGCTGCGCAACGGCTCCGCCCCTTTGGACGGCCTCACCCCGTCGAGCCGGACGGCCGCTCGCAATAGGACAGTTGTCTTCGTCACCGCATCGAAAGGATCCGTGAAGTGACTCGTGCAGTGGACAGCGAGGTACGATCGGCGCCCTTGGCGTCCCCTCTCCCTTAGGGAGAGGGATAGGGTGAGCGACTGTCTGTCGGGTCAAGCGGTTTGGGCGATTTGAGCGCGGGCCTCTCGGGCTTTGGCATTGAGCCGGACGAGGAGTTTGCGGGCGAGGGCGACGCGGATGACTTTGCTGGGCTTGCCGGCGGCGCGCAACCGTTGGTAGAAGTCGATGAAGTCGGGGTCGTGGCGTCGCACGACGCCGGCGACGACGTAGAGGAGGGCGCGGACGGATCGCCGGCCGCCGCGCACCGATCTTCGGCCGGAGCGTCGTCCGCTGTCTTGGGCGATCGGGGCGAGGCCGGCGAGTTTGCCGGCGGCCTTGTTGGAGAGGGTG